>JANWIJ010000091.1 GCA_025449935.1 Chitinophagaceae bacterium
TACTTATTCTTTCGAGATCAAGAATGTCAGCGATAAACCGGTAGTGGTAGAAAATTCCTGGGCCAGTTGCGGTTGTACGACCCCTGAAAAAATCGTTGATCCAATTATGCCCGGTGGTACGGCCATGCTGAAAGTGCAATACAATGCTGCGGCAGTTGCTCCATTTGCCAAGGATGTTTATATCAAACTGGCCGGGATAGAGCAGCCCAAAACAATACATATCAGTGGGGAAGTATTAAGTGCAGAAGCCTATGAGCAATATGTAAAAACAAAAACAAAAGATTCAAAGTCTGACAATTAATCAAACAGGCTTTTAACCGACCATAATAAGATCCCTTCGCCCACGCGGGGGGATTTTTTTATTTTAGCCCTTTCATTCCTTTAAACAGTTAATATGAAAGAACAATTGCTGGATACATGGGTGACCAATAATAAAATGAACCTGCTGGTAATGAATAATATTTCTGACGCCGGGATGCAGAAAACCCTGGGTACCCGGGGCGGGAGAACCATCTACCAGCAATGGGTACACATTCACCAGGTCCGGATGCAATGGCTGGAAACCTGCGCAAAAGATATTTTCCATAAATATAAAGGGTTGAAAAAGGAGGTTCCGTTTAACCGGGGCGTTTTGCAGCGATCTTTTGAGGAATCGGCCGTGGGGGTCGCAGAATTGCTGGACCGGGGCTGGGAGAATGAGGGCCGAATCAGGAATTTTAAGAAAGGTGCGATTGCCCTGCTTGGTTATTTCATTTCCCATGAATCGCATCACCGGGGCAATATCCTGCTGACGCTCAAACAAACTGGAGAAAAAATTCCCGACACTGTGAAATGGGGCTTATGGGAATGGGGAAAATAAGAGCTTACGGGTTAAGTTTTATTTACATATCACGTGTTCCCGATTTCAAGGTGAATTTCTGCCACACAATTTTTCCACATTTGGAAGCCGTGGAAAGCTGGCAGTCCATCCCCCGCCATTTTATACGGAAATTTGGCATGAATCTTTATCCTTTAAGAGCAAATTAATTGTTATGACAAACCAGCCGACCAGTGCCGTTCAGCCCGATACCTTAAAGGAGAATAAAAAAACCATAAACTCCTTCCTGAGCGAATCTTATTCTCACGCTAAAAAGCAACTGGAAGGCGGGGTTAATTTTATACAGGACAGTGTTTCCTTTATTAAAGATGAATTTTCTGCCATCTATGATAAAACCGGGCATTACCTGAACAGGATGGCGATGCCGGTGAATAATTTTCTAAAGGATCTCTCCCAGATAGAGAATGAGTTTATGCATGAGATCAGCAAAGAGTCGCAACAGTTAATTTCCATGAACGGGCATCTTATGCCTGTGGAGCAGGTACTGGCACAACCCATGGAAGAAAATTACTGAGCCTTTCCTCGCATATACCGTTTAAAAGCCCCGGACTGCTGCATGTACTTTATCACTTCCGCCTGGAACTTTTCATTTTGTTTTGCGGGTCCGTTTTGCGATGTAAAATATATCGTGTAGAACTTATTATCCCGGAAATTATAACCCGGATCTGTTATATCCCTGGCCGAAATAATGATGACAAAAAGTTTTGATTTTTCCCTGGAAGCGTCATCCCCGGTTGTCCCCGTCTTCGCATAATAATAATATGGACTTGCGTCTTTCAGCAGGCTGCCCAAACTACCCGCAGTACCACGGAATAAAGCTTCACGCATACCGGTAAAAACACTTTCTTTCATTAAAGAAAGGTAGGTACTGTACACCACCCCGTTATCGGTATAAAACGGGTCGAAGGTATTTTCTTTCGCGTAAGGATTCAATGTCAATTCATAATTCCTGTTCTGGCTTAAAAGCTTGCCAAATGCTTCCGTCATTTTTACAGGGGGTATCATTACCTGGCTGCTGCCTTTTACATGACCCCTGAAAGAAGACATGAAAACTTCATTGGGCCGATCCCTGTTCATGTCTGTACCCTTTTGATCGAACAAGGCATACTCAGGCATCAGGAATCCCGAGCTCTGCGAAGCATTCAGGAATAATAATGAATCGTAACCGGAAGAGAACCCATCCGATCTTTTCCCGGCCCGGTACGTGAAAATGCCATAGTTATTAAACAGGCCGCGGGATACAAAAGAGCTGTCTGATCCAAAATCGGCTTTGCCATTTACATAACCCGGCCAGTTTTCAAAACCATCCAGCCAATATTGCTGGCCTTTGTAGCTGAAATAGGGCCAGTGAAACGTTGCTTCCGGGTTCCGGGTTGCAAAATGTTTTGCCAATACATCCTGGAGACTTTGCCGTGAATAGGATCCCAGCAAAAGCAGGTTCGCGTGATAATAATTATCGGACAATCTCAAGTAATCTTTTACCGTGGTAATCCTGCCGTTGTCCTTTTCAAAGTCATACTCCCCCACTTTTTCGCCCCCGAAATATTGCTGCCTGACAGAAAATCCTTCGGCCGCAAACGCATCCCAGTCCAGGTTCAGTTGGGAAGCAATGGCGGAAAATACAACCGGCTTTAACGTAGATCCGGGGCCCGGGTTTAACCGGAGTAAATTGATATTACCGATCTGTTTTCGCAGCAGCGATTGCGATACAAGGCCGTTCTCTCCCTGTATAACAGTATTAAAGCCGGCTTTATCATTCGGATCAGGACGGTTCATACCTTTTATAAAATCGTTCATAGCGATTAACCTTCCGTTCCCATCCGCAATACAGATTCCATATTCCGCTCCCGGGTGATAAGCAGTATCCCCAGCCATCATCGTTTGAATCCTGGCTGATAACGAATCCATTAACCCGGCATCGAGCGAAATAAACGCGTCCTTATGGTGGAGTCCCTTAGCCGTGTATCCCGAAGAAATTCCCTCTGCGAAATTCCGGGCCCATATGAATTTTTCTTCCATGGGATAGACATAATACCGGCTGCCATTTACGTAATAGTTTTTCATAAAGGCATCCGGCTGAACCGTCAGTACCTTATTCATACCGGTGGCAGATTCCGAAATAACAATCCTGTCAGGATTACGGAGAACCAGCGTATCATTTGGTTCCAGTCTTTTTTCTCCGCCGGCGAAGGACAGGAAAAGAGGTATGGAAGATTTGTTGATCAAACAGGGTTGTTCAAAAAAATTGTTCCCAATTGATTTTTTGAAAGCAACCACAAGTTCCTTGTCCAGCCTCACTACGGGTTCGTTGGTATATTCAATGATCCGGGTACTGCCAACAGAACCATCCGCTGCATTCCAGAGAGTAAGATTATAATTAGTCGAATCACCAAAAACATTACCGGTCCAGTATTGCTGCAGGTGGGGTGGCGGATCAATATGAAAATAATTTTCATTTACGGCCAGTTGAGGTCTTCCTGAATTCAAATCCAGGTATAGCATCCGGCCCTGGTCAAGATGTGCTGAAAAACTTCCGCGGGTGTATAATTCGAGTTCCCGGCGGAAAAACTTTCCCGCATCCCCGAAATAACCTGAAGTAAGGAGTTGCCGGACCGAATCGGTAAACAGTTTGTCTTTGCTTGCCAGGGGCAATCGCCGGCTGGCCGGGGAGTTATCGAAATAATCAAATACAGGCTGTAACCGCAACTGTATATAAGTATCCATTTCTTTCGCAATATCATCAACAGCAAACTCCTTATCCCTGTTAAACGCGGGTTTGAACAGGAACAACAGCAGCGCGAGCCCGGTAAACACGATCATTCCAGGTACCAGTTTTTTCCGGTTGGGATATTGTTCAAGGGGGATCTTTTTAAATAGTAGTACCACGCCCACAATCAGTATGCAGGGGAATAAAATAGATTGTTTGCTCAGGATACTTCCAAAGGGCAGATCCTGCCCGAAGAAAATATATCGCCCCGTCGCAGCCAGTATTACCAGTAATGCCGTAATAAGTAAATAATTCAGTAAAGAAAATCCCGTTGTAATGGTTGGATAATTATTATTGATCCGGTTGGTAAAATCGGGGTAGAGTTTATAAAACGAACCCAGTAAGGTGACGGGCAGCATCAACAGCAATACAAACAGCAACACCGACCATTTACCATGCTCTGCAATCAAAAAACGGCTGGCGACCAGGTCAGTAGCCTGTGCATTATATTTGGCCCCTTTATTCTGAGGTGCATGTGCCAGCAGGTGAAAGGCCGGGGAATTGACCCCCGGGTTATTTCTTTCGTAAATAAATGTATTGATGAACCATTGGTTCTGCGCCGCCCTGATAACCGGTGTATATGTTTTTCCCTCCTCATAGGCCGTCTCAATAGCTTTATCGACCGGCATGGCCATCACATCAATCCTGTATTTGGTCATAGCCGCTTTGTCCAAAATCCGTTGTTTTGGGAAAAATAGAAAGGCGGAAATAAATAAAAACAAGGCCAGCCCGGTACCAGCCAACAACCTTTTCCGGCGCTGAACCTGGTGCAGTAATCGAACCGCTGTATAAGCGATACTTATAGCAAAGAGGAGGTACGCTGCTGTATAAAGAAGCTGGGGCAGCGATAAGAGGTAATTGAAAATATAAGGTCCATAGGTAAGATTGATTACAAACAGCAACAGGTAAAGGGCTCCAAAAGCACCGAATAACCCGGCATTCTTCTTACTTCCGGCTGATAACCCGGCAATGGTATAATTGATACAAAGAAAGGCCTCATTGAACAACAGGAAATTCAGGAAAACAATGGCAAACCCGATATCCACAAATATGAACAGGGCCAGGAGGCTGACTGACAATAACACTTTAACTGGATTATTGACCAGTATATCCAATGATTGGCCGGTGCGAAGGCTCCACCAGCTTTTTTCAGATGAGGTTACCACCGGTGAATACTTATAGGAAATAAAAATAAAAACAAAATAAGCCAGCATCAGGATGATGGCGAGGTGACGGCAAGTAGCCGGCTCAAAATTATTCAGCGCGGCGAACCCCCCGCCTGCAAGTAAAATAATTACCCATGCGGCAAAGAAAACCAGTTTTATACCTGCTTTTTTTACCAGCGGGATTTTCAAAATGGCTGCGCTGATCTTTTCCCTGCTCAAATAATTCATAGAGGTACGCGGGGCCTTGAATGGCCTGTTCAGCAACCTGCGGAATTTTTTGGCTAAATATCCTCCCATATATTTCAGCGAAGCAAATCCGAATATCACCGCCAGCAGAACTGTAGTCAACAAGACAATCGCAAAGTTCCACGGACTATTTAGCTGCTGCAGGGATGGCAGATCGAGCCCTTCGTACGGGGGAAAGCTCTTATACCGCCAATACAGGAAAAAGCGGGAAGTGAGCAATACCAGCGTTATGCAGGACAACAAGTGCCAGATCCAGCTTAGTTTGTATGCGGGCTGTAACCACGAACTGAAAAAAACCAGTATAAAAAAGAAACCCAGGGAACCAAACAGTAGTAATTGCCAGGTAGACGGAGGGAGAATTTTCTTTCCCAACTGCCAGTTAAAAGAATTTTGAACAGAGAACATCCATCCAAAGCCCGGAGAACCCGCGGGCAACAACAACTGGTTATTTACTACCGGGATTTCGATTTTCACATTGTCCAGCCGTCTTGCCTTTAATTCCAGTGGCGCGTTCCCCCGTCCATTCTGGTAGCTCAGCAATACCGGGGAGAAATCAATGCTGCTGTCACCGGGGAATGCAGGAAATAAAAACCCTTCACCAAAAACGTCCGGCATGGTGCGCATATCTTTTGAATCAGACAGCAGGAACTTTGTAACATTCTGCCGGCGCCAGCGATTTTCCTTACTACCCGGATGATCCTCCCCTGTTAACGGGTAGGAAACCGGGAACTTATATAATAAAGCAAAATGTCCGTTGTCCAACCGGCTCACCCTATACTGGTTACGGTTATTTTCCAAAAATCCAACTCCCCACGCAATACTGCTTTTTTCCGGAATGGTTGCTGAAAAAGCGAGATGACTTTTCTCAATTACACGTTCATCATATTTTACGCCGCGGGCATATGCAAAGAATCGCCCGGATAAAAAATATGTAAGCTCCCCGGCCTCACTCCTGGATACCTCATCCCGCAACAGCAGGATATTTTTCAGGCAATTCACAATTTTTTCCTGTGTATAATAAGATGAGTTAATAAAAGAAATATCCTCTTTAAAAAGATTCCACCCGCTCGTTCCTATCCTGATCTCTTTCCCTGTTTTGAAAATAGCCGTGCCGACCGACAGTTTAATCGTATCGGTCATCACCTGTACCCGGATAAGAGCAGAATCAATGTGGAAGGTTATGGAATGGCCGCCTGCCGGGTAATTAGCAGACAGTAATTTATATCGCCCCGACGTGCTGGTATAGAAGGGTTCTTCCGAATAAGGAGATTCAACTGCAAGACCCGCATCCTGTTTACTGAGAATAAAGCGGTTAAAAGCATTCGTGCTGAAATTCGCCGAATCTGACCGCCCCAGTTCGATACTGCCTGACACACTGAACCCATCGTGCCGGATAAAATGATGATCCAGGTTACTAAATGTTTTTAAAGACAGCGGCGCATGTATATTGATGTATAAAAAAGAAAAACAGGCGGTCCCGATCAGCAGGAAGACCCATTGAAACCGTCTTTCCTGGAAACGGTTCCTGGCAAAATTTTTATAATACACATACCCATAAATAATGAGTACGATAATAGTAAA
>JANWIJ010000092.1 GCA_025449935.1 Chitinophagaceae bacterium
AGTGTGATGTGGCTTTTATTCATATGACAGCTACTGCATCGTCCTTTAATTTTGAAAAATTTCTTTTTACACTTGAACAGCAGTTCGGGCAGGTGCCGGTAATCATATCCGGCCAGCTGACCCAATTGTATAAGAAAAGAGTTCCCGGCTCTGTACATTTCAAAAAATCACTCGGCGAAGTGCTGGAATACCTGTCGGCTCTAAGCTGATAAAACTGGATTCCCCATTAAAATATTGAATTCCAGTCGTTTAAGATTTTGAGAAGAAAAGTAAACAAGAATTTGGTGAATTGAGTAAATTGTGTTTAATTTTGCTACATACTTTATTAAACACAATCTATGTCAAAACAAGAATTCAATTCGCTTTTACTGAACAACGCTGAGTTCTTAAGACCCTTTGCCATTAACCTCACGAGAGATACGGAAGCGGCCAATGATCTTTACCAGGAGACACTTTACAAGGCCCTGGCGAATAAAGAAAAATACAGCGTTGGCACGAATATCAAGGCATGGTTGTTTACCATCATGCGGAATATTTTTATCAATAATTACCGCAGGAAAATTAAACAAAAAACCATTTTTGATCATACCCCCAACGAATATCTTATTAATCAAAAGCAGGCCACGATCAATAATGCAGCCGAAAGTGCCATGCGGATAAAGGAGATTAATAAAGCTATCGGGCAGTTGCCTGAGATATTCAAAACGCCCTTTATATTGTACTTTGACGGGTATAAGTATAACGAGATTGCTGATGTGTTAAATGAACCGCTGGGAACCATCAAAAGCAGGATTCACTTTGCCAGGAAACTTTTGAAAGAACAGATCAGCCGGTTCTAAACTTTCCTTTACGTGGCAGACAAATCTGTAATTATTATTGGAAGCGGTTTCGCAGGCTTGTCTGCCGCTTCTTTTATGGCCAGGGAAGGCTGGTCCGTTACAGTTATTGAGAAGAACAGCACGGCAGGCGGGCGGGCAAAACAATTAAAAGAAAACGGGTTCACCTTTGATATGGGTCCCAGTTTTTACTGGATGCCGGATGTGTTTGAAAGATTTTTTTCCCGCTTCGGAAAAAAAGTATCGGATTATTACCAGTTGGATCGCCTGGATCCTTCTTACCGCATTTACTGGCAGGATAATTTTTCGGATGTACCTGCAGATTTCACCGCCTTAAAAAAACTCTTTGAATCCATAGAGCCGGGCAGTTCAGCCAGGCTTGAAAAATACCTGGAAGGTGCGGCTTACAAATATGAAACCGGTATCAATAACCTGGTGTATAAACCCGGCCGCTCACTAACCGAGTTCATGGACTGGCAGACCATCCGCGGAATCTTTAAACTGCAAATATTTACCCCGGTCAGGAAACACATTCAAAAATATTTCCAGCATCCGAAACTCCGGCAGCTGATGGAATTTCCTATTTTATTCCTGGGCGCTTTGCCCGGTAACACCCCTGCACTCTACAGTCTTATGAATTACGCGGACATAAAAGGAGGCACCTGGTACCCGCAGGGAGGTATGTACGCGGTGACAGCGGGAATGCACCGGCTGGCAGAAGAACTGGGCGTTACTTTTAAGTTTAATGAAAATGTAACCGGGATCGTGGTTGACCAGGGATCGGCCCGCAAAATAGTTACCGATAAAAATACTTACCACGCCGATGCAGTGATCAGTGCGGCCGATTATCATTTTACCGAAAAAAAATTGCTTCCTCCCGGCTATCAAAGTTATTCTGATGCTTACTGGGAAAGCCGCGTAATGGCGCCTTCCTGTTTAATGTATTATGTTGGGCTCAATAAGAAACTTAAACAACCGGTTCATCACTCCTTGTTCTTTGACGTATCATTTGATGATCATGGGAAAGAAATTTATGAAAATCCCCAATGGCCCGCCGAACCTTTATTTTATGTAAGTGTTTCTTCCATTACCGATGAATCAGTTGCACCACCGGGTTGTGAGAACATGGTTTTCCTGGTACCGGTTGCATCCGGGTTGACGGGTGATACGGAAGCCCTGCGTGAAAAATATTTCCAGGCGATCGTGCGGCGGATGGAAAAACATATTGGTGAATCTATTTTGGATGCAGTGATCTATAAGAAAACTTTTTCGGTAAGTGATTTCGTACATGATTATAATTCTTTCAGGGGGAATGCTTACGGGCTGGCCAATACATTAAGACAAACAGCAATTTTCCGTCCCTCCTGCAAGAGTAAGAAAGTAAAGAATTTGTTTTACACAGGACAACTGACAGTGCCGGGGCCTGGTGTTCCACCCAGCCTGATCAGTGGAGAAGTGGTAGCTAAACAGGTGATAAAAACCTTTCAATAAATGTTTATATTCAACTATGGTACAATTGTTCCATATTACCAGTGAAAATTGCAGCCGGATTGTGACAGAGAATTACAGCACTTCTTTTTCATCGGCGATCCGCATGCTTCACAAAGACCTGCGTACACCCATCTATAATATTTATGGATTTGTGAGGCTGGCCGATGAAATAGTTGATACATTTCACCAGTATGACAAGCCGGGCCTGCTGCAGCAATTCAAAAAGGAAACATACGAGGCCATTGACCGCGGAATAAGCCTGAACCCCGTTCTGAACAGTTTCCAGTTAACAGTTAATCAATACGGCATTGACGGGAAGCTGATTGATGCTTTTTTTCACAGTATGGAAATGGATCTTAGCCGTACGGCTTACGATGGAGAAGGGTATAAGGAATACATTTACGGATCAGCCGAAGTAGTTGGCCTGATGTGTCTCTATGTTTTTTGTGAAGGACAAAAAGACATGTACCAGGAACAGGAAGCTGCTGCCCGGTCCCTGGGGGCTGCCTTCCAGAAAATAAATTTCCTGCGGGATATCAAAGCGGATTACAATGGCTTATCAAGGGTATATTTCCCGGGATGTGATTTCAATAATTTTACCTTTGGCCAGAAAAAAGAAATTGAGGACGATATACTGAATGATTTCCGGCAGGCCTATGCGGGCATTCTCCGGCTTCCGCTAAAAGCAAGATTCGGCGTGTATGTAGCCTATAAATATTATATGTCGTTATTTAACAAGATCAGGAAAATGCAACCGGGCAAAGTGCTGGAGAAAAGAATTCGTATCCGCAATTACCATAAAGCATTGATCATCCTCCGCGCGGGACTGAAAAACCAGCTGCGCCTGATATAAGAATATGGAGACAGATAGAGTGATATTGGTGGATGAGCAGGACCTTCCCACGGGTACTGCCGGGAAGATGGAAGCGCACCAGGCCGGTCTGCTGCACCGTGCATTCAGTGTTTTTATATTTAACGGAAAAGGAGAAATGCTTTTGCAGCAAAGAGCCCGGCATAAATACCATAGCGGTGGTCTCTGGACGAATGCCTGCTGCAGTCACCCCTTGCCCGGGGAAGAAACTACTGCGGCGGCGGAAAGAAGACTACAGGAAGAATTGGGATTCAGCGTTCCGGTAACAAAGGCTTTTGATTTTGTTTACAAAACAATATTTGAGAATGGACTGACCGAATATGAATTTGATCACGTTTTTACCGGCACTTATGAGGGGGAGATAAAAATGAATAAGGAGGAAGTCATGGATACCTGTTATAAAACACTGGACGACGTAGCTGACTCGCTGCAATCCCACCCGCAGGAATATACCAGCTGGTTTCATATTGCTTTTCCAAAGATTGAAAACTGGTATAAAAATCAATTCAGCCGGCGGGTTGTGTAAAGAATTAATTTTGCAGAACGCATGAACGCATTATTCTACATACTGGTTTTGGCAGCAACATTTATCGCGATGGAAGGCGTGACCTGGTGTACCCACCGGTTTGTGATGCATGGGTTCCTGTGGTATCTCCACCGGGATCACCACCAGGTGGAGCCGGGCTTTTTCGAGAAGAATGATGCCTTCTTTGTCATATTTGCTGTGCCCAGTATGCTGCTGATTTATTTCGGCACTTTTGATGGCACCTGGTGGATGCAGGCCATCGGTTTTGGCATAATGGCTTATGGGTTTGCCTATTTCGTCGTGCATGATGTAATCATTCACCAGCGGTTTAAATGGTTTACCCGCACCAACAATACCTATGTCAGGGCCATCCGCTGGGCGCATAAAATGCACCACAAGCACCTGGAACGACACCAGGGCGAAAGTTTTGGGATGCTGTATGTTGCCAAAAAATACTGGAACAAGATCTACCAGGATAAAAAACTGAGGGCCGGAAACCGGAAAGTGGAATACGCACCCGAGGCCGAATAGTTGCCTGTTCATCTTCCTATCTTTAATCTACAATTTTCAGGGTGCTGAAATCAAATCAATATGATTTTATTATTTGCGGTGCAGGCTGTGCCGGGTTGAGCCTGTTAATGCGGATGATTAAAAGCGGGAAGTTTGGCGACAAAAAGATCCTGCTGATTGATAAGGAAGAAAAGGTAAAGAATGACCGGACCTGGTGTTTTTGGGAAAATGAAAAAGGTTTTTTCGAGGAAATAGTTTACCGGCAATGGGATACGATTTTGTTTTTAAGTGATGATTATAACCGGTCCATGAATATTGCGCCATACCGGTATAAAATGATCAGGGGGGTTGATTTTTTCCGGTGTTGTTTTGAGGAGATTAACCGGCAGGCCAATATTGAAGTTGTCTGCGGGGATGTAAAAGGATGGCAGTATGAAAAAGAGGATTTGATCCTGGAGATCAATGACCAGGCCTTCAGGTTAGCCGGACTGGGTACGAAAATTTTCAATTCCATCTATAAGCCCGGAACCCGGCAAAAAGAAACTATCAAACTGCTCCAGCATTTTAAGGGATGGCGAATAGAATCCCCGGTACCCTGTTTCAACCCGGCCGAAGCAACCATCATGGATTTCAGGGTTTCGCAACAGTACGGAACAACCTTTGTCTATGTCCTGCCCCTGGACAGCAACTCCGCCCTGGTAGAATATACGTTGTTTACAAAGGAACTCCTGCAAAAAGAACAGTATGACGAGGAGCTGAAGGATTATATTGCCCGGTTTTTGAAGATTAATGAGTACAGCATCAAAGAAGAAGAGTTTGGGGTAATACCGATGACAAACGAAAAGCTGGCCTTTGCCGGAAATGGATGGCAGATCGGTACCGCCGGCGGCCAAACCAA
>JANWIJ010000093.1 GCA_025449935.1 Chitinophagaceae bacterium
ACGCGGTTGATGTTAAATCCATTGATATTTTCATTCGTACCATCGAGGGCCAGCACTTCTGATTTATTATAGGTGTGATTAAATCCAAGTTGCCAGTTAAAATTTTTTGTCTTCACAACTTCCGCATTCACGGAAAACTCTATTCCCTTGTTCCGAAGTTTTCCGAGGTTGGTCAGGATGGAATTCACGCCATTGGTGCCCGACAGCTGGCGGTTGAGGTACAAGCCTTTTGTAGTGGCGTTGTATACTTCCAAAGACCCCGTAATCCTGTCTTTGAACAAGCCATAATCAACACCAATGTTCGCGGTTTTTCTCACCTCCCAGCTCAACCCGGGTTTTTCAAGATTGGTCAAAACCAGGCCGCCCTTACCATTATAGGTAATGCCGCCAAACAATTCCCTGGCTTCATAAGAATTACCTACGTTCTCATTCCCGGCAGATCCGTAACTGGCTTTGAGTTTCAGTTCACTGAACAGTTTTGAGTTTTGCATAAAGTTTTCAGCGCTGACCATCCAGCCGCCACCGATACCACCATAATTAACCCATTTATTTCCCTCGGCGAGCCGGGATGAACCATCTCTCCGCACACTGGCATTGATAAAATATTTATTCTTGAACGAATAATCCCCGATGGCAAACCACGAAAGCAATGACTGCTCGGTAAATCCATCCGCTACTGTGGGAATAAAACCATTGGAGGGCGTACCCGGGGTGATATCCCCTCCGTTGCCAAACAAACCGATCAATCCAAAACCTGTGTAACCAAAAGTGGTGGTTCTCCTGTCTACATATTCGTTGAATACGGATGCCCTGAAATTATGATCACCCGCCTGTTTCCCATATGATAAAGAGGTGGTACCTGTATACCGCACTCTTTTGGTGCTGGCATGCGCGAATGAACCCTGTGTACCCACCTGCTGGCTGCCCAGGTAAGTAGTCCGGTCAATATACCGGGTATTGTCATCATTGGTATAATCAACACCCCAGTTGGTTTTGGCCGATAAACCTTTCAGGAAGGAGAATTTGTATTCAAGGTTAACGGCTGCAAGCCCCTTTAACTGGTTATTTTTAGAAGGGCTCAGCAATAATTCTTTCAGGGCGTTGGGCTGTCCCTGTAATATCAGATCAAGCTCATTAAATGAACCATCCGGTAAATAAGCGGTGACATAAGGATTGGCCCAGCGTATCGCATTTAGCGGTGAACCGATGAACTGGTCATTCTCATTTGTATTGCTCAGTTTGGAAGAACCTACAAAAGTGCTCAAGCCGATCTTGAGGTTATTCACGGTATGATCAATATTTACCCGGCCGGTATATCTTTTCAACGCAGTGGCAATGACCGATCCTTCCTGGTCAAATACGGATCCTGAAATAAAGAACCTGGTTTTATCGTTACCGCCCACCACGGACAGCACATGCTGCTGCGTTTTGGCTTTGCGGAACATGATTTTTTCCCAGTTGGCATTCACCCCGGCAAGACTGTCGGCTTCCGCGGGTGTCCAGCCGTAAAAATTCATACCATAGGGATGATCATAATTTAATTCGAAGTCTATTTTCTCCGCGGAGTTCATCAACCTCAGTTTATTTTCCGGCAATCGCCCTATCCCATACTGGTAGTCATACATGATCTTTGTTTTCGCGTTGGCCCCCCGCCTGGTCGTTACCACGATCACACCGTTTGCTCCTCTTGATCCATATTGGGAAGTGGCGACCGCGTCTTTCAATACATTATAGGTTTCAATATCTGCCGGGTTTATGCTCTGGAAATCGGCACCGGTTACCTGAATGCCATCTACTATAAATAAAGGTTGGGTAGATGCCAGGACCGATCCTTTACCACGGATGGTGATATTGGAAGCCGGTGCGCCGGGCTGACCGCTTTGTGATTGTATCAATACACCCGGTGTTTTGCCCTGCAATAACTGGTCGAAGGAAGCAACGGGTTGAAATTTTACTTCAGCGCCGGATATTTTCCCGATGGAGGCCGTGGCTTCGCGGCGCGACTGAACGGTATATCCCGTTATTACCACTTCCCGTAAACTGGGCTGGTCAGCAAACTGGAGTACTACATCGATGCTTGCATCCGAAGCCCTGATCTCCCTTTCAATAAAACCGATACTGGAAAAAACCAGCGTTTCATTGGAAGCAGCCTGGATGCTGAACCGGCCATCGGGCCCGGTGGAGGTTCCGGTGTTCTTTCCTTTAACCCGGACACTGGCACCCGGGAGAGCTGTGCCATCTCTTGAATCTGTTACCCTGCCTGATACTTCCCGCTGGGCCCTGGCATTGGACAATAATGTTATCATCAATGCCGATAGTAAGAATAGCCTTTTCATAATTATACTTTTTGAAGTGAATGTTATTTTGAAAGACAACATCCAGCTTCAATCTGTTTTATGAAAACCACCAATAACTACCGAACCATGAATGAATCTTCCCGAGGCATGAAAAGACAAAACTGAAAAAAAGGGTACTAACATTTGTTATTGATTTTTTTCGAATAATCGCCTTTAAAATTGCTGAAACATGAATTTTGATGAGTGAAGCAGCATTTAATAAAGTCTCACTATCCTGTTGATTAAGGACACCCATTCACATACCGGCTGACTTTGACATGACAAATACATCACACCTGGATAAATAATCGGGAGATTATTTTTCCTGATGAAACCAGGCTTGTAATTCGATTAACCACACCCCATATTTCGAAAAAGAAAAAGGCGTACAGGATTGTTATGCCAGGATTTTTGTAACCCTAACCGGAAATGCTATGCTGAAAGATATTTATTTACGGATGTTGTTTATCCCGGTATTGGGAATCTTCCTCCCGGTATTGTCGGGTGTTATCTCCTATGAACTATACCCGCCGGCTTCCGTGATCGGCGTGCTGCTCTATTTCATCCTGGTATGCTTTATTGTGTGGACAGCCTGTCACTGGATGCACCGGAAAATAAGATCTTTATACCCCTTTTTCTCGCATCCCGGCCGGCGGATATTGGCAATCACATTAGCCAATTCCCTGTGCGGTACCTCTATTGGTTGCCTGGCGGTGCTGGGATGGATGCAGTTCTCCAGGGAATTGTTTGACTGGAATACGATCGTACGGTTTGTGCTTGCCTGCTCCACAGCCGTCATCATTTTTACCCTGGTATATGAAATCCTTTTTCTTACGAAAGAACGGGAGCAGGATACGAGAACGGTGAGCCTGCTTGACCGGGAACGTTTGCAGGCAGAACTGCTTGCGTTGCGGAACGAGATGGATCCCCATTTTCTTTTTAATTCGCTAAATACGCTGAACCACCTTATCCTGAACAACCCGCAACAGGCACATGCATTTAATAATAAACTGGCGCAGGTGTATAAATATTTTCTTATCAACAAGAACAAGGAACTGATACCGCTGACGCAGGAGCTGGATTTTATCGACGACTATTTTTTCCTCTTGCAGCTCCGGTATGACAAAAAGCTGCAGCTGGAGATACAGCTCGATATAGAACTCCCGGGAAATGTAAAGATCCCTCCCTGCTCCCTGCAGATACTGGTCGAAAATGCCATTAAACACAATGCCTTCAGTGACGAGGAGCCTTTGCAGATTGTGATCAGGGTGAGTGGCCAGTATATTAAAGTAGTGAACCGGGTGAAACCCAAACCCTATATCATTGACTCAACCCAGGTCGGCCTGAATAACCTGAGTTCGCGGTATAAATTACTATTCAACAAAGATATTATCATCAATCCGGGTAAAGAGAATTTTACGGTTAACCTGCCGGTTATCCGTTAAGGATATTTATAACTAAAATGATCAGCTATGTTAAACGCCATTATCATCGAAGACGAAAGACACTCCATGGAGCTGCTTATCCAGTTGCTGGCGGATATCGACAACCGGATCCGCATAGAAGCTATCCTTTCCTCGGTCAAAGAAGGGAAAGATTATTTTACGGCCGATCCCCCTGCGGATATTATTTTCAGTGATGTGCAACTCGCAGACGGGCACTCCTTTGAAATATTTAAGAACAGGAATATCCGGGTACCCGTTATTTTTATTACGGGATACAATGAATTCATGATGAGTGCTTTTTCCTGCAATGGCATCGATTACCTGCTGAAACCAATTAATAAAAAGGATATCCAGCAGGCGTTGTTTAAATACCATATGCTGGAAAAACATTTTGCCGGTCACAATGATAAACTGGACAACCTGATCCAGCATATCGAAACCAGGAAGAAAAGCAGGCTGATCGTCCGCCGCGGGCTCGAATACGTTTCGCTGAAACTGGACGAAGTGGTATTGCTTTATACAGAGAACAAGCTGGTATACGTAGTTGACAAATGGGGTAAGAAATATATAGGGGACAAAAACTTGGGTGAAATGGAACTGGAACTGGATGAAAGTCTTTTCTTCCGGGCCAACAGGCAGTACATCATCAACATTAATTTCATAAAAGCCTTTAAACCCTTTGAAAAAGTAAAGCTGCTGATTGAAATAGCGATACCCGAGTTGCGGCATGATATTATCATCAGCCAGGAAAATGCACCGCAGTTCAGGCAATGGATGTATGAAGCTTGAAGATGCGGTGGGGATATTATTGATTGATACCTGCTTTGGGCTACACTACCATCAAACTGCATCCGCGCAAATCACTGCCGTCAATGCGGCCAAGCACCTCAAAGCTTTTATCATCATGAATCCTGCACACATCATCGGTGGCAATAAAGCTGCAGGACCAGATATTGGCGAGGTCAATGATATTCGCCGCGCCGGTTCCGGTTTCGCTGATCAAAAAAGGATCTTCATCATCCCGGGCAAATATTTTCATCCAGGGAGGACTGTTAAAAACTCCCCGCCCTTTTGAATAAGCCTGGGATAAAAGCTCCGTCATCCCGTACTCGGAGTGAATGGCCGGCACCTTAAAAGCACTCTGTAATACGGCATGCAATTCCTGGCGCAGCATTTCCTCTCTCCTGCCTTTCATTCCCCCGGTTTCGATCACTGAAGTATATTGAAGCGGTAACGAAAATCTTTCCGCGAAATCAAGCAAAGCAAAACTGACACCGATGAGCCATGTTTTTTGTTTTTCTTTTTCCAGGCCCTTTAAAACCTGGAACAATTTTTCATACTCATCCAGGTAGAACCCGCTTTGCGGATGCCCGCTTGCCCGGGTTAGTTCATTGACCATGTAAACAAGGGATGAGTTTTGCCTTTCGAGGTAAGCGGGCAGCAACCCGATGATACACCAATCTTTTACCGGTCCGTAAAACGCTTCAAACCCTTTTGTAAAACTCTCCTTATACAAAGCCAGGTCCTTTACGGAGTGACGGCCGGGAATTGTGGCCGTTGTACCACTGCTTTCAAACAGGGCCCGCGGAGTAAAGAACGTTGTTTTCACTTCCTGCGATTTAAATACCTGGACCGGCAGGAAAGGAATTTGAAGAATTCGATGAACATCCAGAGGATCAACCCGGAGGGCATCCGTATAGGCCTTATACACGGGGTTATTATCATACTGGAACCGGAAGATTTCGAGTGCCAGCGCCTCAAAATCCCCGTCTGTAACCTCAAAAATTTTATGATTCCATTGCCGGGACATTGCCGCTTTATGTTGTCAAAAATTGTAAATTTGTTTATACCTAAATAATTGAAATGAAGTTTATTCAACCCCTGCTGATAACTGTTGTGATTATTGCTGTTAGTTGCAACAAAGATAAGTTTACAACGGCACCACAGATCGATATAAGATCCATTTCACCCGGTACTGTCACCAATGGTGATATTATCCAGGTTAAGGGGCAATACACGGACCAGGAAGGCGATCTTGATTCAGCCCTGATAATCTATAAATGGTATAACGGCAGTTCTTCCATCCTGCCCCTGGATACGTTGCGTTATTCTTTTGCCGCCCTGCAATTGCCCCCAAAAACCAGGGAGGCTGATATTACCATTTCGTTCCAGTATAACACCACCAATCCAAACGGTTATATTACATTGCCCGGCGTATCGGTGAGGGATACCACGGCTACGATGGGATTGATCCTGATCGATAAAGCCGCGAACAGGAGTAATTACAGCGAATCCGATCAAATCAGGTTGATTAAACCCTGAACCGGTCATTGAAATATTTACGCAACTTTTTTTCATTCTTCGTTTACAGTAATCTTTTTATTGCGGGCTGCGCGGTGCTGATGGCCGGGCAGACTTCCTGCTGGCTGTTAAATCAGCAACCAAACATTTATTTCACCGGCTTTGTATTTTTTTCAACGCTTTGCAGCTATAGTTTTCACTGGTACCTGACTGCGGATACAGTCATTCCTTCGGTGCGTGTTCAATGGCTGAAAAAAAACAGGATCGTCCATGTCGTCCTGTTCTTTACCGGGCTGGCCGGGGCCGTTTTTTTCTTTTTTTATCTTTCAGCTCATTGGGGATGGTTATTGCTAGCCGCCCTGGTAACTTTTCTCTATTCGGCTCCAAAAATTCCTCACCCTTATTTCCGGGCACTTCGAAAAGTAGCGCTGGGAAAAACAATCTTCCTGGCTTTTGTGTGGATGTATGTTACGACGATTTTGCCCATCATCATTTCCGGCCCGGCCTGGGATGGCGGGATGACCCTTTTTGCTGTTTACCGTTTTTTCCAGGTATATGCCATCTGTATTTTGTTTGACTTCCGTGACAGGGAGGATGACAAATCAGCCGGTGTCCGGAGCCTTATCACGTATATGAATGAAAAAAACATCACCTGGCTATTTACGGGGTCGCTGGCGGTCTGTTTTGTCACTGCTTTGATGATTCTTACCTATGGTTACACCATTATAAACATTGTTTTCCTGCTGGTACCCTGTATCATCACCGGGTTGGTATATAACTACGCCCGCAGGAATTTCACAGATATGTTCTATTATTTTACACTGGATGGTCTCATGGCTCTTTCGGCATTGCTGATGCTGGTAGCCCGCATTTGATTATTTTTGCCAAATCTTAATAGTACCAGTATGGCAAAAGCAGTAAGACCCGGTAAAACAATTCTCACAGATAAAGCCTTTAGCTTTTTTCGAAATTATATCAATAATGCTTCGCCGGTAGGCTTTGAGACCTGGGGCCAGAAGCTTTGGATAGAATACCTGAAACCATACGTGGATACTCATTATGTGGATCCCTACGGCACTGCTGTTGGTATCATTAATCCCGATAATAAATTCAAAGTTGTCATTGAAGCTCATGCGGATGAGATTAGCTGGTTTGTCAATTATGTTACACCAGAGGGGCTGATCTATTTAAAAAGAAACGGCGGCGTGGATCACCAGACCGCACCCGCATCGCGTGTCTTCATTCATGGTAAAAAAGGGGCGGTAAAAGCCGTATTTGGCTGGCCGGCCATTCATACCAGGATCGGCAACCCGGATCAGAAAGAACCCATACCAAGAACTGACAACCTCTGGCTGGATTGCGGTGCCAGGAACAGGAAAGAAGTGCAGGCGCTGGGAATTCATATTGGTGCCGTGGTTACTTACCAGGATGGATTTGACGAATTAGCGAATGGAAATTATATAGGCAGGGCTTTTGACAACCGTATCGGTGGATTCATGATCGCGGAGGTGGCCAGGTTGCTGAAAGAAAATAAAAAGAAACTTCCCTATGGGCTTTATGTGGTCAATGCGGTACAGGAAGAAATTGGACTCCGGGGTGCAGAAATGATTGCCCGCCGGATAAAACCGGACATCGCGATTATTACTGACGTGACCCATGATACCAGTACTCCCATGATCAGCAAGAATATTGAAGGGGATGTCAGCACCGGCAAAGGACCTTCCCTATCCTACGCCCCTGCTGTTCATAATAAATTGCTGGAGTTGGTTGAAAAAGTAGCAGCGGGTAAAAAAATCCCGGTTCAATGGAGGGCGTTGAGCCGCAGCACCGGCACCGATACCGACTCTTTCGCTTACTCAAATGATGGTTGCCCTTCTGTACTGATTTCCATTCCGCTGCGATATATGCACACCACCGTAGAAATGTTGCACCGCGATGATATAGAAAATACCATCAAACTGATGTACGAAACCCTGTTAACCCTGACCCCTAAAACAAATCTCCGCTATCTCTGATGGATCACCTGCTTTATATCGACCCCGGGAGCGGCAGTTACCTTGTACAGGTAATTATAGGCGCTGTATTGGGTATCATCATGTTCTTTAAAAACATTAAACTATATATCCTTACCCTGTTCAAGCGGTCGCCCAAAAAACCAAAAGATGAGTGACAGCAATAACCAGGCTGCCTTCCAGATCCATCCTTCTTCCTTCCGTGATCCTTCGGGATTTATTTTCCAGTACAATGGTGAATTATTCCGGCAGGTCAATCAATCTTTCCGCGAAAACTATGATTTCTTTATCAGCAGCGGTTTATACCAATCGCTGGTGGAACAAAAACAATTGATACCCCATACTGAAACAGCAGGAGATTTCGGCGGGAGCGGCGATAAATACAAAGTGCTGCAGCCTGATAAAATTGACTTTATCTCTTATCCCTATGAATGGTGTTTCGATATGCTGAAGGATGCAGCCCTGCTGACATTAACCCTGGCAAAAAAATCACTCGGGCAAGGAATGATCCTTAAAGACGCCACGTCTTATAATATACAATGGCATAAGGACCGGCTTGTTTTTATTGACACCCTGTCGTTTGAAAAATATGAAGAAGGCAAACCCTGGATTGCTTACCGCCAGTTCTGTGAGTGCTTCCTGGGACCCCTGCTCCTGATGCATTATCAAAAAACCTCCCTGCATGAACTGCAACTGGCTTACCCCAATGGCATACCGCTGCCCATCATAAAAAAACTGCTGCCCTGGAAAAGCAGGTTTTCTATTCTAACTTACCTGCACATACACCTGCACGCCAAAATCGCAGCAAAAAATAAAGGAAAGAACGAGGGGCAGGCCATGCTGCCAAAAAAGAAAATGCTGAGTCTTATTGCCAGCCTCGAAACGCTGGTGAATTCATTAAGCCTCCAGCAAACCGGCACTACCTGGGGTAATTACTATGATGAAGCGGCACTGCGGGATGACTACCTGGATCAAAAAAAGAAAATCATCATGGCCTGGCTCGATGAAATGCCGGGCTTGCAAACTGGAATTGATTTCGGCGCCAATGAAGGTGAGTTCTCCTCCCTGCTTTCTGCGAGGAATACCCGGGTCATATCGGTGGATGCGGATCCTGTCGCTGTCAGTAAATTATACCACAAGGTCCGGTCAGGGAAGCAGCAGGGAATTATCCCCCTGGTGATGGATCTTTCCAATCCTTCCCCGGCAACCGGTTTGAACAACAAAGAACACAGCTCCTTTGCCGAACGAATCCAAAACAGGGATATTGGTTTATGCCTGGCCCTGCTGCATCATTTATGCCTGGGCAGGAATATTCCGTTTTTACCCATTGCTGAGTCAATGCACGCAAGCTGTAAGAAATTGATTATTGAATTCGTACCAAAATCGGATATCAAATCGCAACAGATACTGTCGGGTAAGCGGGACATCTATGACGGTTATACCAGCAAAGATTTTGAAAGAAGTTTTGAAAAATTCTTTACGATCCGTGAAAAGCGGGCAATTCCCGGAACAGAAAGAATCCTATATTTAATGGAAAGACGATAACCATTCATGGCTTCACTCCTCCTGAAACAAATATGGTTCATTTTCCTGCTGCCCGTTTTTTTTGTCTTTAACGGTTTCCGGGAAAATTATCCCCTTGTTCCGCTTGCCGATTCGCTGAAGCTGATCGGTGTCTACATTTTATTCGCTTTTGTTTTTTACAGCATCTTTTTATGGATATATAAAAATAAAAACAAGGCTGCGCTGGCGAGCTTCGCGGTATTATTTGTGCATTTTTTCTTTGGCAGCCTGCATGATTTTCTCAAAAACATTTTCGGGGGATCATTCCTGGCCCGGTATAGTGTATTAATACCTGTTATCGCGGGGCTTTTACTGCTTTTATTTATCGGGTTGAAGAAAAAAAATTGGCGGCTGCGCAGGCCGGTTTATTTCCTCAATCTTCTATTCCTGCTGTTGCTGTTGTCGGAAGTGATCTATCTGGTCATAGCAGTGAGAAATAAACCCCGGCCATTGCTGGCAGGAGGGTTTACCTATACAACCTGTCCCGGTTGCCCGAAGCCCGACATTTACTTGCTGGTGGCTGACGAATACGCGGGTAATGAAACCCTGGATACAGTTTTTAATTTTGATAATTCCGCTTTTACCAATGAACTCAGGGAAAGAAATTTTCATATCCTCAAAAATTCATTTTCAAATTACAACTCAACTCCTTTTTCCGTTGCCTCCATCCTCAACATGGATTACCTGGTCGGTATCAGTGGCAGCCATAAGCACCGGAAAGACGTCAACCGCTGTTACGAGGCTATCAGGAATAGCCGGGTACTGGAATTCTTTACAGCCAGCGGGTACCAGTTTTACAACTATTCCATTTTTGATTCTAAAAAAAGTAAATCCCCGGTCCGTGAAACCTTTATACCCCAGTCAACCGGCTTGTTCACCTCGCAAACTTTTTTGAGCCGCGTGGAAAATGATCTTGGCCATCACCTGGTGACCTCGCTCGGTTTGAGCAGCTTTCATAAAAAAATCAACTTAAAGGACCAGCAGAATAATAACAAACTTTTCGGCCTGCTACACAAAGTCATAAAAGACAAAAAACCATCCCCGAAATTTGTATACGGGCATTTAATGATGCCTCACTACCCGTACTACTTTAACAGCAACGGACAGCCCTATGACTGGGAATCGCTTCATCACTTTAATAGTGACACGTCCAGGTACATTCAATACCTCCAGTACTCAAATAGCAAATTTCTCGGCATAATTGACAGTATCCTGCACTACTCGGCATCACCGCCCATTATTATTTTAACCGGGGATCATGGATTCAGGCAATTCCCCAAATCGCCGTCGGCCTATTCACTGTACAACAACTTCAGCGCGGTCCTGCTTCCTCAAAAAAATTATGCCGGGTTTTACGATAGCATGTCAATGGTTAACCATTTCCGCGTAATTCTGAATGCGGCATTCAGCCAAAACTTTCCCATGCTGGCTGATTCAACTATTTTTATCCATAATAAAAGCAATCACTGACAGAATGATAAACGCGGGTTATATGCTAAAGACCAAATCTTTTTTTTTATTCCTGTTACCGGTATTTTTTGTACTGCACGGGTTTATTGAAAACTATGATTTTGTTCCTGTCAAAGATGCTGTATTATTAACCGCAGTTTACCTGGGTTCCTCTTTACTAATTGTCCTGTTATCCTGGCTGCTCTTCCGGGATTTCACAAAAGCTGCCTTATTCGCTTTTTGCATCCTGTGTCTTCATTTCTTTTTCGGAAGTATCCATGATTTCGTAAAAAAAACAGCCCCGGGAAGTTTTATCGCGAAGTACTCTTTCCTTCTCTCCGCGATAGGGGTGATATTTATCCTGCTGGCGGTTCTATTAAAAAAAAGAAAGAAACCACTTCAGGCTGTTACCCGATTCCTCAACCTGTTGTTCCTCCTGCTGATGCTGGTAGATATCGTAATGCTTTCCGGTAAGATCGCCAGGCACCAAAAGATTTCTTCCGCACTGCCTCCCGGTTTTATGTCTTGTGCCACTTGCTCCAAACCTGATATTTATTTTATCCTCGCAGATGAATATGCGGGCAATACGGAGTTAAAAGATCTTTTCCAGTTTGATGACAGCAGTTTCCTGCGCCAACTTGCAGCCCGTAATTTTCATACGATCCCCGGGAGCTTCAGTAATTATAATTATACTCCTTTTGCCCTCGCTTCCATTTTAAATATGGATTACCTGGCACTGGAGGGCAAAGCAAGAGGAAAGCCAGACCTGGCTTATTGCTATGAAAAAATTAAAAACAATATCGTTCTCCGGTTCCTGCAGTCACAGGGGTACCAGTTTTACAATTATTCTGTTTTTGATTTTGAAGGACAACCTGCCAGGACCCGGGAAACCTTCCTGCCCGCCAAAACAAGGCTCATCACAGCACAAACTTTTCTCAGCCGGTTTGACAGGGATATCCGTTTTAACCTCGTGACAAAATTCAAATCCAAAAGCAGCCTGAAAATCATCACCTATGCCAATAAAAAAAATAATGAGCATATTGACGCATTGACCAAACAAATTGCCGGCACAAAAACTGGAGCGCCCAAATTCGTTTATACCCACCTGATGATGCCGCATTATCCCTATTACTTTGACAGGAATGGGATTGAACAGCCATTTGAAACCTTACTGGAGGGCAGGCAGACCAATAAGCAGGCCTATATTGAATACCTGCGTTACGCCAATAAAAAATTACTTGAACTGGTGGACCATATTCAAAAATCATCCACTGTTCCGCCCGTTATTATACTGATGGGGGATCATGGTTTTCGTCATTTCACAGAACCGGTTGCCCCTGAATATCATTTCTTAAATCTCGCGGCTGTTCATCTCCCCGGTAAACCGTATTCCCGTTTTACAGACAGTCTCTCGGGTGTGAACCTCTTCCGGGTTATTCTTAACAGCAGCTTTGGCCAGCAACTACCACTCCTGAAAGATTCAACTATTTACCTGGCCGATTAAGCAAATTGGCAATAGCGGTATTATCAGCTATTTTTGTTGCATAAGATGTTTGACCCAAAAAAAATACTTGTTCTTGCACCGCATACAGATGATGGTGAGTTGGGTTGCGGGGCCAGCATTGCTAAGTTTTGCGGGGAGGGCCGGGAAGTTTATTATGCCGCTTTTTGTCTTTGTGCCAGGTCGCTGCCTGCCAGCCTGCCCGCCAATACGCTTGAGCTGGAATGCAAAAAGGCCACGGCAGCATTAGGCGTTGCTCCCTCCAGTGTCATCCTCTTCAATTATGAAGTGCGGGAATTACCTGCGTCCCGCCAAAGGATCCTGGAGGAACTGCTGCAATTGAATAAAGATATCAATCCAGACCTGGTTCTGCTGCCGGCAGCATCCGATGTGCACCAGGATCACCAGGTCATTCACCAGGAGGGATTGCGGGCATTTAAGAACACCAGCTTTGCGGGCTATGAGCTGCCATGGAATAATTACAGTTTCAAAACGAATTTTTTTATCCGCGTCAGCGAAAAGGAACTGGGTAAAAAAATTGAATCCCTTACCGCTTACCGCTCCCAATCACACCGCAATTATATGCAGGAGGATTTTATCCGTTCACTGGCCAGGGTAAGAGGCGTGCAATGCAATGCAGACTACGCGGAGGCTTATGAAGTGTATAAATGGATAGTGTGACCACTCACCATCCTATCCGCTCACCCCATTTACCCAGCCCAAAATATTCATTGAGTTTCAGGTTCAGACCAAGCTGGTTAAAAGCAGTATTGTTCTGGTAATAAGCCCGGGCATACCGTATTTGGAGTTTTCCCAATAAGGCCCCCGCCCCCAACGAAAAACCATTTAGCCCGTTCCCGGCATTCCCGGAATTTAATTCTTTGCGGCGTAAGAAATTATAACCAGCCATCACTTCGATATGATTGCCCATATAAATGCTGGTACCAAAAATAAAATGACGGAACAGTTTGTCAAAAGAGAATTTATTGTTTGCCCCATTCTCAAAACCGTTTTCATTGTTAAAGGTTGTATCGTTATAACTGATATCAAACTGGTGCAGCCGTTGCGCTGTTACGGAAAAACTGAAGGGAGCATTTTCCAATCGTTTTGTCAGGCCGATCTGCAGGTCAAACGGCAGGTCGTCCGGGTCAGTACCTTCATATTTTTTTAACTGGAAACCCATGTTCCGGGCAACGAGTGCCGCAGAAAAGAGACCGGAAGAATCTTTGAATACAACCCCCACGTCCATGGCCACCCCGCTGGAACGATACTGCCCGTAACTGGAGTTTATGAATTTAACTGTGGCTCCATAGTTCCATTTCTCTAAATAACTACGGGAAGCTGATACCTGCATGACCCAGTCTGTGGGCCTGAACTTTCCCAAACTATTCCCGGCCGCGTCCGTTTGCCGGATATTGCCATAACTGAAATAATTCAGTCCCCAGGAAAAATTGGTGTTGAGTTTGGCATGGTGATAGCCGAGTGACAAATGATACACTTTTATTCCTCCATAAAAATCATTGAATACTGCGTTCATCTGTGTATGCATGGATGGACGGAGGAGGGCAGGATTATTAAAAGCCAGCCCCACATCATTGGAAATCTGAGACACATTGACTCCGCCCAGCCCTGTTAACTGGGGTGTATTGGAAAGCTTTAAAAAATTAAAGACAGAATTACCTCCCAGGGTTTGAGCCGTGCTTTGAAAGCTGAGTAAGAACAGCAATATCGTAAGGCGGGAATGCAACGCCCTGCGAAAATAGGTCATTACAAAAAGATAAATCCTCCCGGCGTGGGAGGATTTATATAAGACGAGTACCGTGATTCAATGCTTAATTTACCAGCGCCAGTTCCAGCACCTGGCTCATCGTTTTCACATAATGGAATTTGATTCCGCTGATGAATTCAGATTCTATTTCCTCCACATCTTTTTCGTTTTGCCAACAGAGAATGATCTCTTTCAACCCTGCCCTTTTCGCGGCCAGTACCTTCTCTTTGATCCCGCCAACCGGCAAAACCTGGCCCCGGAGCGTGATCTCGCCGGTCATCGCCAAAAATGGTTTTACTCTTTTGCCGGTAAGGGCAGATGCAATTGCAGCCATCATCGTAACACCGGCACTGGGACCATCTTTCGGTACAGCACCTTCCGGAACGTGAATGTGAATATTTTTCTTTTCAAAAAGTTTCGAATCGAGTTTATATCTTTTGGCATTGGACTGTAAATAAGTCAACGCCGTACTTGCACTTTCTTTCATGACATTCCCGAGGTTACCCGTAAGTCTCAACTCTCCCTTTCCATCGCTGAGACTTGTTTCGATAAAAAGTATATCACCACCTACATAGGTCCAGGCGAGCCCAACAGCAACGCCGGCCATGTTAGCTGTTTTGTAGATATCGTTACTGTATTTCGGCTTGCCGATAATCTTTTCAATATCTTCTGCTGTCAGCACGGGCTTAAGTTTCCCAACTAATACCAGTTGTCTTGCCTGGTAGCGCATAATGGAAGCTAACTGCCGGTCCAGCTCCCTGACTCCACTTTCCCGGGTGTAATCCTGTATTATTTTCTCCATCACCTTATCCGAAATCTTAAAGTTGCTGCTGTTCAGCCCATGTAATTCTTTCTGTTTCGGAAATAAATGCCGTTTGGCTATTTCTATTTTCTCTTCAACGGCATAACCACTCAGGTCGATCACTTCCATCCTGTCACGCAGTGCCGGTTGAATATTCTGGAAATTATTAGCCGTCGCAATAAACAGTACTTTACTCAGGTCATATTCCGACTCAAGATAATTATCATAAAACGTGTGATTCTGTTCAGGGTCAAGTACCTCCAGCAGCGCCGAAGAGGGGTCACCCCGGAAATCATTACCAACTTTATCAATCTCGTCCAGTATCATCACCGGGTTGGATGATTTTACCTTCCGCAGGGACTGGAGTATCCGGCCGGGCATAGCACCAATATAGGTTTTGCGGTGTCCGCGTATCTCACTTTCATCATGAAGACCACCGAGGCTCAGCCGGACATATTTCCTGCCAATGGCATTGGCAATGCTGCGCCCCAGCGAGGTCTTGCCGATACCGGGCGGGCCAACAAAACAGAGTATCGGGCTCTTCATATCGCCCTTAAGCTTTAATACAGCCAGGTATTCTAAAATGCGTTCCTTGATCTTATGCATTCCATAATGATCCGTATCCAATGTTTTTTCCGCTTTCTTCAGGTCATAGTGATCTTCGGTGCATTCTTCCCAGGGCAAATCAAGCATCAGGTCAAGATGATTATACACCACCGAAAAATCCGGCGTGCTGGGGTGCATTCTTTCCAGCTTCTCCACCCCTTTCTTAAACATCTCTTTGGCAGCAGCCGGCCATTTTTTTGTTTCGGCCTTTTTCTGCATTTCTTTTATTTCCTGCGAATTGCTGTCGCCCCCGAGCTCTTCTTTGATACTCTTCATCTGCTGCTGCAGGAAATATTCCCGCTGCTGCTTATCCAGCTCTGTTCTTGTCTTGGTGGTTACCTTATTTTTCAGTTCTGCGAACTGCAATTCTTTTTGCAGCAATTGCATTAAGAGATCAGCCCGTTGACGGATCTGGTTTAATTCAAGCAGGCGTTGCTTGTCTTTTATGTCTGTGTTGAGGTTGCTGGATACAAAATGTATCAGGAAAGAAGGGTTTTCGATATTCCGGAGAATGATCGAAGCTTCTGTTGGTATATTGGGAGAAAGCTGAACGATATCTGCCGCCAGGTCTTTGATATTGGCTACATAAGCATCAAAGTCGGCATCCTTGGGTGATTCTTCCTCTTCCAGTTTGGTGATCTTCGCTTTAAAATAAGGATCATCTCCAATAATGGAGTCAATCAGGAAGCGGCTCTTGCCCTGTATGATGATCGTAGTGCCTCCATCCGGCATCTTGATCAGTTTTACGATCTTGGCCACCGTACCTATATTCTCGAGGTCTTTTATTGCGGGATCCTCTACACTGCTGTCTTTTTGTGCCACAACACCTATCAATTTGTCAGTCTTATATGAATCGTTCACGGCTTTGATGCTTTTATCCCTTCCCACTGTAATAGGAAGAACGACACCGGGAAACAACACGGTATTTCTAAGTGGCAGCAAAGCAAGTTCCGGAGGAATCTCGATCCCATTCAGATCCTCCTGGTCACTTTCATTCAGGGGAATGATGGGCAAAAAATCCATTTCATCTTCTGAGCGCAGCAAATAATTATCAAAATCCATAACCAATTAATCCTTTAGACAATCTGTCACGGGAACCCGTGAGGCGTTAAAAATATAACGGGAAAACAGTAATGCCAAGATTCATGCCTTTCATTTCAAACCTGCCAAATTATGTGCCTGAGGAGTAGCTCTTTATGCCATAAAAAAATCCCTCCGGCATAATAGAAGGGATTTTACTTATTTGAAGTGCATTTTTAGAGCGCCAGGCCCACGGACACCTGGAAACCCTGGTTTTTCCACTTATCATCATCCGCAAGGTCGCTGATGTTATTTAAGCCTACGGCATAGCGTCCATTGATCCGCATCGGGCCCACTTTGAACTGTAAACCGGCCAGCATGGAAAAATCTCCTTTCTTAAACGCCTCGCCACTGTTTTGCAGCAACGTTTTATTCTGATCTACCAGTATTCCAAATTGCGGACCAGCCTGCAGGGAAAGAAAACTGCCGATCAATTTGTAATTAATCAGGATGGGAAAAGAAATATAATTGAGCTTGATATTACTGTTACCATCAAACACATCCTCGTAAACATTTTTATAGCTGCTGTCGAGTTTAGTACTGTACTGGTTAAAAAGAAGTTCGGGTTGGAGGACGAATTTATTCCCCAGGCGGATTTCGGCAAAACCGCCGAGGTGATAGCCATACCTGAATTCATCGGTGAAGGATTTGCCTTCAACCTTGGTGATGTTGGCACCGCCCTTAACGCCCAGGTGGAACTGGGCCATCAGGGCCTGGGTAATCAATAAGGCTGCAAAAAGCGTAAGGAGTTTTGTTTTCATGAAGCTTGTTTTAATTGTTATAAGGTAACTTGAAAGTGACTGGAAAAATTTTCAAGTTTAATGCCAGTAACCCATCTTGGCTGTTAAATTCTATTAACGACAACTAAGTAATTCCCAAAACAAAATAAGTAACCATTCTATTGCCGGGAGAATGTGAAGGTTTTCTAAAATCAGAATATCAACCCGGCGTTCAGGGAGAAAAGTGTATTGAAATTGCCGGAGGAAGCCGGGAAGTAATAATCCAGCATCAGCTGTGGCTGCACAAAGAATTTCCCGATAGAATACTCTCCCCGCAGAAAAACACTCAGCGATAAAGGCTGAAATTTTATCTGGTCATCGAGGAAAACATTTTCTGAATTAAACAGCACACTGTTACCTGTTCTCAAAACGGTAGCATAGGTATTCGACGACTGGTTGAACCCGAATTTCTGCGTTCCGCTGGTGAATGTGACCTGGGGTGTAAAACGGATATGATCGTGATTGGTGAATACCTCCAGCCAGTAAAAATCATGGCGAACAGAGCCGATCAGTGAAAAGTCGCTGACAGATTCTTCCGTATTGATGTAAGTAAAGCCTCTCCGCCGCAGACGAAGATCCTGGATCAGCGATTCTCTTTCCATATAATCTGTGCGACTCCCCCAGCCATAGCTCATGGCAATGCTCGGTCTTATCCAGCTGTCACGGTAAGTGAAATAAGCATACAATTCATTTTGCAGGGGTGTGGTATAAAATGGCAGGGAATCTTTTGTAAAAAACCTGGTGTAAGAAACCCCGGTAACCAGCCTTTTGTCCTGGATAAAATCAAAAGAAGGTGTTAGGGAAAACTGGTACAGGTTCATGTTCTTGTCATCATTTACCAGGTAACCGGTAGCCGTAAACCCCAGGCCGCTTTTATGATAATATCCTAAAACCGGTGAATAGGTAAGCTTTTTGGAAGTTTCAATGAACGAATTGCCCTTGGCTTCAAAATTATAATATCCCTTTCCTACAGACAGGCTTGCCAGCAAATAACTGCGGGGGGTTAGCAGGGAATCCATAAAGGCATCAAAATCCCTGAAAAGTTGGTCGTAATCGAGACTTGTATCAATAACAGGAACTTCCCGGGTGGGTGAAATAACCGTATCCCCGGGATTGCCCTGCGGGTATGCAGCGATTCCCAGCACGGTAAAGGCCAGCGGTATGAACCATTTCTTCAACATCGGGCAGTTGTATCCGGTTTCATGGATAGTGGGGTCATTGACCGGGGTCTAAGACACAAAGGTGAAATAAAAGTTTAATACAGCAGCTTGAAAATCAGGAATGAACCCGGTTGTGTGAGGGGAAGGATCAGGAAAGTTCTAAAACCGTGATTTCAGGCAGGATGCCCACCCTCCCGGGATACCCGATAAAGCCAAAACCCCTGTTTACATATAATTTCTGGCTGGCCGGAACTGCCCCTTCCGGGGTATTTTCGTAAAGCCCCGCCCATTCTTTATAAAAATACTGGACCGGACTCCATTTAAAGCCGGGTATTTCAACACCAAACTGCATTCCATGGGTATGCCCTGCCAGCATCAGGTTTATGTCGCTGTAGGATTCACAGACTTCAGCCTTCCAATGAGAAGGATCATGACTCATCAGTATTTTAAAAGGATAATCGGCCGCTCCATCATATGCCTTTTTAAGATCACCGTATTTTGGAAAAGTGGATTTTGCGCTCCAGTTCTCAATACCGAGAAGGGCAATTTTATCGCCGCCCTTCTCGAGGACAACATGTTCATTCAGCAACAACTTCCACCCAAGTTCCGCATGCACCCGTTTAAGCCTTTCGAGATTGATTTGTTTATTGGCCGTGCTGTCCCAGCTTACATAATCCCCGTAATCATGATTGCCAAGAACAGAATAAACTCCCAATGGTGCGTTTAATTTATCAAACACATCCATGTATTCATTCATCTCGTCAGCCGTATTATTCACCAGGTCGCCGGTAAAAAGAATAACATCCGGCTTCTCCTGCATAATCTTATACACCCCTTTTATCACTGCCTCCCTATTATTAAAACTGCCGGAATGAATATCAGAAATATGAACAATTTTTATCCCTTTAAACCCGGGGGGCAGGTTATGGAAGTCCAACTTTATTTTTTTTACCTGGTACCGGTATTTATTTCCAAACCCGTGAACGAGCGTTCCAAACAATCCTCCGCCGGCGATCATTCCTGCCCAGCTTAGAAATGCGGAACGGGATATTTTTTCACCTGTTTGGGCGGGCACGGTCCTGTCATTTGACGCAGATATTTTGGCGGCTGTCCATTGTACACCTCTCCGTATATCATCAACCAGGAAGAAAACTGCCGCCACCAGCTTGGCGAAAAACAAGCCCGCAATGAGCGCAAAAACGGTGCTGCGGGCAAACCGGGTTTGTTTTTCAAAATGTAAATAGGGCAGTAAAAGCAGGAGTATAATGGCAGCAATGGATATGATCCAGTAGCCTGAATAAATCACCGTCTTTGTCTTTCCCGTGGCATTTTGAGCCATTACTTTAACAACCTGGAAAAAATAAATATCAAGTAACACCATGAAACCGACCAGCATCCACCAAAAAGGAGAGTTACGCATAAATGAAATTCAAAATTAAGCTTGTAAACACTACAGGTATTCTTTTGCTGAACACTTATTTTTGCCGGAACTGCCTGTAAAATGGGCAAAACTTAATTTTGTGTTCTTGGTTCCAGTCGGCAATTTTACCAATAACAATTAATCAATACCAAGGAGTTTTCGGCAAAATGGCAAGAATAATCGGTGTAGCAAATCAAAAAGGTGGAGTTGGCAAAACCACAACAGCCATAAACCTGGCCGCGAGTTTTGCGGTACTGGAATTCAAAACATTACTGGTAGACGGGGATCCGCAGGCGAACAGCACCACGGGCGTCGGGTTTGACCTTCATAATATCACGCAAAGCCTTTATGACTGTATGGTCAATGAGGCGAAAGCAAAAGAGGTAGTACTCAAGACTGAAATTCCGAATCTTGACCTGATTCCCTCACATATTGACCTGGTTGGGGCGGAAATTGAAATGATCAACTATCCCAACAGGGAAATGGTGTTGAAAAACCTCCTGAATGCGGTCCGGAATGATTACGATTTTATTATCATTGATTGTTCCCCTTCCCTTGGATTGATTACCGTAAATGCCCTGACCGCCGCAGATTCCGTGGTAGTACCCGTACAGTGCGAGTTTTTTGCCCTGGAAGGACTGGGAAAATTACTCAACACGATTAAGATCGTGCAGAGCCGCTTAAATACTTCCCTGGTTATCGAAGGCATCCTTATGACCATGTATGATGGCCGCCTCCGGTTGTGTAACCAGGTTGTCAGCGAGGTAAGAAGACATTTTGAAGACATGGTCTTCAGCACTATCGTTCACCGGAATGCAAAACTGGCCGAAGCCCCCAGCGCTGGGAAACCCGTGATTCTCTACGATGCTAACAGCAAAGGCTCCATGAATTACCTTAATCTTGCAAAAGAGATATTGCAGAAGAATGATATGACGAAGATTAAAAACGAGGAAAGGATCCTGGAACTCTGACCCGTTTCATGTTTAAAGTTCAAGGTTTAATCTGCCGATCACAACCAACCTTAAACTTTAGACCTTTAACCTTAAACGATGACGACTCCCAAACAAAATAAAGAATTACTCGGCAAAGGAATCCGGTCGCTTTTACAGAGCATCGATGCCGACCTTAAAACAGGCAGCGGCAATTTAAAAACCAATGTCGTGGAAAATGCTACCGGAACCAACCGTATCCCGGTAGATGATATCGAGCCCAATCCCAAACAACCCCGCCGCGATTTTGATGATAAATCGTTGCAGGAACTGGCCGAATCGGTGAAACTCCATGATATTATCCAGCCGGTTACCGTTACACGGCTGGCAAACGGCAAGTACCGCCTCATCGCGGGTGAAAGAAGATGGCGGGCGGCAAAATTTGCCGGCATAAAAGATATTCCTGCCTATATCCGCCACGCCAACGATACGCAGTTGCTTGAGCTGGCATTGCTGGAAAACCTGCAACGGGAAGATCTGAACGCGATGGAAATTTCACTCAGCTACAAACGAATGATGGAGGAACTGGATTATACCCAGGAACAAGTGGCAGAAAGAATGGGAAAGGACCGGAGCACGGTGGCAAATTTTATCCGCTTGTTAAAACTGCCACCGGATATCCAGCTGGCTGTCCGCAGCGGTGAGCTGAGCATGGGACATGCAAGAGCGCTGATTAACGTTGACACCGTCGATAAACAACTTTACATTTTCAAAGAGATTAAGGAAAAAGGCTTGTCCGTAAGACAAACAGAAGCCCTTGTCAGGAATCTTTATAAACAGGGCGGTGCTGTTAAAAAATCTTCAAAAAACCAGTTGTCTTCAGGATTGCAGCGAATAGAAGATAAATTAGCTTCGCATTTCAGTACCCGGGTCAAACTCCGGCATAGCCGTAATGGTAACGGACAAATTATCATTGAGTACTATTCACAGGAAGAGCTGAATAAGATTCTCGGGCAAATGAATGCTTCACTTGATTAACGACCATGAGAATAATTGCCTTCCTCTTATTTTTTTCATGCCAGCTTCATTCTGCCAGGAGCCATGCGCAGCAGGAAAAAATTCCTTTATCTGTACTGGATTCAACCCCGGTTGTAAAAACCACCCCGGCTTCCGCCAACAAATATGATTCGGCTAATAAGGCACACAGCCCGCGCAAAGCTGCGCTGCGCTCTGCCATCCTCCCCGGCTGGGGCCAGATCTATAATAAAAAGTATTGGAAATTACCGATTGTGTATGGCGCATTGGGTACCTGCGGGGCTATCTTTTTTTATAACCTTGGTAATTATAAAGACACCCGGTTTGCCTATAAAGTCAGGTATAACATGCGGGTCAACAAAACCGATTCGGCCTTATTCTCCCAGGTAAAACCCAAGTTAAAACCACTCAGTGAAGAATCGCTCCGGTTTTACCGGAACCAGTTCCGCCGGGATATTGATTATTCTGTTCTCGTCTTTATACTCCTGTGGGGGTTAAATGTAGTGGATGCAGCGGTCGATGCGCACCTGAAAAGTTTTGATGTGAGTCCCGACCTTAGTCTCCGGATCAAACCCGGCTACAGCAACCTGGCAAAAACCAACGGCCTGAGTCTTGTACTCAAAATCGGCAAATGATAAATCCGTGCCAGCACGGGTGCCTGCCAGTAACTATAATAGTTACATTTGTCCTAATAATAAACCTGCTGTTCAGTTTACCGGGGTAAGGTCTGATAATTAAATCTGAAGGATCAATCCCCTGGCCCAAAACCTGAAACTTTCAACATGAAACTTGTACTTATCGGCTATGGGAAAATGGGAAAAGCTATTGAGGAAGCAGCTTTACAAAAAGGGCATGATATAATCCTGAAAATAGACCAGCCCAACCTGCATGAATTTACCCGGGAGAACCTGGCAAACGCAGATGCTGCCATTGAATTTACCAGCCCGCACAGCGCCTATGATAATATTAAGTCCTGCCTGGAATTTGGTGTGCCCGTGGTCTGCGGCTCTACCGGCTGGACCGAAAAGCTGGAAGAAATGAAAAAGATCTGTGCCGAAAAAAAAGGAACATTCATTTATTCCAGCAATTATAGTGTGGGGGTGAATATTTTTTTCGAGGTCAATAAAAAATTAGCCGGCCTCATGGCCCCGCATAAAGATTACGACGTGATCCTGGAGGAAACACACCATACCCAAAAAAAAGATGCTCCCAGCGGGACAGCCATTACACTGGCAGAACAGGTATTAAAGGAAATCAAAAGAAAAAAACAATGGGTGAATGAAATAAGCGATAACCCCGAAGACCTGGAAATCATCAGCCAGCGGATCGATCCTGCCCCGGGCACACACAGTATCAAATATTCATCTGTCATTGATGACATCGAGATCATCCACACAGCACACAGCCGGATGGGGTTTGCAGCCGGTGCCGTCATGGCTGCTGAGTTTGCCAAAGGTAAAATTGGTTTTTTCACCATGAAAGACGTGTTGAATATCTGACGCCAATGAAACATATTTCTTTTTTGTTTTTTCTTTTGGGCATGGCTGCAATGTTGCCGGCACAGGTAAACACGGACAGCCTGCGGGCGGTCATCAATTCAAAAAGACCTTATGAAGAACAGATGGAGGCTGCCATAAAGCTGGTACAGCATTTTGAATTAAAGCATTTCGATTCGACACTCATCGAAGGTGATAAAGCCCTGAAAATAGCCCGCAGGAATACAGACTCCCTTGCAGTGGCTGAATTAAAAAGACATATTGGGGTGGCGAGTTATTTCCAGGGGAACTATGAAGTGGCTGCCCGGAATTTTTATGAATCGATCGCTATTCTTGAAAAAAGAAACGAGAAAAAAAGAGTCGCCCCTGTATATAATGAACTTGCCAAACTATACCGAAAAACCAGGGACCTTGACCGCGCAGCAGCGAATTACAAAAAAGCAGAAACAATCTATCGTCAACTGAATGATACGGGTGGCATTGCCATGATATTAAACGAATCAGGCGTAGTATATGAATACAAAAAGAACTATAAGGAAGCCATCAGCCGCTATACCGCCTCCCTCAAACTGGCAGAAGCAGCCGGCGATTCATTAAGCGTTTCCTATTCCCTCAGCAATATCGCCGGTGTATACGTCATTGAAAAAAATTATGACCTCGCGGAAAAAAACCTGCTCCGGGCCCTGGCAATCCGCGAAAAGCTAAAAGACAGTTTTGCGCTCGCGCTCACTTATTCTGACCTGGGCGCCGCCATGAATGCAAAGGGCGATTATAAAAAAGCCATCGACTATTTAACCCGGAGCAATAAAGTCGCGGAAGGATTGAAATACCCCGAATTACAATCCAATAATTATAATGAACTCTCGGCTGTAGCCCGCAAACAGGGTGATTTTCAAAAGGCTTTTGACTTTTTCATGATCCGGACCGCTTTAAGAGACAGCCTCATGGGACTGGAAAAAACTAAACAGATACAGGAATTGAATGCCAAATATGAATCGGCACGCCAGGAACAGCAGATACAGGAACAACAAAACAAGCTACGGCTCCAAAATTTTTTATTTATCGGAATCGCCGGGTTGATCCTGCTCGCGGGACTGCTCGCAAACTCGCAATACAGGCGATACAAATTGCGGAAAGAAAGCCAGCTGCAGGCCGAGATCATGAAGCAACAGGAGATGTCGGTAAAAGCCGTTATGCAAGCCGAGGAAAATGAACGGGAGCGCATCGCCAGGGACCTGCATGACGGGGTGGGGCAAATGATGAGTGCAGCTAAAATGAATTTATCGGCTATTGAATCTGAAATAAATTTTACTGATACCGGACAACAGCAATCCTTTGAAAAAATAATTCAGCTGGTTGACGAAAGTTGCAGGGAAGTCAGAACCGTATCGCATATCATGATGCCTAATGCCTTGCTAAAAAATAACCTGGCATCGGCCATCCGGGAATTTGTAGCCCGGCTCAATAATAAAACCCTTGCCGTGCATGTATATACGGAAGGCCTGGATGAACGGCTGGACTCCAATACGGAAACAGTTTTATACCGGGTTATACAGGAATGTGTGAATAATGCGATCAAACATGCAGGTGCCACTACGCTGGATATTTCCCTGATCCGCGATAAAGATGGAATCAGCGGGACTATCGAAGACAATGGAAAAGGATTTGATACGATTAACCAGGGGAATTCCGATGGCATTGGCCTTAAGAATATCAGCACACGTATTGAATACCTGAAAGGCACCGTTGATTTTGACACAGCCCCGGGCCGGGGAACTGTCATAGCCATGCATATCCCGCTCAAAGCGAATAACTAAACCCTGTTCCGTCCCGGCTTTCCTGCCAGGGGGCCGGCGGTTTAACAATTCCCCAACTGTAAACCTGTGGGGGGGGGCATCCTTGTTTTACTAAAAAAAATTTATGCAGACAACCAAAACCCATTTTGAGGTATCTTTCCAAACACAACCTCAAATGAAGAAAGAAAAGATCACCCTGGCATTGGTAGATGACCACCAGATAGTTATAGACGGCCTGATGTCCCTGTTGAAAGGCCATGATAAGTTCCGCTTTGCCTTTGCCACCACCGATTCAGGGGAAGTTGTGGAAAGAATCGCCGAGACCCCTATCGATGTATTACTTACTGATGTTATGATGCCAAAATTACCGGGCAACCAGCTGGCGAAACAGGTAAAGGAAAAATACCCGGGTGTAAAAATACTCGCTCTTTCCATGAGCGGGCAGGGAGACCTGGTGAATGAAATGATCGAGGACGCCGATATCTCCGGGTATGTACTAAAGAACATCGGCAAGCAGGAACTGGTAAAGGCATTGGAAAAGATCGCCGGTGGCGGTATCTATTTCAGCGAAGAAGTGCTGGATGAACTCCAGCGAACCAGTCAACGGAAAAAACAAAAAGAAGAGGCCCACCTGACGGCCCGGGAAATTGAAATCATCCGGCTGATAGAAAAAGAATACAACAATAAGCAGATCGCTGAAGAATTATTTATCAGCGAACGTACCGTCGAAACCCACCGCAAAAACATTTTTCGTAAAACAAATACCAACTCGGTGATTGGCCTGGTAAAATACGCGTATGAGCACAGGTTGATCTAATGCACTCATTATCCGATGTGCCGGTCCCTGCGAATTTTTATCGCCCATTATATTTTGTTCCCCTACCCAGCTGTTTCCTTTATTTCTTTACCTTGGGTACACTTAATGTATTTCCCGAATGATCTTGCCCACTCCCTGGATTGAAAGAAAATTCGATTTCAATTTCCCGGCCGGCCTCTTCCCGGTCATTGTTGAACGCTTAAGAGGAACTGTCCTGCGACTCGGGGTCATGATCAGTGATTTGCCCGATGGACAGCTCAGTGTAAAAACAGACGGCAAATGGTCCGTCAAAGAAGTGGTGGGACATCTTTACGATCTCGAAGAATTGTGGTTTGGACGCATTGAAGATTTTCTCAACCAGAAGGAAACCCTTCGTGCTGCGGATATGACCAACACCAAAACAGCAACGGCCAACCATAACGACAAACCCGCGGATGAACTACTAAATCTTTTCCGTGAGGCCCGGAACAAACTCATAACCCGTGTACAGAATTTTGATGAAGACACGGTCTGCATGACCGCGCTTCATCCCCGGCTTCAAACACCCATGCGGTTAGTGGACTCATTATACTTTGCAGCCGAACATGATGATCATGAACTAACAAAGATCCGGCGGTTGCTAAATCTATAAAATAACTTAGGACACAAGAAACAGAGATTGTTTTTAGAGACCTCTGTGGCAACTTTCCGGACCTCACGGCACTTTGTGAGAAATGAACTAATTCCTTCATTTCCAAAGCCCTGCCTGAAGACAAACTTCAGCTTCTCCAAAGGCTGAAACCCTTAACTTTGCGGCAATTTAACCATCTTCACAATTCTGATAATATGGCAGATATTTTTGAACGTTTACTGAAACATGCAGGTCCAATCGGCCAGCATCGTGAAAGAGCTCATGGCTATTTTGCATTCCCCAAACTTGAAGGAGATATTGGCAGCCGCATGAAATTCCGCGGCAAAGAAATGATTGTATGGAGTTTGAATAATTATCTCGGGCTGGCCAATCATCCCGAAGTGAGAAAGGCCGATGCGGAAGGAGCTGCACAGTACGGGCTGGCGCTGCCCATGGGTGCCAGGATGATGAGCGGGAACAGTAACCTGCACGAACAACTGGAAGCTGAACTCTCCGCCTTTGAAGGAAAAGAAGATACGGCCCTGCTTAATTACGGATACCAGGGAATGGTCAGCATCATCGATGTGCTTTGTGGCCGTCATGATGTGATTGTCTATGACGCGGAAAGTCATGCATGTATTATCGATGGATTGCGCCTTCATCCCGGTCATCGTTATGTTTTTAAGCATAATGAGATGGACGATTTTGAAAAGCAATTACAAAGAGCCACTGCTTTAATTGACAAACAACAGGCCGGCGGTATCCTGGTTATTACAGAAGGGGTATTTGGTATGGCCGGAGACCAGGGGAAATTAAAGGAGATCGCAGCCCTGAAAGATAAATATGAATTCCGCCTGCTGGTGGATGATGCCCACGGCTTTGGTACATTGGGAAAAACCGGTGCCGGTGCCGGTGAGGAGCAGGGAGTACAGGATAAAATAGATCTTTATTTCTCTACGTTTGCAAAGTCGATGGCTTCCATCGGTGCTTTTGTTTCCGGCGACAAAAAGATCATTGATTATATCCGTTATAATATCCGTTCCCAGATTTTTGCTAAAAGCCTGCCCATGCCATTGGTTGTTGGCAACCTGAAAAGGCTGGAATTGCTGCGTACCCAGCCCCACCTTAAAGATAAATTATGGGAGAATGCTTTAAAACTGCAAAACGGTTTAAAAGAAAGGGGTTTTGACATTGGAAAAACAGATTCGGTAGTTACACCGGTATACATGAACGGGGGTGTGGAAGAAGCTACCGCCATGGTTATGGATATCCGGGAGAATTATCACATCTTCTGTTCGATCGTGGTATACCCAGTCATTCCAAAAGGTCATATTATTTACCGCCTGATACCGACGGCGGTTCACACCGATGAAGATATTGAGAAGACTCTGGAAGCTTTTTCCGCCACCAAGAAGAAACTGGATGCCGGCGAATACAAGGCAGAAGCCATCCCCGATATGGCAGAGGTTACCGGTAAGCGTTTCGAGTATATGACCGAAAGACCCAAAAATAAATAGGAATATTACAGTGTTTTAACAACCGGGGTGATACTTTTTAAAAAGTATCACCCTCTTTTATTTGGACGGCTGCCTATTTTCCCGTGATTCCACTACATTTATCCTTTAAAAATTAATCACATGATGCGTACGTTTTTTTTACTCCTGTTTTTGTTGCCCCTGGCAGCCATTGGCCAGAAAAAAGAGATTACCCTGGAAGATATTTATAAAAAAGGAACGTTCCGGGGAGAATTCGTTCAGGGCTTTGCCGGAGAAGACATTGAAACATTTGTAAAAGCCGATGATGTAAAGGATGAAGACGATAAGAAACTGGCGCTGGGTGATTATACCCTCAATACCGCCAAAAACCGGGTAATTATCCGGAGCGGCAGAGAACAGATTTACCGCCGCTCTTCGAAATCATTTGTTTACCTGCATGATATTTCAGCCAAAAAAACGATCAAACTGGATAACGAAAAAATAATGCATGCCACTTTTTCGCCCGATGGCAGCAAGATCTCCTATGTAAAAGATAACAACCTCTACCTGTATGATATTTCTTCCGGCACCAAAAAAGCTATTACGACCGACGGTAAATGGAACCAGGTCATTAATGGTAATTGCGACTGGGTATATGAAGAAGAGTTTGAATTTACCCGGGCTTATGAATGGAGTGAGAAAGGAAATTATCTTGCCTATTACCGGTTTGATGAAAGTAATGTAAAAGAATACCAGTTTACCCAGTTCAACGACACCTATAATAAGCAATACACGTATAAATATCCAAAAGCGGGTGACGATAATTCCACTGTGGAGATACACATATATGATATTGCGAACAATAAAGACGTAAAGGCCCAGTATGAACAGGGTGATATCTACATCCCCCGGATCAAATGGACAAAAGCGAATAACCAGCTTATCGTTTACTGGATGAACCGGCACCAGAGCGATCTTAAACTATTGCTCACGGATGCAACAACCGGCAGCAGCAACATCCTGTATGAAGAGAAGAATAAATATTTCGTGGAGATCAACGATGACTGGTGGTTCCTGAAAGATGGAAAAAATATGCTTTTCACCAGTGAAATGAACGGCTACCGCCATCTTTATCTCTATGGCCTGGATGGAAAAACAAAAACGCAGCTTACCAAAGGTGATTTTGAAGTGACTGAAGTAAACGGTGTAGACGAAACCAATAAAAGGATCTATTACACCATGGCTTTTCCAACACCGATGGACCGCAATGTATTTGTTACCGATTTCTCCGGCAAGAAAACCTCCCGGCTCACTGCAGGACAAGGGTGGCACCGGGTGGAGCTCAATGACGCTTTTACGCAGTTCTATGATTTCCGTTCTGATATTAATACTCCACAGGTGGTAACACTAAATGATATTGTGGTGGAAAAAAATAAAGCGATCAGCAGCAAGCTGGTCAAGACCGTAAACGAAAACAGCAAGCTGAAAGATAAAATAAATGAATATGGTTACGGCCGGGCGGAATTCATCCGGGTTCCCAACAGTAAAGGCGATACCTTGAACGGCTGGATGCTGAAACCTGCAAATTTTGATGCGGCTAAAAAATATCCTGTATTGTTCTGCAATTACGGGGGGCCCGGATCACAACAGGTGGGAAATCGATTTGGTGCCGTTAGTTCCTGGCACCAGTTGCTCGCGCAAAAAGGTTTTATCGTTGTCAGTGTTGATAATACGGGGACCGGTTTCCGTGGTGAAGAATTCAAAAAGAAAACCTACCTGCAACTGGGGAAATTTGAAATAGAGGACCAGATAGACGCGGCCAAATACCTGGGTAATATGTCATTTGTCGATAAAGATAATATCGGGCACTGGGGATGGAGTTATGGTGGTTTTATGAGTTCCCTGGCCATCACCAAAGGCAGCGATGTATTTAGTGCCGCCGTCGCCGTGGCGCCCGTCACTTCCTGGAGATATTATGATAATATTTATACAGAAAGATACATGCGTACCCCACAGGAAAATCCAAAAGGATATGATGATAACTCACCGATCAACCATACCGATAAAATAAAAGGCAAATACCTGATAGTACATGGAACGGCAGATGACAATGTTCATTTCCAGAATGCGACGCAAATGATCACGGCCCTGGTAAAAAGTAATATCGATTTTGAAAGTGCTTATTACCCCAATAAAAATCATGGTATTTCGGGCCAGATGGACAACACGACGTTTCACCTTTGGAGCAAGATGACCAACTGGATCATGGAAAATATGGGAAATCAGAATACCCAGCAACCTAATCAGCCCGCCAAAAAGCCCAGGGCTTTCTAAAAATAAAATGTTTCGAGCTATTAAAAATCCCCTGGTGAACAGGGGATTTTTTTTTATAATTACGGCGGAGACTTCATAAAAAAAAGAACCCCCGACGTAAATCGGGGGGCCCTAATCAAAAACCATTAACCATTAAACCTTATCCTATGAAAATTCAAAGCTAATATCGTTAATAAAACCATAACTCAAAACATTTGGAAGTCATTTTTTGGCCTGTTTTGGAAAATATGTGCAAAAGACACAAATACTTGACCTTACTCAATGTACAAACAATGAATCCTGTAGTTCTTATTCTACAAGCCTAAATCGCAATCGTTTGCACAAATTCATCTATTTTACGCCAACTTTCTGGAAGTTTTCAGGTTATCATTAAACCGTATGAGGAAAATCGTTGTAACCATAACCGGGGCCAGTGGTGCAGTATATGCACAGAATCTATTACACAAACTCGATGCACTGAAAGATCAATGGAATGAACTGGCAGTAGTGATGACAGAAAATGCCCGGGAGGTATGGAAAACAGAACTTGAAAATGATTCCTGGAAAAATCTTTCCGCAAAATTTTATTCCAGTACGGATTTCTCTGCTCCCTTTGCATCTGGTTCAGGTCGCTATGACACCATGATCATTATTCCCTGTTCCATGGGAACAATGGGCCGGATTGCAGCCGGAATCTCCAATGATCTAATTACAAGAGCAGCTGATGTGATATTAAAGGAAAGAAGAAGACTGATCTGTGTCGTACGGGAAACTCCCTATAACCTGGTACATATAAGGAACATGGAAACCATTACGCTGGCAGGCGGGATCATTTGCCCGGCTACTCCCTCCTTTTACAGCCGGCCGAAAACCCTGGAAGAAATAACGGCCACCGTGACCGACCGCGTGCTGGACCTGGCAGGATTTGATATAAAAACATTCCGTTGGGGGAAATAAAAGAGGTTACCGGATGATAACCTCTTTACATGGACTCATAAACCAACCAACCTAGTTAATCGAAAGTGTTTTCCAGGTTTATTATTTTTTCCCTTGAAATGGTTTAATACCCAGCGAGAATATTACTCCCCCACTGTTCAGCTTCACTTTACCATATCCAACGCCGCTTAATGGCAATTTCATATAAGGTTCTACGGTAACCGAAATTGTTTTATTGATATTTCGCTGGTACCCGGCAGAAAGATTCAGCACCGAGAAGAAATGATTGTTCTTATCCCGGAGCGTCCATTTTGCAGTTGTGGTGGGTGTGTTTGGATAATACTTATAAAAATAAGTGTACGTTTCCCTTTTCATCAGGTAAGATGAAAGCCCGGCAGCTGCAAACCAGTTCTGTTTGGCTGAACGTCCGAAATGATAACTGACTAACAACGGGATTTCATACACCTTGCAATCGGCATCCACTTTTTCCAGGTATGGGTATCTCGTATAAAATTCAGGTGGGGCATTGTAGTCCGAAGGGGCAGCTGAATAGATCTTCCGGGCTGTGAAGAACCCAGTGCGGACAGTGACCCGGTCTTTGAAAGTATACCCGACACCCAGCCCGGCAAGAAGTTTTGTTTTACCTGGTTTATCGGCACCCACCATACTAATATCCGGTCCAGCTGAAATCGTAAAGAATAACGAATTGCTTTTCCGGTTTTTGCTCTGAGCTTTCTTTTGTGCAGGAGTTTGAACAACATCCCCGCTTTCCTTTTTTACAGTTTCCTGCTGAACAGTATTTCCGGCATTCGGATCACCAGGTTTATCGGCCGCCTGTTTATCTTTATTAGCGCTTGGGGTATTCTTTGTTGCAGAAATATCTTTAACGTAAGCACCCTGGTCTGCCTGGCTGATTCTATCATTCGGCAATCCTGGAGTCTTTTGATCGGCCCCGGAAATTCCAACAGGCTGGCTAACGGTATTTGATTTATTTACATCCCCGGGTAAGATTTGATTATTCTTTTTGGCTGCCCTGGTTAGTATAGGAGAAGATGAATTATTTCTCTTAGTAACAATAGCTGCAGCATCTTTTGAACCATTCCGTGCAGGCAGTGAAGTGGAGACTGGTTGACGATTCTCATCTCCTGTAACACCCTTCACGTTAGCCTTGTCCTCCCTATTTTCAGTTCCGGGTATGGATGCGTGGTTATCCTCCTGTTTGGGTGAAATGCCGGTTGTTGCCGCTCCTGGTACAGATTTGCTATCGGCAGGCTGTATGGTGCCTGCAACCCCTGTACCCGGTTTCCAGGGCCTGGCAATCATTAGCCAGGTGCCGGATCCCAGCACCAGGAATAACAGTAAAAAGAAAATAAACCGTTTCCTGTTATCCTCTTTCTGCGGAAGATGTTTGTCCAGCAGTTTTTCCATTTTCTCCCAGGCCTGCTCGTCATAAGCCGGATGGTGATGCTCTGCCGCGTCCCTCGCCTTCTTATCAAATTTATCAGACTGCATTTTTAGCAACTTGAATTTCGTTTTGTTTAAATAATATTTTCTGCAACTGCCTTCTTGCTTTTGACAAATTGGATTTTGAGGTACCTGTCGAAATTCCTAATTGGTTAGAAATCTCTTCATGACTCAATCCTTCAATTACAAAAAGGTTGAAAACTGTCCTGTACCCGGGGGAAAGTTCCTGTACCGCCCGGATGATCTCTTCATAAGACAGTTTGTCAACCGCATCTTCATGTACTGTAGCTACCTGGTATACGACATTATCCAGCTGGGTCACTACCTGGTGCTTCTGGTTTTTACGGAAATGATCTATGGCCGTATACACCATGATCTTTCTCAACCATCCTTTGAATGAACTTACAACATCCGCATAAGCCGGTTGGTAATGATGTATCTCCCTGAAAACTTTAAGAAACCCGTCGTTCAGAATCTCGAGTGCGTCATCCTGTTTATTGGTGTAGCGGTCACAGATGGCCATAGCATAACCGTAGAAGGAGCTGTATAATACTTTTTGGCTCTCTCTCTTGTTCCGGGAACATCCCGCAACATGATAGGTCAGTTCATCTGCAGATAACAATTCTGTTTCTTGTTTCATTCCATAATCGGCTTACGGGGCATGAAGGTTGCCGGCCGCCGGGCTGTTTACAAGTTAATTTTATTTCTGAGATGGAGGAAAAGGCGAGAAGCAAAAAAATAACCAGGCAAAGGCTATACCACTGATGCAGAACTGTTTACCATGGAAAATTTTTTATCATCTTCCGGGTCAGTAATATTTTTCCAGGATGGAAAACAGCCGTACCCTTATCTCCCGGATCGGCCTGGGCGTATTGCAAAGAAGAACATAGAATACCTGCTGATCCGGTAACCAGCAATAGTCGCTAATAAACCCTCCCTGGGAACCCGTATGCCCGGTCATGTCAATATTCCCTTCCCGGGTAATAAACCAGCTAAGACCCAAACGCTGGGGGAGTTCGTCTCTCCAGGCAGGAAAAGGATAAACCGTCCTGGACTTTCTTATCCAGCCCGCATCCAGGAACTTATGCTGTTGAATTGCCTGTTCATATTTCCAGAGTTCTTCCACGCTGCTCCATACCCCGCCATTGCCGGATGCGGCAAAGGTTGGTTCTTCACCATAATCAAGTTCATCAAATCCGCCTTTCTTGTTCTTAATATAGCCATGGGCAACACCAATTGCCGGGTGTGCCCCGTCCGTAATGGTAGAATTTGTCATACCCGATGGTTTGAAAATTTGTGCCGCTATATAATCCTGCCATCGCTTCCCTGTTACCTGCTCAATAATTAAGGCAAGACCATTGAATGCCGGGTTTGAGTATTGGTATTTGGTCCCCGGTTCAAATAACAGGCTGTCTGTTTGTTTCAGTGGAGCAAAATTTTCTTCGTCCTTTGCGGTGAGATAGAATTCCCTTTCTTCATTCACTTTCCGGCTATCGGATATTCCGGAGCTATGGGTGAGTAAATGATAGAGTTTTACTTTTTTCGCCACAGTTTTATTCCTGAAATCAGGAAAATACCCGGAGAGATCATCTTCGAGTGATAGCCGCTTACCGGCGGCCAGTTTTAAAATTCCATAAGCAACAAACGTTTTACTGATAGACCCTGTATTAAACAGGGTAGCAGTACTAACCGGTTCTTTCGTTGTCATATCTGCCATTCCAAAACCCTGCTGGTAAATGATGTTGTTATGTTTTACAACCAGCACCGCCCCGCCTGGTTCACCGGGGTTGAAATACGACTTAAATAAGGAATCAATCTCGCCGGCTATCCGGTGAGCTGGCTGCCCGTTCATATTAAGTGACCACAAAATGAATAAGGAAAATATATACCTGTACATGTCATGAATAAGATTTCAAAAGAAAATTCCTATTTAAGCAATTTGGCAAACTTCTGCAGGTCTGATATTTCCGCAGAAGATAACACTTCATTATTCTCGTATTTTGACTTCAGGAACAACACTCTTTTGTGCTCCGGGTATTGCGCCAGTATCCTTTCAATCAGCTGACCGGCAGCTTCATCTTTTTTATAAAGTGGTTCCGCCGCGGGCAACCCTGACTTGTACCGGTTGGGCCGTTTCAGGATGATGGCCTCGAGTGTGGCCAGTTTATTCGGGGGAATATTCTTCAGTTTTGCCGCCTTATTATATAATCCTTCCAGTTGTTTCTTGCTAAGTCCTCCCCTTTCCTGGTATTGGAGCAGCAGGCTTTGGGCAAACGAGGATAATGGCTGGGCGGCAGCCACGGAATTTAAAATATCCAGAACAATATCTACCCCGGGTTTTAACCTGTTCATAATTAAACGAAAGAGGAAAGTTACTCAGGTAAAAAGGAACGAACAATTTTTAGCAAGGATTTTGCTGTTAATGTTCACTTCCCATCTCCCCGTAAAACCGGAAATTATGAAAAAAATATTCCTGCCTGCCCTCGTTTTGCTGATCGCCACCTGCGCCCAGGCGCAACTGAAAACAACAACTATTTGCCCCGCTTTCTATATTGATATCCTGGATGGGAAAGTAAATGAATTGTATCCCAATTCCACCAACGGTGAAATCAAAGGTAAGTTCCCCTGTTTCACCAGTACGGAAGAAGAAAGCTCCCCTTCTAAATGCGGCGGGAATGTGTTATACAAAGACAAGGATATCTATTTTTATACCGGGAGAGATTATGTTGAAATCAGGGAAAAATTCAAGGGCAAACTGAGTATCCCCTTGATGGGAGCAGCCCGAAATGGTCTTTTCAAATGGCTGGGCCTTCCTAAAATAAAAGATGCCGGCTGGGATGCTTTCCAGACAGCTTATGGCACACTGATCCTGTACTTCAATAAGGCAGGCCGGGTAAATAAGATACAATTCAGCACCAAATCTACTGAATCATTGAACCTGTGTGAGTAATCCCGCACCCCCTCCCGTTTGGTAACTTGTCAAGCCCCTGGCACCAATCGTCAAAGGAATTTTTATTCCCTGTTACTCCTGGCTTCCTTTGTGCTGACAATTCTTTATTCAACTTTAAAACATAATGTTATGAAATCATTTACCAGTAGAACCCTCGCCCTGGCCGTCACTGTTGCTATGCTTGCATCCTTTACCGCTAAACCCGGTGGCGAAGGTTTTGAAATTTACCTGAATAACAAAATAGTATTGCAGCAATACGGTAATGAAATGAATACGGTCAAAAGCCTGCAATTGAACCAAAGTTCTGCAGATGACAAGCTGACCATTAAATATCATCATTGTGGAAAAATTGGCAAGAACAGGGTAGTTACCATTAAGGACGGTCAGAATAAAGTGCTGAAAGTATTCCGGTTTACAGATGCTCCTGTACCCGTTTCAGCTATGAGTGTACAGGTGAAAGATATCCTGGATCTGAAAAAAGGAAGTAACAGTACCTTAAACCTTTACTACTCTTCCAGCGAATTGCCCGGTGGCAGAATGCTCGCGGCCATCAATACAACCACCACCGCTGTTTCCCGGCTATAACAACTCTCATATACCAACCACAAAAAAGCCCTGTTTAAAACAGGGCTTTTATAATTATTATTTTCGTTCTTAGTTATTTGTATAGGCATTCTTACTCACAAAATCCACTAACTCATCTTTGCTTTCCTGTCTTGTAAACAGGTTATATAACTGGGAAAAATTAGCAGGATCTGTAACATTATTATAAGACGATTTCGCCAGTTCAAGCCTGTTGGTTTCTGAACTCACCAATTCGATAAGCTTCCTGGTCTGTTCAACCGTAAAATAGTTAGTCTCGTTATTGAATATGACGCTTAATGCACTCATTTTAGCACCAAGTCCGAATGTCATCTGCACATTCCGGTACATGCTGTTATACTCGGCTTCGGTCATTGGAGTCTTTATTGTTGTAACACCCCCGTTATCCATATCGGCTACAAACCTCGCCAGTTCATTTTTACTTGCCTGCGAATTGAACACATCGTACAGCTGGCTGAAATTGGCCTTATCCACCACGTTATCGTAGGCAGTTCTTGCTAAGGAAAGCCTGTCACTTTCAGACAAATTGAGCAGCAATAACTGGCGAACCTGGGAAGTGGTAAAATAATACTGCTCGTTCTTAAAGGCATCTGCTGTAAGCGTGAATTTAGTTGAAGAGCTCCACGAATTGCTTATGCTCCTGTGTAAGTTATTAAAATCCGTTTCACTCATGGCAATACCTGTTCCGTTGCCATTAGCATAACCCGCCACGTAGTTACTTAATTCATTCCGGCTGGACTGTGAACTGAGAATTTCATTAAACTGGGTATAGTTGGCCGGGTCAACCAGCGCCTTGTAAACTGTTTTTGCCAGTGTTAACCGGCTGGTTTCGTCATTCACAAGTTTGATCAGTTGTTTTGCCTGTGTTACTGTAAAATAATTTCCCGGTCCGGTAAATGCGGCTAACAGTGAATTATACCGGGTGGTGTAATTGTTCTGGTAAGAAACAGTTTGGTATAATTTATTGAATTCAACCGTACTCATTCCCTGGTTGGTAGTACCCACCTCATAGGAAGCCATATAAGTTTTGAGGTCTGCCCGGTTGGAAGAACTATACATTAACGGCGCTACCTGGGCGTAATAATTTTCCCTGTCTGTAATCCCGCGGTAGGCCACTTTGGAAAGGTAAAACCTGTCAGTTTCCGTTGTAATAAGCTGGATCAGCTGTTTGGCCTGTGCTGAGGTGTAGTAGTTAAAATCTTTCATGAAAAAATTACTGAGGTAATAATTTTTATCCGCAGCACTGGTTTCGGCCTTTACTTCATTATAAATAACCTGGAATTTCTGGTTGCTCATCGGGACAACAACATTCCCATTATCAGTTGGATCACTATCCACGGGCAATGCAGCTATATAATTATTTAATTCAGCACGGTTGGCAGTGCTCTTGAGCAAGGCACTAACCAGCGAAAAATTCTGCTGATCTGTGATTCTCGTATAGGAAAGTTTGGCAAGTTTTAACCGTAAGCTTTCGGAATTCACCAGTTGAATTAATCCGCTTGCCTGTTTGGCCGTAAATTTCTTATTGGTATTGCTAAACTCATTTTCAAGGAAACTTCCGCGGGAAGAGGAGGAGTTCTTATTCCTGGTTGCCGTGTATAATTTATTGTATGCCGCTGTTGAAATGGGTTTATTACCACCGGTGCCCCAATTTTTTGTACGGGCTTCCGACAAGTTAACACTGCCGTCGGAGTTGATATCAATGGTCAGATCATATCCCTGGCGCAGGGTAAAACTGGTTTTAGTAGAAGCAGACCTGTTACCCTGGTTTTTACGGATTATTTCAAGGGAATGTGTACCATTCGAAAGATCATTGATCACTACCGCCTGTTCTTTACTACCCGTTGTATTGCTGATGGCATAGGATTTATTATCAACGACAATTTGATTTATCCGGTTACCCGTTACATTGACGGTAACAGTTCCGGGATCCTGGGTTTGCGAAAAAGCAAAACTTCCAATAAAAAGGAAGGCCAGGAGGCTAAATAAAGTTTTCATATTCTTATTTTCTTTTAATTGTTTTTAATTTTTTTTAATTGTGCCTGTACAGAAGTTCAAGTTCTATACCAAACACTTTTATATTTACTTTTTGGGTAGTTTCGTGACATTAATACAGAAGGGAAAACCAAGTGTAGAGAAATATCCCCGCAGTGATACTTAACACCGGCTATCAGCACAACCTGGGATAAGATAAGAATGAAAAATCTTCTTAGTTTTAACACAAAACCGATGCAACCTTTCTTCTCACTGAAGATAACAACCATCCTGGTTACGCTCCTTTCTATTTGCCTGCAATGCACAACCGCTAAAAAAACAAGCGGCAAGCTGGAAAACCTGGTGATAATTCCCCGCTCGGGCTGGAAGGCAGGTGAGCCAAAACCATTTAAACAACACAGCCCTGTCCGCATCACGATTCATCATGAAGGAACACGGCTTGAAATAACCGATGATGCAGCGAAAAAAATAAAAAATATCCAGTCATGGGGAATGGGACCTGACAGAAAATGGGCTGATATTCCATACCATTTCCTGGTAGCCCCGGATGGTACTATTTATGAAGGCAGGGCTGTTAACACGGTTGGGGAGACAGCTACGGAATATGATCCGACGGGTCATTTGCTGATAACCTGTCTTGGGAACCTGGAAGTCCAGGAACTGCCAGCCATGCAATTGAATTC
>JANWIJ010000094.1 GCA_025449935.1 Chitinophagaceae bacterium
GCCGACCAGGCCAAATATGCAGCGGAAGAGAAGAAGTGGAATGACCGGTATGAAAGCATCAAATAATTAAGTTTAAGGGAAGCCACTGGAAAGTGGCTTTTCTCATGAATCTTCTACTTAACATAATGGTAATTATAGGAAAAGAATATTCTCGTAAATTTTAATCTAGCCTCATATTTGTGCGGAGAATGGGTATTGAGTGGTTCCATACGCTACAGTAGTTTGCACAGATAAAATTATACCGATGAATAAAGTGATCTTCATTTGTTTTGTTGTTTTCCTGCATGCCTGTGGAAACGCGGAAAGAAAAACTGATACTGACAAACCCGTTGACAAATCAACAGCCGATACGCAGCTGGTGATTCCTGACATACAACCTGAAACCAGTGTTCCGGTAAAGCCAGGAAAAGCACCTGTTAAAAATGGCCCCGACGACGTGTTGGCCAATATTGACCAGTACCTGGTATCTACCCCCTCCTTTAACCCCTCGGCTGCAAATGCAGAAGGCATCAGGGGTTGCACGGTGTCAGTTCATAATAAATTAAACACGGCCAGTTTCCAGAAAGCAATCCTTGAAGTCAGTATCCTGCTTGCGGATGGAAATGAATACCGCACCGACTATTATACTGTAATCAATATAGAATCCGGTCAGCAAAAATTAATCAAGATCCCGAATACGACCCGGGGTGTAAAAGTTATCACCCATATAGTACGGGTAACAAGCAATGAACTGACCAAGGGCGAAGCCGTGGTGGTTGGTACCCGCTATGTGCCTAAACAATGAATTTACGGGAAACTATACTGGCGGAACATTCAAAGGCTAACTGCAACCGGATCGTAAAATGGGTCGGTGAATCCCAGTCACGATTTGATAAGCTGTTCGAGCTATTCCTGCTTGGTGAATACCGTGTGGCGCAACGGGCAGCCTGGCCTTTAAGCAATGCCGTCACTGATCATCCCCAACTAATAAAAAAACACATAGGCAAACTGCTGGGTAATATCCGGAAACCCGGTGTTCATAATGCTGTGAAAAGAAATTCAGTGCGGATGCTCCAGGAAATTTCCATACCTGGAAAATATCACGGCGATGTAATGAACCTTTGCTTTGACTTTATCATTTCTCCATTTGAAAAGCCGGCGATCAAAGCCTCCTCATTAACTGTACTCCAAAACCTGTCGCGGCAGTACCCGGATATTAAACAGGAACTCAAAACAATCATTGAAGACCGCTGGGATCTTGAATCTGCAGCATTCAGATCCAGAGCAAAAAAGATTCTTACCGCTACCAGGTAATCATGATCGGGCATTAGGAGATTTGCCGGCTTCGCGGTTAAATTCCCGGAATATCAACCGGAGGTTCTGGTCATAGGTAATATAATTGTACAGCCAGTTGCTGAAAACAAAGAACCTGTTCTTGACACCCAATATAAGCATCAGGTGTAACCCCATCCAGATCATCCAGGCAAAAAAGCCACCGAAGTGAAGTTTCGGTTTAGGAATATCGACCACTGCCAGGTTTCTTCCCACAGTCGCCATAGATCCTTTATCATTATACACAAACTCAAATTGTGTCTCCGGGTTTGCTTTTCTTTCGATCAGTCTGAAATTCCCCGCCAGCATATCCGCCTGCTGCATTGCCACCGGCGCAACCTGTGGATGTCCCTGGGGATAGTCGGCCGTTTCCATATAGGCAATATCACCGATCGCATATATATTTTGATATCCCTGCACCACGCAATACCTGTTCGTTTTAATCCTGTTACCTTTGGCTATCATCGTTTTGTCAATCCCATTTGGAATATTACCTTTAATGCCGGCCGCCCATATAACTGTGCCTGTTTTAATAAATTGCCCATCACTTAAGGTCACGTTTATACCATCATACTCTTTTACCAGGGTATTCGTAAGCACTTCCACCCCCAGCCCCTGCAGGTATTTATTTGATTGGACCGATGATTTTTCACTCATGGTGGCCAGTGTCTTTGCGCCACCTTCCAGCAGGTAGATGTGCATCCCCGAAAAATCCAGTTCGGGATAATCTTTGGGCAAAACATATTTTTTCATTTCAGCCAGCGCACCGGACACTTCCACCCCGGTTGGTCCGCCACCTACGACTACAATATTCATCAGCCGCTGCAATTCGGCCGGGTCTTTTATCGTCAGGGCTGTTTCAAAATTCTGGAGCAACCGGTATCGCAACTGCAATGCTTCTACGGTTGATTTCATCGGGAATGCATGCCGGGCCATTTGCTCATTTCCAAAAAAGTTGGTGTCAGCACCCGTGGCAATTACCAGGACGTCATAAGAAATCTCTTCCGCATCGGTGACAATTTTATTTTCAGCCGGTATTACCTGCTTCAGTTCGGCGAGCCGGATCTTTACATTTTTACTCTTCTGAAAAACTTTACGTAGCGGGAAGGAAATATTGCTGGCATCAAGCCCGGCCGTGGCCACCTGGTAAAACAACGGCTGAAACTGGTGATAATTAAACCGGTCAACCAGCACAATATCAAATCCTGCTTTATTATTGAGTTGACGGGCCAGCCTGAGCCCCCCAAATCCTGCGCCAACGATAACTATTTTCATGCGGGTGTGTTTACACTACAAATTTACACAATTTTCAATATTTATTGAAAATATAATAATATTTTTTACCTTTATCCTGTCAACGAAAGATCATGGAACTGACAGGAAGGTATAAAACTATTCAAACAAAGGCGGCAACCGCTTTTGTCCCGGGCCCCGGTTATGACGCCATCCGGGACTATTATAATATTGCCGGCCCCGACTACGAAGTCTGGAGCCCGAATTTCAACATGCATTTTGGCTATTTTAAATCTTTTCCCGATCTGTTCTCGCTGGAAAAAATGCTGGTGAATATGAACGAGGAGGTACTGAAGCAGTTACAGATTGATGCCACAACGACTTCCCGGATTGCCGACCTGGGCTGTGGGGTCGGCACGGTGGCAAGATTTGCTGCCACCAAATTCCCCCGGGCTACTGTTACCGGTATCACCATTTCGGATTACCAGATAGAAAAAGGCAGATCCCTGATCGAAAAAGAGGGTTTGAAAAACCGCGTACGCCTGGTAAAAGACAATTTCGAAAACCTGCAAGCTGAAAACGAAGTCTTTACCCACGCCTATGCATTGGAAAGCGCTTGTCATGCACACGGGTCTGACAAAGCAGTTTTTATTGCGGAAATGACCAGGGTATTAAAACCTGGCGCGCGGTTTTGTATCGCGGATGGTTTTCTAAAGCACGACCGCAATCTCCCCCGCATTTTTTCATTCCTGTATAAAAAGATCTTACGATACTGGGCACTACCCTGCTTTGGGAATATTCATGCGGTTGAAAAGAAGCTGAAAGAAAATGGTTTTACAAATATTACAGTCAGGGAAATAAGCCTGAATATAGCACCCTCCGTGGCCTATGTGCCCTGGACCTGCCTGAAATTTTTTGCCCGCGAGATCTGGAAGAATAAGAGCCTTCGTATGAAAAAAGAACGATGGCACAATGTTTATGGCCCTTTACTGGGAATGATCCTGGGCCTGTATCGCCGCCATTTTGGTTATTTTATTATCAGCGGGGCTAAAAAGTAAACACCGGTTTTCAATACAGCATTCGCACTTTGATCGTCGCCTTCACTTCTTTTAACAACCCAAGCGCCTGTGCAGAAAGTTTCTTATCCACATCCAGCACCACGTAGCCGATTTCATCATTTGTCTTGAGGTACTGGCCAACGATATTGATATTGTGTTTGGAAAGTTGTGTATTGATGGCCGACAAGACACCCGGTACGTTATGATGAATGTGCAGGATACGATGTGATCCTTCCTGTGGCGGTAATGCGAGGGCGGGAACGGTATGTGATCCAAACGTAATCCCTTTCTCCAGGTAATTAAACAACTTAACACTCACATCTTCACCGATATTCTGCTGGGCTTCTTCTGTAGATCCGCCGATGTGGGGAGTAAGGAGGACATTCGGGCAATCCTGCAATGGTGTCCGGAAATGGTCGCCATTCATTTCAGGTTCCCATGGATACACATCCACCGCAGCTCCGCCGATATGTCCATCGAGGATAGCTTTCCGCAACGCGTCGAGGTCCACCACCTCTCCCCGGGCATAATTGATCAGGATGGCTCCTTTTTTAAAATACTTAAGATTGGTTTTACTGATCAGGTTTTTGGTTTGTGAAGTTTCGGGCACATGCAGGGTTACAACATCGGCGCTACCCAGCAATTCTTTCAGTGATTTGGCGTCCTCTGCGTTTCCTAAAGGCAGCTTGGTTTCTACATCATAAAAAATTACTTTCATGCCCAGTGCCTCTGAGAGTACGCTAACCTGACTACCGATATTTCCATAACCAATAATGCCCAATGTTTTTCCCCGCAACTCATAACTCCCACTGGCTTCCTTCATCCAGATTCCCTCATGGGCTGCTTTATTCTTATCCGGGATCCGCCTGATCAGCATGATCGCGGCCCCAATCACCAGTTCTGCCACAGACCTGGTATTGGAATATGGAGCATTAAAAACCACCACCCCGTTTTTAATGGCCGCATTAAGATCCACCTGGTTGACGCCGATACAAAAACAACCGATCGCCTGCAATTTTTTTCCGGCCTCCAGTACTTTTTTAGTGATTTGTGTTTTCGAACGGATACCCAGGATATGTACATCCTTTATTTCATCCATCAATTGTTCTTCGGTCAGTGCTTTTGAGATTTTATCCACCCGGACGTATCCGTGCTGGCGGAAATTTTTCAACGCCACATCACTGATATTTTCCAGGAAAAGTATCCTGATCTTTTCCTTTGGATAACTGGTGGAAGCTATTTTTGGCATATTGCAAATATATAGTCCCTGTTATTAAGATTTTACCCGTATTGGGGAAAAATCAGGCTTTCATTTTTAAGATTCCCCTATTATATTTGTTTAAACCCGTCTGTATTGAAAAACCTGTTTGCCCCTACCCTATTGATTCTTTTTTTCGTGGCGTGCAATGTGACTTCCGCTGATAAGCAACAACCCGAAGAAGATTCCTTACAATATTACCCGCCTACTCCCGGTAAAATTAACCAGCAGGAATTCCGGCAATACTTCCGGGAGCTGGGTGCTTTTTTTGACAGTAGCCTGCTCCGGAGCGGTTTTAACGGGGGAATATTAATCGCCAAAAATGGTTCTGTTATTTATGAAAAATATGCCGGCTTTGCTGATCTACGGAAAAAGGACTCGTTAACCGACAGCACTTCACTGCATATTGCATCCACCGGTAAAACCTTCACCGGTATTGCCATTCTGCGGCTTGTTCAGGAAAATAAACTTTCACTGGATGATACCCTGCACAAATTCTTCCCGGGCTTTCCCTATCCCGGCATTACCGTAAAAATGCTGCTGAACCACCGCAGTGGATTACCCAATTATGTTTATTTTATTTACAACAGCGGCTGGGATGTAAAAAAATATGCAACGAACCAGGACATGCTGAATATCCTGTACAGTCATAAGCCGCAACGCAGTTTCGCCCCGGGGAAACGTTTCAGTTACAGTAATACTAATTATGCATTGCTCGCGATGATCATAGAGAAAGTGACGGGGAAAAGCTACCCGGAATACATGCAACAGAAACTGTTTGACCCGCTACAAATGAAGCATACGTATGTATTCACCCTGAAGGATACGCTGAGAGCTACTCCTTCTTTTACCACAGGCGGTGCTTACTGGGAGTATGATTTCCTTGATGCCACTTATGGAGATAAAAATATTTATTCCACTCCCCGGGACCTGCTGAAATGGGACCAGGCATTGTATACGGACCAGGTGATCAGCCAATCATTGCTGGATTCAGCTTTTACTCCCTATAGCCTGGAACGGCCTTCGGTCCACAATTATGGTTTGGGTTGGCGATTACAGCTCTTGCCGAACGGAAAAAAAGTAATTTATCATTTTGGCAAATGGCATGGCTTTAATGCTGCATTTGCCCGTCTTACGGATGAAAAAGCAACAATCATCATTCTTGGTAATAAATTCAACAGGAATATTTATAATGCCGCCCATTTATGTTATGACATTTTTGGTGATTATATGCAGCGGCGAACTGAACCGGATGAGGAAAGTGACAACCCTGAGTCCACAAAAAAAACAACGCAGAACAGCCTAAAAAAGAAAAATGCTGCCACCAACCGGGTGGCGGAAGCAAAAACCCGGAAGTAAGTCATTCATTTCTGCGAATTGTTTCCCAACTTTAAGGCGAATATGAAAATTCTGTCTGCCGAAGAAATACGCCTTTGGGATCAGTACACTATTACGCATGAGCCTATTCCTTCTATTGAATTAATGGAACGGGCGGCCGGCAAATGCGTGAGCTGGCTAACCGAAAAATATCCCGGTGTAGCATCATTTGCCATTTTTTGCGGAAAAGGCAACAACGGTGGCGATGGCCTGGCGTTGGCCCGGATGCTGATCGAAAGAAATTGTTCCGTAAGTATCCATATCCTTGAATTTGGGCATAAGGGAACTAATGACTTCCAGGCTAACCTGGCCCGTTTGCATGACTTGCCGCCGGCCGACATTCATTTTATCCAATCGGAGCAAAATTTCCACCCCTTCCCTCCCGGGCAAATGATCATCGATGCCCTGTTTGGTTCAGGCCTTAACAGGACACTGGAAGGAATAACAGCCCGGCTGGTAGATTATATTAATGCTTCCGGGTGTACAATAGTCTCCATTGATATTCCCAGCGGGTTGTTCACCGACCGCTCTTCCAAAGGAGCTCCCTGTATCAAAGCTGCGCATACGCTGAGTTTCCAATGTTATAAACCTGCTTTCCTCCTGGCGGAAAATGAAGAGTCGATCGGCGAAATACATTTGCTGGATATTGGGCTGCATCCTGATTTTTATCAGGGTGTTTCCAGCCGGTTTGAATTGGTGGATGATGCCATAATCCGGTCAATTCATAAACCCAGAAAACGGTTTTCACATAAGGGGCATTACGGTCATGCGTTACTGGTAGCAGGCAGCTACGGAAAGATTGGTGCTGCGGTATTATCAGCGCGGGCATGCCTGAGAAGCGGTACCGGGTTACTCAGTTGTCATATCCCGGCCTGCGGCTTTGATATTTTACAAAGCACAATTCCGGAAGCGATGGTAATGACAGATATTCATTCCTCCATCAATACAAAGATAGAAGATGACCTGACCAGGTATGAGGCAATTGGCATCGGCCCAGGCCTGGGTATCGCTCCTGAAACCAAGATGCTGATCCGGGATATTTTTGATTCATACCGCAGCCCGGTTATACTGGATGCTGATGCACTGAATATTCTTTCGGCACAAAAAGACCTCCTGAAACTTGTTCCCAAGGGTTCAATCCTTACGCCCCATCCCAGGGAATTTGAGCGGTTATTTGGAGAAAGCCCCAATGAATTTGACCGGGTATCGCTGGCACTGCAAAAAGCAAAGGAACTCAATTGCATTATCGTATTAAAAGGACATCATACGTTTATCGCGACGACAGACGGAAGAGGATTCTTTAACAACACAGGAAACCCCGGTATGGCTACTGCGGGCAGCGGGGATGTATTGACCGGCATATTAACCGGGTTGCTGGCACAGGGATACAGTTCAGTGGAAGCTGCCATTCTTGGCGTTTACCTGCATGGTCTCGCCGGCGATATCGCTGCCCGGGAATTTTCGATGGAAGCCATGCTGGCAGGAGATATTGTTGAAAAATTAAAGGGTGCATTTTTGCAGATCCAATAATTATAGAAATTAAAAGAATGCTTTTGGAAAGCAGGATATTGTCCTTCTCCGGGGATTTGATCGTAAAGGTGAATCTGCCAGGTTGGGCATAGTTTTCTGATAACCGAATCATTAAAGGGCAGGTATACAATTTCGTCCAAACCAACTCTTTAGCTGCTAAAGACTCAATTTCCCAATTCCCAATTTCCATTTCGAAATTCCCCTTCAAACCCTATCTTTGCCGTCCTTTAAATTTAGATTAAGAATCAACACTTATGGACAAATTGATCTATCTGGTGCCCGTTATGGGACTGATTGGTTTACTCTACACCCTTATCAAATTCAACTGGGTTTCAAAACAGGATGCCGGTAATGAGCGGATGAAAGAGATCAGTACCTATATCGCCGAGGGTGCAATGGCTTTTCTCAGGGCAGAATGGAAAATTCTCGGGTATTTTGTTGTGATCGTAGGGCTTTTGCTCGCTTTTATGTCGACCACCAACCCACATTCTCACTGGCTGATCGCCGGTGCATTTGTGGTAGGGGCGGTCTTTAGTGCAACGGCCGGTTATATCGGAATGAAAGTGGCAACCAAAGCCAATGTTCGTACTGCCCAAGCTGCGCGGACCAGCTTAAGCAAGGCATTGAATGTTTCCTTTACCGGTGGAGCTGTAATGGGACTGGGTGTTTCCGGTCTTGCCGTACTGGGTTTAGGCGGATTATATATTGTATTAAAACAGTTTTTTGCGCCGCATGCTGCTGTTAATTCGGATGAGATGTTTAAAACCATTGAAGTTCTGACAGGTTTTTCACTGGGAGCAGAATCCATTGCATTGTTTGCCCGGGTGGGTGGCGGTATTTATACAAAGGCTGCCGACGTTGGTGCGGACCTGGTCGGAAAAGTTGAAGCCGGTATTCCGGAAGATGATCCCAGGAACCCCGCGACGATCGCTGATAACGTTGGCGACAATGTTGGTGATGTGGCCGGTATGGGTGCTGATCTTTTTGGCTCTTACGTAGCAACGGTTCTCGCAACTATTGTATTGGGACAACAGACTACCGTGATCAGTGGTGATGATATGCTGGCCGGGTTCTCCCCTATTGTATTGCCCATGCTGATTGCCGGAGTTGGAATATTGTTCTCTATCATAGGCACCTGGTTTGTTAGGGTCAGCGATGCTGCGGGCATCAATACGGATAATGTTCAGAAAGCACTGAACATGGGTAACTGGGGTTCTATCATTCTTACTGCCGGTGCGGCTGCCGGGTTGGTTTATTTTATTCTTCCGGAAGCGATGGAGCTGAGAGGAGTATTGTTCACCAAATGGGGAGTAATGGGAGCTATCGGAGTGGGATTACTTGTAGGTGCATTAATGAGTATCATTACAGAATACTATACGGCCATGGGAAAGGGCCCTGTAAAATCTATTATACGTCAATCATCAACCGGGCATGCCACGAATGTTATTGGTGGTCTTGCGGTGGGTATGGAATCAACCTTCCTCCCAATATTGGTGCTGGCCGGTGGTATCTGGGGTTCATACCAGTTTGCAGGCCTGTATGGCGTAGCTATCGCGGCTGCAGGAATGATGGCTACTACCGCTATGCAACTGGCCATTGATGCTTTTGGACCGATTGCCGATAACGCAGGTGGTATTGCTGAAATGAGTGAATTACCCAAAGAAGTTCGGGAAAAAACGGATGTTCTGGATGCTGTTGGTAACACGACGGCTGCCACCGGAAAGGGCTTTGCCATTGCTTCTGCTGCCTTGACAGCATTGGCGTTGTTTGCAGCATTTGTTGGGGTGGCCATGCCGGAGAACCAGCATATCGATATTTATAAAGCAGATGTACTGGCTTCCTTATTTGTTGGAGGTATGATTCCTTTTATATTTTCGTCCCTGGCAATCCGGGCCGTTGGAGAGGCAGCCATGGCAATGGTGGAAGAGGTTCGCCGGCAGTTCCGTACTATTCCGGGCATCATGGAAGGAACAGGAAAACCGGAATACGATAAATGTGTGGCCATCTCTACCCAGGCATCCATCAAAAAAATGTTATTACCCGGTGCCATTACGATCATCTCCCCGCTGATCATCGGTTTTGTATTAGGGCCGGAAGCATTGGGCGGTTTCCTGGCTGGCGCAACGGTTAGTGGTGTATTGATGGGCATGTTCCAGAATAATGCCGGTGGTGCATGGGATAATGCCAAAAAATCTTTTGAAAAGGGTGTGGAAATAAATGGGGAAATGTTTTACAAGAAATCGGAGCCACACAAAGCTTCCGTAACAGGTGATACTGTCGGTGATCCTTTTAAAGACACTTCTGGTCCGTCAATGAACATTTTAATCAAGCTGATGTCTATTGTATCCCTGGTTATTGCCCCCAGCCTGGCGCAGATAGCTGCCAGGAAAACGGCGGCTCCTGTAAATGTAAATGGAAAGAAAATAGAAATAAGTTCCGGGACATCATCGGTAAAAAACGCATCAAATACTGTTCAATACAGGTAGTATTTTAGAAAAGCTTAATCAGAACCATTAAATAAGTCCTGCTGTTTCCACAGCGGGGCTTGTTTTTTAGCGCCTGAATGCTTTAATCGTATCAATGATATACCAGACATCTTCCATGCTCAGGTTTGGGTGCAGCGGGATACTGAGGGCATCCGCATTTAATTGCTCGCAATTAGGCAGCGACACGTTGGACTGGTAAAGTTTATTGAGGTGCAACGGGTGATAACGCAATGTTGTATAAATCCCCTTATCAAAAAGATACCTTGCCAGCCTGTCCCTGTCCGGCACCCGCAACACATAGGTAAAATAAGAATGGGTTTCATGGCTGGCGGCATCCGGTGGACATATTATCCAACTGACAGCCGCTAACTCCTCCGTGTAGATCTGCCATATCTTTTTCCGGTATGCCTGTAAGTCATTTAATTTATCCAATTGCGCTATTCCTATGCTGGCTGAAATATTCGTGGGAAGCATTTTAATAAAAGGTTCCTGTATATCATATTCCCACCAGCGGTTTTCCGCATTCGCAGCAGCAGCATCAAACCCTGAAAAACCAATACCACAATAACGGAGCATTTTTGCCCGGTTTATCAGCTCTTTATTTTTTGCTGTTATACCTCCCCCTTCGCCCGTTGTCAGGTTTTTAACCGCATCAAAACTGTATATACCAATATCTGAAATGGCACCGCAGGGCTTTCCGTAATACCTGGAGTTCACCGCATGAGCTGCATCTTCGATTACCGGGAAACCAAGTTCCATAACAGGGTTCATATCTACGGGTTTGCCTGCATAATGAACCACCATAACCGCACCGGTCTTTTTGGTGATCTTTGGGCTGACCAGGTCTGCAGTTACATTGCAGGTATCCAGTTCAACATCACAGAACACCGGATGATGTCCCGCCATTATTACCGCCTGTGCACATGACACCCAGGTAAAAGAGGGTAAAATTATTTCAGACCCTTTTGGAAGGCGCAATAATACGCAAGCCATATACAGGGCATTGGAGCCACTGTCTACCATGGCGAAATTTTCGATGGAAAAATGTTCAGCGAATTTTTTTTCAAACTCGGTAACTTTTTTTCCGAAGCCCATCCACTGGCTTTCCATGCAGGCAGTTACGCCGGCAATTTCTTCCGGGCCGACTTTGGATCCAAAAACGGATATCATTTTCATTGGTAAAACAGGAGGGTGAACAAATACTATACCCGGGTTGCAAAATTATTATTATACAATATAACCAATTGCTTTAAGGCAAATGTTTTAGTGAGCGCCTGTGCCAGGAGGTAAAATAAAAAATAGGAAATCGTTATTAATCCTATGCGAAACATCCTGCTGCCATCCCCTGCAAATTCCATGATCCCCGCAGTCAATAATGCAGCAATGGCAGCCTGGAAGAGGTAAAGAAAAATAAGGCTTAACTGCTCCCGGGTTTTTATGGGAATTTCCTTCGAAACAAAAAAAGAATTTAATACCATTGACAGCAGCCGGGCGGCCACGAAAAGCCATAAAAAAGTGGCAATACCGGCGGCAAGACCAAAAATGAATACTGGTAGTTGAATCATTATTCTTAACAACTCCAGCCTGAGATAAATTTTGGAATTTCCTGTGGCTGAAATAAGAGAAACCATCAACGCGCTCATGGGCCAGGCAACGCCCGCTATACACATAATCTGGAAATAACCCGCCGCCATATCCCATCTTTCAGTAAAGAGTACCCGGAACAGATCCGGGGTTACCAGGTAAAGAAACCCCGAAAGCCCAGCGGATAAAAAAGAAACCACATGAAGATATTTCCGGAAAAAGGCTGATAAGGTTCGCCGGTCATCCTGCAGTCTTGCTGCCGCGGGGAAAAAAACGGCTGTAATACTTCCGGCGGAGAATGATTTAACGGTGCTGTCAATTGATTGAGCCCGGGTATAAAAGCCAAGCGTAGCCGCCGGAAATAGCTTCGCGATTATGAAAATATCAAGACGGGAAACCGTACTTCCCAGGATCGTGGCGGAAAACATCCGGCTACCATATTTCCACAAGGGTTGAAGAGCGGTCCTGCTCCACACGAGTATGGGCCGCCATCCTGCAAAAATAAAATTCAATATAAGCGCAAGCACCGCCGCAATAAGGTATTGCACTACCAAACTCCATACGCCAAAACCTTTAAGCGCCAGCACAATCCCCGCAATGCCTGATGCCCAGGCACTGATAAGACCGGTAATGGCGATATGTTTAAATTTCATTTGCTTCACCAGGATTGAACCTGGTACAAGCGACAGCGAATTGATAAAAAAAAGAAGCGACAGTACCTTTAATACAGGATCCAGCCTGGGCAAGTCATAAAACCCAGCGAGAGGTTTGGCAGTAAAAAAACATATAACCGTAAAAAGAATCCCCAGTAACAGGTTCAGAAAAAAAACAGAAGAATATTCTGCTTGTCCTGTTTCCTTTTTTTGCACCAGGGCACGGCTAAATCCTATATCAATAAAAAGGGAAGAGAAAAAAATCAACACCATGGCAATACCTGCTACCCCAAAATCCTCGGGAGTCAGCAGTCTTGTCAGCACAAATGATAACAATAAGGACACCAGTTGTGCACCGAATCTTCCCGTCATATCCCATAATAAATGTTTAACCATGCCAATTTGTTATCCTGTCAACCGTAACAGGTAAAATATTTTCAATTTCCTTTGATCAGTTTCCGGGCAATTTTCCGGGTGTAATTCCTGAAGTTATACATATAATATTTTATCCCGGGCGCAGCATCAAGCTCCAGGAGCAATTTTTCGTCACCCGGAAATTCACCTGAGTGCAGTTCCTTCCGAAACCAGCCGGCATCTTCCCATAAATTACTTTTAAAGAACCAGATCAGATCCCTGCCCGCTATGTTCCGTTTCAGAAGAAATGCTTCTCTTTCCTGGCCCCAGAGGTTACTGGCCATGATGGTATACAGACGCCATAGTTTGACCTGGTTAACAGGAGCTCTTTGTGAGGACCACATCCCTCCCGCATGAATACGGTAAACAGACATCAGGTCGGGGAGGAAACCTATTTTTCCTTTTCGGTTATTATGAATGTGCAGGGAATAATCCAGGAAGGGAATATCATAAAACCAGGCAGGCATATCATCGATGTTGCTGCGTAGAAATATGCAGGAAGATGTAATGAATGGGTTGCTTTTTAATGTCAGTAAATAACCCCGCTCAAATTTTGTAGTTACCCGGGACAAGAAATCTTCCTCCTTTATAAATGGTTTGCCCCTTTCAAAACATTTGAAACCATTATGAAAACTCATACTGCAATCGGGATTGGCTTCCAGGAAATCAACCTGTTTTTGCAATTTGAAGTTATCGCACCAAAAATCATCTCCATCCACCAGGGCAATGTATTTACCCCGGGCTGCTCGAAGGTTCCCGATAAAATTAAATCGTCCCGTCTTCGCACCGTCAATATAAATTTTATCCCGCTCAGATCTCAGGAAAAGCTGAATGATGCCGGGATGTTTTGCCGCATACGCTATGCATATTTCCCGGGTCCCGTCCGTTGAATCATCCTCACCGAGGATGATCTCATAAGGGAAACGGGTTTCCTGTTTTAATACTGAATCAAGGCATTCACGAATAAAAGACGCATGCTGGTATGTCTGTATGCATACGGAAATAAAGGGTTGCCGGTCAGCAGGAATCATTTGTCAGGAATAGTTTTGATGATTTTACAGGGATTGCCCCAGGCTACCACATCACCCGGGATATCTTTTGTTACCACGCTCCCGCCACCAATAATTGTATTCGGGCCAATAGCGACGTGATCAAACACAACAGCCCCCATCCCCAACTGTACACCGGCGCTAATATGACAATGGCCGGCAATATGAGAAGCGGGTCCCATATTTACAAAATCTTCAATGACGGCATGATGGCCGATGGTGCATCCACGGTTGACATAAATCCCAAACCCCAGCCGGGCAAAAGAAGCAATGACAGAGCCCGGCTCAATAAAACAACCGTTGCCCAATATAACCGTAGAAGCAATTACCGAAGCGGGATGACTCAGCGTAACATAATGTTTTCTTTCAACCCCATTATTTTGCTGAAAAAAATCAACAACCTTTTTTTTGGCGTGCGGGTTAACCAGGGCAGGCAAACAGCGATGTGTCACCTCATCAAATGCCCATTCTTTCCAAAATATTTTTTTATACCGTATGCCGGGAGGGCAGAATGGAATTGATTCCGGCAAATCCATATTCCGGACAATCGCCACTTCATCAGGATAGTTTTTTACTGCTAACGTATCCAGTATTCTTGATATAGTAGCTTCACTATACCCCAGCAAGTGAATGTGCCCTGTAAAATCCTGATTTTCCAAATTCGGATGGTTTTAATAACTCCCGGTCATGTATTTCCATGAGCTGGTGAACTCTTTTCAGCAACATCATGTTACTGGCTTTTTTTTCCTTCTTGTTGTCCATCCAGATATTGTCCTCTATTCCCACCCGTACCCCATAGCCACTGCTAATCGCGATCGCATTAGCCGAAAGCTGGCTTTTGCCCAACCCGCCGAAGGAAATAAAATGCTCATCGCCGGGAAGTTCGTTAACAGCAGCACCCATTTGTAACAGGGATGGCTGGAAGCCGGCAATATTTCCAAAAATAAAATTCCAGTAAAAGGGCGGGCCAATCATTTTTTTATGAATCAGGTATTTGCCATAATTGATCATACCCAGGTCAAAACATTCCAGTTCAGGTTTTACCCCGTAGTCACTCATTTTTTCTGCCAGCTTACAAATAATATCCGGTGAATTCACCGATGCCTGTTCGATAAAATTCAGTGAACCCAGTGTCAGTGAACACATATCCGGGCCAAGTTCAACGACCGCTGAACGCTTTTCAAATTCCTGGAAATTTCTACCCGAAGTACTGGCACAAATGATCAGGCCGGGGCAAAATTTCCTGATTCCCTCGAAAATATCCCGGTAAATATTTTTGGAACAGGATGGCTGACCATCCGGTTCACGCGCATGGAGGTGGACGATCGTTATCCCCAATGTCCACGCTTCCTGCGTCTGCTCAATAATTTCAGCCGGCGAAACGGGTACAAACGGGGTCTCGAACCTCGTAGGGATCATCCCGGTGGGACAAAAATTAATAATAAGAGGCTTCATTAGTAATTGGTTTTCGGTAGTATAAGGAAGAAAATCCCGGTTTTCAAAGTTAAACAAGCCGGGGATATTTAAGAAAACATGAAAAGCACAGTAAGCTCCTGTGCAGGAATGAGTCTGCCTGCCTCGCAAGAAGTGTAACCTTTCTTTTACCCCTGCGTCTCAGAAGTTATACAGTGTTAAAAAAAATAAAATATAGCTTCGGGCTGTTTGTCTTACGAAATTAGTCGTATATTCGGTTTATAAACACGAATACCATGTCAGCGCCAAAAATGATAAAACCTACTGAAAGCGAACTGGAGATCCTGCAAATCCTGTGGGGTAAGGGGTTGGCCACGGTGCGTGAAGTTCATGAAGTACTGGTGCGTACGAAGGATATCGGTTATACCACTACCCTGAAACTGATGCAGATAATGAATGAGAAAGGGATCGTAAAAAGGGATGATTCAATGCGTACCCACGTGTACCAGGCAGCCGTGAACAAGGAAAGAACTCAAAAGCATTTATTGGGCAAAATGATTGATAGTTTGTTTGGCGGCTCCCCTACCCAACTGGTGATTCAGGCGCTGGGTGATGACAGCCACAAGGCAAGCCGTGAGGAACTGGAGAAAATACAGGCATTACTGGACAGTCTTAAAAAATAAACATCATGACCGGCGGCCAGGCTAACTTCCTTCAGGCATTGGGCTGGGCTGTGCTGAACAGCCTGTGGCAAATGGCCATTTTATGGGTCATTTTCCAGGTTATTACAGCTGTTTCCCGAAAAACAAATCCGTCATTTAAGAGCTGGTTAGCGGCGTCCCTGCTGGTTAGCGGTTTTGGCTGGTTCCTTTATACCTTTATTAATGCCGTAAGCGTTGCCCCATCCAAAAGTGCTGTTATTTCTCCGGCTATCATCGGTGCTGAAGGTAATGAAGAGATAAATACCTGGATGATGCAGGCTCTTCCTGTTGCGTCAGCACTATATCTTATACTATTAATCATACCCGTTTTACATTTTATCCGCAATTACCGGTATGTAGGTGTTATCCGTCGCTATGGATTAACAAAAATTGATGTGAACTGGAGAATGTTTGTAAAAAAAGTAGCTGGCCGTATGGGTATCCGGGACAAGGTACAGATATGGGTATCCGAATTTGTTTCTTCCCCCGTAACCATCGGTTTTCTGAAACCCGTGATACTGGTTCCGCTGGCCGCGATTAACCATTTATCTCCGCAGCAACTGGAAGCGGTGATCCTGCATGAGCTTTCCCATATCCGCAGGTACGACTACCTCGTTAACCTGGTGATCAATTTGATACAGGCCATTCTGTATTTTAATCCTTTTGTAAAGGCGTTGGTGAAAACAGTAGAAAGAGAAAGAGAAAAAAGCTGCGATGAAATGGTGCTTCAGTTTCAGTATGATTCTTACGAATATGCCTCAGCCCTGTTAACCCTCGAAAAAGTCAATCATGAGCAAAGATTACTGGCGCTTGCTTCCGGGGGAAAAAGAAATGACCTGATGCACAGGGTTGAAACGATCATGGGTGTGCAGAAAGAACCTATACTTTCATTCAACAAACTGGCGGGGATCGTGGCAGGCGTACTTTGTATCATTGCCTTCAATGCACTCCTCATCATAAATAAACCTGCGGCTGCAGGCAAACCTGCTTCGTATGCACACCTGTCCTCTCCGTTGAGTTCTTTAACCGGCGCTACCTATGAAACACCCGCACCACCAGCCATCGATGAGAAACAGGCTGCACCGGTAGTAAATCATATTGCAGGTTCCAATACAACAAAGGCAGGCAGTGAAATAGCTGAAGAAATAAATATTCGGGAGGATGAGGTACCTGTCAATGAGTACATAAATGTTAACTACGCGCAGGCGGCTGCAGCGGAACTCAATAAATACCAGGAACAGCAGGTAAAAGAAACGATGGAAGCCTCGAGGAAAGTGCTGGAAAATGCTCAATGGAAAGCGCTGGAAAAAAATATTGCCGATGTATTCACAGAAAAAGAGAAAGCCGAACTGAAATCCAGCTACCGGAAAGAAGTAAGCCGGTTTGACTGGGATAAATGGGAGAACAATCTCCGCATGGCTTATAGTAAAGTTGATTGGGAAAAAGTAAACTATCAACTGGATAATGCGATTAAGCAGATCACGATTGACAGTCTTCACAAAGTATATAACGATGTGGTCGTAAAACTCAACGGCGTAAAAAAGGAACTTGCAGCAGAAGGAATGAATGGTATACCTGATACGGATATATCATTAAAAGAAGTGGAAAAGGCCCGTAAAGAAGCGCTGAAAGCATTGAATAACCTCAAGGTTAGCCGCAATAAGAAGATCGCCCATCTATAATTAACCTTCAACGGATTACCAGCAACGGGGACAAGCCTCGCTGTATTTATTCCCGATCAGGAATCCCACCATGATCTCATGTGTACCCCGGCTGACTGTATTTAGTGCAGTCGTAGTAAAATCATAAGCATAACCCACATTAAAGGTATTGCTGACATTCAATCCGGCCATGGCAGCATAACCATTTTGATACCTGTAACTCCCGCCTACCCACGCCAGGTCCCGGTATTGCAACTTTACATTCATCTCGGGCTGGAAATTTGTTTTCGAAGACCCGTCAATGTATTTAACCATAATGGAAGGAATAGCATTCACATCCTCCCCGATCAGGAACCGGTAACCGGCTGTTAAAAAAATATGTGGCACCATGCGTCCCTTGGTCAAAAAAGTAGCATCATCAGTAAAAGCCAGCTTCTGGGGTATGATCTGCTGGGCTGCCAACCCTATAAAATAGTTTTTTGAATATAGCCACAATCCTACACCCATGTCGGGTCTGATTTTATTTATCTCACCACTGATGGATGCACCGGTGGCCGGATCAACCGGGTCCCCGCCACCTGAAAAGTCTTGTTTTAATTTATCGATTCCCACTCGGGTAATGCCGGCAGAAAAACCGGCTGACAGATTTGTAGTGGGTGTAAGTCCCAGGTGATATGCATAAGTAACATTGGCACTAAACCGGGTAAAGCTCCCCGTCCGGTCATGAACGATAGTCACACCGGCACCATGATGTGGCTCGGCGGCTGTATAGTTCTCCCAGTAATATTTCCCCCTTGGATTCTGACCTGGGACCTGGAATGAAGTGGAAGATGTCCGGTAATCCTTTTTACCAATCGGCCCGTGTATGGAAAAATAAGAGGTTTTCGGTGCACCGTTCAAACCCACCCACTGGTCACGCATGCTGAATTTGATATCCATGTAATTCTCAATACCGCTTAATGCCGGATTCAGGATATAATTATTAAGAATATACTGGGTATAATGCGGCCGTTGCTGCGCTGATGCCTGCAGGCACAAAATCAAGAGCGGGATAATAAATAGTTTCTTTTTCATTGCTTAACGGATTACATCAACATAACCTGACATCTGGCTTCTGCCATTTTTTGGATTCACGATATAGTAATAGGTGCCAACAGGAACTGGTTTTCCATTTACTGTTCCATCCCAGGGATTAGTATACCCTACTGAATGATATACTACCTGGCCATAGCGGTTGTAAATATCAACCGTACATCCAGGGTATGATTCCAGGAATTGTATTACCCATTTATCATGAACTCCATCCCCATTCGGACTGAAAATATTGGGTATCGCCGGCGCCTTCAGCACTTTCACAAACACTTTATCACTATTCGAACATCCTTTATCAGTTGTAACAGTTAATGTATAGGTGATGTCATCAGGCGGTGAGGCATTGGGTTCAGCTATGGTAGTACTGCTCAGGCCCGTCGAAGGAGTCCACAAATATGTAATGGGCAAACCAGCATTTTGTGCAGGGGTAAGTTTAACCTGCCCGCCTTCCAGTACTACCTTATCTGGTCCCGCATTTACCGGCGGCGTTTGATTTACTTCGATAACCTGCTCTTTAAAATTGGTACAGCCATTGGTGCCTGTAAACGTATAGCGAATAGTATGAAGACCTGCACCTGCTGTTGCCGGGCTGAATAATCCAGTAGCTGATATGCCGGGGCCGGAAAATACACCGGGAGGGCCAGGTAACCCATTTAGTAATTGCGCCTGGGTAACCTGGAAAGAAGCCGCGTCTGAACAAATGGCGGGCACAGCACCAAAGGCAAGCGTTGGCGTTGCAAGGATCGTTATATCCCTTGTTACGCTGCCCAGGCAATTAGTACCGGAAAAAGCCACGTAGCGAACCTGGTATATTTTGGAGGCCGGTGATCCAAATTCAGGATAGGTGTGCGTATACTGTGTTCCGGCAACGGGATTAATTACCGTTGTTTTTACAGTTATATCATTAAGATAATCCCAATAAATTTCAAGTTTGATCATGTTACCCTGTACTGAAGATGCATCTTCAATAACCAGGTCCTTGTTGCTGCATAAAGCTCCCGGAGTCTTAACAGTAAAATCTGCATTGAGCACGGCCCCGTTCACAAAGAATGTTTGCAGGACAGTATCCTTACATCCGTTATTGCTGGTGGCAATCAGTCTTACTGTATAGGAACCCATCACTGTAAAACCGTGTGTGGGGTTTTGTAAGGTGGAAGTATTCGCTGCTCCGCTTGCTGGATCACCAAAATCCCATTCCCATCCCGTTATTGTACCACCAACAACCTTACTGGTGTCGGTAAACGGCGCTGCAGGGTCACTGGTACAGGCCTGGGGGAAAATAAATCCGGCCTTGGGTCTTGCATTGATCACCACAGATTTTGGAGGTGCAACACTCACACAACCTTTATCAGTTGATACTGTAAGTGTGACCGTATAAGATCCGGCGGCTGCAAATGTATGGGTTGGATTTTGCAGGGTCGATGTGTTAGCTCCGCCGCTCCCGATATCCCCAAAATTCCATTGCCAGCTATTCAACACGCCGGCATTGGCTACAGAGATATCCGTAAAGCTGATAGTCCTTGTTTCACAGCCCGGAAGGCTAAAGTTGAAATCGCTGGTTGGTAAAGGATTTACGGTAACGGTGGTTGACCCGGTTTGTGCCTGGCTGCACAGAATACCGCTGCCTTCCTGTACGCTGACCAGGTTGTAATTAAGGATGCCTGCAGTAGTTGTGGGTACAGCAAGTGTCACAGAATTACTAGTCGTAGTTGTCGATATAGTTTGATTTGGGCCGTTATTAATGTTATAAACAAATGTATAAGGTGCAGTACCCAAGGCACCGGTGAATGTCACAACTGGAGATGGAGCATTCAAGCAAACTTCGGAACCCCCGCTGATACTGGCAGTAGGCAATGCATTTACTGTAACAGTTACCGAACCGGTTTGGGATTGTGCACAAAGGTTGCCACTACCTTCCTGGACGCTTACAAGGCTGTAAACAAAACTGTTGGCCGAACCAGTTGGTACAGTAACCGAAACGGAGTTTCCGCTGGTAGTTGAAATAGTTTGATTGGGACCGTTATTGATTGTATAGATGAATGTATATGGTGCCGTGCCTCCTGCACCTGTAAATGTAATGCTGGGTGAAGTAGCATTAAGACATACACTGGTATTTCCCGAAATGCTGGCTGTCGGCAAAGGTTTTACAGTAACCGTTGCAGAACCTGTTTGCGCTTGGGTACATTGACTCGCGGTGCCATCCTGCACGGTTACCAGGCTATAGGTATATGTCATAGCTATATTCGTTGGAACTGGAACGGCGACAGAATTTCCGCTGGTGGTCGTTACAGTTAGGTTGGTCCCGCCATTGATATTATACGTAAATGTAAATGGCGCAGTACCCACTGTCCCTGTGAATATAACATCCGGTGAGGGTGCATTCAGGCAAACCACTGTATTACCTGCAATATTTCCTGCAGGCAATGGATGCACGGTTACGTTGTGTGAGGCACTATTATTCACCGTCTGGCATCCGGCCGCGGAAGTAACATTTAATGTAACGGTATAAGTGCCCGCCGCCGCATAAATATGAGACGGGTTCTGTAAAGACGATGTCGGTGACCCATCCCCAAAATTCCAGGTCCATCCGGTAATAGTACTTCCGGGAGCAGTGCTGGCATCAGAAAATCCAATAAGACTCCCTATACATACAGCAGGTAAAGAGTTAAATGCCGCCTGTGGTTCAGCATATATGGTATTAATAATTGTTTGTTTGATATTAACACAGCCATTATTGGTCGTAACTTTTAGTGAAACGGTATATGGGCCTGTGCCGGTGTAAATATGCAATGGGTTTTGTAAGGACGATGTCGGTGATCCATCCCCAAAATTCCATTCCCAGCCAGTGATGGTATTACCAGCTGTCACGGTTGACAGATCGGTGAACTGGGTTGCACCTGATGGCAAACATACCGCTGCGGGGAATGAAAAGTCACTGACCGGATTAGGATAAATGGTTACATTAAATGTATGGGGAAGACTCTGGCAGCTTCCTACACTTACTGTCAGCGAGACTGTATAGACACCGGGTCCGGCATAGGTATGTGTGGGATTTTGCACGGTTGAATTATTGCCATCTCCAAAATCCCAGGACCATGCGGTAATTCCGGCTGTGGAATTATCGGTGAACGTAATGGTGTTACCGTCGCAAAATGGTCCCGTAGCGTTAAAGTTTGCCACTGGGGGATCACTCAGGTTTACAACATGTGATGCTGTATCTGCAATACACCCGATATCCGTGATCAGGGAATATTTTACTGTATAAGCCCCGGCTGTTGCATAAGTATGGGTAGGGTTATTGGCTGATGAAATAGTCGCGTCGCCAAAATTCCAGTGCCTGCTGAACACAGGTCTGCCCCCCGGACTGGAATTATCGTTGAATTGAACAGGATTGGTGACACAACCATCCGTTGTGAAAGTGAAATCCGCAATCGGTTTGGCATATACTTCCACATCAAAAGCATATTCCTGCTCAGTTCCGCAACCGTCACCGTTGGGTGAGAAGGTAGTTATGTTGACCGGGTAAGTGCCGGTGGCAGTAAAAAAATAATAGCTTGGGAGTGAATACCAGTAAAGTGTTTTACCATTTACTATTGTCGTTGAATCAAAAGTTGATGGCGGGTAGCGGGTGATGGTGTCCGGGGGATTACCGGGCAGTTGATTCAGGTTCCAGTAAATAGAATCGGCCTTGTAGGGCAAGGAAATTTTGAATTTTGATCCCGTGCCAATACAGGCAGCAGGTGAAGCAGCGGCCCCGTAGAGAGTTGAAAAACCAAGTTGGGTGTAGAGGTCCCTGATATTTGTGCCCGCAGAATACGCGTATGATTCAAAATTCGTACTGAAGCCATACGCAATCGCGTTAAAACCACTGTCGGCAGAAAGCCGGTAGGATCCTGCTCCGGGTAATAATTCCCTTAAATAGGAATACCCGATTAATGGACCAAATGTTTGAAAAGCTGCGGAGGGTGCAAGTCCATTGATCTGGAAACTTGGGACAGCCGCAGTTTTTATCAGTACGTTCACCCATTGATGGGTAATATTTTGCTGGGAAGAAGAAAAAATCGTGATATCACTGATGTTTTGTTCAATAGGATTTAAAATAACCATATCAGGATCCCCATAACCATTCCCTCCGCAGTTTTGCGTTTGGGCATATTGGGCCACACATACCGGCTTGTCTGAAGTGATCCTTGTTGGTTGTGTAAGAACAACCGGGGATGCAGTAAAGGCAGACGGGTAAATCTGGCCGGCCATTAAGGTGGCCACCAGGCTACCGTCAAAATAAACCGCGGTATTATCTTCGGAGGCCAGTACCCGGTAAGGATTCCCGTTTGGATAATCTCCAAAAGGAACAAATCCAAAATTCTTACCCCAGCTGCTTATCGGGTATTGCTGCTGGAAAAGCGGGTCATATGAATTACCGCCAGGACAGGAACTGGTCCCAAAAGTCAGGTTCGAACTGCCGGAAAATACAGCGATGGGCAGACAACCTCCCGATGAGGAAGCTGTGGATTCAATTAAAGTTCCCGTAATATCCTGGTCCGCCTGGTACTGGTACATATCACCCGTCTGCGGGAAGTTGATAATAAAAGCACTACCCACCACTCCGTTAAAACGAGGGGTGATTTTTACCTGTGTATTTGGTTTGACGGCGATTATCTGGAATTGTGACTTTGCGAGGTAGCTGCCGTTATTGGCTCCGGTTTGAGTAAAACTCATCGCGTAGTATTGTTTTCCCAAAACGTTTGTCGGCAATAATAAGGTGGCTGCACTTCTTGCATTTCCCCATTGCTGCGCATATGCTACTACAGCAGGTTGGCCGGCATTAACTTTTACGCGAATTGATTTTTGAATGATGATACCGGATTCTCCATTACTGATATGAGCGACCGAATGTGGAATTTGAATTTGTTGTAAATAATTATTACCGGCATTCACCGTGAAGTTGGCAGAGAAAGCCCCGTTTGTCATGGTGATCGTTCCGGAACTTGCCTTATCGGAGGTAATCCAGACGCTTAATGTTGCGAGTGTACCGCTTGGTACGTGTTGGGGAAAACAAAGCCAGAATTCCTTCCCTTTGTTGGAGAAGTCCTGGGCAAACATAGAACTGCCACATAAAATGGCCAGTAGTAGGGTACTTAACAGCTTAAATTTTCTCATTAGTCCAAAAGTCCTGGGAGTGAAAAGAATTGCCGAATTTACTCAAAAGATCGGAAAATACTAAGCAATTTCCAGTATTCTGAATAAATGGTTAACACCCTGCTTTAAAAGGGTTTAAACCTCGTATAACTACGATACATAAACGCCTGTTTTTTTCAATCTAACACCTGCGCGGCAATTACCAGGTCAACAGCCTCACGTTTCCGTCCCGGAATTTAATTTTAAGCACCAGACAAATGTCTATTTTTTTATATTCATATTCCTATTTGAAGTAATAAATGAATGAAACCTGATTCACTATTAGTTATCAAATGAATCATTCTTACTTTAAGATTTTGTTTAGATAATTCCATTTTACTGTATATAATTTCTATTTTATGCTATAAATATTGAATGTTTATATTCAAATAATAGTCATAAATTATTGAACTACAATGTATATCATTATATTTTTATAGCAAGTATTTTAGTACCTAACCTACGCTCCATTTTATGTCCATTCACTAATAATCTTAGTTTCCTTTTTTGATTAATACAATGGTCGTTCAGGCTCCTCCCACATATTCTATTACATTGCATTCAATTCAAAAGCTGATGAAAAGCTTTCCCCCGCTATTGTTGCTTATTGCCTGCTTTTCTATTTTGGGGTCATCCTGCGGCTCGTTGAAAGAACCAGAATTCAGGAGCATAGAAAATATCCGGTTGACCAGGTTAGGAACCAGGCAGTCGAAGCTGGCACTTGACCTGAATTACCATAATCCCAATAAATCGAGGTTGAAATTGAAAGAAGCTGAAGGGGATGCCTGGCTGGACGGGAACTTCCTGGGCCATTTTACAGTCGACACATTGATTGAGATTCCACGAGTTGCGGATTTCCGCTTGCCCATCACCCTGGAACTGGATATGAGCCAGGTTTTGAAGAATTCTTTGGCTACTTTCTTAAAATCCGAGGTGATGGTCAGGGTAGAAGGAAAGGCCAAATTGGGCAAAGGGGGCCTTTATATCCGATACCCGCTACGGTATGAAGGGAAACAGAATCTTAGTAGACTTTTGAGATGAATCGGGGTACCTCGAGTTTAAGGTTTAAAGTCTAAGGTTAGGTTTTCTTATACCAGTCCGCACACTGCCTTCCTGAATCCATAAACTCAGGAATTATACTTTAAACATTAAACCTTAAACTTTCAACATTAAACTTTAAACCCTTCACTGTTGCGGTGGCGGTGGTGGAGTTTTTGGTTTTGGGTGGCCTCCCCCATCTTCATATTTCTTACAGATCCTGGGTAGCCTGTTATATGCATCCGGCGTGGCTTCCACATCATCGGCATCGTAACCTGCATTGGCAATGGCCGTTTTTATCTGCTCAATATCTGTTCGGTCGGTGAAGTATTTCACTTTGGTCTCTACCTTCCGGTAATTGACATTTATCTCCTGTACCCCGTCATATCTCTTCAGGTATGTTTCGATTCTTGTCTTACAGTTTTCACAGAGGGCATTGGGCGTTTTAATCGTAGCCGTGACAATTGCTTTTGTCTGTGAAAAACCGCTAAGCGGCAAGCTTGCAGTCAATACAGCGCCAATAAGAAATTTTTTCATGAGTAGAAATTGAAATTAAAATTACTAAACACCCGTCCAACCTGCAGGATCATCCCGCCACTTTAACAAAATTTCCTGTTGATTGGCTGTGATCATTCCTTTCTGCAATGCCAGGTCTATCAATGCCGGGTAATCCGTCAGGGAATAATAGTTCAATGATGCTTTATGAAAGGCTTCTGTTGCAACCGGGAAACCATAGGTAAATATAGAAACCATACCTGTTACCTCCAGGCCTGCTTGTTTCAGCACATCCACTACCTGCAGGCTGCTTTTGCCGGTGGAAACAAGGTCTTCTATGACTACCACCTGTTGTCCCTGCTCATAAAACCCCTCTATCTGGTTCCCCAGGCCATGCTCCTTTGGTTTTGGCCGGACATAAACATACGGGAGTTTAAGCTGGTCTGCCGCCATAGCGCCCCACGCAATGCCTGCTGTGGCCACCCCGGCCAGCAGATCCGCCTCCGGAAACTTTTCGAAGATCACATTGCAGAGCTCCGATTTAATATAATCCCTGGTAAAAGGAAATGACAAGACCTTCCGGTTATCGCAATAGATGGGACTCTTCCAGCCACTGGCCCAGGTAAAAGGCTGTTCGGGATTTAATTTTACTGCATTAACTTGAAGCAACTTTTCGGCAACGGCCTTAGCATCTGTCATGGGGCGAAAATAAAGAAAAGGGACAAGCAACTATGTTTACCAAAATTTACTTTGACAACAAACCACTTTTCCTCTGTAATGCCGTTGATGAAACGCTTCAACCTTTTATTCATCATGATGATGCAGTTTTTATTGATGAACTGAATACCCATACAGTAAAATCAATGATCCATGAAATGGAACTGCCCCGGATCCATGCCGGTGTTTTTTACCACCCGCAACTGGAAGAATTAAAAAAGGCATTTTTTAAAAAATTTACCCTGGTAAAAGCGGGCGGTGGGTTGGTCCAAAATGAAAAAAAAGAAATCCTGCTCATTTTCCGCCGTGGCAAATGGGACCTGCCAAAAGGTAAACTGGACAAGGGAGAAAAATTGGAGGACTGTGCTGTCCGGGAGGTTGAGGAAGAAACGGGGTTGCAGCAGGTAAAGCTTGTCTCTCCCCTCATGATCACTTATCATACCTATCATGAAGGTGCGAGGTTTATTCTCAAAGAATCACATTGGTATACCATGAAAGTAAAAGGAGACCAGCACCTGGTCCCCCAGGTCGCCGAGGGAATTACGGAAATAAAATGGATAAAAATAAATGACCTGCCCGGTTACCTGGAAAAATCATACCCATCCGTAGCTGATGTTTTAAAATTCTTCCTGGGTAAATAAATTATCCCTTCCGGGCTAAAATGGCCACAGTCAACCGGCTGACACAAACCAATTTTTCCCGATCATCATATATTTTGATATCCCACACATGGGTGGTGGCTCCCAGGTGTAATGGCGTAGCTATACCGGTTACAAATCCTTCCCTGACCCCACGGATATGATTGGCATTAATTTCGAGCCCAACACAATAAAATTTTGTATGATCAACCACCATTGCAGATGCCACACTCCCGATCGTTTCCGCGAGCACACAGGATGCGCCGCCATGGAGCAGGCCATATGGTTGTTTGGTACGATGATCGACGGGCATTCTTGCTTTCACAAAATTATCTCCCGTTTCGGTCCATTCAATACCGAGATACTCCCCCATCGTGCCCTTACCAAGTGGTTGTAATTGTTCGACCGAAAGCTCTTTATGAAACCAGATGGACATCAGGGTTTGGGTAAGGTTTTGAAGACGGCTTCGGGAAGAAAATGACTGGCATCCCCGTTGTTCCGGATAATATCCCGTACGATAGTAGATGCAACCGATGTGTATTTTGGTTCGCCCGTAAGAAAAATAGTTTCAATTGATTTATCCATCGTTCGGTTGGCATCCGCAATCGTTTTCTCGTACTCAAAATCACTGACATACCGGATCCCTCTCAGAATAAAATTCGCGCCGACCTTTTTACAAAAGTCCACGGTCAGCCCTTCATATACCGCGCCTTCCACCCTTTCTTCATCCTTATAAATGTCTTTGATCCATTGCAATCTTTGCTCCGCCGAAAACATGGGGGCTTTAGAAGCGTTTAAACCAATGCCAACAATGATCTTGTCGAATAAGGGAATGGCCCTGTTGATGATATCGACATGACCCAGCGTTACAGGGTCAAAGGTTCCGGGGAATAAGCAAATTCGGGACATGATAAAACCGCTTGATTAAATTGATTTTAGGTTCTTAAGCTCCCCGTGAAGTCTGGGGACTCAATAAATACAATACGGCCATCCTGACCGCCACACCATTTTCGACCTGCTGCAAGATAATGGATTGTTTACTGTCAGCCACATCACTGTCCAGTTCAACACCGCGGTTTATAGGGCCCGGGTGCATAATCACAATTTCCTTATGCAGGCTGTCCAGCAGTCTCCTGTTAATACCATAGGCAAGACTGTATTCGCGCAGCGAAGAAAACAATACCTGGTTCTGACGTTCTAACTGGATACGCAGCACATTTGCCACATCACACCACTGCAGAGTCTCTTCCAGGTTATAGTTAACCTGCACCCCGAGGGCTTCGCTGATGTATTTCGGAATTAAAGTGGGCGGGCCGCAAACTGTAACCGTTGCCCCCATTTTCTTTAATAGCCAGATATTGCTCTGGGCTACACGGCTGTGCATGATATCGCCGATGATCGCAATTTTAAGGCCTGTAAGTCTTCCCGTTTTTTCCAGGATGGAAAAAGCATCGAGCAAAGCCTGGGTCGGATGTTCATTAGTACCGTCCCCCGCGTTGATAATAGCTGCGGGGATATGTTGTGACAGGAAATGGGGTGCCCCGCTGGCACTATGCCGCATCACCACCATATCTACTTTCATGGATAAAATATTTGTCACGGTATCGAGCAATGTCTCACCTTTTGCAGCGGATGAAGTAGAAGCTGCAAAGTTGATGGTGTCGGCACTTAACCTTTTTTCCGCCAGTTCAAATGAAAACTTTGTACGTGTAGAATTTTCGTAAAAAAGATTTACGATAGTAACATCACGCAAAGATGGAACCTTCTTAACGGGTCGCTGCAAAACTTCTTTAAATTGGGCGGCAGTAGAGAGAATCAGGGAAATATCATCTGTAGTAAGGTCTTTAATGCCCAGCAGGTGACGAGTGGATAGTTGCATTAAAGAGCGAAGTTATGGTAAATCAATGACTAATTAAAACGACCTGGTTTTTGTCGTTGCCATCCTTTACCAGTTTAATCTTATCGTTTTTTTGAGTATTTACCTGTACTGCCGCGTAATCGGGCTGGATAGGGAACTGGCGGTGTTCTTTCCGGTCTATCAATACACACAGTTCAACCTTGGCCGGGCGCCCATAATCAAGGAGGGCGTCCAGGGCGGCTTTAATGGTCCTTCCGGTGAATAATACATCATCGATCAGGATCACCTGTTTGTTTTCAATGTCAAAGGGAATGTTCATGGTATCCGGTGCCAGGATTTCATTGCGGATATCGTCGCGGTAAAATGTTATGTCCAGCTGGCCATATTTCAATTTGTCAGCAGGCCTTAGCTCCTGTAAGGCATTTACAATCCTGTTGGCAAGTACCACCCCCCCCTGTTGGATTCCTACAAACACAACATCATCTAACGAAGGGTGATTTTCATGCAGTTTTTTTGCCAGGTCGAGAATAGCTGAGTCTAATTGTCCGGCTGTCAGGATCGTTTTCAATAAAAATTAATTAGTGGTGCTGATTTACAAATATATTGTAAATGACAAAGGCCGGGAAACCCGGCCTTTGAAAAATTAAAGCGAAATAAATTATTTCCTGGCTTCACCACCTTTGCTTCCACCAAACTGGTAGATCAGGCAAATGTTGAAACCGCCTACTTTCAGGTCAGCATCTGTAGCATCCAGGATGTTTCCCAGGCCGAGGTTATAACGTGCACCAACACCAAAGCCGCTGCTCATTTTGTAACCGGCGCCAATTCCCAAAGAGAAATTAGTGCTCTTAAAGCTTTCTTTGATGTCCTCGTCACCTTCAATACCACCAATTTTGTAGTCAAGTTTTGCGCTGGTCAGGAACCCGATCTGGGGACCTGCTTCTGCATAAAAACCTGAAGTAGAATTGAATTGGAGCATAACAGGAATGTTCACATAGTTCAGGTTGTAGTTTGCTCTGTCATCACCATCTTCTTGCTTAGCTCCTTCAACAGAATAAAGCAATTCCGGCTGAACTGAGAAATTATCAGAAATCGGAATGTTCACTAATCCGCCAGCGTTAAAGCCGATCTTGGATTTAAAATCTTCCCCATCGGCGTCATCTCCACTGAAATTGTAGATATTAAGGCCTGCTTTCAGACCGAAACGGATTTGTGCTTGTGATGCGAAAACGGTAGTTGTCAAAACAACTAAGGCTAAAATGATCTTTTTCATAAAGTTTGTTTTGTTAAAAAATTGATGTGCAAAGGTATATATTAAAACCTCAAATGCAAATATTTGGTAAGTAATTTTACTAATACATGCAAATTACTAATGGTTTACTCTTATTAATTTTAGTAAAATCACGTTTTTTGACCTGAATCGATTTGATTTACCGGATCAGATTGACTGGCCATGAACCTGGAGTTCGAACTTCAATTATGTATTGATTATAAACCTGTTGCGCGAAGTTAGCCCCGATAATTTGCATTGACCACTTATTTGTGCCTCCCCCTGGTCTTGAACTGGTAGAACAGTCCAACCTGGAAAACCCTGTTCTTTGCCTCAAAATCGCTGTCATCACTGATATTGCTGAGGCCCAGGTTATAACGGGCATCTATCCCTACACCGGATGAAAAGATATACCCGGCGCCAAAAGCCCAGGAAAAGTCGACTGAGCTGAAGACATCCTCAATATCAACCTCAACATCGCCGACCTTTTGTTTGGCTGCGACCAGGAAACCGACCTGCGGACCCGTTTGTAACCGAAACCCGTCATTGATCATATATTGACCCAGAACGGGGATATTGATGTAGTTCAGTTTCAATTTTGCATCTGAACCATCTTTGCCACCCTGGCAACTCAGGACCAACTCGGGCTGTACCGCGAAATGCTTATTGATATGAATATGGGCAAGACCACCCAGGTGAAGGCCACTTTTTGAATCGTAATCTATCCCGTCAGTAACCTGCACAGTGGCCGAGTTATAACCGGCCTTTATTCCGAAATTGGTATGCTGGGAATTGATAGTCGAAATCGAGGTCAAAAACACAATGATTGTTGTCAAATACTTTTTCATGTTGCTGGTTTAGAAATCCCGGGATGAAACCTGTTGCCGGACAAATTCTGTCAAAACCATGCCAAATGGCCACTTAACTAAACTTAAGCTGGGGCAGGAAGTCCGGAATACCGGGCTGAGCCGGGTTATTTCCTGGTTTTTGATCCGCAGATATCTGAAACCGATTGAAAAAGAAAAAAAGAAAAAATCACTTGTCATTTCAATCCATCATTTTTCCTGCATAAACGGGTACTTATAATCCGTAGGAGGATTAAAAGTTTCCTTGATTGTCCTGGCACTCAGCCAGCGGTATAAATTTAAAATTGACCCGGCTTTATCATTGGTTCCGCTTCCGCGGGCACCGCCAAATGGTTGCTGGCCTACTACGGCACCCGTAGGTTTATCATTGATATAAAAATTACCGGCTGCATGCCGGAGTTTATCGGTAGCCTGGTCAACAGCAGCCCGATCCTTTGCAATTATAGAGCCAGTGAGTGCATATGGTGAAGTAGTATCAACAAGATCGAGTGTTTTTTCAAAACTGTTGGCGGGATATATATAAACCGTCAGGACCGGTCCGAATATCTCTTCGCACATCGTCACATACTTCGGATTTTTTGCCTCGATAATGGTGGGCTGAACAAACCAGCCTTCTTTGCTGTCACACTTGCCACCTGCCCAGATCTCTGCCTTCGGATCTTTACGGGCATTGTCAATATACTGTTTGATATTGTTGAAACTCTTTTGATCAATTACAGCATTAATGAAATTTGAAAAATTTTCGACGGTCCCCATGCTGAAACTTTTGACGCCCGCGATCAGTTTCTTCTTTACTTCTTCCGCCATGTTGGAAGGAATATATGCCCTGGATGCAGCGGAACATTTTTGTCCCTGGAATTCAAACGCACCCCGCAGCAATGCAGTCACCACCACATCCGGGTCTGCACTCTTATGTGCCAGGACAAAGTCTTTACCGCCGGTCTCTCCCACTATCCGTGGGTATGATTTGTACATCCCCATATTCTTACCGATGGTTTCCCACATATTGTTGAACACGCCTGTTGAACCGGTGAAATGTACGCCGGCAAAATCACGGTGATTGAAACATACTTTACCGATGGTGGGGCCATCTACATAAATCAGGTTGATAACTCCATCGGGCAAACCCGCTTCTCTTAAAATCCGCATCGTCATTTGGGCAGCGTAAACCTGGGTATTCGCCGGTTTCCACACCACCACGTTTCCGCACATGGCAGCTGAAGTCGGGAGGTTGCCACCGATTGCTGTAAAGTTGAAGGGGGTAACTGCCAGTACAAATCCTTCCAGGGGCCGGTATTCCATTCGGTTATGCATACCGGGGCTGCTGATAGGTTGTTGCTTATATATTTCAGAAAGAAAATGAACATTAAAACGCAAAAAGTCGATTAACTCACAGGCTGCATCGATCTCTGCCTGGTACGCATTTTTGCTTTGACCCAGCATCGTCGTACCATTCATGTAGGGACGATATTTTGTAGCCATCAGATCAGCCGCTTTTAAAAAAATCCCTGCCCTGTTCTCCCAGCTTGTGTTAGCCCAACTCTCCTTAGCAGCCAAGGCCGCTTCAATGGCCTGTTCTACATGTTTTTGCTCTCCTGCATGGAAGTATCCAAGTACATGTCTTGTTTCATGCGGGGGACGGATGGCTATTTTTTTATTGGTACGAACCTCTTTGCTCCCGATATACATCGGGATATCCATTTCCAGTTTCTTTAACTCGCCCAGCACTTCTTTTAATCTTTTCCGTTCCGGTGAACCGGGGGAATAGTTCAATACAGGCTCATTGACAGGCATGGGATAAGCAAATGTTCCGATACTCATAATAGGTTGATTTGGAGGTTTGATAATTAGATGATGTGGTGATTAGTCGTGCTTTTTTGAGGAGGCAATTATTTTTGACAATACCAGGATAATCGAAGAGCATTCATTTAACAACTCTTTGCAATCCGGACAATCACCTGACTGATCACAAAGCAAAAGCCAATATTCCGTTTCATCAGCCTCTTTAGCAGCAATCTTCATCTTATGAATAAAGTCAGGCCTGCTCTCCGCATTTTGCGCCTCTCTGACATTTGCACCAATGCTGGTTCCTGACTTTAGGAGCTGTGTTCCCAAAACAAATTTTCTTTCCTTCTCCAGGAGCCCGGAATACTTCAATATTTTCAATGCAAAATTGAAAGTTAGTTCAACAATCAGGTTTTTTTCCTTATTACCCTGCATATACCCTTTTTCTAATCAATGACAAGGCTGTAATTAGGCAATTTCCTAATCAGCACATCTCCAAATCAACTTGCATTTTCTTTCTCACTCATTAAATAAGCCTTGATAAACCCATCCAGTTCTCCATCCATCACAGGCTGCACATTCCCAACTTCATAATCCGTCCGGTGGTCCTTAATCATCTTATAGGGATGAAAAACATAACTCCGGATCTGGCTCCCCCATTCTATTTTTTTCTTATTGGCATTGGTAGCATCTTTTACCGCCTGGCGTTTCCGCAATTCTTCTTCATACAAACGGCTCTTCAGCATTTGCATGGCCAGTTCCCTGTTTCCTAACTGGCTCCTGTCCTGCTGGCACACCACTACAATGCCGGTAGGGATATGCGTTAGCTGCACTTTCGTTTCTACTTTATTTACATTCTGCCCGCCTGCACCCCCGCTCCGGGATGTTTCCATCTTTACATCGGCCGGGTTTACCTCAATATTAATCGTATCGTCCACCAGCGGGTATACATATACCGAAACAAAGGAAGTATGTCTCCTGGCATTGCTGTCAAATGGTGAAATGCGGACTAAACGGTGAACGCCACTCTCTGCCTTTAAGAATCCGTAAGCAAAGGGTCCGTCAAATTGTAAGGTCGCGGTTTTAATTCCGGCACCATCACCCCATTGCCAATCCATTTCCGTCACTTTCCATCCCTGCTTCTCACCATACATCCGGTACATCCGGGCCAGCATTTCAGCCCAATCCTGGCTTTCTGTGCCTCCTGCCCCGGAGTTGATCTGTAATACTGCGGGCAATTCATCTTCCGGTTCATTCAGGGTGGCTTTGAATTCAGCATCATCCAGGATAGCGAGTGCGTTGTCGTAGGCTTCTTTGGTTTCATCCTCAGTAGCATCGCCCGCCTTCCAGAATTCAAAGAGTACGGCAAAATCCTCCACAGACGTTTCAGCCGTCTCATAGAGTTTTACCCAGTACTCATTTACCTTGGCGTTTTTAAGAATTTCGGTAGCTCTTTTGTTGTCGTCCCAGAAACCGGGACTTAACGAAAGCTGCTTGTCTTCTTCAATTTTATATCGTCGGTTTTCGACGTCAAAGAAACCTCCTTACCCCGGCAATGCGGGACCGCATATCA
>JANWIJ010000095.1 GCA_025449935.1 Chitinophagaceae bacterium
ATTAATTATTACCCCTGTATTGGAATCCCAGATTTTCAATGTGCCGTCTTTTGAGGTGCTGACTATTTTTTTCCCATCCGGACTGAACTGCGCTGAAATAATCCAATCGGGGTGGCTGACCTCTTTCAGGACTTTGCCGGATTTTACATCCCATACGATAATGGAACCATCCCAGGAAGCGGTCAGTGCTTTTTTTCCGTCCGGGCTGAACGATCCTACGGTAATGTAATCGATATGTCCTGTCAGACCTTTCAAAGAAATATAGGTTGAGGCATCCCATATACCTACTATCCTGTCCTCGGAAACAGTCAGGACCAACTTCCCATCCGGGCTGAACTGGGCATCCGTAACTGAATTAAAGTGACCTTTTAAGGTACCCAGTAATCTCCCTGTTGCTGCATCCCAGATTTTTGCCGTACTGTCTTTTGATGCGGTTACAATTCTTTTCCCGTCATGGCTAAAACTGATCTTATTGATTGAGCGATGATGGCCTATTAAATTTGCTACCAGCGCACCGGTATTACCATTCCATATCATCCCGGTACTATCGCCGGATGAGGAAACGATTCTTTTTCCGTCGCTGCTGAAATCTGCAGTGTAGATGCATTCTACTGGCCCTTTCAGCTCAAATAACAGAGATCCTGAATTCGTGTCCCATATTTTGACAGTACTGTCGCAAGCGGCCGTAAGAATTTTTTTTTCATCCTGGCTGAATCTTGGCCGGAGAATCATATCCTTATGGCCAACCAGGTTAGTCAATAAAAAGCCTGTATTTGCATCCCAGACTTTCGCCGTGTTATCATAAGAACCCGTCACTATATACTTTCCGCTTTTGCTATATTCGGCGGCAGTAATATCCCCGGTATGGCCAACTGGCAAAACCAGCCTTGGTTGCTGACTATACAAACCCTTTTCTTGCGAGAGCAGAATGAAAAGAATCAAGAAAATATGTTTGTATTTCAAGGTTGTAAATTTCCCGGAGAAGATATTACTAAAATGTGTTTAAACAATACCTGTAAGGGGTCATCGTGAGGTGTTTACCATATTTCCCAATCCACGGCAATGGTCTCATTTCTTGAAGTCGGTTTCTGTAATCCTTTGGTCAGTTGTTCCACCCTTTCCCCCACGATCTTTTTCAGCTCACTTATTTTCAGGGTGGGATACTTATTCATGGCTTCGAGAATAGAATAAGTAAATACACCGTTCTTCAAATCGTTTCTCTCCAGCGCGAACTGCGTTCCGGCCGCTGCTGAGATAATGGTGGCTCCTGTACTCTTGCCAACATTCACAAACAGGGACTGCATCAGCTCAAAACTGTTTTTCAATCCCAGCTGACCATCTTTCTTATAGGCCACCGGTTTTAATCCTTTTATTAAAGAGTCCGGAGATTCTGAAAGCGTGACCAGGTCTTCCTTATCCACTTCACCGCTGTGACAGGCATCGATCAGCATCAGTTTTTTTCTTGCAGGGATGCTGTCAAGCAGGTTTTCCAGTTCATCATAGGGCAGACCGTTATCTTCCGGTTTATCAAAATTGACAGAATAAGTGGAGAGATAATAATCATAGTCTTTGCTCAACATGCCATGACCGGAATAAGCAACGATCACTTTATCATTTTCGGTTGTTTGCAATAATTTTTGTTTCAACGCCTTCACACTGCTGATCGAGACGTTCTCATTGAACAAAGTATCGATCGCGATATCGCTTCCATATTTTTCTTTCAGTTTTTTTGATAGATCGCGGATGTCTTTGCTGCTATATTGCAGATCATATCGATTATCTGAGAACCGGTCAATACCGATCCCAATAAATCGAACGGTTTCCTTTTTGCTGGTTACTGGCGTATAATTAACGAAGAGTGGTATGCGGTAACTTTCGGTACCGTTTACGTTGGTGATACTGGTTTCGATCCGGTTCACTCCCCCCGATAATTTCACCCTGACCCTGGTATCGAGTTTGTTGCTGTTCTTATTACGGATACTTATTCCGCGCTGGCCAAAGACCGGTACTTCGTTAATCCATACATTATAACGATCAAGTTTATAACTGCTGTCTACGGCTTTGATATGAAGCTGAAGGGTTTCGTTCTGTTGTTCATATACAACCGCATCCCTGTTGACGAAATCCGCTTCGGGTACACTATAGCCATCCGTGAAAGCAGCCGTATCAATGCCTAATTTTTTTATTCTTTTTTCCCAGGCTTTCCGGTAACTCCTGATCAAAACTGAATCGGTACTCCCTATCGCCTGCAATACTTTGTCCGGGCGGTTATATTTTACATCTAATTGTTCGAAGCTGAGTACTTTCAGGTCTTTCGTAACATAGTGAAGCAGTTTGGCTGCTTCTGTAGTGGTTTGATAATAACCCGAAGGGATCAGTTGAAAGAAATTGATCGAATCAATCACCAAAAATGAAAAGAGTTCATTACGGTTATTTTTATTCCAGATCCTGATCTGCCCGTCAGCGGAGGTGGAAATAATTCGTGTACCGTCTGCGTTAAACCGGGTGCTCCTCACGGCATCCTGGTGGCCGGTCAAATTAAAAAGAGCTGTGCCGGATGAGACATCCCAGACAATAATGTTTCCATCATAACCTCCCGAGACCACTTGCCGTCCATCCTTACTGAAATCTGCATGCATTACCGGCCAGGTCGCATGACCGGACAATGTCCGGAGAAATGTTCCATCTGCGGCGTTCCAAAGGATAATCCTTTCGTCATTGGAGGTCGTCAGGAAATATTTATTGTCAGGACTGAATTGCTTTTGCCAGTCCATGAACCATTTTCGGTTAGAGCCAGGCAACCGCATACTGAACTGGCTGATATCCCAAACATCGGAAAGTTCTTTGCCACCGATACTGAGCAATGTTTTATTCGGCTGGCTTCCGGAACTAGTTTCGATACGTTCAATAGTTGTTCCCATTGGATGCAGCCGTTGAAAAGCTTCCGATAACGAACCTATTCCATTTTCCAGGCCCTGGATCCACTGTCCGCCTTTGTTAAAATGGTATCCTTTGGGATCGATATCCCAGGAAAAAAGATATTGCGTTTTACCTGTTCGCTGATCGGCGATATGAAGCAAGCTGTCCGCATAAAGCATCCAGTCACCCTGCTTGCTGAAATCGAAAAATTGAACGGTATTGTTGAAAGGAAGCGGTATCTGCCGGCCGCTTGTTGTTTCCCATTTTCTCCATCCCATATCATACGAATAAGAAAAATAGAAACTGCCGTCCGGGCTGAAAAAAGCGTCTGAAACGGCGGATGTAACTGCCGACATATCATACAAATGATTTTTTGTCCTGGTATCCCATACGCTTGCCGGTGAGGATAAATTTGCTATTAATATTTTAGTGCCATCCGGGCTGAACAATGCTTTAAAAACATTTTCCCCGGTGATCTTTGCATCATCGATCAGCTTCCCGGTCCTGGTATCCCATAAGCTCACCACATTTCCACGTGATGCGACAAGAATGGTTCCCCCACCAGGATCAAATACTGCGGAAGAGTGGCGGCCCTTGCGGGCAATGAAGCTATGATCCTTGGCACCCGTTCCAATATCCCATAGCCCTAATTCGCGGTCATTTATCAACCCCAGCAGTTTTTTATTATCAGGACTAAACTGTAAACAGGAATATAAACCTGGCTTTTCCGCCTGCAGCCGTTGCACAATTTTTCCTGTTGCCGTTTCCCAGACTATGTATTGTGTTGTTTGTTCTGAACTTTTGGTAGCAACCAATCTTCCATCGGAACTGAGAACAGATGCTCCCTGGTAAATGTCTCCCGGAACAGCATGCAAAAATCTTCCGGTAGAAGTTTCCCATACCCCGGCACTGTCTGCGAAGGAGAAGAGCACATATTTACCATCGCGGCTGAGCTCTCCCATTTCCGGGATGTCCTTTCCGCGCCGCTCAAATATTTTAAGTTGTTTCCCGGTATAAGCGTCCCAAAGAATCGCAAAATGATTGACCGAATTGGTAAGAATGGATCTTCCGTCCCTGGTGAACAGGGCAAATCCATCCCGGTGCGGAAGCCCCCTGAATGTTTGCAAAAGCGAGCGGCTGGCGATATCCCAAAGTTTCGCGGTGCTGTCTCTTGATGCTGTAAGGATTTTTTTGGAATCCGGGCTGAAATGAGCGGTATAAACTTCTTCCGGGTGTACCTGGATCGTTTGAAGTAATTCCCCGTTTGCAGCAGACCATATTTTCACCAGTTTGTCTTCGCCGAGGGTCAGGACCATTTTTTGATCCGGGCTGAACTCCGTATACTTTATATCATTCCCATGCCAGACCGGGCAAACCAATCTTGGTGTCTGTGCATTGGCAACTGCAGATAAAAGGCAAAAAAACAAAACCCATAACCTGGTGGCGGGCATAAGCTGAGTTTAGTTATAAGATACGTAGTTCCGGGCGTTCCCCCAATACCACCCGCGGGTATTACCAGATCTGCCAGTCCACGGCAATGGTCTCATTTCTTGAAGTGGGTTTTTGAAGCCCTTTTGTGAGTTGCTCTACTCTTTCCCCCACGATCTTTTTCAGTTCACTTATTTTCATGATTGGATACTTGTTCATGGCTTCCAGGATCGAATAAGTAAACACGCCGTTCTTCAGATCATTTCTCTCCAGGGCGAACTGCGTTCCGGCTGCCGCTGAGATAATGGTGGCCCCGGTACTCTTGCCAACATTCACAAACAGGGACTGCATCAGCTCAAAACTGTTTTTCAATCCCAGCTGACCATCTTTCTTATAGGCTACCGGTTTCAATCCTTTAATCAGTGAATCAGAAGTTTTGTTCAGGGTCACCAGGTCTTCCTTATCCACTTCACCGCTGTGACAGGCATCGATCAGCAGGAGTTTTTTCCTGGCGGGAATGCTGTCCAGTAAATTTTCCAGCTCATCATAGGGCAGGCCGTTTTGTTCCGGTTTATCAAAATTGACAGAATAAGTGGAGAGATAATAATCATAGTCTTTGCTCAGCATACCATGACCGGAATACGCGATGATCACTTTGTCGTTCTCCGTTGTCTGTTTCAGTTTTAATTTCAAAGCTTTTACATTAGCAACAGTCACGTTTTGATTGAACAAGGTATCAATCATCATGTCATTGCCATATTTATCTTTCAGTTTCCTGGCCAGGTCCCGGATATCTTTGGCGCTGTATTGCAGGTTGTATTTGCCGTCCGCAAACTGATCGATACCTATTCCAACAAAGCGCAAGGTCTCCTTTTGTTTAACAGGAGGAGAGTAGTTTACCGAAAGTGGTATACGGTAGCTTTCCGTTGCGTTTATATTGGAAATGCTGGTTTCAATTCGGTTCTCTCCCTGGGAGAGTTGGATGGTGATGCTGGTGTCAAGCCTGTTGCTGTTCTTTTTCCGGATACTGATACCTCTTTGCCCGAATATGGGCGTTTCATTCACCCATACATTAAACCGGTCCAGTTTATACGTGCTGTCCATCCCTTTGATATGAAGCTCAAGTTTCTCATTTTTTTGCTCGTAGTCAATATCATCCCTGTTTGCAAAATCAGCTTCGGGTACACTATAGCCATCTCTAAAAGAATTGGTATCTATTCCCAGTTTCTTGATCCTCTTCTCCCAGGCTCTGCGATAACTTCTTATTAAAGCAGTATCGGTATTACCGATCGCTTCCAGTACTTTGTCGGGGCGGTTGTATTTAACATCCAATTGCTCAAACGTAACTATTTTCAAATCCTTGGTGACGTAGTGGAGAAGTTTGGATGCAGCAGGAGTGCATGAATAATGCCCTGATGGAATTTGATTGAAATACTCAATATCATCAACACAAAAAAAAGTATATATTAATTTTCTCCCCTTGATATCCCATATTTTTATTGTGTTATCATTAGACGTGGTTATTAATCTGTCGGAGTTATGGCTAAAACTTATTGTTGAAATTGCGTCCTTATGACCGGCAAATTCAAATAAATTTTTACCGGTATTCACTTCCCAGATTTTAATAAGCCCGCTGGAATGACCCGTTGCGGCCAACACACCTGTTGGACTAAATTTTATTGTCTTGACATTGTCTGATAAATCATTTATTTCTTTTATTACAGCTCCATTCTCAGCATTAAATATTTTTGCAGCACCGCCATCTGATAAGGCACAAATATATTTTCCCGTAATATCATAGTTTGCATATGCTAAACTGTGCATAAAACTACTTGAATCCAATACCCGCAAGAGCTTGCCTGTAGATATATCCCAAATTTTAGAAGTTCCATATTTTACACTCCGGTCCAAATCAACAGTCAGTATGTAATTATTGTCCGGACTAACGTCGTAGCTACGTATATCTCCAAGATTATCATTAAAAGTATAATGGTGATTATTATTGTCTGTGTCCCATACATGAAGGACGCCCCCATCAGAAATAGCCAATAGAAACCTGCTGTCTTTACTAAAACGAAGAAATCTTATCTTGATTTTAAGATTATTTATGCTAGAAAATAATTTATCATTATTTGCATCTTTTATTCTAATTGAACCAGCGCCATAGACCACTGCGATTTTTTCCCAGTCAGGAGAATGAATCAACCCAACAAAATTTCCATTGTCATGAGAGTATTTTTTTATTAACCTCAAATCACCGGTTCCCCACACCTCATATTCATCTTTATTTCTTATACAAAGTTGTTTAACATCCGGCGAAAACTCATATTCCTCTTCTGTGGGAAAAAAGGAAAGCAGTTCTGCATACTTTGAATCCCAAACCCTGATTTCATTTGACTGAGCAGTGAAAATGTATTCCCCATCTATTGCGTATTCAGCAGAGTAATTAAACGAGGAACTACCTCTTGATTCAGCAACTATTTTATTGTTAACAAAACTCCAGATATAAAAGTCCTTATAGTTCGAAATTGCCAGGTTCCTGCTATCCGGGCTGAATTGAATAGAGTTGAATCGATTTAGGGGGGATAAGGATAAATCGAATTCGCTTACCATCTTGCCATTCTGAGCATTCCAAATCTGTACTTTACCTTTTTCTGAGTATGTGACAACATATAAACTATTTGGGCTGAATTTAGCAAATTGAGCCCCGGGTACACTAAATACGTTTTTTCTATTTGCCGTGTTTGAAACATAAATAGACTGGCCCGAGACAGTTAATACATATGATCCATCGGCGCTGCATACAGGCATACTCGCAGATTCTGCATGTTTAATCTCAAGCGTTTGCTCCTTGGTTAAAATATTCCAAATTGTGACGGTTCCGTCATTTGAAGCTATTATTATACTCTTTGAATCCGGTGTAAATACAGCAGAATTAATTTCGTTGGGACTATCGATGATTTGGAGAGTGCTTGTATCCTTTAGACTTCTCACGATAGCTGAGTTATGTGAAAAGGTTATAATTTGATTCCCATCTGTGCTTAGAGCCCCTTCGCCAAGCTCATCGATATAACCTTTAATTTCATTTAGGTATTTACCATCGGGAGCAGACCATATTCTTATAGTGCTGTCATACCTGCACGAAGAGCTGACAATGTATTCGTCTTTACTATTAAACCTGGCATTATGCAGTGGTGATTCATGCTTTATTGACTCACTTACAAGGTCACCGCTTTTTGCATTCCAAATTTTAGCTAATCCGCTAAACATTGCGGTAATGACAAACCTACCGTCGGAACTAAAGGAAGCCGAGAGAAATGAGTGTTTAGGGTCAATTAATTCTATCAGAAGTTTTGCGTTTCGGGAATCCCAGATTTTGGCCGTATTATCACCTGCCGTGGTGACAATATATTTTCCATCAGGACTATAATCTATCGAATATATGTCTCCCGTATGTCCTATCGGTAACACTAGTCTTGGTTGCTGTGCCAGAATCGTGAAACCCGATAATAGAAAAGATATTAAAAGTGACCTGGCGGCAGCCATATCTAAACTTTTCTAAAAGATAAGATTATTCGTCAGGCAGACCATACCGGGTGAACGGTATATAAAGCTTATGCTCCGGAAAAAAACCAATTTTGTCGTTTTAAAACATCCGTATTAGTTCCAATCCGGGCAAGCGACATTGTACCTTAAAAAATAATCCCCAAAATATTAGTTTTTAATTGCTAAATCATTTAGTTTTGAATTTCGGTCGAAATATTTCGGCTTCCAATACGCAAAAACATAACTTTAACCCATGGCAAAATCAGAAAAAACAACCGACACAGTAAACACGAACAGCGAAAAATTAAAAGCCCTCAAGCTTACGATGGATAAGCTCGAGAAGGATTACGGCAAGGGAAGCGTGATGATGCTGGGGGATAAGGCCGAAAGCCTGCAGGAAGTCATTTCCACCGGCTCCATCGGGCTGGATATTGCCCTGGGCATCGGCGGCCTGCCAAGGGGGCGTGTTGTTGAAATATACGGACCTGAATCTTCCGGTAAAACCACGATCGCTACCCATGTAATCGCAGAAGCCCAGAAAAAAGGCGGCATGTGTGCCTTTATCGATGCCGAACATGCTTTTGACAGTTCCTATGCCAAAAAACTCGGCGTAGACGTGGACAATCTTTTGATATCACAACCCGACTATGGTGAGCAGGCACTTGAAATTGCAGACCGGCTGATCCTTTCCGGCGCCCTGGATGTAGTCGTGATCGATTCCGTAGCGGCCCTGGTTCCCAAAAGTGAACTGGAAGGAGAAATGGGAGACAGTAAAATGGGATTGCATGCAAGACTGATGAGCCAGGCGCTCCGTAAACTCACCGCCACTATTTCAAAAACAAATACCATCTGTATTTTCATCAACCAATTGCGGGAGAAAATAGGTGTAATGTTTGGCAATCCCGAAACCACCACCGGTGGCAACGCTTTAAAATTCTATGCATCTGTTCGTTTGGATATACGCCGTCAGGCACAGATAAAAGACGGCGATGAAGCGATCGGGAATCATGTAAAAGTGAAAGTGGTTAAGAATAAAGTAGCGCCTCCGTTCCGCGCCGCCGAGTTTGATATCATTTTCGGGGAAGGGATCTCAAAAACAGGAGAGATCATTGATATGGGAACCGAACTGGGTATCGTCCAGAAAAGCGGAAGCTGGTACAGCTATAATAATGACAAACTGGGCCAGGGCCGCGACGCGGTAAAACAATTAATGGTCGATAACCCGGAAATGGCCAACGAAATTGAACTAAAGATCAGGGAAAAGATAAAAGAGATGCAGAATACCTGATGACCTGATCAATAAGTGCTTACAGATGGGTTAGTCTGTATAAACCCCTGCCTTACAGCGGGGGTTTCTTGTTTTCACAAATATTTGTACAGGATTGTATACAATCAATGTTTAAACATCATATATTTGTTCATCGATTTCGCAACCTAACCAGCGAAAAAGCCGTTTTATAGAAATTATGCCCCCCCCTCCTTCCAAAAAAAGAAATAAATCCTGGTGGAAAAAAGCCCTGCTCGCCGGGATCATCCTGCTTGCTGCCGGAGCCGGTATTTACTGGTATATCGCCACCGAAAAATTTGCTGATACCAAGGACCGAAAAGCCGCCTTTACCGTTAATGCCCTGGATTTTATTCATGAGTTTGAGCACAATAACGAGGCCGCCAATCAGAAATATACTGGCAAAATCATAACAGTAAATGGCATAGTTTCTGAAACAGAAGCAGCCGATACGACAATGAATATCAAATTCATTGATACCGCTTCCGGCTCTTATGCCATTTTCGCCTTCCAGGAAAAACACCTGGCGGAGGCCAAAACAGTCAGGCCGGGTGACAGCATTTCGATCAAAGGTTCCTTCAGTGCGGGGGTCTACAGCAGGTTGAGAAAGACAACCTCCATCAGTTTTCAAAGATGTACGCTAAATAAATAATAAATTTTAAACTAAAAAAACCAGATGAAAAAAACATTCTTACTTCTTTCCTTCATTACAGCAACTATGCTTTCGTTTGCCCAGGTAAAATCTACCACGTCAGCCGTCGTGGGTTTCGATGCAACCACGGCCATTGATAATTTACCAAAAGCAGAAAACAAAACCGTGATCGGTGAAATTGATACAAAAACAGGTGCTATCGGTTTTGAGGCTGTTGTTAAAAACTTTGCATTCGCGAATCCCATGATCCAGGAACATTTTAACGGCGCAAAATGGATGAATTCCTCTGCTTTCCCTTTGTTTAGTTTTAATGGTAAAATAACCGACCTGTCTAAAGTGAATTTCGGCAAGAATGGAACTTATACCGTTCCGGTTTCTGGTGACCTGACCATAAAAGATATTACAAAGAAGATAACTACTTCTGCTAAAATAGTAGTGGATGGTGGAACCATAAACGCCACCTCTGCTTTTTCTGTTAAGTTGTCCGATTATGGTATTTCCGGTGTACCTGTTGACGCCGGGAAAGTCGCTAAAGAACCGAAAATTAATGTCTCAGCCAGCCTGAAATAATTCCCGGTCCAATAAAAAAAGAAGGCCTCACCGTTTTGGTAAGGCCTTCTTTTTTATAGGATGATGTCACTTAATTCCCCACTATCTTTTCCAGGTGGATCAGCTTGCCCGCCGCATCAAATCCCTCTACCACCACTTTAAATTTCCGGCTAAAGTCGTTATTATAAAAATTCAGTTTAACCGATTTTGTTTCTGCATCCGTGATTACATCCGGGTTCCAGTATAACGTAGTCCTTTTATCGGTAGCAGGGTATTTAACATCCTTGTTCCCGTAATCAGGGCTGTAAAATTCTTTGGTAATTGAATACCCGTTATATTCTACAAACTCCAGTTTCTCGGGTTTAGTCTCATTCCCAAATTTCTCTGTTGTATAAACGGCCAGGGCACCACCGGGTGAGCCGCTGCCCACCCCCACAAAACCTGCCTCGTAAAATTTAATCAGGGCTACATCCTTAACGCGGATGGTCCTGAGTAATGACATTTCTGTTGGTTGTTCATTCAGGAAAAGACCGACCAACCATTTTTGACCGCTCATCAAACTGATATTCTTCCGGTTTACAAAACGTCCTCCCTGTATTTCAATCTGCTGCACCCGGTTTTTCACATAGTCCACCACACTCATTGATTTATCACCTGACGGATCATTAATATTGTCAATATTGACTTTCCCTTCTGCCCGGAAAACGCCACTGGTATATTTTTCGTTGACAATATCGATCGGTTTCTTGCTGGTTTTAGATTTTACATCCACATTTTCCAGCTCTTTTACCTCCTCCAGCCGGGTCTTTACATATTGGAACCTGTTGTCAACTTCTTCTTTGTTTTTAATACTCCCCGCATTCCTGCTAATCCCATATTCGGCCAGGTTGGCAGGAATTACTGTAATATTTTTTTCCAGCAGGTTTTCGTCCAGGATCACCACTGCAGGCCGGGCTTTTTCCTTACTGTCTGAATACACATAAAAAAGCCGGGCTTTCCCGAGAAAGGCGAGGGAGTCAAGCCTGAACCTGCCTCCTGCATCGGGAGATACTTCAAAATTCTGCGAAGTGGAGTCTTCTCCTTCCAGGTAAATATTTAGTTTTCCCCCGGTAAGCGGCTCCCTGGTTTTTTCATCGGCAATTTTTCCCGAGAGTGAAATAAGTCCCACATCTTTGAATTTTTTTGACGGGTATTCACCGCCTAAAAGTTTTGTCCAGTTATACCGGCTCCAACCATGAGTCAGCATCAAATTATCCAATGCCAGCCGGGCACTGTCTCCCTGCCCGGCAAAATAATAACCCGGGTTGTGAACATACCCTTTCAGGTCACCGGTTAGCAGGAACCTTGAATGAATATTATCTTCATCGCCAAAGCCCTGCCCGCTGAAATCAATAACTGAAACCGAACAACTTCGTTGAATGCCTTCTGCAAAGCTGACCTGCATGATGTTTTCCGCCCGTCTTTCCATTCCTGCTTTTTCGATGACCAATTCTGCATTACTGCGGTATTCGCCATTATCCACGAATGATAACCGTTCAGCTAACGGCACGCCATCTTTATTAAAGACCGTAAAATGAAGAATACCGGACGGAAGGCTATCGGTTACCAGGTGGCCGATCACGGAGGGATAATTCTCAAAAGCAATTTCCGTTTCGTAAACAATATGATTGTTGATCTCTGCAATCACCAGTAAATTGTCAAACTGCCCCTTGTCTTTATCACTTCTTGAAAGCTGGAAACGTTTTCCTCCTTTCTCATCCTGCACTTTCAGGTTAATACCGGATGGTATTACTTCCGGTAAAGAATAGATCCTTTTACCGGCATCCGTTTCCACTTCTGCAATATATTTCTTACCCGCCTGCGGCTTAAACTGCACTTTGCCGATTCCATCATGGTAGCTTTTAAATGAAGCAATCGTTGTACCTTCTTCTGTTTTGATAATCCCGTTCACTTCCACGGGAGTTCCCAACTGGTCAACGGCTTTGAACCCGGTTACGGTCAGTATACCATCTACGAGGTTACCGCTTTCCGGGAAAAATTTCAGGGATACGGTTTGCGATGTTTTGGACGCAACCGCATTTCTGGCAGCAGGACGGAATACAAAGATGTTCTTTTTGTATATCATGGCTTCGTCTTCATTCAGCATGCCAGGTGTAAGGGCCCTGATATAATAATTGCCCTGCGGAAGTGAATCAGGAATAAGTATGCTCCCTTTGGCCACCGCCCCCATGACCGGATATTTTTTAGTACTTACCAGCTGACCCCTGCTATCGGCAAACTGGAGGTAAAAATTGCTGCTCATCCCGCTCGGTTTACCATCGCTGTAGAAATATGCTTTGAACCAGATGGTTTCACCGGCCACATAATATTCCTTATCATAGTGTATATAAACTTTTTCTGAGGGGTACTGACCGGATAATACGGACAGGATTGAATCAACCTTTTGAGCAGACAGGTAAAAAACAGGCAGCAGCAGCAGCAGGACAACAAGACCAATTTTTTTCATTTGAGACAGTTTGTGGCAATATATGATATTAATGACCGGTCGCCCTGCGGATTTATTCCAGCGGAGGTCCGGCTGGATAAAGATGGTTTTCCGGCTCATTGCGCTGCTTTCGTAAACAAGTAATTGGACCCGGATACAGGTTTCTATTTAATTGCATATGAGTCATGCCCTTAATTCAGCAGGGCATTTATTAAATTGCATACCCTTATGCCATTTAAACTATATAACCCCTTTCCCCCCGCAGGAGACCAGCCTGATGCGATCCGGCAGTTAACAGAAGGAATTTTGCAGGGAGAGCAGTACCAGACCTTACTCGGTGTTACAGGAAGTGGCAAAACTTTTACCGTAGCCAACGTAATTCAGAATGTTCAACGACCGACGCTGGTACTGACACATAATAAGACCCTCGTAGCCCAGCTGTATGGTGAGTTCCGCCAGTTCTTTCCTGAAAATGCCGTAGAATATTTTGTTTCATATTATGATTACTACCAGCCGGAAGCCTATATGCCGGTGAGTGATGTTTATATTGAAAAAGACCTGAGTATTAATGATGAACTGGATAAACTCCGGTTGAGAGCCACCTCTAGCCTGCTGAGCGGGCGCCGGGATATTATTGTGGTGGCGTCGGTAAGCTGTATTTATGGCATGGGCAACCCGACTGATTACGAAAATGGTATTATCCGTATCAACAAGGGCCAGACTATTTCAAGACAGGGATTCCTGCATTCACTGGTTAATTCTTTATACAACCGCACTACCCTTGAATTCAACCGGGGAACGTTCCGCGTAAAAGGAGATACCGTGGATATCAACCTCCCTTATGTTGATTACGGTTACCGTATCACTTTTTTTGGTGATGAGATCGAAGAAATAGAAAGTATGGATGTGGTTTCCGGGAAAAGGATCGGTTTGATGACCGATGCGGCGATTTTCCCGGCCAATTTATACGTGGCGCCAAAAGATATCCTGCAGCAGGTTATCTATGAAATCCAGGACGAGATGAATGCCCAGGCGGACTATTTTAAGACCCAGGGGAAATATATTGAAGCGCAGCGGTTATCTGAAAGAGTAAATTATGATCTTGAAATGATCCGCGAACTGGGCTACTGTAATGGTATTGAAAATTATTCACGGTTCTTTGACCGCCGGATGCCGGGGACAAGACCTTTCTGCCTCCTGGATTATTTTCCTAAAGATTATATAACGATAGTAGATGAGAGCCACCAGACAATCCCGCAGGTAAGTGGTATGTATGGTGGTGACCGGAGCCGCAAACTGATCCTGGTAGATTATGGATTCCGGTTACCCTCCGCACTGGATAACCGCCCGCTTAATTTTCATGAGTTTGAGTCAATGACCAACCAAACCATTTTTGTATCGGCCACGCCGGATCATTACGAACTGGAAAAAAGTGGTGGTATCGTTGTTGAGCAGGTGGTGAGGCCTACTGGTTTACTCGAACCTCCCATTGAAATCCGGCCTTCAGTAAACCAGATCGATGACCTGCTGGATGAGATTGATAAACGAATAAAAATGGGGGACCGGGTCCTGGTCACCACGCTGACCAAACGGATGGCGGAAGAAATGGATAAATACCTGCACCGCATCAATGTTAAATCAAAATACATTCACAGCGAGGTAGACACACTCGAACGAATAGAAATACTAAGGGAACTGCGGCTGGGAAAAATCGATGTGCTCGTTGGCGTGAACCTCTTGCGGGAAGGCCTTGACTTACCGGAGGTTTCTTTAGTGGCCATTCTCGATGCAGATAAAGAAGGTTTTTTAAGAAATGAAAAATCGCTGACGCAAACAGCCGGGAGGGCTGCCCGGAATGTAAATGGCCTGGTGATCTTCTATGCCGATAAAATGACCGAGAGCATGGAGAAAACAATCAATGAAACCAACCGCCGCCGGGAAAAACAAATTGCCTTTAATATAGAATATGGTATTACCCCAAGGACCATAACCAAGTCCACCAAAGAAGTATTTGCACAAACTTCCGTGCTGGATATTAAAGGTTACGACCCGGCCAATCCCTATGCCATTGCGCCCGACGAAGACATGATAACCGTAGCTGCTGAAGAACAAACCGAATACAAAACCATTCCCCAGATGGAAAAAGGGATCAGCCGGATCAAAAAGGAAATGGAAAAAGCTGCCCGTGACCTGGATTTTATGGAAGCGGCCCGCTTAAGGGACGAGATGTTTTCCCTGCAGAAAAACCTGGAAGAGATGAAGAAATAAGCCAGCTGACTTATGATGGGGGATTATAAAACACCCCGCGATATTATGCATAGCTTTGAAATTAACAAAGTGACTAATATTAAAAGCATGACAACCATTATTACCAGCACTATCCCCGGCTGGCTGAAGAAGAACAAATGAATCACTCGTAGTTTTACGAAGGCCCCCTGAGTAATTGTGCCTGATTTTATAAGATAGGCCGTCTCCATGTTTGCAATAAAACTTCTGCTGGTATATCTTGGTCTCAGAACCGATCGAATCCAATATTTAAAAACCGAAAATCCAGTATTTATGAAAAGGCGCGTCCGTAAAATCGCAAATTTCTTTGCATTCAACCTGTTGTTCTTCGCTTTATACCTGAATTTCATCCATAAAGACAAGGTTAGTGCCCCGGGTGCCGGAATAGCAGGCCAGCAAAATACAGCTGCCTTCAGCGGTACAGTGCTGGTTGAAACTCCTGATGAAATTTCCGGGAAAAAGAATGAAGCTTCTGTTACTTCCGGGCAGTCTTCTGCTCAGAAAAATGAGCAGGGCAACACAGCAGCGTTAAAACTTTCCATTAACTAAGCAAAGCAGCGTTAACATACTAACCACCCCCTGGCCAGGCCAGGGGCTTTTCTGTTTATAGGCCTGCCTGCAGTGAAATCTTTACCTTAGGGGCATGGAAAAAAAAGTCTTTCTGCTGGATGCCTATGCCCTGGTCTTCCGCGCTTATTATGCCCTGATCCGTAATCCACGTCTTACATCCAAAGGCAAAAACACCAACGCGCAGTTTGGCTTCACCAATACACTGGTGGAATTGATCACCAAACAAAAGCCTTCGCATATGGCCGTTTGTTTTGATACGGCCGCGGCTACCGAACGGCATACGGACTTTGCCGAGTATAAGGCTAACCGCCAGGAAACACCCGAAGATATCAGTGCCGCTGTCCCGGATATTATTAAAATAATTGAGGGATTTAATATCCCGGTCATTGCTATCGACGGGTATGAAGCAGATGATGTAATCGGGACCCTGAGCAAAAAAGGGGAAAAGGCCGGCTATGAAGTTTACATGGTTACACCTGATAAAGATTATGGCCAGCTGGTTTCTCAAAAAATAAAAATCTATAAACCCGCTTACCAGGGGGGCGATGTGGAAATAATGGGGCCGGAAGAAGTTTGTGCCAAGTGGAATATCAAAGATGTCAGCCAGGTGATAGATATCCTGGGTATGATGGGGGATGCGGTCGATAATATCCCGGGTATACCAGGGGTGGGAGAAAAAACCGCTGCTAAGTTTCTCGCCGAATATGGATCACTGGAAAATACCCTCGCCAATGCAGATAAAATAAAAGGCGCCATGGGTGAAAAAGTAAAACGGGGAAAAGAAATGGCGATCCTGTCGAAGAAACTGGCCACCATCATTACCAATGTTCCCGTAGAGTTTCATGAAGAGGATTTCCGGCTCAAAGAGTGGAATAAAGAAAAGCTGAAAGAAGTTTTTGGAGAGCTCGAATTCAAAACACTGGGTAAAAGACTGCTGGGCGAGGATTTCTCGATAGCATCTTCATCAAAAACCGGAATAGAAAAAGAAATACCACAGGGTGTCCAGACGGATCTTTTTGGGAATATTATTGAACCGGCCGGCGGGAAACCCGAAGCCGCCGGGCCGGTAACTACCGTGGATAATGAATTATCTTCTGTGACCGGCGTTGATAAAAATATCAATAACGTTCCCCATCATTATGAAGCGATAGAAGGTGATCCGGCTATTAAAAAATTGGTATCGGAATTAAAAAAACATACCGAGATCTGTTTCGATACGGAAACAACCGGCATTGATGCCAATGATGCGGAACTCGTTGGACTGAGCTTTGCTGTAAAACCGGGTGAAGCTTTTTATGTACCCTGCCCGCCCGACGCCACAAGAACAAAAGAGATTCTTACTCATTTTGAATCCCTGTTTGCTGATAAGAAAAAAATATGGATCGGTCAGAATACCAAGTATGACCTGTTGGTATTAAAGTGGTATGGGGTTGAGCTGGCCGGTTCCCTGTTTGATACGATGCTGGCGCATTATGTGATCGAACCAGACGGGAAAAGAAGCATGGACCTCCTTAGTGAAAAATTTCTAGGTTATGAACCCGTTCATATCGAGGAGTTGATTGGTAAGAAAGGAAAGACACAGGGGAATATGCGCGACGTGGAGATTGAAAAAATTAAAGAATACGCCGGGGAAGATGCTGATATCACTCTTCAGCTTAAAAATATTTTTGTACCCCTGTTAAAAAAACGGGATGTCGAGAAAGTTTTCCGGGAAGTCGAAACCCCGTTGGTAAAAGTCTTGACTGACATGGAGTATGAAGGAATCAAAGTCGATACCGATTTCCTGAGCGTCTATTCCAAACAATTAGAAAAAGACGCTAAGAAAGCAGAAGAGAGTGTGTACAAACAGGCCGGTGTCCGCTTCAACCTGGCATCCCCGAAACAATTGGGAGAAGTGCTTTTTGATAAATTGAAACTGGATCCTTCTGCTAAAAAAACAAAAACAGGCCAATACCAGACCGGTGAAGATGTATTGCTTAAACTGGCGGTTAAGGGACATGCGGTGGCTGATGATATCCTGACATTCCGGGAGTTGACAAAACTCAGGTCCACCTATGTGGATGCGTTACCGCAACTGATCAACCGTAAAACAGGAAGGGTTCATACCAATTATGGGCAGGCTGTAGCGGTAACCGGCCGCCTGCAAAGTAATAATCCCAACCTGCAGAACATCCCTGTGCGCACAGACAGGGGTAAAGAAGTACGAAAAGCATTTGTACCCCGAGACAGTAAGCATGTTCTCTTGTCTGCCGACTATTCGCAGATTGAGCTCCGGATTGTGGCGGCCATCAGTGCTGATAAAAATATGTGCAAAGCATTTAAAGACGGAACTGATATTCATACCGCTACTGCCTCCAGGGTCTATAACGTACCCGAGAAAGAGGTAACCAAAGAAATGCGTTACAAAGCCAAGAGTGTGAATTTCGGGATCATCTATGGACAGGGCGCTTTTGGGCTGGCCGATAATCTCGGTATTTCCAGGACAGAAGCCAAAGAGATCATTGATAACTATAAAAAACAATTCCCCGGTATCCAGCAATACATGGATGATACGATCAATTTCGCGAGGGAGAATGGATATGTACAAACATTAATGGGCCGGAAAAGATGGCTGCGGGATATTAATTCTGCTAATTTTACCGTTCGTGGTTTTGCAGAAAGAAACGCCATCAACTCCCCCATACAGGGCACGGCTGCTGATATGATTAAACTGGCTATGCAAAAAGTGCATACCGCTATGAAAAAAGCAAATATGCAGAGCCGCATGCTGTTGCAAGTGCATGATGAATTGGTTTTTGATGCGGTAAAAGGAGAAGTGAAAGAATTAAAGCCGCTGATCATCGAATGCATGCAGTCCGCGATGCCTTTGCCACAAAAAGTGCCGGTGATTGCCGAATGCGGGGAAGGTGCCAACTGGCTGGAAGCACATTAATGAACTGATGTATGAACTGGTCGCTCTATTTTAAAGATGTTATTATAATCGGGAGCCGCTACCTGGTCATTGCGGGTATTGCCTTTATAATATGTTACGTAGTATTGCTGCGGCTGATCCGGTCGAAAAAAATCCAGCAACGATTTCCCAACTTCAGTGATTATACCCGGGAAATTGGCTTTTCCCTGCTGACAGTCTTTATTATGGCTTTTGTCCCGGCGTTGGTTTTAGGAAGTCCCGGGGTGGCCCGGTATACCAAATTTTATACAGACATTAACCAGCATGGCAACCTCTATTTCATCCTGGCATTCCCGTTGATGGCTTTTATGCACGACACTTATTTTTACTGGATGCACCGGTTGATCCATCACCCCGCTTTGTTCAGGATCGTTCATCTTATTCATCATAAATCAACCAACCCCAGTCCTTTTGCGGCGTACGCATTTCATCCTTTCGAGGCAGTCCTGGAAGCAGGCATTTTTATAGTATTTGTTTTTACAATCCCGGTACACTTGTTCCACCTGCTGTTTTTCTTCCTGTTTATGATCGTATACAATGTATACGGCCACCTTGGCTGGGAATTATATCCAAAAGGATTCAGCAAACACTGGCTTGGTAAATGGATAAATACCTCGGTAAACCACAACCTCCACCATCAGTACTTTAAGGGTAATTATGGACTCTATTTTTTATTCTGGGACCGGGTGATGGGAACGATACGGGAAGATTATGACGAACGATTTGAAGAAGTAAAAAACAGGAATAAAAACCATGGGCATGAGGGATATTGAATCGAGGGCAGACCTGCTGTTGCTTATGCAGCGCTTTTATGAAAAACTACTGGCCGATGACACGATCAGCTATCTTTTTACCGATGTGGCCAAAATAGACCTGGCGCATCATTTACCCGTGCTGGTTGATTTCTGGGATTCAGTAATTTTCCAGGCTGACACTTATCATAAGAATGCCATGAAACCGCATATGGCTTTACACCAGCAGTCCCCGTTAAAAAAACATCATTTCCAGGCCTGGCTTGCCTATTTCAGGACCACGGTGGATGAATTGTTCGAAGGGGAAAAAGCATTTATGATCAAAGAGCGGGCTACCAGTGTTGCCACTGTTATGCAGATAAAAATCAGCCAGTTATAATTATCCATCCCGCTGTTTCATCCCGCAAATTTCCGGGTTGGTCTATTTATTTTTTGCCATCTGCCGTCAGAGTTTGTATCTTATCACCCTAAATTTCTTATATGAAACGAATAACCTTAACGCTTGCTGCTGCAACCCTGATATTGGCTGCCTGCAATTCAGACAAAAAAGAAACCACTAAAGAAACGGATGGTGTCGTGACCAGTGATACGGCCATCACTACATCAAAAGAAGAAGCCTGGGTTGCTGTCGACTCGGCCACAGCGATGAAAGCCTGGATGGATTATGCAGTCCCGGGTGAACCACATAAATCACTTGCCAAAGCCAACGGGAACTGGAATGCTGAAGTAACCCATTGGATGGCGAAAGATGCACCGCCCACCACAGGTCCGGCTTCGTCTTCCAATAAGATGATCATGGAGGGCCGTTACCAGCAATCAGACTTCAGGGGAAATATGATGGGTATGCCATTCCAGGGGATGAGCATCACCGGGTATGACAATTATAAAAAAGTTTATGTCAGCACCTGGATCGATAATATGGGCTCCGGCATTATGAAAATGGAAGGTCCGTGGGACGAAGCATCAAAGTCAATGACCCTGAAGGGAAGCATGCTGGACCCTGCCACAGGAAAAGAATGCAAGATGCGGGAAGTGTTTAAGCTCGTAGATGATAACACCCAGGTGATGGAAATGTATGGTCCGGATCCAAAAACAGGTGTGGAGTACAAAACGATGGAGATAAAATTCACCCGTAAAAAATAATATTACCGGTGAACCTATAGAATTAAGAAACGGGCCAAATGGCCCGTTTCTTTTTTAGTGTTATCCGGCCTGGTCGTAAGCCTGTTTAATCCAGTTTATTAAATCCTTATTGATTAATTTTTCGTTCTCAATTTTTATACGGTGCGTACACATCGCATTCCACTTGCTGCCGTCTTCCACATTACCGGTAGGAGCGACTCCTTTGATGTTCAGCCCAACATCCAGCCTGTCCTTTGTGGAAGGTTGTAAAATGGCGAACTGTTTTTTTCTTCTCAAACTTACATAAGCTTTCTTGGGAGCTACTTCCACATCCCGGCCAAACTTGCTTATCTCGGCCATGATTTTATCATACCAGGGTTTCAGGTTTTCCTTCCCGCCGTATTGTTGGGTTATTAAATCATCTGAATTCTCCGCGGCACCTGCATGACTTTGCTTCGCAAAATGCACGACCGTATTGGCGTTACCGTGCGTAAAGCCATGCTTTTCTTTTAAAAAATTGACCAGCTCACCATGTTTGGCAAACCCGCTTTTGTTTACAATGCTTGTCCAGTCCGCCAGGCTTTTACCTGTACTTTTTTCTATATTGGCGATCTGGGTTTGTGTTGCTTTGTCAACGCTTCCGGAACTCATAGATTCTGATTTAGTATTATTTTAATCGCATTTTTTCAGGGCTATTTCATAGGGATGCACTTTGGTCAGCATGATTTTATTTTTTACCGCGGGGTCATCCAGCATGAATTGCAAAGCTTCTTTATCATCCTTTGCGTAAAAGATTACTATCCCCATCATATCAGGATTATCCACCTGGTATTGTGTTCGTCCAGCCAGCACGACGATTCCTTCATTTTTAAATTTTACCAACCGCTGAAAATGTTCCCCGACAACGGCCTGGTCAGCCTGGGTCCAGTTTTTTTCCTCCTTGTATTTTTCCGTTAAGGTCAAAACACCTATGAATTCCTTCCTGGTGCTGTCCGTCTTTTGACCGGCCAATGAATAACTGACCACGAAAAGAAGTGCTATAAAAATGGATGTTCGCATGTGTAAATATTTATTTATAAAAGTCTTTCTCAGGTATCCTGATCCGTTCTTCCGGTGCTTTTGATTCCTTATTACTGGTTCGTCAGACCGATAAATAAGCGCCCAATGTAAACATAAAAACCAGTCCTGTTACAATAATCGGCGGCCAGAAGGTAAACCGGATCATCAGCAGAAAGAGAGCGCCATAGGCAATCAATTCAATCAACAATAACCCTTTCCACCGCTCAGGGCTGATGCCTGTTTTCAAAAAGTACCAGTTGATCGCAGCCCCCATGGTATATATCATGGTGAAACAGGTGCTGAGGCCGATAAATAACTGCTTCTGGCTTCGTTTAATTCCACCCCCAAGATCCATTTTATAGTTAGCCGATAAATCCAATAACTGTTTCTCCGTTTCATTCGCAGGTTTTGGTTTTGCAATAAAGCTCAGCGAATGCATCAGGGCCGATAAGAACTGCGTAATGATAACGCCCCGGATCCAGAAGGTAAGGTCGGAAAACATAATTCTACTTTTTCTTTTTAGGCAGTTTGGACCGGATAATCTGGTAGGAAAGTTCAATCAACTGCTTTCCTTCTTTGGCGGACAGCCTGCCAATATCATCGATATGCACCCATTTATGTTTGGCCAGGTAAGGGGCCGGCTTAAATCCCTCTCTTTCTGTCAGTTCATTGAATTTCTCTTCACTGGTCTTAAAGGATGCGGAAACAGGTGACTGGTCCGGAGCTGTGATAAAAAACATTTTACCCCCGGTATTAAAACAGAGATGATTTTCCCATTTGATGTCCTCTGTCACTTCGTCCAACTGATTGCAGATTTTTTGTATGCCTTCCAGTGTCATGCAGTTTAGATTTTTTATCGGGAAAATGCCTGTTCTGCTTTAAGAATTCAGCATTTCCTGTAGTTGCTCATTTTTATTGCGCAGGTCAGTACCGCCTTCAAAAAGGGATTTCATATTTGCCAGGTAAAAGGTCCATCCCGTTTTGCAACCCACATGATAATTTAACATGCCGGTTTCATCGGTGGGAATGGAATCCTG
>JANWIJ010000096.1 GCA_025449935.1 Chitinophagaceae bacterium
AAGGTCTTTTATAAAAGCAATGGGTTTGGTAAAGTTGGTCATTCCGTATTTATATTAAAACCCGCAAAGTAAACTTTAGCGGGTTATCCTACCGACCGTGGGCGTCAAATATTTGGGGGCTGTTTTCCTGGTATGGGTTGAATCCTTTATTAAAGAAGGCATAATTCCCGGTTGGTAAACCATCCGCCGGGAACTATGCCTTTGCTTATTCTTAAACTCGTTACTGCGAAAAAGAAGCGATACTTATTTTAAACCTGTACGTTTTTATTACTATTAATTCTATTTAGCTGCCGGTAACTGGTACGGAGGTATTACATGCTGCGGCATGATGGTAGTGGTTTCCGGAACAACTTCCACATTGGCAGTTTCTACTTCAGCATACATCAGGTAACCCATGGACGGAAGCGCAATCTTGATGGTCCGGTTTTTAACAAACAGCACCTGCCCTTCCTGCTCAAACAACGGCCCACTGAGTATGCGGACTTTATCCAGCACATTGATCGGGGTTTTCTGGAGCGCTACATTTGTATACTCATTCAAAAAACTTTTGATCGTATCGATCTCATGATCGGGGATAACGGCCGGCTTGTTCAGCCAGTAAACAAAATTGATCACCCCGTCTGTCTTCTTTAAAGACAAGTGTTCTTTCTCAGTAATCTTGACGAAAACATAAGAAGTAAACAAGGGTTCATGAACGACCTTTTTACGGTCACTCCATTGACGCACCACTTTGTTGATGGGACAATAATTCTCAATCTTGTTACGGCTTAAATTCTCAGCTACCTTTTTTTCCCATCTGGGTCGGGTGTAGACAGCAAACCATTTTTTTGACTCGTTCATAAAACCAGTTTTTTTTCTAAAACATTCTTTACCTGGGCAGAAATTTTATGATTCCTGCCGGTCATTCACGGTATTGAAAACTATTTACCTTAACTGGTTTTTTGCACAGGTACGGCTTCGCCACTATCAGTTACATGGGGTACCGATCAACGAATTTTATTTCTACAAAAAAACCTGCCTGATATAACTTCTGTCCTACCTAATTGCTACTATATTGTTACTTCTGCTATTATTCTTTTTGTTACGCCACCTTGGTCTTAAACATACTACGCTTCTTCTTGCTCTTCTTCCCGTTATTATAAACATATCCATAACCATAGCCATACCCGTACCCATAACCGCCCGAGCCAAACCCTCTGGATCTTACCCCGTTAAACACAATAGCCAGGTTCTTTAATTCATTGATCTTATTATTCTCATCAATTCGCTGGATCGACAATTTAGGTGTATGACGGTGCCTGACTACATATAAGGTTGCATCACAATACGAAGAAAGTATGTAGGCGTCCGACAACAAACCGACCGGTGCAGTGTCGATAATCACATAGTCATAAAACACGGAGAGGTAATTGATCAGCTCAGGCACCTTTTCACTTGTTATCAGTTCGGAAGGATTGTCGGGTAAAGCCCCTGACGGGATGATAAACAGGTTTTCGTTCACTGACGTCTGCTGAACAATCTCATCTTTTCTTATTTCTCCCCTAAGGTATTCAGCCAATCCTTTCTCTGCTGTAATGTCCAGTTTTTTACTAAGCGTCGGATCACTCAGGTCGAATTCCAGCACCACCACTTTTTTGCCGGTCATGGCCAGGCTGATACCGAGGTTGGCCACGATAAAGCTCTTCCCTTCCCCGGAAATGGTAGACGTTACCAGCAATCTTTTCTTTTCCGCTTTGATCCCGATGTAAGGAAGAGAAGTTCTGAGGTTCCGGAACTGCTCAGCAATAAAGGTTCTCTTACCGTCGCCAATCACCAGAGGTTCGTTGGACTTGTCGTATGAAATCTCCCCGATGATGGGAACACTGGTATATTTTTCAATTTCCGTCCTGTACAGGATGGTACGTTTAAACAGTTCTGCCGCTGAAATCAATCCAACACCAAGGGCCAGAGCGAGGAGCACGGCCATTACATAGATCTTCTTCCCGGGGTGTATAGGACCATAGGCCTGGGCTTTATCGATGATCCGGCTGTCAGCCATGGAGGCAGAAAGAGCCAGGGCAGTCTCTTCCCTTTTTGTCAGGAGGAAATTATACAGGCTGCTCTTTATATTCTGATCCCGGCTGATCTCGACCAGGTCTCTTTCTTTTTGAGGGATACTGCTCAGCATCGAAGAAAACCTGTTATTCAGCGAACTAAGATTGTTCTTATTGGCAGTAAGCCCCGCTTTCTGCGTATTAATGTTTTCCAGGATACTGGGCCTGATCTTATCGATCTGCTCTTTTAATGAAAGTGCCATCGGGTTGTTGGCAGCTGTTGTTTTTCTCAGCTTATCGTACTCCAGTTCTGCGTTATACAGTTTATCAATCAATTGAGTAAGCAATGGATCATTTACCCCTACGGTAGATGGAACAATCCCGGTGTTATTATCCTTTGACTTCACATATTTTTCAACCTGGTCAAGTACAGCAAGCTGAACACTTACATCTCCCATACGCTGATTCAGGTTACTTACATTTTCCAGGTATAAGGTTCCCTGGGAACCAATATCAATGGCCCCGCGGCTGGCCTTATAATTCTGTAATTTCTTTTCAATGGAGTCCAGGTCATGTTCAACATATTTTAGCCGGTCTTCCACCCAGGCCATGGTATTAGCGGCAAGGGTATTCTTATCATTGAGCGCTGCGCTGTTATAGGCAACAATCAGTTCGTTTAATATATCTTCCGCCCTTTTAGAATTCACATCCAAAAGTTTCAGGCTGATAACCGAGGAAAGTTTGCTCACCGGTGAAACCTGTACCCTTCCGGCCATCGAAACGGACAGGGAATGCGGATTGGCCAGCGTAAAAAAGAAAGGGTCGTTTGTACTTTTTGGTTCAAGATCCTGGGGAATGAACTTCAATTCACCATAGGGTGTTTTTACCCATTCATTCACGGGATAAGTATTCTTATTAATGACAACCCGGGTCTTTGCGTCATCAACCGTAAAAAAGATCTTGTCGGTTCCACGGAGCGAATCGGGGTACCGGGCCTGGATAGCTACCGGGGATGTTGTATAGGCGGAAAGGGCCTTGATCTTACCTTTCTGGTAAATGGATGCATACAAATGACGGTTCTTAACCACGTGGTACATCAATTCCCTTGACTTGATCACTTCGATCTCGTTCTCGATAATCTTTTTGGCAGAAAGCAGGTTAAGCGACTCTATCATTTTGGACTCATCCTGTCCTTTTTTCTCGTCTTTGATCAAAATTGCCGCGGAAGCTTCATACAGCGGGGTAGTCTTATAACGAATGTATAACCAGGCCCCGGCCAGTGAAATTGCCAGGAGCACAAGAAATAACGGCCAGTAGGGAAAATATTTAAACCATACCTGGCTAAATAAATTCACTTCCTTAGTCACTGTTCCTTTTGGTTGGTTACCAATCATAGTTTTCAAAAGTTATTACCTCGTAACACGATCAACAATAATGGCTGCAAATGACAAGGTGCTTATTACAATCGGCACCCATTCTGAACTCCGGGCACTTGCCACCCTCGACTTATTGGGCTCAACATACACTACATCATCAGATTTTAAGTAATAGTACGGTGAGGATAAAAGTTCATTGGAATTCAGGTTAATCCGCTTGATAATTTTTTGACCATTCTCTTCCCGTATCACCAGTACATTTTCTCTTTTTCCATATATCGTCAGGTCGCCGGCTAAACCGATCGCCTCCAGTAATGATATCTTTTCATTCGGGACGGGGATTACATTGGGGTTTTTGACTTCCCCTAATACCGTAACGCGGAAATTCAATAACCTGATCGTTACAATCGGGTCAGTCAGCAACTGGCGGTCCACCAGTTTTTTGGTGATGGTTTCTTTTAATTGCTCCTTGGTTAATCCTTCTGCTTTAAGGGAACCCAAAATCGGGAACTGGATGGAGCCATCGGCATTTACAAGATACCCGGTTACATCCCCGGGAGTTGCGGCGCCGGCACTGTTCGGTGTATTGAATACTTCCGTAGCCTGTGCATTTAAACTGGTTACTGAAATACTCAGCAAATCATTTTTATGTATAACGGATTGGGGCACGGGTATGGTTGTTGTTATTGTTCCGTCGTTGACACCATTAAAGTATGTCGCCTGCCTGGTACTCACACAAGAAGGCAAAACCCAGCTCACAATACACAATACGATAAGGTGACTCTTTCTCAAAAAAGTTAATTTCATAAACGGTTTTTTAGCCAGCGGCTAATCACTCAAAATGCTACTCAATCGACTTAACTAATTTGGCGGTTTTGCGAAGGATCTAGGTGGAAGTGGGCTTAACGAAGGATTAGGAGGAATCAGAATCAGTGGATAGATCCACCAGCTATTTTCTGAATTGGACCTCAAGATAATAAGGAATACTGATATAATATAGTATTCAAAAAAAAAAATGAGGAAAGTTCCCCGGAATACAACTTTCGGGTTATCGTAAAAACCCTATTTTTTGAATGGCTTGATAACCCGGTTCTGAAAAGCTATATTACAAATACACGGAGTAAATGGTCATGGCAGAAACACCGCCCGCAAACAAAAACTGCTTCCTGAAAACTCCCACCCGGAAAGACTACAGGTCCGTCCAATTCTATTTTTGTAGCTGCATTTATCACCTGGTTGATTACATGTGAACAAATAACAAGTTTAATCAAATGATCTTCAAATAATAACCAGAAAATCATTCATTTGCAAAATAAAATATATAAGTTATTTTTTGCATAGTAAAAGTCCGATCTGCTTTTTGCCATATGTACCCGTTTGGACAGAGTACCTACACTCAATCTTGGGCTTTTATGGCATTATTTTTGGTTTTTTGTTGACTTTTTTACCCAGATGCTGCAATTTTATTAACAAGTAGTTGAGAATTATCAACAACTACTCAATCTGGGCAAAAAAAGCTCTGATCTAGGTTATATTCGATATTCTTTAAGAAACCAATTGCGTCCTGATGAAGAACCGCCTCAGTCATTTACCTGATAGTGCATTCCCGGCTATCCCTGCCGCATCCAATGCGTCATTGCTTTTCGCACGCATTGCTTTTCTGCCAACCAATAATTTATTTAATGATTTAACGACCACCATTTCTGCAATAGAAATGTCACGAAATGCCACCATTTGCCTTCGTACCAATATCCAATTCACTGAAAAAAATCCGTAAAATGAGAAGACTTTTTACCCTACCCTATTTATTATTTTTCCTGTTCTCTCTTGGTATAACGATATCTGGTGGCGCAAGAAAGTTCTATATGGCTCCCACAGGAAACGATAATAACAATGGCTCCATTACGGCGCCTTTTAAAACACTCCTTAAGGTCTGGACAGTAATAGCAGCGGGGGATACCGTGTATTTGCGGGGCGGAACATATGAGTTCAACACCAGCCAGTACCTGCAGGGAAGAAACGGTACAGCCGGTAACCTGATCAAGATCTGGAATTACCCTGGTGAAAAACCAAATTTAACCAGGTCTCCAACTTATAATGCCAGCCAGCAGCAGGACCTTATTTATTTTGAAGGCAACTACTTTCACTGGAAGGGTCTCGAGATTTCCTGGTTTGATCAAAAACCCGGGGACTATGCCTGGCCCGCTTTCAGGGCAGGATTTACCAGTGGTTCCATATTCGAACAGATTGATTATCACCATAACGGAGCCGGTATGTCTATCCGGGGCAACTCCACCAATAACCTCTTCCTGAATTGCGACTTTCACCATAACCAGGATCCTTACAGCTCATCCCCCTATGACGGGGCTGATGGTATTGACATACATTACATACCTGCCGGCAGCACCAATACGCTCCGGAATTGCCGGGCCTGGTGGAACGCAGATGACGGGTTTGACTGCTGGGATAATAACGGCTATATGCTGATCGAAAACTGCTGGTCATTTTACAACGGATATATACCCGGTACATTTAATACGGCCGGTAATGGCAGTGGTATCAAATTAGGATCAACCGGCAACTATCCCAATACGCTTTTAAGAACCGTTCAAAATTGTGTTGCCTTTAAAAACCGCTCTTACGGTATCGTGGAAAATGCAGCAATCTGCAAGAGCAATATCTTTAATAACGTGGTTTCCCAAAGTGGCGACTATGGTTTCTGGTTCGGAAGCTGGGGAACGAATGTGGCCACACTCCGTAATAATATCGGCTGGAACAACCCCCAGAATGCAAGGCTCTCGGTTCACGACATTCATGACCATAACAGCTGGAATGGCGGTGTTACCGTAAATGCCTCTGACTTTATCAGCCTTGACGATTCCCAATTATTGGCTCCAAGACAGGCAGACGGCAGTTTACCGGCTTCTTCCTTTTTTTATTTATTGGCAGGTTCTGACCTGGTGAATGCCGGTGTTAACGTAGGCTTGCCTTATAACGGCACGGCCCCGGATATTGCTGCTATTGAATCCGGTGGTGCAACGCCTCCGCCTAACCAACCCCCGGTGGCCAATGCGGGACCAGATCACAATATTCTTATTCCTGTCAGTCTTATAACAGCTACGGGTAGCGGTACAGACCCTGATGGAACCATCGCTGCTTACCAGTGGACTAAAGTATCAGGACCTACTTCATTCCTGATCGTATCTCCCATCCAGGCCGTCACTGTAATTTCCGGGCTGGTACAGGGAATCTATGAATTTGAACTTAGGGTAACAGATAATAATGGAGGTACGGACACCGATACCATGAGTGTGACGGTGGGTCCTATCGTTCCTCCCAATCAACCCCCGGTAGCCAATGCCGGTCCCAATCAAACAATCACTTTACCATTAAATAGTGTAACGCTAACCGGTACGGGTACGGACCCGGATGGTACCATTACCGCGTATGAATGGAGAAAATTCGCCGGGCCTTCGCAGTTTAATATAGTTTCCCCCAACCAGGCCCAGACTGTTGTAAACAACCTCGTCCAGGGTACTTATCGTTTTGAGTTGAAAGTGACGGATAATGATGGAGCGACCGACCTGGACACAATTCGAATCATCGTCAATGCAGGGCCGGCTAACCAGTCACCCACTGCCAATGCGGGCCCCGATCATAATATTACATTACCCGTCAATACCGTAACAGCAACCGGTAGCGGTTCGGATCCGGACGGTACCATCAGCAACTACCAGTGGACAAAGATTGCCGGCCCGGCCCAGTTTACCATTGTATCTCCTACCCAGGCGCAAACCGTTATCAATAATATGGTACAGGGTGTTTACCAATTTGAATTAGAGGTGACGGATAACCTGGGCGGTACTGATACAGATACCATGACCGTAACCGTGAATGCGGCACCTAACCAGTTGCCGTCGGCGAATGCCGGGGCAGATCATAATATTACGCTGCCCGTAAATACGGTAACAGCAACCGGTTCCGGTTCAGATCCGGATGGTACCATTGCCTCTTACCAGTGGACGAAAATTTCAGGACCCACCCAGTTCCTGATTGTTTCCCCTGCGCAGGCGCAAACAGTCATAAATAACCTGGTGCAGGGTGTTTACCAGTTTCAGCTGAGAGTGACCGATAACCAGGGAGCACAGGATACAGATACAATGACCGTAACTGTTAATGCTGCTGTTCCGCCTCCAAACCAGGCCCCTTCAGCCAATGCAGGTGCCGATCATTTTATTACATTACCAGTTAACTCTGTCAGTGCATTGGGCAGTGCTACGGATCCTGATGGCACCATCAGTTCTTACCAGTGGACAAAAATTGCGGGCCCGGCCCAATATGCAATCCTGTTCCCAACCCAGGCACAAACGGTGATCAATAATTTAGCCCAGGGTGTTTATCAATTTGAATTGAGGGTAACCGATAACCAGGGTGCTGTTGATACCGATACCATGTCAGTAACGGTTAACCCTGCCGGAACACCGCCAAACCAGGCACCTTCATCCAATGCCGGCGCCGATCATAATATTACTTTACCGACAAATACGGTAACAGCATTGGGTAGTGGATCAGATCCTGATGGAACGATCACTGCATACCAGTGGACGAAAATTTCAGGTCCAGCCCAATATGCAATCCTGTTCCCTGCACAGGCACAGACCGTGATCAATAATTTAGTACAGGGTGTTTACCAGTTTGAACTGAGGGTTACCGATAACCAGGGTGGTACAGATACGGATACGATGACAGTAACGGTTAATCCTCCGCCAAACCAACCCCCGGTCGCCAATGCAGGTACTGATAAGAATATTACACTCCCAACCAACAGTATTACTCAAACCGGGAGCGCAACCGACCCCGATGGAACCATTGTATCTTATCAGTGGACCAGGGTATCCGGTCCTGCCCAATACGTAATCATTTCGCCGTTGCTTCCTCAAACGGTCATCAATAACCTGGTACAGGGTGTATATCAGTTTGAATTAAGGGTGACGGACAACCAGGGCGCAACAGATACAGATACGATGACGGTTACAGTTAATGCTGCGCCGCCACCCAACCAGGCGCCTTCTGCCAATGCCGGTGCGGATCATAATATTACTTTACCAACGAATACTATAACCGCGTTAGGTAGTGGTTCAGATCCTGATGGAACGATCACGGCATACCAGTGGACAAAAATTGCTGGTCCTGCCCAGTATGCAATCCTGTTCCCTGCGCAGGCTCAAACCGTGATCAATAATTTAGTACAGGGTGTTTACCAGTTTGAATTAAGGGTAACCGATAACCAGGGTGCTGTTGATACTGATACCATGATCGTTACGGTTAATCCTGCAACACCACCGCCACCTAACCAGGCACCTTCAGCCAATGCAGGTAATGATATTGTCATTACGCTACCGGTTAACACGGTTACCGCATTAGGTAGTGGTTCGGATCCTGATGGCACTATTACCGCTTACCAGTGGACGAAAATTGCTGGTCCTGCCCAGTATGCAATCCTGTTTCCTGCGCAGGCACAAACGGTGATCAACAATTTAGTACAGGGTGTTTACCAGTTTGAATTAAGGGTAACCGATAACCAAGGTGCGATAGACCGCGATACCATGATCGTCACGGTTAATCCTGCCGGAACACCGCCACCTAACCAGGCGCCTTCAGCAAATGCCGGCAATGATATTGTCATAACCCTGCCGGTTAACACAGTAAATGCATTGGGTAGTGGTACGGATCCTGATGGCACTATTACCGCTTACCAGTGGACGAAAATTGCGGGTCCGGCCCAATATAATATCCTGTTCCCTGCACAGGCACAAACGGTGATCAATAATTTAGTGCAGGGTGTTTACCAGTTTGAATTAAGGGTAACCGATAACCAGGGTGCTATAGACCGCGATACCATGATTGTCACAGTTAATCCTGCCGGAACTCCGCCGCCTAACCAGGCACCGACAGCCAATGCAGGCAATGACCAGTTTATTACCTTACCGGTAAATACGGTAACGGCGTTGGGCAGTGCTACTGATCCTGATGGCACCATCAGTACCTACCAATGGACAAAAATTGCGGGCCCGGCCCAGTATACGATCCTGTTCCCTGCACAGGCACAAACCGTGATCAATAATTTAGTGCAGGGTGTTTACCAGTTTGAATTAAGGGTAACCGATAACCAGGGTGCTGTTGATACTGATACCATGTCAGTAACAGTTAATCCTGCCGGAACTCCGCCAAACCAGGCGCCTTCCGCGAATGCCGGTCCTGATCATAATATCACTTTACCAACAAACACTGTAATTGTATTGGGTAGCGCTTCAGATCCTGATGGAACGATCACTGTTCACCAGTGGACGAAAATTTCAGGTCCTGCCCAGTATACAATCCTGTTCACTGCCCAGCCGCAAACAGTGATCAATAATTTAGTGCAGGGTGTTTACCAGTTTGAATTAAGGGTAACCGATAACCAGGGTGCTGTTGATACAGATACAATGACGGTAACTGTTAATGCCGCAGCTCCGCCGCCTAACCAGCCGCCTGTCGCAAATGCAAGTGCCGACACTTCGATAACCCTGCCGGTAAATAATGTAGTTATTGCAGGCAGCGGATCTGATCCGGGTGGCAGCATTGTTGCATACCAGTGGACAAAGATCAGCGGTCCTTCGCAGTACACGATTGTTTCTCCTGCGCAGGCGCAAACTGAATTCGCTGACCTGGTGGAAGGCATCTACCAGTTTGAATTACTGGTAACCGATAACCAGGGCGCGACAGACAGGGACACTGTCCAGGTTACCGTAAACCAGAATACGAGCAGGACCTCCACGGCGAGAATCTACCCGAATCCTGCCACAACTATTATAAACATTAACATCGAAGCCGTGACCTACGCCAACAAGACTTCGATACAGATCCTGAATGTAATGGGCGTTACGGTTTACCAGACCGAAGTAATGAGAACACAGCAAGCCATGGTAATTCCTGTTGATGTCAGCAGGTTCCCCAATGGTTCTTACTTTGTGAAAATTGGTTTGGATCTGAACAATACAACCACATTGCCTTTTATCAAGCAATAATTTTTCAAAACCTGCTTCCCTAAAAAACCCTTTCGAAAGAGAGGGTTTTTTTATGCTGCCCTTTCATCCGATCATACATGACCTTCTATAAAAAAAATAGTCCCGCTAAACGCGAGACTATTAGTGGAGGTTACCGGAGTCGAACCGGTGACCTTTTGCACCCCGCCGTGGCGGGGAATGCTCCAACCAGCTGAGCTTTGACAAAAAAAATAGTCTCACGAACGCGAGACTATTGTGGAGGTTACCGGAGTCGAACCGGTGACCTTTTGCATGCCATGCAAACGCTCTAGCCAGCTGAGCTAAACCCCCTTTTTGATTGGGATTGCAAATATAGCCGCTGGAGCTTTGTGTTCCAAAAACTAAGGCCGTCTTTGCCGTTCTTAACTGCCCCTTAGGCCATTTCCGTTGTTTTGGGTTTTACTTTTTTGGTTGAACCGCGAATGAGGAGTTCGGTAGATAATATCCTGGTTTCAAAATCAGTGACCGGCCGTTTGCTTTCTATTAATTGCAGCAGCAGGTTAGTGGCCACTTCTCCCATTTCAAATGCAGGTTGCTTGATAATGGATAAAGGCGGGTTCAGTAATTCAGTCAGGTCCGTATTGGAAAAACCGATCAGCCCCATATCATCAGGTACGCTGATCTTTTTTGTTTTTAAAATCCGCAGGCACCCGGTGGTGAGTTTATCGGCTGTGGCAAAAATGGCATCCGGAAGTTGGGGCAGCCGGAGAAGTTCATTAACCGCGTCTTCCACTTCAGCAACAATCATCCCGCCATGCTGGCAATATTTGATCAGGGACTCATCTATTTCAATATGATGATCCGTCAAAGCCGCCTTGTATCCCGCCAGCCTTTCTTTGGTGATAGAGAGACTCTCCGGGTTAGAAACAGCAGCGATGCGACGGTACCCGTTGCTGACCAGGTGCAGGGTGGCATCGTAAGCTCCTTTGTAATTATCCACGATCACTTTATGCGTTTCGATCTCGTCTACGATCCGGTCAAAAAAGACGATGGGCAGCCCTTTCTGGCTTAACTCTTTTAAATAACTGAAATCCTTTGTTTCCGTCGATACGGAGATAATCAGCCCGTCTATGGAACGGGAAGTCAGGTATTGCAGGTTCAGCATTTCCCGGTCCACCGATTCCCGGCTCTGCGCAATGATTACATTATAGCCGTTATTGTAGGCAATGGATTCAATCCCATTGATGGTCTGGGAAAAAAAACTGTTGGCTATTTCACAGACCAGCACCCCGATTGAGCGGCTTCTTCTTTCTTTCAGACTCAGGGCGATGGGATTGGGATGATAATTGATCTTTCCTGCATACTCCATCACCAGCTTCTTTGTTTCCGGGCTTATTTCATAACTGTCCCGTAATGCCCGGGAAACCGTCGAGGTGGAAAGACCCAAAGCTTTGGCGATATCTTTTATGGTTACGGCTTCGAATTTCATGCAGCAATCTTCCTTTTTAGAGGTATTTTCTCAAGAAAAGTGGTTTTTAAAGTTACCGATTTCCGGCCAGTTTCCCGGCCTGATCTTTCTGCTAAAAGCCCGCGTTTGTAAGAGTTCCAAAAACATTTTGATGCTGCATAATTTGCCTGTTTCCTTTGCATCTGAAAAAAATTAGTCTGCGCTTTATAACAAGAGTCATTTACGATCAGGCAACTTATTCAAAATGACATCGTTACCGGGAACGATTGCGTAAAAAAATACTCCTAAAACGTTCTGTTACAGCTAAGTTCTGTGTAGACTTGTTACGGCTTTCAGATAGTAGTATGCAATATTTATTGCTGTTTGCAGGTCACTAACGAAAAGAGAATTGCCTGTTGAAATGAAAAGATTGCATTGCCTGATTGCTGTTACCAGCCAAATGGTGCCTGCCGGAAAAAGTCCTGCTGCTTTCTTTTTATGTCCCCCGGTCCTCCCCTTTTCTTCCATTAATCCTGCCCTATTCCCGGAAAATTCCAGATTATTTACAGTTCCATTATTGATAAACACGAAGAGACTTTAGCTGGTTGATTGGTTTCCGTACCGGAGATTCATTAACATTTATATTCATTCAGGTTATAAAACAAAAACTGCATTATGATCAGAATTCTAACATCAACAGGAATTTGCCTGTTACTGCTTGTCCTGCTTTGCCCGTTTAACCAGGCATTTGCCCAGGGAAGACAGGTCACAGGAACTGTTACATCATCTGATAACAAGTTACCCGCGGCGGGTGTGACGGTTTCCGAAAAAGGAACGAGAAATTCCACGGTCACCGATGCACAGGGTAACTACAGGATCACTGTAAAGGAAAATGCCACGCTGGTATTTTCCAGCGCCTCCTTTGTGAGGTATGAAGTAAGTGTTGATAATAAATCCTCCGTCAATATTGAGTTAACCGCTGAAGTTAAGGCGATGGAAGATGTGGTGGTGATCGGCTACCAGTCTGTCCGGCGAAAAGATTTGCTGGCTTCTGTTTCATCGGTAGGAGCCAAAGACCTGAAAGATATCCCGATCAACTCTGCCGCTGAAGCCCTGAATGGAAGACTGGCTGGTGTTACTGCCACTACCGCAGAAGGTTCTCCTGATGCCGATATCCGGATCCGGGTGCGTGGAGGTATGTCGATTACCGGCGACAATTCACCCTTGTACATTGTTGACGGGGTGCAGGTTGAAAATGGCCTGTCCACCATCTCGCCGCAGGATATTCAAACTATTGACGTTTTAAAAGATGCCGCCGCTACTGCGATCTATGGAGCCAGGGGTTCAAATGGTGTCATCGTAATCACGACAAAAACGGGAAAGCCCGGCCGGCTGATCGTCGGTTATAACGGGTTTATAGGAATAAAAACTCTTGCGAGAAAATTGAAAGTAATGAGCCCTTATGAATATGTTATTTACCAGTACGAGAGATCAAGGGGGAGCACCGCGGACAGTACCAGTTTTGCCAACAACTTCGGCACTACCTGGGATACACTTTCAAATTATAAGAACATGCCGTCGGTAGACTGGCAGGGTGAGATATTTGGCAGAACAGGAATCACCACCACCCATAACGTGAACGCTTCAGGTGGTACGAAAGCCGCCACTTATAGTTTTGGCTACACGTACAATAACGATAAAGCCATTGTTATTAATTCAAATTACAAAAGGCACATCTTTAATATAAAAGGAGATTACAAAATAACAAAGGACCTGAAAGTTGGTGCAGGCGCCCGGTATACACACCAGGATGTTTTCGGGGCCGGCGTATCTGATGCCAAGGGTTCTTCGTATAACCGCTTGCGTAATGCGGTAAAATACCGGCCTTTCCTCTCTGATGACCAGGATATAGATGATTCCGACCCGTTGGCTGACCCCAATGTTGGAAATGGCTTAAACTTATACAACCCCATTTCGCTGGCCAACCAGGAATACAGGGAAAAAACCACGGATGCCCTGAATGTGACGGCATTTGTTTCCTACAACATAACCAAGAACCTTTCTTTTAAATCAACAGCCAGTTACGATCGCAATAAACTGACTGACCTGCAGTATGCCGATTCTCTCACGCCCTATTCGATCATACAGGGCGGAAGAAAACCAATTGCAGGCCTTGATACTACTACCCGGACTATCTATACCAATTCGAATGTATTAACCTATTCCGTGAAAGGATTTAAGAACAAACATGATTTTGATATCCTGCTGGGTGAAGAAACCTATGACCTCAGGACGGAAAGCCGCTCCAGCCTGTTCCGGAATTTTCCAAGCAATACGCCGCACGGAACCGCCTTTAAAGAAACAAACCTGGGTGTATCTTTTACGGGATATCCCAAGCTTGGAAAAACAAGGTATACCAACCTGTCTTTTTTTGGCCGTGTTAATTATTCGTTGCTGAATAAATACCTTTTTTCATTCAATGTACGCGCTGATGGTGCTTCCAAATTTGCACCCGGCAAACAATGGGGTTATTTCCCCGCGGGTTCGGTGGCCTGGAGAGTTAAGAATGAAAAGTTCCTGAAAAATTCAAACCTGATCAGCGATCTTAAATTCAGGGTCGGTTTTGGTACAGTGGGAAATAACCGCATCAATGACTACCTGTTCCTGACCACTTTTGCCAATGACGGGAGATATTATTATGGTATCAACAATGAAGCGATACTTGCATACTATCCTGCCTCACTCCCTAATCCTGATCTGCAATGGGAATCAACTACCAACCGCAACTATGGGGTTGATATCAGCCTGTTCAGGAGCCGGGTAAACCTGAGTGTTGATGTGTACGATAATACTTCAAAAGACCTTTTACTCTTTGTGCCGATTGCATCTACCTATGGGTATACCACCCAATATCAAAACATAGGAAAGACCTCCAACAAAGGCGTTGAAGTGCAACTGAACACGGAGATCATGCGGAAAGCCAGTGGCTTTAACTGGTCGGCCAATTTCAATATTTCATTTAATAAAAATAAAATACTGGCCCTGGGCCGTAACCAGGATTTTTTCTATCCGCCGGCCAGCTGGGGAGTTTCGGGACAGCCAACTGATTATATACAGCAGATTGGATATCCTGTAGGTTCGATCTATGGCCTGGTAACCGCCGGATTTTATACCACCAACGACTTTAACTACAATCCATCCACCGGGGTTTACACCCTGCGGGCCGGTGTGCCTTCCAACGCTTCCATCATAGGAACGGTACAACCCGGATCGATCAAATTCGCAGACCTGAATAATGATGGCGTGGTGGATATTACCAACGACCGGAAAGTTATTGGTGATCCGACCCCCAAATGCACGGGTGGATTAAACCAGCAGTTTACCTACAAGCAATGGGACATGAGCTTGTTTATGAATTTCTCCATCGGCAACGATATTTATAATGCCAATAAAATTGAATTCACCAACGGGTATACGGCCAATGCCAATATGCTCGCCATCAATGAAAACCGCTGGAGAGTGATAACCCCCACCGGGCAAACCGCACAATGGGTAAATGGCACTGGCCAGGCAGTTGGATTGCCGCCAGATATCTTATCAGCCCTGAATGCGAATGCCACACTCTGGCAACCACTCAGGGGTGCCGGTGCATTTTACCCGCATTCATGGGCCATCGAAGACGGGTCATTCCTCCGGATCAATAATTTATCAATAGGATACACCCTGCCGGTAAACAGTTTAGTTGGGTTAAAAATGAGCAAGCTTCGTTTTTATTTTACCGGGAACAACCTGGCCATCATTACCAATTATAGCGGGTATGATCCTGAAGTAAGTGTGAGGAGCAGTCCATTGACACCCGGGTTGGATTATTCTGCCTATCCAAAAAGCCGCAGTTTTATTTTTGGAATAAACGCAACATTTTAATAATTACAATTAAAACTCCTGATATGAACATTAATTTTTTAAAAAAACTGGCGGCATTGGGTACCCTGTTCTTGTTTGTTGTTGCCGTGGGTTGTAAAAAATATCTTGATCAGCAGCCTATCACGGATGTGGATGCCAGCGTGGTATTCAAAGATGTGCCCAGTACGTATAAAGCACTGGCCAGCGCCTACAGCCGGCTGGTAGGTGATGCAGGTTATGGCATCCGGTTAAGCTTGTACTATCCCGTGGATAATGATGAAATGCAGGGACCAACCGGTGCTGCCGACAATGACCGGAGAGATATCGCCCGGTATTCAGCTACACCCGGTAATGCCCAGTTGAATAATCCTTTTAACCAGATATTCCAGGGCATTGAATTCTCCAATATCTGCATTGATAACATTCCCAAAATGGATATGTACAGCAACGGGACGGACCAGGAGAAAAAACAATTGCAAAGAATGTATGGCGAAGCTCTTACACTGAGAGCACAATATTATTTTGAAGCGATCCGTAACTGGGGTGACCTGCCCGCGCATTTCAGACCCGCTGCGGAACTGGCACTTACCAATCCATTTCCTGCCAGGACAAACCGCGATTCTTTATATACCCAGCTGCTGGCTGACCTGGCCACCGCGGAGGAACTGGTTCCATGGCGTAATGAAATTTCATCCATTGGTGACCAGCCTGATGAAAGAATTACCAAAGGTTCGGTAAAAGGCCTGCGTGCAAGAATTGCAATGTTCCGCGGTGGATTTTCATTAAGAATGACCGGGGGTATGCAACGTGGATCGGATCACCTTACTTATTACCAGATAGCGCGGCAGGAATGCAGTGATATTATCAGCTCGGGTCAGCATACATTGAACCCAAGCTTCAGGGCTTTGTGGAAAGATAATGTTTGCGCCCGCACTATTGCTGATCCAAATGGTGAGCTGATGTTCCAGGCAAGCGCTATTGGATTATCATCTGCGGAGGACACCAAACTCGGTTATTACAATGGTCCCCGTGTAAATAATTTTGGAAACAGCAGTGTGAACCCGCTGCCGACCTACCTGTATCTTTTCGATTCTACCGACCAGCGAAGGGATGTTACCATTGTCCACTACTTTACTTTGTTGAATGGCACCAGGACGGGGCAGGCTATTACGAATCTTAATGATGGCAAATTCAGGAGAGACTGGATCAGTAACCCGGTTGTTGCTCCTGCGGATGCTATACAATACTTTGGATTAAAGTGGCAGATACTCCGTTTCTCCGATGTGTTGTTAATGTTCGCAGAAGCCGAAAACGAGATCAACGGGCCTTCCGCTGCCGCGTATAATGCATTGAACATGGTCAGGAGAAGAGGTTATGGAAAACCAATTAATACCCCGGATGGAACGGTAGATATACCGGCCGGGTTAAGCAAACAGGATTTCTTTAAGGCTCTGGTACGGGAGCGGGCACTTGAATTAGGTGGAGAAGGAATCCGTAAATATGATCTTATCCGCTGGAATTTGCTGGCCACCATGGTGGTGGAAACAAAGGCAAACATGCTGAGAATGTCAACCAGCACTCCCATAGTAGACCCAACCTACATGGCAGGGTATCCTGCCTATAGTTTAACCAATACCTTACCTGTTTTTATGTATTATAATACCAACACCACTTCGGAAGATCCGAATATCGGTGGGCTCTGGCGCAATTCACTTTATAAAACTGCACCCACCACTACCCCAACAGGCACCACGAGGGTAAACTGGGCAAGGGCTGAAGTAAACACAACAGCCAATGCGAGATTTGCAACCGGTTTTGCTACGGGTAAGGGAGAACTGTTGCCCATTCCGCAGCCGGCCATTGATGCTAATAAAAGCCTGCTGCAGAACCCGAACTATTAGAGAAGAATTTCTCATGTGAATGACCATACCGAAGGCTGCATTCCTGGATTGACTAAAGGATGCAGCCTTATTTTCTTAAACCCGTCCGTTAATTGAAATGAAAAAAATACTCCTGATAGTTAGCGGATGTTATCTTTTCCAGCTGGTAGCCTGTGCGCAGCAGCATAAAACAACTGCTACCGCAGAAACGGCTATTCCTGTTGCCTTCCCCGGAGCAGAAGGATTTGGAAAATATACGACGGGAGGGCGCGGTGGTAAGATAATGACGGTAACAACGCTTGAAGATGACGGGGAAGGAAGTTTCAGGAAAGCCGTTTCAGCCAAAGGAGCAAGAATAATCGTGTTTGCCGTATCAGGAACGATTCATCTCGAGTCCCCGCTTAGTATTAAAAGTGATGTAACCATTGCCGGGCAAACAGCTCCCGGGGATGGGATCTGCCTGGCTGATCACCCGGTTAGCCTCGGTGGTAATAATATTATTATCCGCTACCTGCGGTTCAGGATGGGTGACAAGAATCAGAATAAAGGAATGGTACCCGGTAGCGGGCATGATGATGCTTTTGGCGGAGTAAGGAGAAATCATATCATCATCGATCACTGCAGTCTCAGCTGGAGCACCGATGAAGTTTTTTCTGTGTATGCCGGCGACAGCACTACGCTCCAATGGAATATCATTTCGGAACCCCTGAACTATTCTTATCATTTTGAAGAGGGGGATAAGGATTTTGAAAAACATGGATTTGGCGGTATCTGGGGTGGCAAACATTTATCAGCACATCACAACCTCTTTGCACACTGCAACAACCGGA
>JANWIJ010000097.1 GCA_025449935.1 Chitinophagaceae bacterium
AAAAGAACCCGCCTGCAGGTCAGCGGGTTTTTTTATTGTTTTTAAAAAACCTTATGGGCTTAATTTTACGCTATGAGATCTGCATCTGTAAATGAAATAAAACAGGAACTGGTTGGGCTCAAGCCGGCTGAACTGGTGATGCTTTGCCTCCGCCTGGCAAGATTTAAGAAAGAGAATAAAGAATTGCTCAGTTACCTGCTCTTTGAGGCACAGGATGAACAGGGCTATATCCAAAGCGTAAAACTGGAAATTGAAGAATTATTTGGTACAGTTAATCTTACCCAGTTATACTTTGCAAAAAAGACATTGCGGAAGATCCTGCGTGTAATTAATAAACATTCACGCTATAGCGGAAACAAACAAACTGATATTGAGCTGCGGATCTTTTTTTGCCTTCAGTTAAAAGCTTCCGGAATTCCTTTCCGCCAGAGTGCTGTTCTCAGCAATCTTTATGACGGCCAGCTTAAAAAGATCAATGACGTGCTGATTACGCTTCATGAAGACCTGCAACATGATTATAGGAAGGAGATTGAGTCGCTCCCGGACGACGAAATTAACACCGGGAAAAAGTCCTGGTCTTTTTTGCGCGGCAGGAAAAAATGATCTTTCTTTTAGTTTCAGGAAAATTTGTCGTAAATAAACCGCAGGCAGACGCATTTACACCTCTACAAAGCGGATTTCAGGGACTATGTTTGTTTGTCTAACTTCAGACAAGTAATACAAAAATGAAATACTATGCAAAAGATCACTCCCTTTTTATGGTACGATGGCCAGGCAGAAGAGGCCATAAAGCTGTATACCTCTGTGTTTAAGAATTCAAAGATCCTGAGCATTTCATATTGGGGAGAAGGAAGTCCTTTTCCAAAGGGCCAGGTCATGGCCGCCACTTTTGAATTGGATGGTCAGCAATTTTACGCTTTTGATGCCGGTCCGCAGTTCAAATTCACCGAAGCTGTTTCTATGTTTGTAAGCTGCGAAACGCAGGAAGAAATAGATCATTACTGGGAAAAGTTAACTGCCGGTGGTGGCCAGGAGAGCATGTGCGGCTGGCTGAAAGATAAATTTGGGTTGTCATGGCAGATTGTGCCCCCGGCACTGGTGAAAATGCTGAGCGATAAGGACCGGGAAAAGGCAGGAAGGATAATGGAGGCGATGATGAAAATGAAAAAAATAATTATTGCCGATTTTCAGAAAGCATACGACGGAAAATAAGAACCAGGCATACTGTATGACCAAAACCAGGATTGTAAAAAATACTGCTGCATCCCCGCCGCTAAAAAAGACAGGCGCTGACCTGCCGGCGAAAAGGACTGCGAAGGAATTCATTGAACGGTTGAAAATATTGCAATCAGATGCAGAATTGAAAAAGATCCGGCGATATTTTAAATCAGCTGAAGGAGAGTATGGCGAAGGCGATAAGTTTATGGGTGTAAAGATGGGCCAGTTGTTTGCACTGGCAACAGAATTCAGCGGGATGGCTGTCAGCGAGATTGAAAAATTGCTCGAAAGCCCTATTCACGAAGTAAGGGCGGGTGGAGTAAGTATTATGGATAAAGAGTCAAGGAACAAAAAGACAACGGATAGCCGGCGCAAAGAATTCTTTGAGCTTTATATCAGGCGGCATGACCGGATCAACAACTGGGACCTTGTTGACCTGGGTTGTTTACACATGACCGGCAGTTACCTGTTTGATAAGCCGCGGAACATATTGTATAAACTGGCCCGTTCAAAAAATATGTGGGAGCGCCGCACAGCTGTCCTGAGCACCTGTTACTTTATAAGGCAGGGTGACCTGGCCGATACATTTAAAATTGCTGAACTATTCCTTAAGGACAAGGAGGATCTGATCCATAAAGCAACGGGGTGGATGCTGCGTTTTGCCGGGGATAAGGATCGTGAAAAATTGCTCCGCTTTTTGGATAAGCATGCGAAAACAATGCCCCGGACCCTATTGCGCTATTCTATTGAAAAACTCGATAAAAAACAACGGGAACATTATTTAGGTTTGAAAAAAGCAGGGATTGGTAAGGGAGGTTGATCCGGGTTTCCTATATTGAAATATGAAATTTCAACCGGCATTTCTTCATAAAGTGAGGCAGGTCATTATTATTACCCTTTGGTGGGTAATGATCGGGATATTGGTTGAGCTTAATAATGCTGTTAACTACGACCCACTTAGCAGGAAGTATTTTCTTTTTTTCATTTTTGGGAGCAATGCCTTTGAGCATTTGCTGATCACTGCCATAGGCCCCTTTATTGGAGGTATTTTAGCCGGTTCCTTTATCATCTTTTACCAGCGTGAAAAACTAAAGGGCAAAACCTATGTCCAGAAACTCCTTATCCACTCAGGGCTTTATATCCTCTTTGTTGGGGTTTGTATCCTGGTTGTAGGTCTTATCGGAGCATTGAACAACACAGCGAATGCCCGTTTTGAAGAGAAATTTTATGAAGACGTATTTAGTTTAAGGGTGTTGCGGTTACTCATTAACTGGTACTTCATCGTTGTCCTGACGATCTTCCTGTTAGATGTAAGTGAAAAGTATGGCCCGGGTACCTTAAAAAAACTCCTGCTGGGAAAATATCATTCGGCTGGAAAAGAGGAAAGAATATTCATGTTCCTTGACCTGACATCCTCTACTACGATTGCAGAAAAAATAGGTGAGGAGCGCTATTTCGAGATGTTGCGTTTTTTTTACCAGGTGTCCAACGAGGCTGTAATTAATAACTATGGAGAAATATATCAGTATGTCGGGGATGAAATTGTGATTTCCTGGGAAAGGAAACAAGGGGTGAAGAATGCCAGCTGCCTGCAATGTTTTGCGGCTATCCGCGAAATTGTTCGGTCGAACCGGGAGATCTTTGAAGAAAAATTCGGGTTGGTGCCCGGTTTTAAAGCCGGCATTCATTCCGGCATGGTAGCTACCGGTGAGATCGGTTCAGTTAAGAAGGATATTGTTTATTCCGGGGATGTATTGAATACTGCGGCCCGTATCGTTGCACTGTGCAATCAATATAACGAAATGCTGATTATCTCCGGCGTGGTTTATGAAGATTTAAAGGATATGCCGGGTTATCAATTCCGCTACCTGGACAGCCCGGTATTGCGTGGCAAAACAACTCCACTTGGTCTCTACGCGGTTAAGGATCCCTAATCATGCGCTACCTGAACCAGGTAATTTTTTTTGGAACTATTGAATACTTATCGTACACTTATATTCTAAATTATTTTATTATGACCAGCAAAAACCCAAAACCTGCTTACCAATTTCCATTCGCACTGATGATCCTGATATTATTGGCCGTTGTATCCTGTAATAACAAAAAGGAAGAAAAGAAAGATGTTACCACCGACACAACTGTCGTTAAGCCTTCGGACCCGGTGGTGATGCCCGTTGACACGACCAAGATGGATACCGCTACGACCAGGCCGGTAAAGACTCCTGATTAAGAATTTATCCCGACAGTTTAACAACCGGGCTGCCTTGTTTATGACTAAGCGTAACAGGGGAACCCGGTTTTTTTATGGTGCTGTGGCTGTTTTCTTTTCCTGGCGTCCATGCCGGTGGTGGATCAGTTTATGAATCAGCCAGTGTTCCAGTTTGTGATGAAGCGGAATTAGTATGGCCGCAATACCGACAAAAATCATTATCTCGTAAACCGGCGTGTGATTGGTCAGTTTTGCCACAGTTGGATGGAGCAGGAGAGTCAGGTATTCAAATAAAAACAACAGCGAAAGAACTCCCAGCAGCCTGATCACCTTTACGTGTACATTGATCCGGCTGAACAGGAGGGTAATCAGGAAAAAAGCCGGGATAAAGATGCCGATCAGCAACATCTGCAATTGCTGGAGCCGTTCCTTTTGGGCCAGCCTCCTGTCGTCTTCAATCTGTAATTGCCGCAAATGTTCGTTGCTGGAAATCACCTGCGACTCCCTGATCTTGCTTTTGCTGTTTACCGAATCATTGAGTCCGCGTACATAACTTACATAGGTGAATGCGCTGTCGATACTCTGTATCTTTTTATAATGATCGGTCAGGAATTCGGCCGCCTCCAGTTCCTTGGAAAGAAAACCATCTGCTTTAGCAATGGAAAGAGACCGGTTTGCATAATGACCTGCCGAGTCATAGCGGTTCATGTGCTCATATAAATTGGCCAGCCCGAGGGTGGCCTCGCAGAGAATTTCATCATCATTGGCAGCCTCCAGGTAACCGATGGCAGTCTGGTAATTAATTAAGGATTGCGTGTAATTTCCCAATTTCAGGTAGCTGTGTCCCAACCCTGTCATCGAAGTGCCGATCAGGTCGCCATCGTCCAGGTTTCGAGCAAGTTCCAGCGACCTGTTGAAATAGGTAAAAGCAGAATCGGAAATATCAAGCCGGTTATACACGTCACCGATGTTCAGGGCACTGTAGTACTCCAGGGATTCCACCCTGAATTTGCGGATAACTGAATCTGCCTGGAAAAGGTATTCCATCGCTTTCCGGTATTCTTCCTGCAGGACATACACAACACCGATATTCATTAGTACGCTGCCCAGGTTGCGCGGGTTATTCCTTTTCTCCTCCAGTTTCAGTTTTTGAATATTCAATTCCAGTGCGCGGGGATAATTACCGATTTTAATAAAGGTATTGGCCATTACCCCGAGCGAGCGGGACTCACCTTCCAGGTACTCTATGCTGCGGGCCAGTGAAAGCGCCTCGTAGGAAAGTCTCAGCGCAGTATCGGGGTTATAAACACTAACGGCACCGGCCAGTTGCCAGGTTAACCTGACCCGGTTGCTGTCGGTTTTTTCTGAAGCCAGTAATTTACCCAGGCTGTCGGCTTTTGCTTTCTGGGAAAAGAGCAGGGCCGGGTAAACCAGGAAAACCAGTAACAGGACAAAACTTGTTATGGTGCGTTGTGTAAAGCGGGTTTGAGCAGCCATGGCGGTGTCATTATAGCCTAAGACGATCCTAATGTAATTATTAATGGCGGCTTTTGCGAAGATTTTCAATAAACGCCTATCCTCAACCGGAGCCCCCCGGAGAAAATGTTTCTTTGAAATTTCCTGCGGGATGAGTAGATTTAAGTTCTTTATTAAAACAATAAGCGCCACGGGATGAGGTTGCGGTCCTTCATATTTGTTTTATCATTTTGCATAAGCACACTGTGTTATACCCAGACTATATATGAATTTCATTATTATTTCGGGGATGGAGAAGAGCGGGAATACGTGAAGGCTTTTATGATGAGAAATGATGATGGGACCGGGTTTATCAGGTCGGAATATATGGACCGGCAAACCAATTCCCGGAATATTGCAGAAATGCAGATGGAAGAACATTATGGGTCAGACGACAAAGGAAATGAAGATACCACGCTGCTGGTGTTTGAAGGATTTGATCCAAAAATGATCCTGGGAACCAAAGCTTATCCGGCCGACATTTTTATTTTTCAACTCAGCGAAGAAACTGGTTTCTATGAACCTCATTCGGTTGTTTCACCCAACGATGATGGAACCGAAAGTGAAGGAGTAATTACGGAGATGAATTTCCTGGAAGGTGAAGACCTTACCGAAGAACTGGTGTTGCAGTATTTTACCACGGAAGATCAATTCTATGTGAACCTTTTCGAAACAGAAGTCAGGAGCCTGACTACTGAAGAGCAAAAGACGAAATTATTCTTATTGGTAGTTGCCAATACCGAGGACGTTTCCATCGGTAAAACCTGCGCAATTGATAAGGACGCTACCCACAAAACCTTCAGCCAGGTGGCAGAATTTCTGAAGATCCAGTTTGTTCCGAAAATAATTTACGGGACCGAATTCAGTAAACTGAATGTTGACAAAGCTGTCAACGCGTTGAGACCGGGGCCGAATGATATTGTCATTTTCTATTATTCAGGTCATGGGTTTAACCAGCAAAAGGATGGTTACCTGTTTCCTTACCTGGATCTGCGGGATAAGAGTTTTCAAACTTATGGGGGGCAATACACCCTGAACATTGAATCTATTTACCAGAAAATAAAAGCGAAGGGCGCCAGGCTTAACCTGGTTATCAGTGATTGTTGCAATAATGATCCTTCGCAAACTTCCAATATCAGTACGGATATTGCCAGTACACGGAGTTCCTCGATTGGATGGGTGATGGATAACTGCACCGCCCTTTTTATGGATTCCCGTAAGCAGTCCATATTAATGACCGCGGCTTCAAAAGGGGAGTTGTCTGCGGGTAACCCTAATGACGGCGGCATTTTTACATTTAATTTCAGGGAGTCCCTGGAAAAATTTATGGGGCCTTTCTATAAGAATGTAACCTGGAACGGACTTGCCGATATCGCTAAAAAGCAAACAATCACCAAAGCCAATCATACCTGGTGCAGGCAGGCAGACAATAGCCGGAAAGTTTGTGTACAGAATCCTGTTTTTAAAATTGAATAGCAGCCTGCTTTTCGGCTGACCAGCTTAGCTCCACGTGCAAATAGAAATGAACGCCGGGACATTCCCTGTTTGTTTTAGCGGGTGTCCTATCTATGCGGAGGACTTATAACCCGGTTAGCTAACCAGCTTAACATTAACAGCATTGGCACCTTTAGGTCCCATCTCTGTTTCAAAAGTCACTTTATTATGTTCTTTGATTTCTTCTGTCAGCGAATTGATGTGAACAAAAACACTTTCCTGTGTTTCCAGGTCCTTAATAAATCCATATCCTTTGGCGTCATTAAAAAAAGTAACGACACCTTTGCGGATCAGGTCTTCCGGGTTTACCGGTAATTGTTTGGGAACACCGATTTCAATGTCTTCCAGTTTCACCATCACTTTTTTTCTTGGATCCGGAGGGGTGGCAGACAGGTTGCCATTTTCATCGAGGTAAGCAAGCATATCATCAAAGCTTTTGCCGTCTTTGGCATTATCTTTACGTTCCTGCTTTCTCTCAGCTTTTTCTTTTTTGTTTTGTTGTTTTTTCTTTTCTCTCTCTTTTTTATTCCAGGTTTCTGCCATATTTATTTCTTATTTTATTTTAAAATGTTCTTTTTTAACTGTTGAGGATCAGGTGTCCCGGACCTGGTGAAAATTCTTTTTTCCCACGGATTCACCTAAAGGTAAGCTATTTCCCGATGCAGCCCATTTTCGGGTAATTATGCACGGTGTGCGGATGTAAATCTGTGTAGAAAAAGCTAATTTTGCTTTGACCAATATTTAACCAGGCAAACTAATTCAACCAATATGAAGTTCTTGTTGTTTTTTTCATTTTTCAGCTTTATGGTATTGACTGCCAGCGCACAAAAAGCCGGCGGGAAAACCGCCGTTCCCGATTCAACGAAAAAAATCCAGCTGGTGGAAGCCTCCTGCGGGGAGTGCCAGTTTCACCTGGAAGGAAAAGGATGTCATTTGGCTGTCCGGGTAAACGGTAAAGCCTATTTTGTGGATGGCACCAGCATTGATGAACACGGGGATGCTCATGCCAAAGATGGCTTTTGTGAAACGATCAGGAAGGCTGAAGTGCAGGGAGAGGTCGTCAAAGACCGGTTTAAAGTAACTTATTTCAAACTCGTCAATAAGCCTGCTTCGGATAAGCAGCCTTAGAATTATGATCGAAATGAATTTCGACCATTAATGGTTTATTAATCCGCCATCAATTTGATGACACCGGCATCAGTGGACTGGCTTTCCAGTACAAGAATATTTTCCACGGATGTACTCCTGTATGGCTTAACCGCCTCCACGATCAATGTCCAGTTTCCCGGTTTTGCAGGAAGGGATAATTTTCCTGCAACAGGAGTTCCCGAAACAGAATCAGCACCGCTGATGGCGGTGACCTTGCTGGCGCCTTCGGCCGGATCAATCGTTCCATGAATACCAGATTTAACTCCGGCAGGAGGGCTAAAACCACTCATCACTCCAACAGCAAGGCATAGAATCACAATCATTTTCTTCATAACTATTTTTTTAAGTATGAGAAATAATGAAATTGAAGTGAAACCCTGCTTCCAACCTTTAAAATCAAGGACTATGCCACCCGGGGGAAAATGAGAAGAAGCAGGCCAGGTTTTTTGCACAGGTTCAGGGGAAGGTGTAAGCATAGTTGCCATAGGCACGGTATGTATTAATCCTAAATAAAGAATAAACCCGGCGGGATGTGCAATCGGGTTTGGTTGTTGGCAGAATCTTTGTTAAAGTGTAATCCGGCACTGCGACGACTTAATGTCGCACTATTAATTCTTCAAAACAAATTATATGAAAAAAGTTGGCATTTTCCCGGCGTTCAGGTTAGTAATGGTATTGGTTGCCTTGACAGTTGTCAGCAATGTCTCTGCGCAGACCAACCGGAAAGACAAAAGGTTAGTTGAAGACAGTGACGAGGCAAGGGCGGAGTTTATCCGGGTAGACGGACTGATCAAAAACTTGTTTGACAATTCTTATGGGTATGTAATTTTCCCGAATGTGGGGAAAGGGGGCATCGGTATTGGCGGGGCAGCTGGTAATGGCATTGTGTATGAGCAAGGTAGGATCATTGGTAAAGCTAAACTTACGCAGGTTAGTATTGGGTTCCAGTTTGGGGGACAGGCCTACCGGGAGGTTATATTCTTTGAATCTGCTGCAGACCTGGATCGGTTCAAAGAAGATAACCTGGAATTCTCTGCTCAGGCTTCTGCGGTGGCAGTTACCGCCGGTGCATCCGCCAACGTAAAGTATGCAAACGGCGTGATGATATTTACCCAGCAAAAAGGGGGGTTGATGTATGAAGCTTCAGTGGGAGGGCAAAAGTTTGATTATACCTCTTTTTAGATATAACCGCCAATTAATAAACATTTCGTTCGGGGCTTGATGTCCCGCCCGTCCGCCGCGAAAAAAACTTTGCTGGTAATCGTTGAAGACTTCTTGGGGCAACCCTGACTAAAACAAAAGCACAAGTTTTCTTGTGCTTTTGTTTTATTTGAAATAGTTGATTTATTCTCCCGAGAATACTCAGAACCTCTCATTTTTGGCCGTTACTTTCCCGTTAGTAATGTTCACCGTGTTGCCAATCTCATCTTTTACCTGCCCCGAAAAAGAAATCGTTACCACATCAGTCCCGGCATTATAGGAGCTAAAGGAATAATTCAATATCTGGCCGGGTTCATTGTTGGAAGATAAATATGTTTGGGGCGAAGTGAAATCCTCGAAAAAATAGAAGGCATTGAGGTGATCTGTACCACTTATACCGGACTGGTAGGTCTTGTTGGTAAAGGTGAGGTCCGTCAGCGATAACACCAGGTTGAAAAAGAAACCTGATTCTTCTTCCGGGCCGATCATAGAATAAGTGTAGGTATTATTTCCCTGTAATAGTGTATTCAGCGACGCATCAAAAAGCAGGTTCCCCTTGTAGGTAGTACTTCCCTGCGTAAAGGTCCAGGTATTCTCATCAGTGCCATAATTTACACCATCGCCGTCTGAATTTTTTTTACAGCCGGTGAATAAAAGGAGGATAGCCGGGGTGAGAATCAGGAGGATTTTTTTCATTTTTAAAGGGTTGATTATTATTAACGTTTAAAACTGCCGCAAGGTAATACTTATCTGCAAAACTCCGAATTCCCACGGCAGGTAAATTGTCCGGATGAGTGTTAATGCTTACAAAGCTGGTTAGTGGCGGCCTTGTTAATTAATGTTCATTTTCGTGGTTAACTCCCTGAACCGTTCATCCGATCTCAGTTCATTCAGCATGGGATACCTGATGCAGAAGATCATACCAAGACAGGCAATGCCCATCCGGTGTTCGTAGGTTTTGTTGAGATAATAAAAAGCTTTGTCATTATCTTTTAGCCCCGCATATAAAAAAGCATAATCCATGTGCAATAATTTGTCGGGTTCTGATTCTTCACGCTGTTTTAATTTCTCAAGGCATTGGAGAGCTTTTTCTTTTTTTCCGGCCGCAGCATAAGCGTGTCCCAGGGAACTAAGTCCTTTCAGCGGGTGACCAATGAGTTGATGATATTTCTCAAGGTTCTCTATGGCCTTGTCATATTCTCCACTGGCAATATAAAGCATTCCTTTACCCTCAAAAGCCCGCCTGAAGAGGGGGTCCATTTCGATGGCTTTATCATATTGTTCCAGGGCTTCGGGAAAACGCCCGGCAAACGCATAAGCATCAGCGAGGTTGCTGATAATTGGCAATGAGAGAGGATCCAGCACCGATGCCTGCTCCATTTTTTCAATAGCTTTATTAAAATCACCCTTGGCAATCAGGAACCACCCATGCACCTGGTTAATCAGGGAAGAATTAAGGCTCAGGCTCAGGGCTTTGTTCAGCGAGGCTTCGGCTCCTTCAAAATCCCAGTTATGATAAAATTTAATAGTGGCGAGGGAAAGGTGTGACTCTGCATGGTTCGGGTCTAGCTCGATTGCCTTCAGTGTATAATCTTTAGCTTTTGGATAGGCTTCCGTGGGGGGAATGAGTCCCGCGGATCCCATAGAGGAATAACAATAAGAGAGGGCACAGTAGGGTAAGGCGAAATGCGGATCGATCCGGATGGCTTCTTCAAAATTTTTAATGGCCTTTGCGGTATCCTCGGGGTTCGATTTGTTCCAGTGATAACGTCCTTTCAGGTAAAAATTATATGCATCCAGGTTTTCCGTGGGTGCCTTTATGATGGGGGTGCTCAGTTTTGTTTCTGCAAAATTTTCCTTCAGCCTGTTCAGGATCTTCAGGGAAATTTCATCCTGTACCTGGAATATGTCTTCAAGATCGCTGTCATAGACTTCCGAAAAAATATGGTAGCCGTCTGCAGTATTCACCAGCTGGGCGGTGATCCGGATTCTTTTCCCGGCTCTGCGTACACTCCCTTCCAGGATTGTTGAAACGCCGAGCTTTGCACCTATTTGCCGGATATCTTCATTCTTTCCTTTAAAAGAAAAGGAAGAAGTGCGGGCGGTAACCTGCAGTCCTTCCACTCTGGTAAGTGCGTTGAGAATTTCCTCCGATATTCCATCACTGAAATATTCATTTTCAGGGTCAGCACTCATATTGACAAAAGGAAGTACGGCAATTGTTTTCTCATTCCCGGCTTTGGCGCCGGTTTGGGCAGCCGATGGAATGACAAGCCCTTCATTGGAAATAGCATAAACTTCCACCTGGCGTTTCACATTTTTGAGGTTGAATTTGCCCAGCAGCTGGGTGGATATTTCCCGCTGGTTTTTTATTTCATCAAACACCTTATCCGAAATAAGTACGGCTCCCGGTGCAGATAAAGCTTCAATACGGGACGCCAGGTTAACACAATCGCCGTACACACCCTGGTGATCGTAAACCACGTCGCCCGAGTGTATGCCGATGCGTAAGGATACTTTGGGTTCTTTTTGGAGTTCAAGCTGTATGGCAATAGCAGATTTCACGGCATTGATTGCACTGTCAAAAATGCTAAGGGTTCCATCCCCGAAGTACTGGATAATTTTTCCCTGGTGGCCCGGAATTAACGATTCCAGCGTTTGCCGTTGCCGGTCCCTCAAGGTCTTGGCTTTTTTTTCATCATCCTGCATCATAGCCGTATAGCCCGTCATATCGGCAAACATAATCGCCGCAAGCTGCCGGGTTTGTGTGGATGAAGTCAGGGGATGAAGCTCCGTCTTCTGCATGCCAAAAAAGGATAACTAAATGAGGTTTTTGTTTACCCGGCAAATTTAAAACAATTGTACGGGGAAATGCCCGGCTCACCGGTTTGGGAGTATTTACACGCGAAAGTATATTTTGTGTAACCGAATGGTTTCATTTAAATTTGTAACCCAAAGTTTGCATCATGAGAAGAGATGTTTTCCAGGCCATTGCCGACCCCAACCGCAGGCAGATCCTCAGTTTGCTGGCCAGCAATCCCCTAAACCTGAATTCGGTGGCCGAACAATTTGACATCAGCCGGCCGGCGGTTTCAAAACATATCCGGATTTTGACGGAATGTGGCTTGGTAGTCATCAAACAAACGGGAAGAGAAAGGTACTGCTATGCAGATCTCAAGCCATTGAAGGAAGTTTCCGACTGGACAGAAAAATACCAGGCCTTCTGGACAAAGAAACTGGATGCCCTTGAGGTTTTCCTGGATAAGGGAAAGAAAACAACCCGAAAGAAGAAGTAGGACAGTTACCCGGCCGCAGGTTAAAAAATGAACACGGTAAATTTTTGAAAATGAAAAAACAACCATTTGTAATTGAACGAACATACCATGCTCCGGTTGAAAGGGTATGGAAAGCCATTACCGACAAAAACGACATGAAGCAATGGTATTTCGACCTCGTGGATTTTAAACCGGAAGTGGGATTTGAATTCCAGTTTTACGGGCAGGGAAAGCAGGGAGAGCAATATTTGCACCTGTGTAAGGTAACCGACGTGGTACCAAATAAAAAACTGCGGTATAGCTGGAGCTATAAAGGCTATGAAGGAATATCCTATGTGACTTTTGAGTTGTTCGGGGAAGGCGGGAAAACCAGGTTGAAATTAACCCACGAGGGATTGGAGAGTTTCCCTGCCCATAACGCGGACTTTGCCAGGGAAAGTTTTGAACAGGGGTGGGCCGTGATCACGGGTAAAATGCTGAAAGATTTTGTAGAAAAATAAGCCAGGGCAGTTTCCTGGTAATAAATCTTTCCGGAAGTCAGCCGGGCTATTTATTTTTAATCATGCTTCGACCGGTTGACAACTTTTTTCTTCATCAGGAGGAACCTGTAAAGAGTTGCCTGCAATTTTTACGCAATCAGATTTTACAGCATGATGGTCAAATTTCGGAAGGGTGGGCGTATAGTATGCCCTTCTTTTTTTACAGGAATAAACGGTTTTGTTATTTGTGGGTGCACAAAAGATTAAAACAGCCTTATATTGGGATCGTGGATGGTAGTAAGGTCAATTTCCCCGGCTTATTGGCTGAGAACAGGTCCAGGATGAGAATTATGCTGTTTGATCCCGGGAAAGATATTTCAGTAAGCAGGGTTAATGAGTTATTAAAAATTACACTGGCACTTTATAAATAATTCATTGCATGATCTTCAGGCAGGCTGAAAGCAAAGACATTCCACAAATACAGGTGGTACGGAATGCAGTAAAGGAAAACCAATTATCGGATCCTAACCTCGTTCCTGATGCGGATGTGGAAGATTACCTTAACCGCCGAGGCAGGGGCTGGGTCTGTGAAGCCGGTAGCAGCATTGTTGGGTTTGCGATTGTTTCAGTCATCGACAGGAATGTTTGGGCGCTTTTCATTCAGCCAGGTCATGATAAGAAAGGTATTGGTAAAAGACTTCATGATGAAATGATGGACTGGTATTTCGGCCAGACCAGTGAAACGATCTGGTTGAGCACGGCGCCCGGCACCCGGGCAGAAACTTTTTACCGCAAAGCCGGTTGGAAAGTGACCGGGACAACAAAAAGCGGTGAGATCAGGTTTGAAATGACGGGCGATGACTGGAGAAAAAGAGAGCAAGTGGCCTCTTCTTTATAAATAACCTTAAGCAGAGTATCACTAATTTTGAGTATTAAAAAATATTTATTCCTTAACATTTTCAAGATGTATCAACGCAGGACTTTTATCACCGTTATTATGCTGATGATATTTATTAGGGGTTATTCCCAGGCCCTGAGGGTGGAGCCCATGAACTGGTGGACCGGGATGAAGAACCAGGAACTCCGCTTGCTGGTTCACGGGGAAAATATCGGGGAAACAAACCCGGTAATCAATTATGCCGGCGTCACAGTCAAAAAAATAAACAAGGCAGACAGTAAAAATTATTTGTTCATAGACCTCGTTATTTCAAAAACCACCCGGCCGGGTTCTTTTCCCATACTCTTTAAAAAAGACGGCAAAACGCTCCAGCGGTTCAATTATCAACTGAAGCAAAGGAACAAGAATGCAGCAGGCGTGGAAGGATTTAATGCATCGGATGTGATCTATTTAATTACTCCCGACAGGTTTGCCAATGGTGATACAGGCAACGATATAGACAGCAGCATGCGGGAAAAAAAGATTAACCGGAAAAATGATTACGGACGGCATGGAGGTGATATCAGGGGAATCATTAACCAGCTGGATTATTTAGCGGACATGGGATATACCGCTATCTGGCCCACCCCACTCCTGGAGAATGATATGCCGGGATCATCTTATCATGGCTATGCTATCACCGATTATTACAAAGTTGATCCCCGGTTCGGGACATTGGATGACTACAAAGAGTTAGCCGCCAAAACCCGGCAAAAAGGAATGAAGCTCATATTTGATGGTGTGGTGAATCACAGCGGCTCCTATTATTGGTGGATGAATGATCTCCCTTTCCGGAACTGGGTCAATTATCCCGATTCAATACAAAACACGAATCACCGGCGTACCGTTAACCAGGATATATATGCTGCTGAAACAGACCGTCAATTAATGGTAAAAGGATGGTTTGTCCGCCAAATGCCCGACCTGAATCAGCAAAACCCTTTTTTGGCCAGCTACCTTATACAGAACAGCATCTGGTGGATCGAAACCCTGGGACTTGGTGGCATCCGGCAGGATACTTATCCTTATTCAGAAAAAAAATTCCTGGAAAACTGGACCTGTGCGATCATGAACGAGTATCCGCGTTTTAGTATCGTGGGTGAGGAGTGGAGCACTAACCCGCTTATTGCAGCTTACTGGCAACAGGGCAAGCAAAATAATACGGGATATAAAGGTTGCCTTAAAAGCACCATGGATTTCCCTATGCAGGCTGCACTGGTTGCTGGATTGACGGAACCTGAAAGCTGGGACAAAGGGTTGGTAAAATTATACGAAGGACTTGCCAATGATTTCGTGTATGCCAATCCACAGGATCTTCTTGTATTTGGCGATAATCATGATATGGACAGGTTGTTTACTCAACTAAAGAAGGATGTTGACCTGATGGAAATAGCCCTGGCTTATTTGTTAACGACCCGGGGTATTCCACAACTATATTATGGTACAGAGACCCTGTTAGAAAATTCTGACAAGCCGGGTGATCACGGATTGATACGCACCGACTTTCCCGGCGGATGGGCCGGAGATAAGGTGAACGGATTTTCAGGCTCCGGATTATCTGATGATCAGCTACGGATAAAAAATTATTTGAAAAAATTACTCAACTGGCGAAAGAATAAACCCGTTATTCATCTGGGCAATACGCTTCATTTTGGGCCGGCTAAGGGTGTTTATGTTTATTTCAGGTACAATGTGCAGGAAACGGTGATGGTGATAATCAACAAGAATGCAGAACCTATAAAACTGGATACAGAACGGTTTGAACAGGGTACCGGGAATAAAAAAACAGGAAAAAATGTAATTAGCGGTGAAAGGCTTTCGTTGGCTGATGGAATTCCGGTACCTGCAAGATCCGCATTAATACTGGAGCTTGGTAAATGAGTATAAACTAATTGCTGGTGCTTGTATCAACTTTCAATCCCTCATATAGTTATGCTGCAACTAAATTTTAATCCATTTCCCGGGTTGGCAACAAAACGTCTCCTGCTGCGAAGAATAACCCTGGAGGACGCGGAAGAGATATTTTTTCTCCGGTCAGACGAAGTGGTGATGAGGTATATTGATAAGGATCGGGAAAAAACAGTGGAGGAGGCCATTCTCCATATTAAGCGGATCAACCAGAATATTGATGAGAACGAAGCCATTCTGTGGGGAATGGAATTAACGAATAATCCCGGGAAACTGATTGGAAGTATTTGCCTCTGGAAAATCCAGCCCGAACATTTCAGGGCAGAGATTGGTTACGTGCTCCACCCGGCTCACTGGGGAAAGGGGCTCATGAAAGAAGCGATCCATGCAGTTACTGCCTATGGATTTAATAAAATTGGCTTACATAGTATCGAAGCACAGATCAATCCTGCCAATGCTGCTTCAGCCGGGGTGCTTGAATCCACCGGTTTTGCCAGGGAAGCTTATTTCCGCGAGAATTTCTTCTACCGGGAAAAGTTTTTAGATACGGCGGTCTATTCCCTTCTAAAACCGCCTGCAGATGGTGTAGACTGAACCGGGTTTCGTACTATTTCATCAGTGTGTTAGTAGATTCCCCTGTATGCACAGGAAAATAAACCGCTTCAAAAAACGTTCTGAACCGGGCGACGGCAGTTTTTGAATTAAAAACCTGCAACCTTAAACTTTGATGGAACATCAGAGTCTATGCCTCAACTTAATAAATCCGAACAAAATGAAAAAGCACATCCTGGTTTTATCGCTCTTTACCCTTTCGTTGGCCATAACATTTACCGCCTGCCAGAAGGATAATACACCGCCGGAAGCACCCGTTGAAGCTACCACGCATTCAGATGACGAATCCCGCGTTTCCAATGAAATTGATGCGGTGGCGAATGATGCTAACCTGGCGCTGGAAAGCAATATTGGATTTTCCGGTCGCGGCGGAGGCATTCAATCCCTCATTTGTGATGCGACTATCGCCGTTGATACGATGAGTAATCCCCGCACCATTACAATTACTTACAATGGAACAAACTGTCTTGGTAACCGTACCCGTACCGGTGTTATCATTCTTTCGATGGCGCAGAATATACGCTGGAGGGATGCCGGTGCCGTTATTACGGTTACTTTCCAGAATTTTAAGATAACCCGTATCAGTGATAATAAGAGTATCACGATCAACGGTTCCAAAAGCATCACCAACCAGAGCGGCGGATTGCTGATCCAGCTGGCTTCACTGGGAACAATTACTCACCTGATTAACAGCAGTGGCCTAGCGGTGACTTTTGATAATGGAACCCAACGTAGCTGGCAGGTGGCACGTAAACATGTATTTACTTTCAATACAGGTGCAGTCCTGACAATTTCAGGTAACCATACAGACGGGAATGTTTCGGGAATTGCGGAATGGGGTACTAACCGGTTTGGAAATTCTTTTACCACCGCAATCACCGATCCCCTTGTCATCAGGCAGGATTGTAATTTCCGTTTAACGGGCGGCCAGGTGAGACATGATACACCAAATTTTACCGCCACAAGTACCTTTGGCCTGGATGAAAATGGTAACCCGACTTCCTGCCCGGGTACTGCAGCTTATTACCTGAAGATTGTTTGGTCCGGGCCCGGGGGCAATCCTCATACGGTGATCCTTCCTTACTAATACTATAAGAACAGGTTAAAATATCCAAAGCACCCCCATACCGGGGGGTGCTTTTTTTCTACTACCCATAAGAAAACGCATAAGCCGGGTTAGAAAGATTTCAGATAACTTTATTTCAGCAGCGCTGGCAACCATATCTGGTTCGGTTGTTGTCTAAGAATTACTGGTCAAATTTTATTTAATATGTTGAAATTTGCTTTTGCCTTTTTGCCGGTTTTTTTCCCGGTCCTTTTTACACCCTGTAATACGGATCAACCACCTGAATCGAATAAAGCCATGCTATCCATCTCCAATGACGGTCCCTATGTTTTATACAGGAACAATCATGTTATCATCAAGCAGGTCGATGATGAAAACGGGTTTAAGAAAGTCAAAGCGGACAGCGTGACCCTGTCCCGGAAAGAGAGCCTGGAACTTAATATAAGAACCGATGAGGCAGGTAAAACATTTGCGGTAAGACTCAAAACCCGGCTGGAGAATGAAAAAGCAGAATACGCAATAGCGGGAAAAATTTTCGTGGTATCGGATATTGAAGGAAACTTCCGGGCTTTCCGCAGGCTGTTGCAGGGTAATGGAGTAATAGATACGGCGTTTAACTGGACTTTTGGGAATGGGCATCTTGTATTGACCGGAGATTTTTTTGACCGGGGAAGCCAGGTCACCGAAGTATTATGGCTGATTTACTCCCTGGAAGAAAAGGCAAAAGCTGCCGGAGGATATGTACATTTTGTACTCGGCAATCATGAAATAATGAACTTAAACGGGGACTTACGCTATGTGCATCCCAAATATTTTGAGAATGCACAGCTCATGAGCGAAACCTACATGACCTTATACAGTGACAGCTCGGAACTCGGGAGATGGTTACGCACAAAAAACGTCGCAGAGAAAGTGGGGGACATTTTATTTATTCATGCCGGTATATCATCACCGGTTAACAAAGCACAGATAGGAGTTGAGAAAATTAATGAACTGGTCCGGCCATTTTATGCGGACTCTTCTTATAATTTCCCGGACAGTACTGTGGGGCTGCTGTACAGTGACCTGGGTCCTTTCTGGTACCGGGGCTATTATTCCGGAAATCCCGTTGCCCCCCTTACACAAATTGACAGCACTCTTTCTTTTTATGGTGCCAAACATATTTCTACCGGTCATACGGTAATCAGCGATACGATTCGTGTTTTACACAATGGAAAACTGATCAATACTGATGTGCATCACGCCCGTGGTCACTCAGAAGGCTTGCTGGTAGAGGGCGGAAAATACTACCGGGTGGATGCGCTGGGACAAAAGTTCCTGATGCTGGAATAAATCCGATGTTCAGAATGTTCAGAAAATCACCGGCCTTTTTTTTCCGGGTTCAGAAAGAATAGCTACTTTGTTGTGTAGAAATTAAACCACAACAAAAACCTTCAGTATGAAAAAACTGCTTATCCTGTTACTGTCTTTAAGCCTTCTTACTTCCTGTAAAGATAAAAAAACAACCAACCGCGATGACCGCAATACCAGCACCCGTGACAAGGACGATTACCGGGACGGTGATGACGGCAACAAGGATGATAAAACCAGCAGCAGCAATGACGATAAAACAACTGATGATCGCAAGATTGACCGGAATTCAGGAAATTATGATGATGTGGTTGATGATGATGAGGAAGGAAACCATATCCCGGACAGTAAGAACTGGACTTCCTCAGAAGTAAGACAATTTGTTACTCCCTGCGTAGACAAGGCGGTCGAGAATGGCGTATCAAGGTCAAAAGCTGAAATTTATTGTAACTGTATGCAGCAACGGATGGAACGGAAATTTCCAGATGCCAGTGACGTATCAAACTTTGATAAAAACAGTTCTGAAACGAAGGGATGGATACAGGATTGCCAGGAAAGGAGCGGAATTACCGGGACGTCCAGTACAAGCAGCAGCAGTGCTGGCTGGTCACGCAAGGATGAACTGGAATTTGTGAATAATTGTGTGGGAGCAGCCGAAAAGGGAGGGATGGAATACCTGGATGCTCAGAGTTACTGCGATTGCATGCAGTACAAACTGGAAAAATTATACCCGGATGTCCGGGATGCCTCCCGCCTCACAGATGCGGATTTCGCAACCCCATCCATGAAGAAGATGATCAAGAGTTGCCTGCCGGGGAATTAAAGGGCTTTCCTGCACGTTATGGCACCTTTTTTCATTTAGGTAATATCCTCTTTCCCGCTTAAATTTGCCCACCTAAAAAGCAAGTAAAAGATGGCAAGATCAATTCCATTCAGGGAGGCGTTACGGGAAGCGTTGAATGAAGAAATGAGAAGGGATGAACGTGTTTTCCTGATGGGTGAGGAAGTCGCTGAATACAATGGTGCATATAAAGTAAGCCAGGGCATGCTGGCAGAATTTGGTCCAAGAAGGGTCATCGATACTCCTATCTCCGAACTGGGTTTTACGGCCGTTGGTGTAGGGGCTGCTCAAAACGGTCTTCGGCCAATAATTGAATTCATGACCTGGAATTTTGCCGTTTTAGCCTTGGATCAAATTTTAAATACAGCTTCCAAGATGCTGGCAATGAGCGGGGGACAGGTTAGTTGTCCTATTGTTTTTCGGGGTCCGAATGGCTCCGCTGGTCAATTGGGCGCACAGCACTCAACGGCATTTGAGAGTTTGTATGCAAATATCCCGGGGCTCAAGGTTGTTTCTCCCAGTAACGGTTATGATGCCAAGGGATTGCTGAAGCAATCGATCCGCTATGAAGAGGACCCGGTTATATTTATGGAGAGTGAAGTGATGTACGGGGAAAAAAGTGATATACCCGATGAGGAATATTATATTGAATTGGGGAAAGCAGCCGTTAAGAAAAGAGGCAATGATGTGACCATTGTGTCCTTCAATAAAATGATGAAAGTGGCCCTGGGCGCTGCTGCCGAATTAGAAAAAGAAAATATCAGCGCCGAGGTTATCGATCTGCGAACCATTCGCCCGCTCGACTGGATGACCATATTGGAAAGTGTAAAGAAAACAAACCGCCTCGTGATCGTGGAAGAGCAATGGCCCTTTGCCTCCATTTCATCGGAGATCACTTACCGCATCCAAAAAGAGGGATTCGATTACCTTGATGCTCCGATACGCCGTATCACTGCCGCAGACGCGCCGCTGCATTATGCTCCCAACCTTGTTGCAGCGGCTTTGCCCGATGTAAGCAGGACCGTAAAGCTGGTCAAGGAAGTGATGTACCACAACAAATAAGCTGTCAGGATCGCTAATAAATTTTTAAGCCCGGAATTACCGGGCTTTTACGATATCAGTCATCAACAAGGGTTCCAGGCAATAAGGTCGTGTGATTCTACCCGGTTAGTGGTATTTCTGAAAATAATTTCGGCTAATGTGCAACGTATTGGCCTTTTACCCCGATCTTTGTTACGGTTTTTCATAGGATATTGGATTTTAAAACGAGGCTGGGTTTCTACCCGGCCTCTATTTTTTGCCCCCTGCCTGCCGGCAAACTTTACCGCTCACCCCCTGGTTCCTCCTTCGCTTCAAATCAATTACTTTTACCCCTCAAAAAAAGACAATTCATGGCAGATATCCTGATCATTGATGACGAAAAAGCGATCCGTAAGACCCTGATCGAAATACTATCCTTTGAAGGCTATAAAATAGAGGAAGCGGCAGATGGGGAAGAGGGCCTGAAGAAATTCAGGGAAAAATCCTTCGATCTTGTTTTATGCGATATCAAAATGCCAAAACTGGATGGGATCGAGTTTTTACAAAAAGCGGGCGATATAAGTCCCGATATTCCCATCATAATGATATCCGGTCACGGAAATATAGAAACAGCTGTGGATGCAGTTAAGAAAGGGGCCTATGATTATATTTCCAAACCCCCCGACCTTAACCGGCTCCTGATTACCATCCGGAATGCGATGGATAAAAGCAGCCTGGTAAGCGAAACCAAAGTGTTGAAAAGACGGGTAAGCAAAGTGCAGGAAATGATCGGCGATTCCGCACCGATAAAAAAGATCAAAGAAACCATAGAAAAGGTAGCACCAACGGATGCCCGAATTTTAATTACCGGCGACAACGGCGTAGGGAAGGAGTTGGTGGCACGATGGGTGCATGAAAAAAGTAACCGGGCAACCGGGCCAATGATTGAAGTGAACTGTGCCGCTATCCCGACGGAACTGATCGAAAGCGAGCTCTTCGGTCATGAAAAAGGATCCTTTACCTCCGCCATCAAACAACGGATCGGGAAATTTGAATCCGCCAATGGTGGAACGCTTTTCCTGGATGAGATAGGCGATATGAGTGCCAATGCCCAGGCAAAAGTATTGCGGGCACTACAGGAAGGGAAGATCACCAGGGTAGGTGCCGATAAAGATATCAATGTGGATGTAAGGGTGATAGCTGCTACCAACAAAGACCTGTTAAAGGAAGTAGAGACGAAAAATTTCCGGCTTGACCTTTATCACCGGCTCAGTGTAATCCTGATACATGTGCCCTCATTGAACGACCGCCGTGATGATATCCCGCTGCTGGTAGACCAGTTCCTGGGTGATATATGTTCAGATTATGGCACCGTTCAAAAAACGATTGATCCGGATGCGATCAAACTGCTGCAACAATACAACTGGACCGGAAATATCCGCGAATTAAGAAACGTTGTCGAAAGGCTGGTGATTCTCTCCGGCAAGACGATTACCACTGAGGATGTGAGCAATTACGTGATGCCCAAGTAACCGCTACACTTTCTGGCTTCGCTGTTTTGCAAAGGCCATCATTTCTTCCAGTGAATGGAGGATTTTGAGGTTTGCGGGTTGTTGCTGGATGCATTGTACCGCAGGACCCGATACCACGATTTGCTTACCCGGAAAGTCATTGCACAGCGAGCAGACATAGCTTTCCAACCCGCAATTGTCAAGCCGGGTAATAATATGTGTATACAGGCAATCCGCCGGGTGGAGCTGCAGGAAATAATTGAGGCTTTCCCTTGAAACGTTGGTACCGAAATAGGTGGTGTAATTATTGTTTTTGCGGAAGAAATAGTTAACAGCCAGGAGGGGAATTTCATGAAATTCTCCTTCCGGTGCAAACAACAGCACATTGTCAGTTGTTTTGTTCACTTCCAGGCCATCAATGGCCAGTATGATTTTTTTACGGATAATATGACTCACAAAATGCTCCTGCGCCGGGATAATATTATTGGTCATCCACAACAAACCAATACGATGCAGGAACGGGTAGAATACATCCGTGATACTCCTGTCCAGTCCCAGGCGCATGGCCACACAATTAATAATCTTTTCAAACTTTTCTTTGTCAAAATCGAGCCCGGCCTCAATCAGCTGGTGAACAAAAACTTCATGATTATTTTCCTGTACGCAGGAGTTTTGAACCAACTGGTGAATTTCCTCCCGGCTTAGTTCTGCGATCTTTGAAATCTTATGACCATTGTGGTACAAAAACGAAATACGGAGCAATTCTTTCAGGTCGTCATTGTCATAAATACGGTGAAGACTCTCTTTTCTCTTTGCGATAAACAGCTTATACCGCTGCTCCCATACCCGGAGGGTATGAGCCTTGATCCCACAGAGGTTTTCGATATCCTTGATAGTAAAATAGTTCATAGAAAGGAATCCGCTAAATTATCGTTTATTCCGGGCATACCGGTTCCATGCTTTAGCAAAACTTTGAATATTAAAATTTTGATACGCAAATATTTAGGATATTTTTGTCACCAATAAAATACGGTTCATGCCCCTAAATCACCTTTTCATAGTTTATCTCATCAGTACCCTGATCGTTTTCCTTCCTTCCTTTGGCCTGGCAAAGCTTTTTACCAAAGCCGGTGCCCCTGCCTGGAAGGCATATGTACCATTTTATAACACCTGGGTGATGCAAGAGTTGGCTCAACGGCCAAAACATTGGGTATTCTGGCAATTTATCCCCGTAGTTGGGTGGTTTATCAGCCCCGGCATATTTATCGAATTTGTCAAGTTGTTTGGCAAATTTTCCCTTGGCCAGCATACCCTGGCAGCCCTTTTTGCTCCCTTGTACTTTCCTTACCTGGCTTACAAGGAAGACCCGAAATTTATTGGTCCGGATGCAGCCCGCAAACATAAAAAGAAGGGTTGGAGAGAGTGGGTAGATGCTGCCATTTTTGCTGTTGTTGCCGCCACCCTGATCCGCACATTTATATTTGAAGCTTACACGATCCCCTCGGGTTCGATGGAAAAATCTTTGCTGGTCAGGGATTTTTTGTTCGTCAGTAAACTTAGTTACGGGCCCAGGATTCCCAATACACCATTATCTGTTCCATTCGTTCATAATTATCTCCCGGGATCCAGCCGGAAATCGTATTCGGAACTGATAAAAATTCCATACACCAGGTGGTTTGCATCACCGGTTAAACGCGGTGATGCCGTGGTTTTTAATTTTCCAGCGGGCGATACCGTCGTGAACAAAAAAGATGGTCAATCCTTTCACCCCTATTATCAATACGTCAGGGAACTCGGAAGGTTAAATGAAGAGGCGGGAAGAAAATTAATATTGAATGACCCGGACGGTTACCCGCTGGCAATTCACCCCGCCGATAAATCCGATAATTATATCAAAAGATGTGTAGCCGTTGCCGGCGATACACTGCAGATCAGCGGGGGCAGGGCCTACATCAACGGGGTGGTTGAAAACACCCCGCTTCAATCTGTCATGCCCTATACGGTTGTTACTAGCGGGCAGGCACTTGACGGGGACATTCTGAAAGAGGAATATGGTTTTGATTTTGAAAATGATATTTATTTCAATCCCGAACGCACACAACCATTACCCGTTAATACATTTGAATGGAACCTGACTTTTGAGGGAGCTGAAAAAATGAAAAAAAGCGGGTTGGCTAAATCGATAACACCCATCCTTGAAGCAGAATGGATGAACCCGGCTGCGGTGGAACCCTATGTATTGAAAAATAAATGGCAGCTGGACAATTATGGACCGATCTGGATTCCCAAAAAAGGGGCCAGCCTCTCATTGAATGACAGCACCTATGCTATTTACCAGCGCGCTATACGGGTATATGAAAAAAATGATTTTACGACAAGAGACGGAAAGTTTTTCCTGAACGGGAAAGAAGTAACATCCTACACCTTTAAAATGGATTATTACTGGATGATGGGAGATAACCGGCACCAATCGCAGGATTCAAGATTCTGGGGATTTGTTCCCGAAGACAGGGTAGTTGGTAAAGCATGGATGATCTGGTTCAGCTGGGATGGCGGTCCGCGCTGGAAGCGGTTGTTCCGTATTGTAAAATAATTTAACTTTAAATGCCCTTGATCAGTTCAGGGGCATTTTTGTCTGCAAACGCACCAGCATATGAAAGAGAATAAGTTTGAATTTCAGTATGAAATATATGATGACATCAGTGAGCTGGATGAAAAAGATGCCTGGCTGCTGACGGAAGCAAGGACCGTTACTGAACAGGCTTATGCCCCTTATTCCAGGTTTCATGTGGGTGCAGTGGCCATATTGGAAAATGGGGAAGTAGTGGCAGGCACCAACCAGGAGAATGCCTCTTACCCGGTGGGTATATGTGCAGAAAGGGTTTTACTCGGTTCTGTAGGAACCCTTCACCCGAATATGGCGGTAAAAAGTATGGCGATCAGTTACAATAGCGAAGATGTAAGAAGTGATCACCCCATATCTCCCTGCGGGATGTGCCGCCAGGCGCTGCTCGAATATGAAACAAGAACAAAAAAACCCATCCGGCTCATACTAAGTGGCCAGGAAGGAAAAGTATATATTATTAAAACGGCCAGGTTCCTGCTGCCCTTTGCCTTTACCAGCGATGAATTGATATGAGTTTATAATTCGGGGTTCGTAATTCATCCCTGCACTTTTCTCCTAGAAAAGGGTCTGCACACCGTGCGCCACTTTGGCTTCCAGTTCCAGTAACCATTTTTTCCGCCATAGCCCGCCGGCATAACCAACCAGGTCCCTGTTGGAGCCAATTACACGGTGGCAGGGGATAATGATGGCAATATTATTTTTACCGTTTGCATTGGCCACCGCACGGGTGGCTTTTGTATCACCGGTTCTTCTTGCCAGTTCCAGGTAACTGATGGTTTTACCATAGGGAATTGCAGCCAGGTAATTCCAGATTTCCTGCTGGAAAGGAGTACCGGGCTGATTCAAGGGCAGGTCAAAAATTCTTCGCTCCCCGTTGAAATACTGGATCAGCTGCTCTACGCAGTTGATCAGCATGGGAGGGATATGTTTTTTATTTCCTTCAGCCTTTTGCGTTGTATCATGAAAGGTTACTTCACTGATGTATTCATCCGTACCCGAAATTTTCAGTAATCCCACCGGGGAATGATAATATGTACTTTGTGTTGCAGCCATGATCAACCTATCTTTTGCCCGTTCTTTACATCCCGTTCAGGGGATAATAAAATTACGTCATTGTTCTCATCATAGACACCAAGCACCAGGCAGTCGCTTATAAAACCACCGATTTGTTTGGGAGGGAAGTTGATCACCGCGATTACCTGCCGGTTCAGCAGCTCCTCCATTTTATAATGGGCCGTTACCTGGGCAGACGATTTTTTGATGCCTGTCGTGTTTCCAAAATCGATGGTGAGTTTGTAGGCAGGTTTCCTGGCTTTTGGAAAATCATTCACCTCAATGATGGTGCCCACCCGCATATCAATTTTTTCAAAATCCTCCCAGCTGATCATCCCGTATTAAATTTTATCTAAACTAAAGATTTGTGAGCAAACAGAAAGACAGAATAATATTTGACGTTTCCTCCTGTTACGTTTAACTTGAAGCAAATTTTTACCAGATGACCCCTGTTAAGAAGAACCTGCATATATCCCGGAGAAATTTTATCCGGAACAGCGCAATCGTCGGAACTGCCTTTTTCATTGTTCCCCGGCATGTCCTGGGACGCGGGCATATAGCACCCAGTGATAAACTCAATATTGCCGGGATAGGCGTGGGTGGGAAAGGTGAAGGCGACCTTCTTGAATTTGCCAAAAGTCCCCGGGTAAATATTGCAGCGCTCTGCGATGTGGATGACCGGCAGGCAAAAAAATCAAGAGCAAACTTCCCCAAAGCCCCCTATTACCACGATTTCAGGGAAATGTTGCAGAAAGAAAGAAACAATATTGACGCCTGTTGCATTTCCACACCTGATAACACACATGCGGTGGCAACGCTCGCGGCAATGCAAATGGGAAAACATGTGTACACACAAAAACCCCTTGCTCATGATATTTATGAGGCCAGGATATTGGCACAGGCCGCTAAGAAATATAAAGTGATTACACAGATGGGAAACCAGGGTGGATCAGGAGATGGGGTTCGCAGGGCAAAGGAAATGGTGGACGCAGGTATGATCGGCAAAGTCTATGAAGCACATGCCTGGACAAACCGCCCGGTTTGGCCGCAGGGGATAGCAACTCCTGCCGGTAATTTTGATACACCTGCTGAACTCGACTGGAACCTCTGGTTAGGTCCTGCGAAACACATTAACTATAACCCGGCTTACCTGCCCTTCAACTGGAGAGGCTGGTGGGCATTTGGCACCGGGGCGTTGGGAGATATGGCCTGCCATATCATGGATCCTATTTACCGGATACTACCTATACAGTATCCTGACTCCGCTGAATGCAGTGTGGCTACCGTATGGAAGGAAATGTGGAATGACACACAGAACCCTGATGCGTGTCCGCCAGCTTCGGTTATCCATTTAACCTATCCACGAACAGAAGGCAAAGGGAGCATTAAGGTTTCCTGGCATGATGGCGGTTTGCTGCCGGAGCGGCCCGAAGAATTATTGCCCGGGGAGCCATTTGGCAACTGGGACGGGGGTGTATTATTTGTCGGGAAAAAAGGAAAGTTGCTCATTGATTGCTATGGAGAAAATCCCCGCTTGCTGCCCACCAGGCTCATGAAAGAAAAAAACATGCCCCGGGAAAAAATAAAAAGAGTTCCCGAAGGTCATTACCTGCAATGGGTAAATGCCTGTATTGCCGGCTATGGAAAAGGTGAAACAAGTTCCCCGTTTGAATACGCAGGCCCATTTACGGAAAGCATCCTGATGGGTAACCTGGCTATAAGAAGCTGGATGATGAAGAACCCGGCACTGAAAGGCTGGGAGGATAAATACCTTGGCAGGAAAAAATTGTTATGGGATGCGGCAAATATGAAAGTCACCAACTTCGATGAAGCCAACCAGTTTGTAAAAAGAGAGTACAGGGATGGATGGAAATTAGAGCTTTAAGAAAAAAGGCAGCCTATCTGTTAGTACTTATTCGAGAAGTTTCGCCAGGTCGGTCAGTTCTGCCTGTTTATGCTTGTCTTTCGCCGAGTCAAAACATTTACTGAATTCTTCCAGCATCTGCCGGATCACCTGTTTATTTTTCTGGGGTTTGAAATAGGAGCCGACAGGAGGCACAGCGATTCTTTTGAAATAGCTCTCCACATCATTATGTGTAAAAACCTGGCCCGATGTGGGATCAATAAAGAATTCAATCTTATGAATAGGGTTGGGGAGGCTTTCATCTGAATATCCTGGTTTGAAATAGGCGATAATGAATTGTTTTGGAATATGAATGGCCTTGACAGGTATATCCAGCAACTCGCAGAGGATCAGGTAAAGAATTCCGTTGCTAATCTGGTTACCCCGTTTGGCCTCCAGTGTTTTGTGCAACAGGAATTCATTGGGTTCTTTATAACTGGTTTCGCCTCCTTTTAATCCATAATAGCTGTATAAAATACTGGTAACAATATTTATTTGCTCCAGCGGAGTCAGGTAATTATTGAGTTCAAGCCAGATATTACGCCGGACTTTTTCAATTTCCTGCAAAACAGGCGTTGTAGAAATATCAGGATACTGGAACTTACAGGCCAGCATGGCTCCCAGCATCAGGTCGTGGTGACCGGAGACACTCCACTGCCGGAAATCCTCGACCAGGTCGGTGTAATGAAGACGGTGGATCAGCAACTCGATCCGGGTTTGTATTTCCTCGTTAGGCGTCGTTTCCCAGAGATGCTCCAGGTTGGGAATAATGTTCTTTCCATAATTAACGATCTTGTTCGACACAGCGCCGAAGACTTCTTCGTCAGGGTCGTCAATTAAAGTGAAAAGGGCCGATATTTCTTTATTCGTTTCCATGGTGGCGGCTTGGGTTTGGTAAATATCTACTGTAGAAACGAAATAAAACAGTTAAAATTTTCCACAGGTGGGGAGAACCGGCGCTGGCAGGAGTGTGGAACCGGAATTCTCTAATGCAGAAATAATGTTGTTGTCAGAGATTGCTCTTATCATCATCATTACTTCAACTTATAACTATTCGCACCTTATTCATAACTCATAATTCATAACTTTCTTGCTACCACCATCCAATCCCAGGGACCCGGCTGTCTCAGCCAGGCCGGTGGCCGGTGAAATTCGGTAGTCCAGGCATACTCAATTTTCCGGAATGATTCAGCCACAAACCCGGCCTTTGATAATAGCAACTGCAACTCTTCTTTTAAATAATGTTTATGAGGCACTTCATCAATATCTGCATTTCCCTGCCTGATATTTTCCCATTTTTTAACGGCCACTTTTGCAGGTGTTTTTGCCGGGAAATGCGCGCGGTCTATTTTCCAGTTATACTGGACGATGCTGGTGAGTAACCATGATTCGAGTGAAGGAACCGTAATGATCATGTGTCCTCTTTTTTTTACACAGGCGGAGAGTGACTGGAAAAATATCGTTCTTTCTTGTAAGGACGGAGTCAGGATGGCATTGATGCAGACCGCGAAATCACAGGCCGGCACTTTTGTTTTTTCTCCTGACATGTCGGCCCGCAGGTAAACCACGTTTTTATATTCCGGGTATAATTTTTTGGCTATTTCCAGGTTCGTTGAAGAGATATCAACAGCTACCACTTCTTTAAAGGCGGGTGAAAGTACCGGCAACCACTTCCCAATGGCACAACCAATATCCATTACTGTTTTGCGTTTACCCGCGTATTTTTTGATCGCTGATCTTATGAACGCCTTTTTATCATGCTGGAGAACATCAAATATCTCGTCACCATATGCCGGTGCTATCATTTCCCAGTATTTCCTGTTCATGCAGCGGGTTATTTTCCACAAAATACGATTTGGGCTGCTTTTTTGCCGGGAAAGAATCTCCCGTTGTATCTATAGCCGCCCGTTATTCTTAGCCAGTTTTGGCAACAGGATGGCCAGGGCTCTGTGACAGTATTCCCTTTCTCATTTTCTTTTTATAATTTCAGGAAGAATTCCTCCCTTATTGATTTCCTGCCTTTTTTAATCCTCCTGTTGACATGAACTGTTAATCGTTTAATTTTTAAAGTGCCGGTATGCCAGGAAAGAGTTTACTGATTGCAGTATTGATCGGTATATTTTGCCAGGAATTATACAGCCAGGACTGGAAGCAATACGCTGACAGCGCCCAATATTATAACGAGGCAGGAAAGGTTGACAAGGCTATTGCGTTTTATACCAAAGCAAAGACAGCACTGCCGCCGGATTCTTTGGTATCGCTCAGCCGGGCGTTGGTTTGCGACTCTTTGGGGAAAATTTATATGCGGGCGAAAGATTATTCTCCGGCTGAAATCGAGCTGGTTGAAAGCCTGGCAATAAAAAATAAGTTGCTTGGCAGGGAACATCCTGATTATTTATCAGGCTGTAATTCGCTGGGAAGACTCTATGGGGGAATGGGAAACTTTAATAAAGCCCTCCCTTTTTTTGTTGAAGTAAAACAAACGAGGGAGAAACTGCTGGGTAAGCTGCACCCGGATTATATAGACGCCTCCGATATTCTGGGCACTGTCTATGCCATCCTCGGGCGGTATGACCAGGCATTGCCTTTATTACTGGAAGTAAAAGCTTTTAAGGAGAAAAGTGGGGGTAAAATGAACCAGCAGTATTTAACGGCTTCCGGCATGCTGGCTTCGGCTTACTGGATGCTCCGGCAATATCAAAAAGCCGAAGCCCTGATTATTGAAAACAGGGACATAAGCGGTAAACTTCTTGGGAAGGATCATTCGGAGTATATAAATAATTGCCGGGGTCTTGCTGTCCTCTATAACGACATGGGGCAATATGAAAAGGCGCTTCCATATTATATTGAGACAAAAAATTTGCTGGAAAAGAACATCGGGAAAAATAATCCTGATTACGCGGAAGCATGTAACAACCTCGGTGCAGTCTACCTGGCCCTGGAACAGTTCTTAAATGCGGAGGCTCTTTTTATAGAATCAAAGAATATAAGGGAAAAGGTTTTAGGAAAAGCCCACCCGGATTATGCCAACAGCTGCAACAACCTGGGTGCGTTGTACCGGGATATGGGCCAGTTTTCAAGAGCAGAAGCGCTGTACAAGGAAGCGATGCGGCTGTGCGAATCCACCATTGGTAAGGATAACGAAGCTTATCTTACTAACTGCAATAACCTGGCAATTCTGTATGCCGGTATGAGCGAATATGAAAAGGCGGAGGCGCTTTTTCTTACGACCAAACAAATACGGGAAAGATTGTCGGGCAAAGAAAGCCCTGAATATTCGGTCAGCTGTAATAATCTTTCCAATTTTTACCGGGAACTGGGTCAGTATGTAAAAGCAGAATCATTGGGCCTGGAAGCCAAACAGGTTATTGAAAAAATGATGGGGCGGGAGAATGTGCAATATGCTTCCACCTGTGTAAGCCTGGGTGCTGTGTATGCTGTTATGAAACAATATGAAAGAGCGGAACCCCTGTTCCTGGAAGCTAAACAAATAAGAGAAAGACTATTGGGAAAAGAACATTCAGCGTATGCCGCGAGTTGTGACAACCTGGGAAACATATACAGCTATACCGGTCAGCTGGAAAAAGCAGAATCATTTTACCGGGAAGCCCTGCTTATCAATGAAAAAGTGTTGGGAAAGGAAAGTCCTGGTTATGCGGTCAATTGTACCAACCTGGCCGTTCTTTTCTGGAAACTTGGACGGTATGAACAATCCGGACCTTTGTTGCTGCAGGCGAGTAAAATTTTCGAAAAAAAATACGGTAGTGAAAGCCTGCAATATATTCAGAGCCTGAATAATCTCGGCAACCTGTACTGGACACTTCAACAGCCGGAAAAAGCCAACGAGTTTTATTCCCGTTCGTTCAGGAAAACCCATGAGAGTGCCAGGAAGATATTCCGGTTCTCCTCAGAAAAGGAGAAGTGGCTCTACCTGAAAGAAGTTGGGGGGATGAATGATGGTTATTTTTCTTTTTATTCATCAGCTTACCCGGCATCCAGCCAGGGCTTTGCTTATAATGTATCGCTGATTACCCGGGAAATGATCCTGGCATCCTCCAGGCAAATGCGCCGTTTTTTATATGCGGTCAGCGACACCGTTTCGAAGAATACTTACAACCATTGGATTGACATAAAAGAACAACTTGCTTTTTTTTACAGCAATTCACCATCCCGATTCGCCGGGGAAATAACGAGGCTTGAAGAAGAAGCAAATAGCCTGGAAAAAGATTTAAGCCGTATCTCTGGTTTCAATGAGCAGGCCAATCAGCAGGAACCCGACTGGCATATGATACAGGAAAAGTTGAAGCCGGGGGAAGCGGCTGTTGAATTTGCGGAATTCAGTTATTATAACGGCACAAGGCAAACAGACAGCACCCTGTATATCGCACTTGTTGTCCGGAAAGACCGGCCCGAACCACAGGTTATCCGTCTTTTTGAAAAAAAGGACCTGGACAGCCTGCTAAAAACGGGCGCGAAGAATGACTTTCAGCATATATCACAGCTGTACAGAAACAGTAAAGGCATACCCGGTATGCCGTCTGCAGGCAACAGGCTTTACAAGTTGATATGGGATCCGCTTGATACATTCCTTACCGGTATCAACAAAATATTTTATGCGCCGGCCGGTTTGCTTCACCGCATTTCTTTTGCAGCCTTGCAGGGAAATGAGCAACAATTACTGAGTGATAAATATCACCTGGTGCAGGTAAGCACCACTTCATCGGTGAATAATACGAAACCAGACATTATCACGACCAGGGATAAAATTATGCTGTATGGTGGGGTGTTGTATAATGTGGACACGGCCAGGTTAAAAACGGCTGTAAGTAAATACAATTATAAACCTGATAACGCCAGCCGTTCTTTGCCGGATGATCTTGAACGAAATAACAACTGGCAGGAGCTGCCCGGCACCCTGGCCGAAATCAGGGCAATTGAAAACCTGGCAAGGAAAAAAAAGATCAACGTGATGGTGCGCACCGGCGCAGATGCCAATGAAGAATCCGTAAAAGCCCTCAATGGTGCCAATTCGCCGCATATACTTCATATTGCCACGCACGGTTTTTTCTTTGCTGACCCCGCACCACCCAAAAAAGAATCAGGCATCCGGGAACGTTCGGGTGGAGTTGTATTAAAGGAATCCGATAACCCGCTGATGCGGTCCGGGTTATTATTGGCCGGTGCCAACCGTTCCTGGCTTTCGGGAAAATCAACAACGGGTATCGAAGATGGAATTTTCACGGCATATGAAGTTTCCAATTTGTACTTGCCCAATACCAGGCTGGCTGTTTTGTCTGCTTGCGAAACTGCACTGGGAGATCTGAAAGGGAGTGAAGGTGTTTATGGGCTTCAGCGCGCATTCAAAATGGCTGGAGTGGAAAACCTGCTCATGAGCTTATGGAAAGTGCCCGATGAAGAGACAGCCGAGTTCATGCAATTATTTTATGGGAATTTATTTAAAAAACAAACGTTCACGGATGCCTTTTACCAGGCACAAACGAGCATGAAAAATAAGTACTGGAATGATCCGTACCGCTGGGCTGCTTTTGTGCTGGTTCAATAAATAGCTTACCCGTTTATTTTTTCTTCCTGGCTGTTTTTTTGACGGCAGGTTTTGCCGCCTTCTTTTTAGCAGGTGCTTTCCTTGCTTTTTTGGTAAATGCTCCCGGTATTTCCAGCTCAATAAATTTCTTTACATCATCCAGGGTAAATGTGGTTGCTTCTTCTGCTGTATATTTTGTATCATCAGCTTTTTTAGGTAAGCGGATAATCTTTTTCCCGAACTTCAGAATGGGCCCCCACCTTGCATTTTCGAGGGAGATTTTTTCATCCGGCCATCGCTGGATATAGCGGTTTGCTTCTTTTTTTACCTTGGCTTCTATCAGTTCATTCATCTCTGCCTGGGTGAGGGACTCAAAATCATACCGCCGGGGCACATTGATGAACATCCCATCCCATTTGATATAGGGGCCGAACCGGCCTTTGCCTTTAATGATGGGTTTGCTGTCAAAAGTTCCGACCGGTGCATCGGCAATTTGTTTTTGTTTGATGTGATGGATGGCTTTTTCCAGGTCCACCGTGGAAAGATCGGTTCCTTTGGGAAGGGAAATGAATTCTTCTCCCCATTTCACGTAGGGCCCGAACCGGCCAACATTTACTGAAACATCTTTTTCTTCGTACTGGCCCATCGTTCCCTGCGCACCAAACAGGATCATCGCCTCATCGAAGGTGATCGTTTCTATACTCTGCCCTGTTGGTACTTTGGCAAAGCGTGGTTTTTCTTCGTCATCGGCAACACCGATCTGTATCATGGCACCATAACGACCCATCCTCGCCACCACCGGTTTGCCACTTTCCGGGTCAACACCCAATTCCCTTTCCCCTTTTATGCGTTCGGCATTTTCAATGGTATTATCTACATCTTTTTTGAAAGGCAGGTAAAAATCGTCGATCATCTTATTCCACTTCATCTTGCCTTCGGCCACTTCATCAAATTCTTCTTCGATCCGGGCCGTGAAGCTATAATCCATGATGTCGTCGAAATATTGTTTCAAAAAATCCGTGACCACCAGCCCCAGGTCAGAGGGGAACAATTTTGATTTTTCAGCGCCGGTGGTTTCACTGTCAAGCTTGTTGTTTATGGACTCGTCTTTTAAAATATAAACCTGGTAATTTCTGATGATACCTTCCTTATCCCTTTTTTCCACATACCCTCTTTTCAAAATCGTAGAAATGGTCGGGGCGTAGGTTGATGGGCGGCCGATACCCAATTCTTCCAGTTTCTTTACCAGCGAAGCTTCCGTGTAACGCGAAGGCGGACGACTGAAGCGTTCAGTCGCTTTCATTTCTCTCAGAGGCAGTTGCTGACCAACAGACAGCGGGGGTAACATTCCTTCATTAGCTTCTTCTTCCAGTTCATCATCATCTTTATCTTCCCGGTAAACTTTTAAAAAGCCATCAAACTTCATCACTTCTCCTGATGCGCTCAGTTCTTCTTTGTTAGTCGAAATTTCAATTTTGGCTACCGTTTTTTCCAGTTCTGCGTCTGCCATCTGGCAGGCCATGGTTCTTTTCCAGATCAATTCATATAACCGGGCCCATTCTGCTTCAGGTATGGAGGGGTTACTCATGTAAGTTGGCCTGATAGCTTCGTGGGCCTCCTGTGCGCTTTCATTCCTGGTTTTGTATTTCCGGAACTGGTGATATTGTTCGCCATACATGCTTTTCACCGTGTTGGTAATATCGCCGAGGGCCGTATTACTCAGGTTAACACTGTCGGTACGCATATAAGTAATGTATCCATTCTCGTATAACCGCTGCGCTATCTGCATCGTTCTGGCAACGCCATAACCCAGTTTCCTGGATGCTTCCTGCTGCAAGGTAGAAGTTGTAAAGGGTGGGGCTGGGGAGCGTTTACCGGGTTTTACCTGTACATCATTTACCTGGTAGGTTGCACCCAGGCAGCTTTTCAAAAATGTTTCTGCATCATCTCCCGTATTTTGTTTTTTTCCTTCGGCAGCAAATGTCACCGACTTGCCCCCTGCATCCTTTGCAGTAAATAAGGCTTCTATTTTAAAGGTGCTGACAGGAGTAAAAGCATTGATCTCTCTTTCCCTTTCTGCAATTAACCTGACGGCAACACTTTGTACACGGCCCGCGCTCAGGTTGTTCCGCATACTCATTTTACGCCAGAGCACCGGGCTGAGTTCAAACCCTACAATCCGGTCCAGGATTCTTCGGGCCTGTTGCGCCATCACCAGGTTCATATCGAGTTTGCGGGGATTTTCTACGGCTTCTTTTATAGCTGTTTTGGTGATTTCATTAAACACGATGCGCTTGGTCTTTTTGGGATCAAGCCCCAGTACTTCGCAGAGATGCCAGCCAATAGCCTCACCCTCACGGTCCTCATCCGTCGCCAGCCACACTTCATCGCTCTTATCCGCCAGCCTTTTCAAATCGGCAACTACCTTCTGTTTCTCAGGAGGAACAATATAAGTAGGTTTGAAATTCTTCTCAATATCAATACCCATACCGGCTTTCTGCAGGTCACGGATATGGCCAAAACAGCTCTTTACCTGGAAATCACTGCCAAGTATCTTTTCGATTGTTTTTGCTTTCGCCGGGCTCTCAACTATCAATAAATTTTTCGCCATAAATGATACCTTATTATATCACAAAACCGCTTTTCGGCGGCTGCAAGTTAGGACAAGGATAATAAATTTTCGGGGAAACAATATTTAATCCTTCCATTCTTGATTTGGTAAGACGCATAAATACTGCGCATATCGTGCAGTAATTCAACTATATTTTTGATTTAATAATGGCAGAAATGCTTTCTGCCCAACGCTTATATTCTTTACCCGAAGGGTGTAAGCCATCATTGGCCAGCAACGATAAATCACTGGCTGCTTCCCGGGTCCATGGCGTTATGTCAATATAATATACATGGTATTGCTGCGCTAACTCTTTATTGATGGCATTATAGCCGTCAATTTCTTTTCCTATACGGCTTTTGTCGCCGCCCGCGGCGAGTGGAGTGACACCCCAGTCCGGGATAGACAATACCACAACTCTCTCTGCCCTGTCACCCGCAAAATGGATGGCTTTTTTCAACAATTCTTCAAATTCAATTTTATAATTATGGGCCGGTCGTCCACGGTATTGGTTGTTCACACCTATTAATAAGGTGACAAAATCATAGGATGAACGTAACGCATCTGATTGATCAGCCTCCCGGATCCCCGCTTCCAGTTCATCGGTAGTCCAGCCCGTTTTGGCAATGATACGGGGTGGCTGGAAATCTACACCAGCGTTCATCATCATACCGGATACCTGCGAGGGGAAATTCTCGGAAGGCTGAACTCTTTCACCAATGCTGTAGGAATCGCCTAAAGCGAGGTAATAATATTTTTTCGTATCCGGCCGGGAGGTCATGTTTTCCATATAATACTTATTGCTATAACTGCTGCCCGTAAAGAAAAACAATAATACCAATACCCGCCTCATAAAAAATCAATAATTAGTTTTGTCACCTGGTTATCCCGGTAAATTCTCCGGTGGCCCAATCCTTTTGTAATTACGAACTGGATATTGGGATAGTTTTCCTCCTTTGCTTTCAGCACATCGCTTATCGGAGTTGTATCATCTTCTTCATCATGAATCCATAATACCCTGGCCCTGATATGCTTCATCGCTCTTTTAACAGAATACCAGCCGGAAGAAACACCGCTGGTTTGAACAATGATCCTTTCAAATTCATTCCTGAGTAAGGGATCAAGCCGCAGGAACTTAAAAAAAGTATCTATCGCCGTAGATGTTTCAGTAGCAGGAGCGATCAGCACCAGCCTGTAATCTGCAGTATGACTTATTTCTTCCAGGGCAAGGCTGATGGCCAACCCGCCAAATGAATGCGCCAGGAATGATTGAATGGGGCCAAACCGTTTGTTTATTTCCCGGATCGTTTTTTTATATAAGGGGGCATTGATCGTTTTACCGCCGCTTCTTCCGTGCGCAGGCGCATCAAAAGCCAGCACTTCGTATCCTTTTTTTACCAATGGCTTTACATAGCGGTCAAAATTGGTGACAGAGGACTCGAAACCATGGATGATCAACACCTTTCTGGGGGCAGGATAGTTCCATCGCCAGCCGGTAATTGCAATCCCCTCTACCGTTAACTGCAGTTTTTCTGCCCGGTCAAAAATTCTAGGAAGAGCCTTTTTATGACGTCTTTGCGGCGTACAGAAAAGTTCAAAAGCTTCCCGGGCAGCTTTCTTTTTGGAGATGGAGGAAAGAAGTTTGAATTTTGTGCGGATGTAGCGGAGAGCCAGGCGCTGGGATAACTTCATAAAAAGCAAAAATAAGTAATGGCTTATTACCTCATACTGAATATAAAAAACTTCCCGGTCGCGGAGAGGTTTGGAGGAGATACATGGATATCGTCATAATTGGTTCCGGAAATGTAGCTGCTGTACTTGGAAGAAAATTCAAGGCGGCAGGGCATACTATCCTGCAGGTATATAGCCGCAATGCTTCAGCGGCCAGCAAACTGGCTTATGAATGGGATACAGATTCCACCAACTATACCAGCCTGATCATTAAAAATGCTGATGTCTACCTCATAGCCGTTGCAGATGATGCCATTGACCGGGTTGCAAACGAGTTGAGATTACCTGGTATGGTGGTGGCACACACCGCGGCTTCTGTTCCGAAAGAAGTGTTGAAAAGAGTCACCGCTCATTACGGTGTTTTCTATCCCCTGCAAAGTTTGCGAAAAGAGATGGCAGTCCTTCCGGATGTTCCCATATTCTTTGATGGCAGTGATGAGTTGGCCAGGAAAAAGCTGGCGGCACTGGCCCATTCAATTTCGGATGAAAATGTTATAGAAGCCGGCGATGAGGCGAGGCTAAAACTGCATGTAGCGGCTGTGGTGGTCAGCAATTTTGTAAATCATCTTTATTCCCTGGCAGAGGAATATTGCAGGAAGGAAGGAATTGAATTTAAGCAGTTATTACCCCTGATTGCTGAGACTGCCTCCAGGGTCAAAGAGATTTCACCGGAACAGTCACAAACCGGACCTGCGCTGCGCCATGACAGCGAAACCATTCAAAAGCACCTGGAACTGTTAAAGAATCATCCACAACTGAAGAACATTTATGTATTGCTGACCGAAAGTATTCAGCAGGCAAAATGATTGTTTTCCCAAACAAGTAAATGCCTTCTTCATTTTACCACTAATTTTGCACCCGAAACGAAAACAGCGGAAATGTATACGATCAGGTTTAATTTTGAGCAGAAGGGACTGGAACCCAGGACTTTTGAAAAAGTAGAAGCAGGGCAGACTTTACTGGAAATCGCATTAAAGAACGATATTGAACTTCATCATAATTGCGGCGGGGTATGTGCCTGCACTACCTGTCATTTGTACATAGAGAAAGGAATGGATTTTATTGACGAGATCACGGACAAGGAAGAAGATTTTATCGACCGGGCTGTAAACCCGCGGCTGAATTCCAGGTTGGGTTGTCAATCGCTGTTGAACGACGGGAATGGCGTGATTGAAGTTGTCATTCCTGATCAAACACAATTTTTAGGAGAGTAATACTTTGCAAGAGGTCAGAATTAGAAGTCTGGATTCCGGCCTCCCACATCATCCACCGGACTTCTTATTAAATATGAGTCAATTTGAACCCCCGATTCACTGGAACGATCACGAAGACATTGCATTAAAATTATACGAGCGTTTTGGGAATGAATTCAATGAAGGCAAAATTTACCGTATCCGTTTTACCGACCTGCTTGAGTGGATATTGCAGATACCGGGTTTTGTAGGAAAAAGAGAAGAAAGCACGGAAGGCCACCTGGAAATGATCCAAAGCGCCTGGGTTTATGAGTGGAGAGACAGCCAGGAATAGTTTTGTAACTGAAATGTGTCGCAAGTGTGCATATGATGAAACATTTCTCTTTATAATTTCCCATTCCCTTATTTTACTATTTTCACCGTTGTATGAATGTACTTGAACTTTTTAAAAGCATTACCACCTTCGTTTTTGATGTAGATGGCGTACTCACTGACGGGACTGTTTTGGTGATGGATGGAGGGTTGCAGGCAAGACGAATGCATATCAAGGATGGATTTGCTTTGCAAATGGCAGTTAAAAACGGCTACCGTGTTCTTATTGTCTCCGGGGGTGAGTCGCCGCAGGTAATGGCAAGGCTATTCAAACTGGGAATCAATGATGTCAACATGTCTGTGCTGGACAAGAAATCATTTATTGAGAAATATATGAAGGACAACCAGTTGAAAACCGCCGAAGTATTGTATATGGGAGATGATCTCCCTGATCTCCCGGCCATGGAAATTGTTGGCCTGCCCTGCTGTCCGGCAGATGCCGTAAGCGAAATAAGAGAAGCCGTACAGTATATTTCACCGCTGAATGGAGGTTTTGCATGCGTGCGGGACGTTATTGAAAAAGTGTTGAAACTAAATGATCACTGGAACTACCGGCCGGATATAACCTCCCGCTAGCCGGTTAAGCGTATTTTATTTTTATCTTGCCGCAAATTTATTTTCATGAGATTGATAGCAGCTTTTTTTAAGATGGTAAGACTGCCCAATCTCTTTTTTATTGCGCTGGCCCAGGCGCTTTTACAGGTTTGCATTTATCATACCCTGTATAAAGATGCCATTCCTCCCGGCGATACCCGTCATTTTATTTTCCTTGTTTTGGCATCCCTCTTTATAGCGGCCGCCGGCTACATCATCAATGATTATTTTGATATCAATATTGATGAAGTGAATAAACCGGGCCGGATGGTGGTGGATAAAATTATCAGCCGTCGATGGGCCATTGCCTGGCACTTTATGCTGAGCATATCTGGTGTGATCCTGACCTTCCTGGCCGTCCCTTTCCTGGAGAAATGGTACCTGGTAGCCGCCAATATCTGCTGCGTAGCCCTGCTCTGGTTCTATTCAACCAGTTTTAAAAGAAGATTACTGATCGGAAACATTGTTATTTCCCTATTAACAGCCTGGACAATCCTGGTCATCTTCTTTTCAAAAGTCTCGCTGGCGGATGCGTTTGGGATGGGCTCCGATACGCATTATAAATTTTTCCGTATTGCTTTTTTATATGCGGGGTTTGCTTTTATCACTTCGCTGGTGCGGGAAGCTATTAAAGACATGGAAGACCTGCCGGGTGATGTTAGATATGGTTGCAGGACTATGCCAGTTGTGTGGGGTGTGCATGCAACAAAAGTGTATGTAGCTGTGTGGTTAATTGTATTGCTGGCCATGCTGGTCCTTGTGCAGGTTTATGTATTGCAGTTCAGGTGGTGGTTGCCGGTGGCGTATAGTTTCATATTGATTATTTTACCCTTGTTATATATTTTTTATAAACTTTTCAAAGCTACTACCGTCCGGCATTTTCACGAGCTGAGCACCTGGATTAAAGGGGTGATGCTGACGGGGATGCTTTCGATGATCTTTTTTTATTTCCACCTATGAACAAAATAATCCTCGCCTCCCAATCTCCAAGACGTAAACAACTCCTCGAATGGGCCGAAGTTCCTTTTGACGTGGTGGTGAAAGAAACAGATGAGCATTTCCCTCCCGGGCTTTCGCCGGAAGATGTAGCGGTTTATATTGCCAGGAATAAAGCCCTGGCCGTCCAGGAAGGACGAACCGGCGATGAAATAATATTGGCAGCAGATACCATCGTAGTGCTGGGGGACAACATCATTGGCAAACCTGTACACCGCGAAGATGCCATCAGTATGTTGCTGGCGCTATCGGGCGACAAACACCGTGTAGTCACCGGTGTGGTGATCCGGAAAGGAGACCAGGAAGTTGCTTTTGCAGATACCACCGAAGTCGAATTTCATGATCTTACTGTAAAGGATCTTGAATTCTATGTAGATAAATACAAACCATATGATAAAGCAGGTGCCTATGCGATACAGGAATGGATCGGCGTAGTAGGTATCAAATCTGTCCGGGGTGATTTTTACAATGTAATGGGATTACCCGTAAGCCGGGTGCTGAAAGCGTTAAAAACGATGATTTGATGGTGATATAACGGAAAGAAAACCGGTACCCGTTATTAGCTTTAGGAACAGCAGGCATTCATTTTTGGGCCGCAATTCTTAAACGTTCAAATCATCATGACAGAAAGGTTGCTCCAGTTCATCTGGCAATTTCAATATTTCAATCAAGGAGAGTTGCATACCGCCGGGGGCGAAGCCATGGAGGTTCTTTTTCCGGGACAGTTGAATACTAACCAGGGTCCCGATTTTATCAATGCTAAAATAAAGATAGCCGGAACTACCTGGGCGGGCAGCGTGGAGCTGCACATCTATGCATCCGGCTGGGACAAACACCAGCATGGTCTGGATAAAAACTATAATAATGTCATACTGCATGTGGTGTGGGAGAATGATTTGAAGGAGGAGGCTATTCCTGTTTTGGAACTCAAAGAAAGAGTGTCAAAGATTTTATTGCAGCGGTACGGGGAATTGATGAATGCTGCCTCATTTATCCCCTGCGAAAAAATGATCGGCACCGTACGGGACCTTACCTGGAAAAGCTGGAAAGACCGCCTGGTTGCCGAAAGGCTGATAAGAAAGGCAGCCAACATAGAAGACTATTTGCAGCAAAACAATTATCATTGGGAAGAAACATTCTGGTGGCTGCTCGCGAGAAATTTCGGGACTAAAGTGAATTCTGACGGATTTGAAGCAATGGCCCGTTCTATTCCGTTAACGATACTTTCGAAACATAAAAACCAGGTACTTAAACTTGAAGCATTATTTCTGGGACAGGCCGGGCTGCTGCAGGAGAAATTCAGAGATGATTACCCGCTGCTGTTACAGAAGGAATATACATTCTATAAGAATAAGTTGGGCCTCCAGCCAACCAGGAGCCCCGTTTTTTTTCTCCGGATGCGACCGGGCAATTTTCCCACTATCCGCCTGGCGCAACTGGCGATGCTCGTGCATGAATCAGCGCATTTATTCTCTAAAATTAAGGGAGCAAACGCATTAAAGGAAGTGAAAGCCTGGCTGGATGTGACCGCCAACGATTACTGGCATTATCATTACCGGTTTGATGAGCCTTCTCCATTCAAAAAGAAAAATCTTGGGGATGCAATGGTTGATAACATCATCATCAATACAGTGGTCCCGGTGTTGTTTGCATATGGCAACTACCAGGACGAACAAAAATACAGGGAGAAGGCCCTGGACTGGCTGGAGAAAACGACAGGTGAGAATAACAGTATCACAAAAGGGTTTCAGCAAATAGGCGTAGAAAATAGAAACGCTTTTGACAGCCAGGCCCTGATAGAACTGGAAACCCGGTACTGCAATAACAAGAAATGCCTTTCATGCGGAATTGGGAATGCGATTCTGAAGAATTAGCTCCAGGCTCCCCAATCGACGCTTACTTCAATATCCGGGTGAATGCTTAATCGTACCGGGCAGGTATTGCCGGTGTTTCTAAGGATCGTTTTCGTTTTTTCCTCAATTTCTTTGAGCGGATCCGGAATATGAAATGTTAATTCTATACCGCCAACCCTCCGTGGGTCAGGTTTCATTTTTTTTAATACTTCAACCTTTATGTTATCCAGGTCAAAGCCCATGCTTCTTGCCTTAATCCCCATCACCGTTATCATACAGGTGGCAAGGCTGGTTGCCATCAGGTCGGTAGGAGAGAATCGCTCTCCCTTCCCGTTGTTATCGGTCGGGGCATCTGTTTCAAAATGGCTGCCGCTTTTCAGGTGGGTACAGGTCGTCCGCAGGGCGCCGGTATAAACAACTGTGGATGTCATTATCAATTTTTGCACTAAATTTACGTTATTAACTAAGAGTAAAAGGATTAAAGGAGTATTCTCCCTTTTCTTTTCTCATTAATTGGCTTTGCTTTAATCAAATAGTATCTACGTGAAGAAAATCACCCTCACTGCATTGCTTGCAACGATCGTCATTGCATCATCGGCGCAGGACTCAACCTCAAAAAAAAGCCCCGCTAAAACGGATAAAAAAGAATCCAGGCGGGAAAAGGTAAACCAGTTGATACGCCAGGCAGAGGAAGGGGTACTTATATACAGCCGGCAAAGCATTTTTGGCCTGCAGTTCCGTACCAATGGGTATGGCATGTTTTATGAACTGGGCAGGATGAAAAGTAACCGGAAGACGAATATTTACCGGATTGACATTACAGAGATCAAGCACCAGAAAGAAGAAAAAACACAATTGGGTGGTAACGGGTTTGTTTTTTTTGGCAATCCTTTTATCTACGGCAAGATCAATAATTTTTACCAGGTAACCCTGGGCTTTGGCCAGCAGTATATACTTGGCCAGAAAGGAAATAAAAACGGGGTTGCCGTCTCTGCTGTTTACAACGGCGGGTTAGCGATAGGATTATTAAGACCCTATTACCTGGAAGTCCAGGATCCTTCTACCGGTTCCAACCGGACCATCAAATATTCAGAGGCAGACAAGGATTTGTTTCTCGGACCTACTATTGTTGGCGGCGGCGGATTGGGAAAAGGCTGGGGTGAAATGAAAATGAAGCCCGGTGCTTTTGCAAAAGCTGCCTTGCGGTTTGACTATGGTCGTTTTAATGAAGCCGTTTCGGGAATTGAAGTAGGATTGAGCGCTGAATTCTATGGTGACAAAATTCAGATCATGGCCAACCAGCCAAAGGATAAACAATATTTTGTACAGGGATACATTGCCCTGATTTTTGGCCGGCGCAAGTAACTAAAGTATTTTTGCCTGATGATTGAACTCCCTGTTGTTTCTCCCCTTACCGAAAAAGAAACCAAGGTAAAAAAGCCTGACTGGCTCCGGGTGAAACTACCTATTGGCGAAAGCTACAGGCATGTCCGGCAACTGGTCGACAGCCACAAACTTCATACTATCTGCGAAAGCGGGAATTGCCCAAACATGGGTGAATGCTGGGGGGCAGGCACTGCAACGTTCATGATACTTGGCAATACCTGCACGCGAAGCTGTGGCTTTTGCGCTGTGGCAACAGGAAGACCCGAAGCGGTGGATTGGGATGAACCTCAACGGGTGGCAGAAGCCATACACCTGATGAAAGTAAAACATGCTGTGATTACTTCTGTTGACCGGGATGAATTGGCGGATGGGGGCTCTGTGATTTGGAACAATACCATCAAAGCTGTTAAGGCACTTAACCCGGCTACAACGCTCGAAACCCTGATCCCCGATTTCAAAGGAAAGAAAGATGATATCCGGCGAATAATTGAAGCAGCACCAGAAGTGGTTAGTCATAATATTGAAACAGTTGAAAGATTGACCCGCCAGGTTCGTATCCAGGCTAAGTACTGGCGGAGCATGGAGGTGATCCGGGAACTCAAAGCAGGAGGTATGCGAACCAAAAGCGGCATCATGCTGGGTCTGGGCGAAACGAAAGATGAGGTGGTGCAAACCATGCATGACCTGCAGGCAAACGGATGTGACGTAATAACGATTGGCCAATATCTTCAGCCTACCAAAAAACATTTACCTGTACATCGTTTTGTTCATCCTGATGAATTTGCCGGGTACCGGGAGATTGGATACCAGCTTGGACTTGACTATGTGGAAAGCGGGCCATTGGTGCGTTCTTCCTACCACAGTGAAAGGCATGTGTTTGCGGGATTGGGAAGGAAAGAGTGGGAGGCAAGCCGATAGTCCTGGGTCTGGCTGCGGCCCCGGTGGTTTGAAATTTGTTATTTGGAACCATGCAAAAAATACTTTTCAATTCTACAATAATTCTCACTGTTTTTTTTGCGATCCCGTCGGTTTCATTTGGGCAACTGCAATGGAAAAACGTTGACACGCTATTTCAGCCATTACCAGCTTCCATGCATATTTACAAAACCACCGGGTTGCTGGATGGTAAACCCAATATTGCCTACTACGTGGAAGCAGATCTCTCTGCACGTGAATTATCCTTTATTGCGGATACGGCATACAACGGCAGATTGACTCCCTCGCAGTTTTTCAGGAAGGCTCAGGAGGGAAATCTGAGTTTTGATGAACAGTTCCGCCTACCGGTCCTGGTAGTTAACACGACATTTTTTTCATTTGCAACAAACCAGAATCTCAACGTCGTGATCAATAATGGACGTTTGCTGGCTCATAATGTGCACAGCCTGCCGGGCAGGGGCAAGGATACATTAACCTATCGCCATCCTTATGGCAGCGCGATCGGGATCAGCAAAAAACGAAAAGCCGATATAGCCTGGGTGTTGACTGACTCCACTAAACAAGATGCATTTGCAAGCCAGTCACCGGTTGGATTAGTAAGAGATGTTGTGACGCATTATGATTTCAAGTACGCAAAGACGAGGGGGCCATTCCGTAAATGGAACGTTGTAACCGCGGTAGGTGGTGGACCTGTCCTGGTACAGTACGGAGAAGTAAAGATCACTAACAACGAAGAATGGAAATTTGCCGGAAACGCGGTCAACGATAAACATCCGCGTACAGCAATGGGTTATACCCCGGATGGGAAATTGATCGTACTGGTCGTAGAAGGAAGGCACCCGGGAACGGCCGAAGGCGCATCGCTTACACAGCTTGCACAAATGTTAAAGGATATAGGTTGCGAAGAGGCACTTAATCTTGATGGTGGAGGAAGCAGTTGTATGCTGATCAATGGAAAGGAAACGATCAAAGTTTCTGATGCAGGCGGCCAGCGGCCGGTGCCGGCTGTGTTTATGATTAAATGGAAGAAATAGCTGTGTAGTTTAAGGTCTAACGTTAGTGAAGTTTCCTAGTTTTCGCTTTCGCATTTCGTTCAGTCCCACACCAGCGCACTGGCACCAAGTATTGCTGCATCCGCTTCTTTTAATTCACTGAACATCACTTTGACCTTGTTCCTGAATATCTGGATCAGGTTGGCTTCCATCGTCTCACGGGTGGGATTCATGATCAGGTCTCCTGCCTTGGTCAGACCCCCAAATAATACAATCGCTTCAGGTGAAGAGAACATCACGAAATTGGCGAGTGCTTCCCCCAGAATCTGCCCGGTGAATTCAAAAATCTGGTTGGCAATTTTATCTCCTTTCAGTGCACACTCATACACGGTCTGGCTGGTGATGAGGTCGTTGATACTGTAATCCCTCAATAAGCTTTCTTCTTTCGGGTGTTGTGTGAGCAGTTCCAGCGCGGTTTCCCTGACACCGGTAGCTGATGCATAAGACTCGAGCGAACCTCTCAGACCAGTTCCCGGGTGAAGTCTTCCGCCCGGCCGGATAATGGTATGACCCAGTTCACCGGCGAATCCATCATGCCCCAGTACAATTTTACCGTCAATCACAATCCCGCTTCCCACGCCCGTACCAAGGGTGATCGTAATAAAATGCTTCATGCCCCTGGCGCAACCGTACATCATTTCACCCATGGCAGCTGCATTGGCATCATTGGTCAATTTTACTTTGAGACCAAATTTTTCAGCCACCATTTTTGCAAGGGGTATGATGCCTCTCCATTTTAGGTTGGCAGCATATTCAATATTACCCGTATAATAATTTCCGTTGGGGGCACCAATACCAATACCGGCAAATTGACTTACCCCGCCTGCTTTTTCAATCAGCGGCATGAGTTTGTCATGCAGGTCATCAATAAATCCCTGCACACTATCGTGCTCGTTGGTCAGTAACCTGTCCTGCACCAGGATGTGTCCGGCGCGGTCAACCACACCAAACTTCGTGTTGGTGCCGCCAATATCAATACCAATAGCGAGATCTGCCATAAGAATTTTATTAATGTCCGCCGCTGCTTACTTCCGCATCATAATCAATCCCCTGTTTTTTCAAAATTCCTTTTACTGCAAAAGCAAAGAATGCCAGGTAACCAAAACATAATGCAGCGATGATGTACGACTGGTGAATACCCATTATATCGGCAAGCTTGCCCTGGATCGGGGGTATAATACCACCTCCAAGGATCATCATGATCAGGAAAGCGGATCCCTGGGATGTATATTTCCCGATACCCGCAATTGCCAGGCTGAATATACAGGGCCACATGATCGAACATACCAGGCCACCGCTCAGGAATGCATAAATAGCCACCGTACCCGTAGTCATCAGTCCGATCACCATGGCAACAATTCCAAGCAGGCTAAAGATCAGCATGGTTCTCGCCGGCTTGTCCTTACTAAGGTAGGAAGCAGCGATCTGTACCAATACACAAATCACATAAAAATACAGGGGCTTCATATTATATTTTGCCAGGGTGTTAATCCCGATGAGGATTCCAAAGGCAACCAGGGGCACCACAAACTGTAATATTGTTTTTGTATTCTTTTTCAGGTTAAAAGCACTGATGGCACCTGTCCACCGGCCGATCATCAAACTGCCCCAGTACATAACAATAAATGGAGTGGCTTCCGAGGCTGAATGTGAGCCAAAGCTTTCCTGTCTCAATAATTCTCCCAGGTTACTGCCGATGGCGACTTCCACACCCACATACACAAAAATGGCGAGCATTCCCAGGACAAGCTGCGGGTATTGCATGGCACCCCAACCTTCTGGTTTTTTCCTGGCACTGGTATTGGCAATAATCAACCCGGCAACAACGACCAGCAGCGCCCCGATCAACCATTTTAACCGGTATGATTCCATCGCATGTTTTTCATCAGCAGTCGCATTCGTAAGATCGGTTTTGTAACTGTCAAAAACGGGTACAAACATCACAACGAGCAGTACCGTCATGATGAGTAATGTATAAAGTGCCTTATTCGCTTTCTCTGTTTTTTCCAGCAATTTCCCCGATGGCACTTTCTTTGAGAAATAGAACATAGCGGCAGCGCCGATAAAAAGGATACCTACAAACATGTATAGCTGGATCACTTTTGACAAACTCAGCGCGGCAATCTTTTCATCAGTAATTGCCGCCGTTGTTCCAAATAGTGCAAATGCCACCACCAACGGCCCTATGGAAGTACCAAAAGAATTCACACCACCGCCGAGGTTGACCCGGCTGGTGCCCGTGGCAGGGTCGCCCAGCGAGATGGCAAATGGTTGCGCGGCTGTTTGTTGTAAGGAGAACCCAAGCGCAACAATAAAGAGACCCATCAGCATTCCGCCGAAACTGTTCCCGTTAACTGCCACGATCATGGCTGCTGCGCCCAGGGCGGAAAAGAGCAGGCCATACACAATACTGTTTTTGAAACCCCATTTGCCCACCAGGTCCTTGCCGCCGAAGGCGCCATAGGCAAACAGGGCCAAAGCACCTATGTAGTAAGCGGTATAAAAAGCAAAATCTATCAGCTGGCTCTGGAACTGGTCAAGGTGAAAATAATGTTTGCAAAAGGGAATAAACACACTATTACCGGCTGCAATAAAACCCCAGAAGAAGAATACTGTGACTAAAGTACCTAGTGCGCCGTAATTAGTGGGTTGTTTGGGTTGAGTCATGGCAATCGTTTAGTATTTGATAAGGTGTTGAAAATAGAACAAATTTTGTTTCAAATGAAAAATAGCTGCTCTGCTGTTAACAGCTTGTATAAAAAATTGGTCAGGGCTGTTAGGGGTATTTTGAAAACACCCGTTAATCTTTCTGTTTTCATTTTTGCCGTCAGGAATAAACCCCTTAATTTCAGAGTAAATCTTGTTGCATAAAAAATGGAGATTATTCACGTAGCAGCCGAATGTTATCCCGTGGCAAAAGCCGGGGGGTTGGGTGATGTGGTGGGCGCATTGCCAAAATACCAGGCAGAGCTCGGGCATGTTGCGAAAGTGGTAATGCCCATGTACCGCACAAAATTCTTGTATGAAAACGAATGGGAACTGGTGCACGAGGGAGGACAACACCTGGGCCCGCATTTTTTTCACTATAGTATTATCAGGGAGAAAACAAATAAACTCGGGTTTGATCTTTTTCTCGTTGATATAAACGGCCTGCTGGATCGCGAAAAGATTTATGGATATGATGATGATACGGAAAGGTTCCTGTCTTTCCAGGTAGCCGTGTGCGACTGGATTAATAAATGGCAGCATAGCCCTGATGTGATACATTGTCATGATCACCATACGGCGCTGATTCCTTTTATGATGAAGTATTGCCTGGAGTTCCGGCAAAAACTGGCAGGGGTGCCAAGTGTCTTTACCGTACACAATGCACAATACCAGGGATGGATCAGCTGGGACAAATATTATTACCTGCCGGCCTTTGACAGCTGGAAATGGGGAATGCTGGATTGGGATAAAACCATTAACCCCATGGCATCCGCTGTAAAGTGTGCCTGGAAAGTAACCACGGTCAGCAGCAGTTACCTGCACGAATTGAAAGATACCGCCAATGGACTTGAAAAATTATTTGACTATGAACAGGGCAAAAGCCTGGGCATATTAAATGGTATCGATACACAGGTATGGGACCCGCTGACTGATACCATGATTGCAAAAAACTACGATAAGGAATTAGTGATAAAAGGGAAACGGAAAAATAAGAAAGAACTGGCGGGCAGGTTTGGATTAGACCCGGACAAACCCCTGATATCTTTTGTAGGCAGGCTGGTCAATGAAAAAGCGGCGGATCTTTTGCCGGATGCCATCAGCCAGTCGATTTATCAGCATCATGGCCATGCGAATTTCCTGGTCCTGGGCTCCGGTGACCCGGTACTGGAGGATAAATTGGACCAGATGAAACACCAGTTTAATGGTTATTATAATTCGTATATCGGGTACAGTGAGCCGCTCAGTCATCTTATCTATGCAGGCTCTGATTTTTTATTAATGCCAAGCCGGGTGGAGCCCTGCGGCCTGAACCAGATGTATGCCCTTCGTTATGGAACCGTACCAATGGTTAGAAATATTGGGGGGTTGCGGGATACAGTAACAGACATGGGAGACTGGCAGGGTACGGGCATTCGTTTTGACCAGGCTTCAGTTGGGGACATTACCTATTCGGTCGGCAGGGCTATTGACCTTTACCAGAATAAACCTGACCTTTATAACTGGATGCGCGGGCATATGATGACAATTGATCATTCATGGGACAGTTCTGCACAACAATACATCGATCTGTATAAGTCATTGAAATAAACGATTGGTTATGGCAGTAAGAACAATCACAAACACAAAAGAAATTCTTTCCGTCATCCTGGGTGGGGGTGCAGGATCAAGACTATACCCGTTAACCGCCAGCCGGTCCAAACCCGCAGTACCCATTGCCGGCAAATACAGGCTGGTAGATATCCCGATTTCCAATTGTTTGAATAATGGAATAGGAAGGATGTTTGTATTGACACAATTCAATTCTGCTTCACTCAACAGGCATATCAAGAATACTTATCACTTCAGCGCATTCAGCAAAGCATTTGTCGATATCCTGGCTGCTGAACAAACGCCCGATAATCCTACCTGGTACCAGGGCACGGCTGATGCGGTAAGACAGGGGTTACGGCATATTGAACCTTTTGAAAGTGACTATGTACTTATCCTTTCCGGTGACCAGCTTTACCAGATGGACTTTGCCGAAATGCTCGAGAATCATAAGAAATTAGGCGCTGATATTTCCGTGGCTACCATACCTGTCAACGAACGGGAAGCCCCGGAATTTGGCATACTGAAATCGGGAGATGGATTGATCAAATCCTTTATCGAAAAGCCAAAAAAAGAATTATTGCCCGATTGGTTAAGTGATACGGGATTGGACATGCAACGTTCCGGAAGAAACTACCTGGCCAGCATGGGTATCTATATTTTTAACCGCAAATTATTATTTACCCAACTGGAAAATGAATTTAAGGAGGCGACTGACTTTGGCAAAGAGATTATCCCCCAGTCCATACTGAAATATAAAGTGGCCAGCTACCAGTATGATGGCTACTGGACCGATATCGGTAATATTTATTCCTTTTTTGAGGCGAACCTTGACCTGACAAAGGAATTGCCTTCTTTCAATCTGTTTGATAACGACAGGACTATTTATACCAGGCCCCGTATGCTGCCGCCCGCCAAGATAAGCGGCACCACCCTGGAAAAAACGCTAGTCGCGGAAGGTTCCATTATTCATGCATCAAGAATTGAGAACAGTGTGATTGGCATCCGGGCCCGGATAGGACTTGGATCTACGCTGGTCAGCACCTATACCATGGGAAACGACCAATATGAGACACTGGAGGATATTGCTTTTGCACAGGCTACCGGCATACCCCTGCTGGGTATTGGAAGCCGGTGTTATATAAAAAATGCCATCCTGGATAAGAACTGCCGGATCGGTGATGATGTGCATATCAATGGAGGACCCGATATTGAAAATACCGATCATGCTTTATACACGGTGAAGGATGGCATCGTAGTGATAAAAAAAGGAGCCATCATTCCCAATGGATTTATCATCTGAAATTTCCTGTTTTTTTGTTTTTGCATGTGTACTTCTTACATAAAACTCCTTACCTTCCATTAACATTTTTCCAGGAGCTTCATCCCCTGTGAAGTTTTATTCTTTTCCCAAATCAATATACCCTCCAGGGGCTGGGTATCACCATTGCTTATGTCATCTGCTTACACCGGTCAAAAGCCAAAGCTCAGCCTCAGCCAGATTATAAATATGAGTGTTGGTTTTTTTGGAATCCAGTTCGGCTGGGATCTGCAAAGAGCCAATATGGGGCGCATCTACGAAAACCTGGGTGCTAACCCAGATGAAGTTCCATTGCTTTTCCTGGCTGCACCGCTTACCGGCTTACTTGTTCAGCCCATTATTGGTTATATGAGCGACAGAACATGGCATCCCAAGTGGGGAAGAAGAAGACCCTATTTTATGATCGGGGCAATTCTAAGTTCCATTGCATTGATTTTTATGCCGCATAGCAGCGAATTGTGGATGGCTGCAGGTCTGCTTTGGGTATTGGATGTGTTTGGAAATGTGGCGATGGAACCTTTCCGTGCATTTGTAACCGACAAACTACCCGACTCACAGGTTAACCGGGGTTTTATTATGCAGAGCCTTATGATTGGCCTGGGAGGAAGCATTGCCTCTGCCTTGCCCTGGTTAATGAAAAATGTTTTCAGTTTTGCAAATACGGCAGCACAGGGTGGTATCCCGGAAAATGTAAAGTGGTCGTTTTATATTGGGTCTTTCTTTTTTATTTCCTCGGTTTTATATACGGTGTTTACAACAAAAGAATATCCACCTTCCGATTTAAAGTTTAAGGATAAAGTAAAAGAATCCAATAAAGGATTTGGAGGAGGCGCACGGGAAATATTTGCAGCACTTAACAACATGCCGAAAAGGATGAAGATTGTTTCGTTGGTTCAGTTCTTTACCTGGCCCGGCCTTTTCCTGATGTGGTTTTATTACACCACGGCCGTGGCTGTAAATGTCTTTGGCGGAAAAGATGCCAGCGATCCTGTCTACGCCGAAGGGGCTGATTTTGGGAGCCTCACTTTGTCATTTTACAGTGTGGTAACTTTTTTGTTCGCGCTGGTACTGCCGGTTATAGCGGACAGGTTGGGAAGAAAACTTACACATACGCTCTGTCTTCTCTGCGGGGCATTGGGACTTATCAGCGTAAGCTGGGTAGAAGACAAGAATTTGTTGTTCGTAAGTATGACCGGGATTGGTATTGCCTGGGCCAGTATTCTTTCCATGCCCTATGCCATGCTGAGTGGTTCCCTGCCAAAAGACAAAGTCGGGATTTACATGGGGATCTTTAATTTCTTTATCGTATTGCCGGAGATTATTGCCTCGCTGGGATTTGGCTGGCTGATGAAGAATGTGTTGAACAATAACCGCATGGCGGCCGTGGAGATTGGCGGTGGGTTAATGATAGTTGCCGCAGCCATCTGTTTCTTTTTTATTAAAGAGAATAAACGGGTAAATGAAACCGAAACGGTAAAACTTGAGATCGAAGAACAAAGACCCATATAATTTTTATGAAAAAAACTTTTATCATCTGCCAGGTATTCTTGCTGATTGCCTGGCCGTCATTAGCCGCGCAGGAGGTCAACGTATACCCCGCCAACTGGTGGGTAGGTATGAAAAGTAACAGGCTCCAGCTGATGATCCATTCGCAGGCAGATATTGCCGTGGACAAACTTGCCGTCCGGTCTTCGAGCAGGGATGTAAAAATTATTAAAATAAATAAAGTTGAAAACAGGCACTATATTCTTGTTGACCTTGAAATAGCAGCAGCGGCAAAACCCCAGACAGTAAAATTCTCATTTGGGGGCATCATTATGAATGAATGGCAATCTTTTAATTATGAGTTAAAAGCCCGCAGTAAGGAGAATGGAAAAACAAGGGCGCAGGGTGTTAGTGCAAGAGATTTCATCTACCTGCTGATGCCCGATCGTTTTTCAAATGGCGATCCCTCCAACGATGTTATCCCCGGTTACCGGGACCAGTCCAGCGACCGGAATAATAAATTTTCACGGCATGGGGGTGATTTACGGGGAATAGAGAATCACCTGGACTATTTTAAGCAACTGGGTGTAACCACTTTATGGCTCACACCTGTAATTGAAAATGATATGCCCTTAATGAGTGAATGGGGGAATAATGTAGCAGGTTATCACGGCTATTGGTTTACCGATCATTACAATATTGACAAACGTTTTGGTGGAAACACCGGATATAAACAATTCTGTGATGAACTGCATAAGAAAGGGATGAAGGTTATACAGGATGCTGTCTATAATCATGTGGGCAATCATCACTGGTTTGCCCTGGATCCGCCCATGAAATCCTGGTTCAATACTTCGCAGGGAGACAAAGGACCCAATCACCGGGAGGAAGTTTTTTTTGATCCCTATGCTTCCATGTTCGATAAACAACAAATGCTGGATGGCTGGTTTGTTCCGCATCTGCCCGATCTCAATCAAAAGAATCCCTTCGTCGCCAATTTCCTGATCCAGCACGCCATCTGGACAACCGAAGAATTTGGAATTGATGGTTGGAGGGTTGACACGTATAAGTATTGCGATGAACAGTTTATGAATAATGTCAATTCCGCGTTGGAAAGAGAGTTTCCCGCCTTGACAGTTTTTGGGGAATCCTGGGTGAATACAACCGTTGCAAATGCGTATTTCACCCGCAACAATATTTCATCCCCGTTCAGACATAACGCTGAAGGCATGCTGGATTTCCAGGCAGCTTTTGCGATGCTGGCCGGTATGAATGAATCACCTGGCTGGTCGAACGGGGTTAATAAGATCTACGTTACACTAGCGCAGGATGTGCTGTACAAAGACCCGATGAACAATTGTATCTTCCTGGATAACCATGATATGGACAGGGTTTTCTCGGTGATTGACGAGGACTGGAAGAAAATGAAAATGGGATTTAACTGGTTACTCACCCTGCGGGGCATTCCACAGATCTATTATGGTACCGAAGTATTAATGAAGAATAAGAAAGTAAATACTGATGCTACTGTGAGGGAAGATTTTCCCGGTGGCTGGACGGATGATAAACCAAAAGACAACCGCTTTACCCGCGGGGGCAGGAGTGAGAAACAAAATGAAGCATTTGACTATGTTAGTTCACTTGCCAATTTCCGGAAAAACTCTTCAGCACTGACTGGCGGGAAAACTATGCAGTTCATTCCCAAAGACGGCTTTTATGTTTATTTCAGGTATGATGACCGGCAAACTGTAATGATAGCAACCAATACAAGTGATAAGAATATGAAGCCGGACTGGTCCCAATTTGCCGAAAGAACAAAAGGGTTCACCCAGGTCAGAAATGTTATCACGGGAAAAATCAAATCATTGCAGGACCTGGAAATAGATTCAAAAGACAGCTTTGTTTTCGAACTGATGAAATAAGTCGGGGACGCATTAATAATTATTGATTATTGATTATTGATTAATTGATAACCTATATTAAAGGAAAATATTCCAGACCGATTGTTGTCCCCAGGTTCCCCAATCGCTGGTCGCCTTTTTTACCGTCTCCTGTAATTCCTTAGCCTTTTTCTTTTTTCCCTTTTCCGGCGCTGCAATAATAGCCGTGTTTACCCCATTTACCTGGAGTTTTGTAGCGATCCAGCTGCTGTACATCCGGGGGATGGTAATACCGAGGATCATCCCGGGCAGACCATGAATACCCATCGGCCCCCCGCTGGCGGTTATTTCATCCGTATAGAAAGCAAACACATACACACTGTCGAATATAACCCCAACCGCTTTGCGGCAATTAAAGCCCGCGATCTCCCGTGTTTCATTGGGCACCAGTTTCCAGTCAATCTTCATCAGGGAATCTGTTAAGAGATAGGTATCATCGAATACAAATTTCCTGTTCACGAAGATTCCGCTTTTATAATCATTAAACCAGAAGTTATCTTCTTCTTCACCTCTTGACCAGGGTAATTTAGTCTTTTCATCCCGGCGGTTAAACTGGTAGACAGCTTTATCATCGTTGAAGGTGAGGTTGTACCAGGTAGTAGAGAACTGCGGGATCTTATCCTTGAACATTTCAGCCCATATGCCATCCCCGAATGTTTTGTGATTATTGGTTCTGACTTCATATTCGATCAGGCCGCTGTTGATAAATTGCTGGGCATGGAGGGCAATGCCCGACAGAAATGAAAGCGATAGCCATATTTTTTTCATAATTCCTTTTTTGATGATCAGAAACCGCTGGCGGGTTTTCCGTTTTTTGAAATATTCCAGGTCAATGTCAGCAGCCAGAATCTTTTCAGGGTGGTAAAATAGGATTCCGTAAAACTGTAGCTGTTGAAATTACGCTGGTAGCCTTTGTTTTGATTGAGGATATCATAGATACCCAGTTTTATTTCCATGGCGTTTTCTTTGAATAACCGTTTGGTGACTGAAGCGTTCCAGGTGGTGAAATTGTTATTCTGCGTAAACCGGGGGTCCTTCTGCCGTATCTGTGTGTTTACATCTGTACTGAATTCATATTTCTTTGGTAATATCACCCGTGCATTGGCCCATCCTTCGAGCTGCCAGTAACTGGCATTGGCCGCAGCATTCACGCTCGCTTTCGATTCGTTCCAGGTAAAGCTGGGGCTGACATAAAAATCAAACTTATTCTCCTTGTACTTACTCATATTCAACCTGATCCCATAATTCCGTGTCGTCGTAGTATTTTTTACCCCGTTTACGAAATCAATGTTCCGGTTCATATTAACCGTAGGCCCAAAACCCAACCGCAGTTTACTTTTCAGTTTAAATCCATAGTCAGAATACAGGTTGATATTATACACCCCATCTGCATTCACCGTCCGGTAAGTTCTTTTACCCACACTGTCAACTGAACTGGACTGTACAAAGGCGTTTTGGGTAAAACCCAGGTTGAGGTTGGTCCAGATATTTTTTTCTTTAAGCACATTGTAGGAATTATAGCCGGTACTGAAAGTGTGCCGGAAAGATTGTTTGAGGTCAGGGTTGCCAAGGTAAATATTCAGCGGGTCGGTATTTACCCGGATAGGCTGCAGTTGTTCAAGGGAAGGTGCCGTGGTGGAACCGCCATAACTAAACCTGAGGTTTTGACTGGGCTTGAATTTATAGGTGTAAGAAGCGCGGGGAAAGAAATTGGTAAAATTATAATTCGTTTTGGTCCCTTCCGTAATATTCTGCTGGATAAAATGGCTGAAACCTACGGAAGCGCCAAATGAGTAAGTGTATTTCTTTTTATTCATCCTGAAATTCACCCCCGGGGTATTGACCAGCCGGGTAAATAAGAATGAATTGCTCAGCGTGTCGATGATATCCTCATACTTTCCATTATTGCTTTTGCTGTTGGTGACCCGATCATTACTGTTGCTGTTCCAGGCAATGGCATGGCTTAATTCCAGGTAGAAATCCTTCGCCAGGGGCTCGGTATACGCCAGTTTGGTGTTCATCCCTTTTGCAACGCTTTCGCGCATGTTCAGCTGGTCGGTAGTATCGATATCATTAATGGTGCCGTCTGTATAGTATTTATTCAGGGAGTAAAGCAATCCCTGGTTGGTTGAATTGCTCCAGTTTAAATCTGTATTGACAGAAAGCGTGCGGGAAAGTTTTTTGAATTTATGCTTCCACAGGAGGGTAGAGGTGATACTTTCGTTTTCAGCAGTATTGTTGCTGGTTCTCCGGCTATTGTTAATGGTATCTGCATTATCGGAAAGAGATTCCGTATAGTAATTACTGGTGCTCCGGGTATTTTTTTTATTGGCCCTTGTCGTCCATTTAAGAGAATTGGCAGAATCAAGGTTAAAATCCATTGTCATGTTCAATGCATGCTTGCTGTTTGAACTGAAATTATTACTGTTGCTGTTGGTGATCCAGCTGCTGTCGGGCAGGAATGTCCTGGAAAAAGTTGAGTTGATGGCGGGAGCATTTACTTTGCTGAATTTGTATCCAGAATTAAAACTTTGTTTATCCTCCTTGCCAAACTTATTGCTGTAATGCAATCCGCCATTCCAGTTTTGGGGAATACCGTTACGGCCACCATAAAAATTTTCATCATCGTCACGGCTCACACTCATCCACATCCCTCCACCATCATCCATCCCTGTTTGCATATTGTCTGAGCCACCCCCGTAATTCTGCGCATCATCCCAGTCAAGATTGGTTTGACCGGTATTACTCATTATTCCATACCCGGCCAGTTTTCGTTTATCTTTAAAAGAATTCAGCATCACGGAATTATTATACTTGTCTTTGAGTCCGCCGCCCAATTCAATTTTTCCAAAATAGCCCTCTTTCTTTTTCATTTTCAAGTTGATGGTTTTATCCTTCACCCCGTCATCGATACCGGTAAATTCTGCCTGGTCGCTTTTCTTATCAAACACTTCAACTTCTTTGACCGCATCCGCTCTTAAATTTTTGGTGGCGATACCCGGGTCACTTCCAAAAAATTCTTCCCCGTCCACCAGCACTTTCTTTACTCTTTCACCCATGGCGGTTATTTTCCCGTCCTTATCCACCTGGATACCGGGTAACCGTCGTAATAATTCTTCTACGTTGGCACCGGGCCGCACTTTAAAGCTGTCGGCTGTGTAAACGGTTGTGTCGCCTTTTATCCGGATGGGAGTTCCGGTTTTTAACAGCACTTCAGCCAGTAGTTTACTTTTTGGGGTCATATATAATTTCCCCATATCAATTTCCCCGCCTGCTTTCAGTTCAACGACATCAAAATAATCGCCCATAAATGGGTGTGTGATCATAATAATGAATTTGCCTTCGGCCAGGTTTGAAAAGGAAAAATGGCCGTCCTTACCGGCGCGGGTAAATTTTACCAGGATGGAATCAGCCTGCCTCAGCACAGAAATGACTGCATTTACAGGATTCTTTTTTTCCACTGAATCGGTAACAGTACCTTTAAGAGAGGCCGGTTGTGAACGGGAGACAAATGTTGAAGCCAGAATAAGCAGTGCCAGTATAACCGGTCTTCTCATGGTTAAGAGGGATTGGTTCAGGTGTTAATGGTTTACGCCCCGCTAATTTCTCTTAAAATCGGCAGCAAAGAAGCACCATTCATGTAATTTTAAGTTAAAGCCCTGTTTTACAGGATTTACAACTATGAGTCGTCAATCAAAGAAATCCACAACTATTGCCGGAGAAAATCCAGTAAAAGAGTCAAAGGATCCGCCTGACGGGACCCAACCCGGGTTGACGGAGAAAGAACAGCGGTATGAAGAATCAAACTTCATTGATACATCAAAACCCGTCTGGAATTATTCGCTTCTCACAGATGCGGATGTGAGTAATTTTCAAAACGGGACCAATTACCAGCTGTATAAAAAGTTTGGGTCTCACCCGGTACAGGTTAATGATACCTGGGGTATGTATTTCTGTGTATGGGCACCTAATGCTACCGCCGTGTCGGTGATCGGCAATTTTAATCATTGGCAGGAACATCAATATGAATTGAATCCCCGGTGGGATAAGAGTGGGATCTGGGAAGGGTTTATTCCGCATTTTAAATTAGGAGAATCCTACAAATACCACATTGTGGGCTATGCAAAACGGAAACTCGATAAAGGCGATCCGTTTGCCAATTTTTGGGAAAAAAGACCTGATACCGCCAGCATCACCTGGGACATGTATTATGAATGGAAGGACCAGGACTGGATGAAGAAACGAAAAAAAAATAACTCACTGGATGCCCCGTGGAGCGTGTATGAAGTTCACCTGGCAAGCTGGCAACGACCAGATAAAAATGATGAAGAAAGTTATAACACCTATGACCAGATGAAGGAGCGGTTGGTGCCCTATGTAAAAGAAATGGGTTTTACACATGTGGAATTCATGCCGGTGATGGAATACCCGTTTGACGGGAGCTGGGGTTACCAGTGTACGGGTTTTTTTGCCTCTACATCCCGGTTTGGCGATCCGCAGGGACTGATGCGTTTGATTGAGGCTTTCCACATAGAGGGAATCGGAGTGATTTTAGATTGGGTCCCCTCTCATTTCCCTTATGATGCGCATGGGTTATTTATGTTTGATGGAACACATACTTACGAGTATGCAGACATGCGCAAAGGATTTCACCCCGACTGGAACAGCTATATCTTTAATTATAAAAGAGGTGAAGTAAAATCATTCCTGATCAGCAGCGCCCGTTTCTGGTTCGATATGTTTCATATTGATGGTATCCGGGTAGATGCTGTCTCTTCCATGCTCAAATTAAATTATTCAAGGGAAGAGGGAGAGTGGGAACCCAATGAATATGGTGGGGATGGAAATCTGGAAGCGATCGCTTTCATCAAAGATTTGAATGAAACTATTTTCCGTGATTTTCCGGACGTACAAACGATCGCGGAAGAAGCCACTGACTGGCCTGGGATATCTAAACCAACCTGGCAGGATGGATTGGGATTCGGAATGAAATGGATGATGGGCTGGATGCATGATACGCTGGATTATTTTAAGATTGATCCCTTGCTGCGAAAGTTTCACCAGGATAAGTTCACGTTCAGCATGATGTATTATAATGATGAAAATTTCATGCTTCCATTCAGTCATGATGAAATTGTGCATGGAAAAAGCCCGATGATCCATAAAGTTCCGGGAGACGAATGGCAAAAATTCGCCAACCTCCGCCTGATGTATACGTATATGTGGACCCACCCGGGTGCCAAGTTATTGTTTATGAGCAATGAGTTTGGGCAGACCACGGAATGGAATTATAAATCAGAGCTGGACTGGAGTTTATTACAATTTGACTGCCACCGGTTACTCAAAGACTGTGTCAGGGACCTGAACAAATTATTACAATCAGAACCGGGGCTGTACCAGCAGCAGTTCAGCCCGGATGGGTTTGAGTGGGTGGATTTGAATCACCGGGATGAATCGGTGATGGTTTACAGGAGAAAGGGTAAGAAGCCGGCGGATGACCTCCTGGTTATTCTTAATATGACCCCTGTGGTCAGGAATGATTGGGAAATTTACGTTTCCGGTAAAGTATTTCAACGTGAAATTTTTAACAGCGATAAGATAATATATTGGGGTACCGGGGACGTTTATAACCCGGAAATCAGGAGCGAAATGATTGATAAAGGTCAAAAAAAGTATAAGGTGATCGTAAATCTCCCTGCTTTGGGTGGTATCATTCTGAAATAACTACTATTTTGGAACGATATTGGTTGATTTTTAGTTGGTTAAGTTTTGATTAGTCATGACCCCCATATATCTTGCTATAAGAAATATATTTGTCTGTAGTCCTAAATTCATCCCTATGACCCGCTACATCCTGTCCTTATGCCTCGTGGTAAGTACCACGGTTTATTCCCAAACCTCAGTTACGGCCATTAATGTCAGTATCGACAGCGCTGATTATTTCCTGCAAAAAGGTTTGCAGGAAAAAGAAAAAGGCCGCAGGCTTGAGTCGTTGAAAAACTTTGAAAAAGCTGCCCGGTATAATGGCAACAGCAAGGTAATAACTTCCGAACTGGCTTCAGCCTATCATGATCTGCGCCGTTATAACCTGGCAAGGGAAATGTATAAAAAACTTGTCTCGCTTGGTGATGAATCAGCATCTAATTATAAGCAAATTATGACCTTGTCATTCCAGCTCAAACAAAATGACGACGTGTTATTCTATGCCGATAAATTAAAAACAGCAGATCCATCCGAAAAAGTATTGTATTACGTCGGCAGGGTCAATTATGACATTGATAATTACGGGGAAGCTATTAAATACCTGAACGGTGCTGCTTCAGAGGATCCCGCCAATGCGGAGATACCCTACCTGATTGCCCGCAGCTATGCAGACATGATGAATTATAAGCTGGCGGTTCCTTATTTCAAAAAAGCCATTGAACTGGATCCTTCAAAAAGCTATTGGATCTATGAGCTGGGTTTGATCTGCTATGCCATGCACAACGATAAAGAAGCATTGAAATATATCCTGGAAGCGGGAGAAAAAGGATTCAAGAAAGACAATGATTACCTGGAGAACCTGGGTATTGCCTACCTGAATGTTGGTAACCTCGAAGAAGGAGTAAATATTCTGAACGAAATACTTAAAAGAAAACCCAGCGACCTGAATATCCTGAACATGGTTGCCGAAGCTTATTATTACAAGGGGAAATACAAGGATGCGATCAGCTATTGGGACAGGGTGCTGGAATATGACAAGGAAAGTGCCACCTCCCTGTACATGATCGGGATGTGCTACCAGAAAATGGGCGGTAAGGATAACTTGCAAAAAGGCATCGCGCTTTGTGACAAAGCCATTGAAATGGATCCCAGCCTGGCTTCTTACAAACAAAAGAAAATGATGGCAGGACTGTAATCCACCTGCAGTCATTCAGCATATTGAGCAATCATGAATACATTCGTGATTGCTTTTTTTATGGCGGTCACCTGGCAGGAAACCTACATCCGTTCAGGTACCCTGATCCCCAGCAAACCCATTCCCGAAGCAATAACATGGGCCGTCATTTCAGCGATCTGTAAACGAAGTTGTTTCTTTTCTTCCGATTCAGCATTCATAACCGAATGTTCGGCATAGAAGGTATTGAATGATTTGGCCAGGTTAAAGACATAAATCGCAATCACGGAAGGATTATGCTCAGCAACTGCCTGCTCCAGGACGGCAGGATATTGTTCGAGCGCCATAATAAGATCCTTCTCCAGTTTCAACAGGCTTCCGGCCGGCTCCGGTTTCCCGGCTACCGACTGTTTCCGCAGTATTGATTTGATCCTGGCATGGGTGTATTGGATAAACGGCCCCGTAAAACCATGAAAATCGATCGATTCTTCGGGATTGAATATCATCCGTTTTTTTGGATCTACTCTTAACAGGAAAAACTTCAGGGCGCCCAAAGCAAGCGTGTCATACAATTCCTTCAATTCTGTAACTAAAAAATCTTTCACCTTGCCGAGTTCCTCTGTTTTCTGTTTTGCCACGTTCACCATTTCTTCGATCATTTCATCTGCATCCACGACAGTGCCTTCGCGGCTTTTCATCCTGCCGGAAGGAAGCTCAACCATGCCGTAATTCAAATGATAAATACTATCTGCATAAGGCTTCCCAAGCTTCTGCAAAATCAGTTTCAGCACTTTCATGTGGTAGTTCTGCTCATCAGCGATCACATAAATGCTCTGGTCATACCTGAACTCTTCATATTTCTGCTGGGCCAGTCCAAGGTCCTGGGTGATGTAAACAGAGGTTCCGTCTTTTCTTAATACCAGTTTCTCATCCAGGCCTTCCGCGGTCAGATCAATCCACACACTGCCATCTTCTTTTTTAAAGAACAGCCCCTGTTGCAATCCTTCGTCAACAAATTTCTTACCGGGGAGGTATGTTTCGCTTTCATAATACATCTTATCGAAATCACTCCCGATCCGGTCATAGGTTACATCAAACCCGGCATACACCCAGCTGTTCATTTTCTTCCACAGCGCAATCACATCAGGTTTGCCGGCTTCCCAGTCCTGTAACATTTGTTGGGCCTCTTTCATCAGGGGAGCTTCTTTTTCGGCTTCTTCCTTTTTCATTCCGCCGGCAGTCAATGCTTCAACTTCCTTTTTGTACGCGTCATTAAACTTCACATAATATTCACCAACGAAATGATCTCCTTTTGTATTCGTGGATTGTGGGGTAGCGCCATGGCCAAACCGTTGCCACGCAATCATGCTTTTGCAGATATGGATTCCCCTGTCGTTCACCACACAGCTCTTAATTATTTCGCAGCCGCTTGCTTTCAGCATTTGGGCCACACTCCATCCAAGGAAATTATTTCGCAGGTGACCCAGGTGTAATGGTTTATTGGTGTTGGGGGAGGAGTATTCCACCATTACTTTCTGCCGGTTTGCTTCTTTGAAGCCAAATCGTTTATTGCTGAATTCTGATTGTAGTACCTGTATCCAGTAATGGTCCGGGATTGTCAGGTTTAAGAACCCTTTGATAACATTATAAGCCGTGAAAAAATCCGGGTGGGCTTTGGTTAATGCGTTTCCTATTTCTTCACCCAGTTGTTCGGGCGATTTTTTCAGCTGTTTGACAAAGGAAAATAGAACAAGCGTGTAATCCCCTTCAAATTCAGGCTTGGTGGTGCTGACAGTTAATTCAGACTCCTGGTAGTCCTGTCCGTATAAATCTTTTAAAGCCTTTACCACAAGAGGCTTTACCTGGCTGACAATACTCATCCCTGCTTTTAGTTTAACTGCAAATTTACGGCTGGAATTTGGGATTTGGTGGTGGTTTCAATTACTTTGCCGGCATGCGACGGCATATCCATAATGCAAGAGACCTGCTGCTGCCGGTGATTGATTTTTTCTATCCGCCATTCCGGAAATTCATGGGTCTGCAAACCTTCCGGTATGCCGCTTCCGGTGGTATTAATACGGCGTTGGGGTTCGTGGTGTTTTATATCAGCTTTAAATTTATTTTCAGGGAGGTACCGGTTGACCTGGGGTTTTATACTTTTGAAGCACACAGTGCGGCACTGCTACTGTCATTCTGTGTTTGTTTTACGTTTGGTTTTTTCCTGATGAAGTATGTCGTATTCAGTGACTCCAAAATGAAGGGGAGGGTGCAGTTGTTCCGCTATTTCATGTTATACGTTTTCAACCTGGGTCTTAATTATGTTTTTTTGCGGCTGTTTGTTGAATCCCTTCATATCTATCCAACTTTCGCGCAGGTGATTACAACGGTCATTATTGTACTTTTCAGTTATGTGGCCCAACGGAATTTTACTTTCCGGATCAGGAATACAGAGGATGAGATCACAGGCTGAAGTCTATGGATTCCACTTTTACTGACAGGTTGCCGGAACAATTACTTCTTAGGACCAGGTGCTGCTGCATCGGGTAAATGCCGATCAGTTTTATGTCATGAATGTTCCCGGTGCTGCGGATGCCTTTTATCCATTCCTGGTTCAGCTGTTTATCCATCCCGGATTTTGCGGTGTCGATATAGGCACCCAGTTCAAACCGTGCCTGTTTGCTTATTTCTTTGGTGATCTTTTTGTCAAACAACCAGTCGGCTGAGCCCAGCAAAACATTTTTCGATTTAATATCAAAATCGATATCCGTTACTTCGATTGTTTTTTTGTCTTTATCATACACCGGTTTGCCTGCCAGGTACACTACCCCTGAATTGGTGCCGGAGAAATTGAGCTTAATGATCAGTTTCTCAAAGCCACCGCCATATATTTTACAGTCTTCAATTATGAATTTCTTTTTGATAAACCCTTTCTTAAAATTAAACTCTTTGCCCCGCAGTTGCAGGTTCATGATATTACTCAGCGAATCATAGCTTAAAACGGCATCGAGGAAAATGGAAAAACCCTGCTGCCGGCTAAAGGCACCCAGGTTGGGTATCCAGGAAGATTTTTCGGCCGGCTTTTCAAAACTGATCACGGGTTTTGCCGACAACCCGAGATAAACATGTAACGAATCCCTATCGACAAACAGGTTATTTATTTTTATTTTTTGAGGGTTGATTTGCAGCCATCCCAGTCCATACAGGTTGTATGATTTGTTCAGCTGGTCCCATACCTGCTGGAAACGCGGCTTCAGGTCCACGGAGGCATAGCTCTTGTCCAGTTCTTTCTTGGCGGCATCCAGTTCAGCGGTTAAACCCTTGATCACCTGTTTCGTAATATCCTGTCCCCAGAAACAAACCTCGCATTTGTCAAGGGCGTTTGGTTCTTCTCTTTTGATATTCAGTTTTACTTTAAAGTCGGGTTGAATGCTCAGGGAGTTGGAAAAAGCAACCGTCACCCTTCTTTCGGGCTCGCTGAAACCGCAACGGCAGGCAGGTGTCCATGGAGAGACAACCGTGCCATTCACACAAAGCCTGGTTGATCCTACGATTTTATAATAGCCGGTGAAACCAAGGTTCAGGGAGCTGCCTGCTGCTTTCATCTCTAAAGGACTCCTGCGAAAGATATATTTATAACGGGTATCACATCCTTCCTGCACCCATCCGTCCGGGTAGCCGGGTGAGGTGAACAGTGTATCCACACTTTTCTCTGCCATTTGGTAAATGGGTTTCAGGTTGATCTGGACAGGGATATTTAATTCCGAATTGGGAAGGGAATCCAATCTGTAATTTCCCGGTGACAGGTCCGGGTTCTCCGGGTTGATCTTTTGAGCAGATGAAGTGGAAAAAATAAACAGGATGATAACGATGCTGACAATTCCTTTTCCTTTCATGCTTTAATTTGACTGGGTAAAAATAGGTAAAGAAAGGAAAAGGAATTGTGAAGAAACAAAAGAACAAGTATCAAAAGGATATGTTAATGATTTTCCGGTTAAAGCGGTCGTGAAATTGCTATCACCGGAATGGTAACTGTGCTGCAACTTTCCCGGGGGTTTCGTTGTTATTCTACGTACCAGGAGAAGCAGAAATAATTCCTGCCCTTACGCTATGTTAACTATGATGATTCTTGCTTTGCTATGCAGAACTACCCGCGGTGAAAGAATTCTTTATCGGGTATCAGGCATCACCCCGCTGGCACTGCGGTTTTGATTTATTACATTTCTTTCGGCTGTGTCATACTGAACCAGTTTCCGCAACCATCATTCACAATACATTCTATACCGTAAAACTGTTCTTTCGGTTCAGTGATATTAACTCCTTTCGCTTTCAGCTCCACGTAGGTAGCCCTGCAGTCAGGCGTATGTAATACACCGGCGCCCATTACTCCTTTGTCAAGTAACAACCTGAGTGCTTTTTGTGTTTCCGCATCCCAACCCATGCCACTACCATCACCGGATGCATCCATGAGAACAATTTCAAGGTCGGGTTGCTGGGGTGGATTCAGGGTGAGCCACCTCATGCCATTATCCATTTTTACATCGGTGTTGACCTTAAACCCGAGTTTATTAACATAAAAATCATAAGCCTTCTCCTGGTCAGTCACAAAGAAGGAAGTGTGGGAGAGTTTGGTTACCATATTTTTTTTTTAAATGTTGGTGAAGAATTATGTCTTTGTTTTTTTATAAGCAGCCAGTGCTTCCTTTAATACATAGGCGATCATATTGGCCCCCGGATCGGGAATTTCGGTGATACCTTTTAATTCCCGGAATAAAAAACCACGAAGGCTTAACGCGAGTCCTGCTACCCGTACATCGTATTTTGCTAAGAGATCTTCAGCGGTCATCCTGCATGATTAGAAAACAAATCTAAGCGGAAGAATGGAGAGAGGCTTCTTGAATCTTGCTGAATGGGGAAGAGGGGAAGGCGAGTGGGGGATGGTAAGTAGGGAATGGCTAGTGGGGAAGAGGCGAGTAGGGAATGGCGAGTAGGGAATGGCATGTTGCTATCAAGATTTTCCTACTTCCCACTCGCCATTCCCCACTTCCAACTCGTCTCTTCCTACTCCCCACTCGCCAATCCCTGCTTCCCGCTCGCCTCCCCTAATTTGTAATTCTCAATAAAACAATGGGGAATTGCTTTTTTAGGCTCTGCAAGTTGTTCCATTTTCTTCTTATAGGCCATGTTCCGGAAGTATTGTGGCGCAAAACCGATTTCTTTTTTAAAAAGTACGCTGAATGAACCAATGCTTTCAAATCCTACCTCATTGCAGACATCGGTGACAGGCTTATTCTCAGATAACAGGTCTTTGGCTTTATCTAATCTTTTTTGGGTGATATACTGATGCGGAGTCCTCTTATATACCTGCCTGAACAGGCGGTGAAAATGAAAACGCGAAAGGAAGGCCTGTTTCGATACCTGTTCCAGGTCAATATCTTCCTGGTAATTATTGTCAATATAGAGTTTGGCGGACACTATACGCTGGTAAATATCTGATGTCAGGACAGGCATAGGACCTAAAGTTATTTTTTTAGCTCACAACTTACCATCCAGTTCACCCCGAACTTGTCTTCCAGCATGCTGAACCGGGATCCCCAGAAAGCATCATTGGGCGGCATCACCACTTTTCCGCCTTCTGAAAGCCTGGCAAACAAGGCATCCACTTCCGCAGGAGTTTCCACGTGCAATGAAAGCGCAAGGTTATTACCTTTTTGAATTTTATTTTCTTCGAATGTGTCCGAGAGATAAAGTATTGTTTCGCCAACCTGCAATCTTGCATGCATGATCCTGTCTTTCAGGTTTGCCGGAACTTCCATCGGGCCTTCACCCATCCTGGACATCATAACAATTTCACCACCGGTTATTTCTTTGTAATGGTTCAAGGCTGCTTCAGCCTGGCCGTCCGGGAAATGGAGATAGGTGATTATTTTCATTGTTGTTTTTTTAATTCAAATCATTCCGTTAAATGATGAAAGAGATATCGTGTCTTGCTTTACATATTTCTCGGGTTCTTCCAACCTTTTCCCAACCGCTCAATCGTACCCTCTATTCTTTCAATTCTTGTTTCCGCTCTTTTGGCTGTGACGATCCATTCCAGGTATTCTTTTTTGTTGGTGAATGAAAGTGCTTCAAACAAACCGGATTCCTTTTTATTCTTTTTTAATGCAGCCCCCAGGTCCTCCGGCAGTTTTACCGCTTTAGTTGTTGGATCCACCCATTTGAAAATCTCCCGTTCTTTTGGTTTGGATTCTTTCTTCCGGTCTGCATCTGTTTTGGCCCTGAATCCAAACGTCGACCAGGTATCATCAAATGAAATAAGACTTATCCAGGTTAGCTTATCTCCCTCAGCCAGCAGGCAATCCCAACCTTTATCCCTTGTCAGGTCAGTTTGAATTTTTGAGGTGCCTTTCGGGTAATAGACCCAAACCACTGCCCCCGGTCTTACAAGCTTCATCACTTTGCTCATCTCTTTCTCCAGTTGAGCCCTGCTTTTCACAAACCAGTGTACCTGGTCATAATTCTTCCCCGTATCGGTGATTCTAACCCCTGCCGGAAGCGCTTTTAGTCCTTTCTTAAAACTGTCCGGGGCATTCAGCGTCAGTAGCGTATTCTTTGGTTTTATTTTTAGCTTTTCCGAAATAGAAGTTGCCATGATTGCCGGTTTATTGCTTAAAAATAAGATGGATTCGAGAAATTCGTATCTCCGATCTTGCCGGCTGGCCCCGGACCGTAGCCCACGGTCCGCAGTAAGCGACTATTTGAAGCTCAGCAATCCTTCCCGACTGCCATTTTTTCACTTTTCTGCCTCACGGCATAATCATTGTCAATCAATAGGTGCCCCCGTTAACGGAGGCCTAATAAAAGGAGAAATAAACTATGGGAAAAATAATTGGAATTGACTTAGGAACCACCAATAGCTGCGTAGCAGTTATGGAAGGCAGTGAGCCGGTGGTAATTGCCAATGACGAAGGTCGCCGCACAACCCCGTCAGTAGTGGCTTTTCTGAAAAATGGGGAGCGGAAAGTAGGTGACCCGGCTAAACGGCAGGCAATCACCAACCCCCAAAACACCATTAATTCGGTAAAACGTTTTATGGGTCGCCAGTTTGATGAGGTAACCGAAGAGATTAGTCACTGGAGCTATAAAGTTGCAAAAGGTGACAATAATACCGTTCGGATTGACATAGATGGCAGGTTATATACACCTCAGGAAATCAGCGCTATGGTGCTTCAGAAAATGAAGAAAACCGCCGAAGATTACCTGGGTCATGAAGTAACCGAAGCTGTGATTACTGTTCCGGCTTATTTCAACGATGCTCAGCGCCAGGCAACCAAAGAGGCCGGAGAAATTGCGGGATTGACTGTCCGGCGTATTGTAAATGAGCCTACCGCCGCAGCCCTCGCTTATGGCATGGATAAAGACAAACATGACCATAAGATCGCCGTTTTTGATCTCGGTGGCGGAACCTTTGACATTTCCGTACTGGAATTGGGTGACGGAGTATTCGAAGTAAAATCAACCAATGGCGATACACACCTGGGAGGTGATGACTTTGATAAAGTAGTGATGGACTGGCTGGCGGATGAATTTAAGAAAGATGAAGCCATTGACCTCCGGAAGGACCCGATGGCACTGCAGCGTTTGAAAGAAGCATCTGAAAAAGCAAAAGTGGAATTGAGTTCTTCCTCAGAAACTGAAATAAATCTACCTTATATCACGGCCGTGGATGGAGTGCCCAAGCACCTGGTGAAAAAATTGAGCCGTGCGAAATTTGAGCAACTGGCTGATAATTTATTTCAACGTTGCCTGAAACCCTGTGAAGCTGCCCTGAAAGACGCCGGTCTCAGCACATCTCAAATTGATGAAGTGATCCTGGTGGGTGGTTCAACCCGTATACCAAAGGTTCAGGAGATCGTTGAAAAATTCTTTGGTAAAAAGCCGCACAAGGGGGTGAACCCGGATGAAGTGGTGGCCATCGGTGCAGCGATACAGGGTGCTGTATTAACCGGTGAGGTAAAGGATGTGCTGTTGCTTGACGTAACACCGCTTTCACTGGGTATTGAAACAATGGGCGGTGTTTTGACCCCATTGATACCCAGCAATACAACTATCCCGACTAAAAAATCGGAGGTTTTTTCTACCGCCAGCGACAACCAGCCCGGGGTGCAGATACACGTACTGCAGGGTGAAAGAAGTATGGCGAAAGATAATAAAAGCCTTGGAATTTTTAACCTGGATGGCATACCTCCGGCACCGAGGGGTATTCCGCAGATCGAAGTGATATTTGATATTGATGCCAACGGTATCCTGCATGTTACGGCCAAGGATAAAGGAACAGGCAAAGAACAAAAAATACATATTGAAGCCGGCTCAGGGCTGAGCAAAGAAGAAGTTGAAAAAATGAAAGCCGAAGCGAAAGCTAATGAAGCGACTGATAAAGCGGAAAAAGAAAAAGTGGAGAAGCTGAATATGGCCGACAGCCTCGTGTTCCAGACTGAGAAGCAATTGAAAGAATACGGTGAGAAAATACCGGCTGAAAAAAAAGCAGCGATTGAAGCAGCAGCCGAAAAACTTAAGGAGGCGCATAAAGCGCAGGACCTGACCGCTATTGATACAACCATGGCTGCATTAAATGCTGCGTGGACAGCAGCGAGTGAGGATATGTATAAAGCCACGCAGGATGAGGCGGGACAACAACCTGGTACTGACGGAGCCGGACAACAAACTGCAGATGCTGGAGCAGGTAATAATGACAATGTTACTGACGTCCCTTACGAGGAAGTAAAATAAGAACGTAAATGACACCCTGGGCCAGGCGAAGGGTGCCCAAGCAAGGACGATTAAATTAAGAAGCCCCTGCGAAAAACGTGGGGGCTTTTATTATTCTTCCGGGAATACAATTGATGCGTGAAAAATCCTGGCTTAAAGAATGAGCAAATCATGAAATAGAAATTAGGACAGCCACGATCATTATTTAAAATCTTATGCTAAATTAACGAGCGATGGAAATTGAAATCTTCACCTTATCCGACTTTGCACAGGACAATCATTCAAAACTTACCATTGTAGGTACTTTTGATTCTATCCAGGCCAAACAATTCCCGGTGGCACACCCGGCCTGCACTATTTCCAGCCGCCTCCGGTTCGGACTTAAAGAAGTAGGCGCGCATGATTTTAAACTGCGGCTGATAGACGAAGCAGGTAAAGAAATTATACAGCCGATAGAAGGCAATATCAATATTGGCGCTCCACCTAACGGCCAATTTTCATCCATTAATATTGTTGTCAATTTCAACCAGCTGAAATTTGACAAAGCCGGCCGTTATTCTTTCGAGCTTTATATTGACGGCGACTGGAAATCAGGATTACCGTTATTCCTGAACCAGGCAGGATAATCATTATTCTATCGCCGTAGCGAAATATACCAGATAATTATATCTGTTTTTCTTAGTATTTTTCTTGCACAGGGGAGGAGATTGTTGTATATTTGCATTTCACATCTGAGCATATTAGCATGCTTGCTACGGACGACTGAATTCAACACTTCTTCTAACGATTCTTGGTGTTTTTTCTCCCGGTTTTTTGGCTCAGAAATTTAAAATGTTAATTAATAAACCATAATATCATGAAAATTGATGCAAGTCCATCTATTGTACAGATGGAACCCGGAGTTTTTAAAAACCTGGTAAGAGAAGTAAAAGAAACATTGGCTACAGACATTGAACTATCCAAACCCCGCCGTTCATTTACGTTTGCGGAGCTGTGGAATATCCGCAGGAATGCAAAAACTGTGCGGAACCGCTTTGGCAGGTAATCGTATATAGTTATCCGTTTCCAATTGACGTATGCCGGACCACCCGATAAGGGAGGATCCGGCATTGTTTTTTTAGTGACCATGGAGGTTTAAATGCTTATTCAACTTCTCCTTTCACAAAAAGAAAGCTGGCCAGGGCCAGGGTAGCCCCGAACCCTTTAAAAGCGGCTTCATATTCTCCGCCTTCCAATTTTGCCAGCACCAGGAAAAAAAGCAAGCCTGTTAACCCCAGAAATATGATCAGAACCCAACAGGCAGTTCCTTTTTTTGGAGGTGCTTCCCGGATACCATAAATATACCCGAAGACGGCTGCAAATAATCCGCCGATACCAAAGGTTACAATTAAAGCGGTCCTGGAATAAAAAGGGGGGTAGAGTGCTGCCAGCCCAAAATCAACCAGGCTGACAATGCCAAACATCAACACAATTGCGCCCGCGCAAACCAGGAGAGCTTTACCATATCTGAGCAGGTTCATGTAAGGAAGATAGAAATTTCCATATTAAATTTTTTTCCCCGTAAACTCTCCAATCTTATACTTTTGTACCCTCTAAATCAAAACCGTGGCAAAACCCGACAACCCGTTAATGACAAATTCTTACCAGGATCTTGTAAAACAGACCTTCAATTTTCCGCAACCGGATATTGAAGTAAAAGATGGCAACCTGTATTTTAATGGACTTGACCTGAAGGCACTCATAGCAAAGTATGGCACCCCCATGAAGCTTACTTACCTGCCAAAGATCGGGATGCAGATAAAAAAGGCAAAAACCATGTTTGCCAATGCCTTTAAAAAACACAAGTACGAGGGTAAATATATCTATTGCTATTGTACCAAGAGTTCTCATTTCAGTTTTGTGGTGGAAGAGGCCCTGAAAAGTGATATACACCTGGAAACTTCTTATGCCTACGATATTGAGATCATTAAAAAATTGTATGCAAAAAAGAAGATCAGCAAGGACATTTATATCATCTGCAATGGTTTCAAGCAAAAAAGTTATACCCGTCGTATTGCCAACCTGCTGAATTCCGGGTTTACGAATGTCATCCCCGTCCTGGACAATAAAGAAGAACTGAAAGACTATGCCACCTCCGTGAAAGTGCCTTTTAAACTGGGCATCAGGGTGGCAGCGGAAGAAGAACCGAATTTCCCTTTTTATACTTCACGCCTGGGTATTCGGGCCAAGGATATCCTGGAATTCTATGTGGACCGGATCGAGGGATACGAAAGCAAATTCCAGCTGAAAATGCTTCATATCTTCCTCAACAAAGGCATCAAGGATGATATTTATTACTGGAGTGAACTGAATAAGGTTATTAATCTTTATTGCCAGTTGAAAAAAATATGCCCGGAACTGGATTCGATCAATATCGGGGGTGGTTTTCCCATCAAGCATTCACTGGGGTTTGAATATGATTACCAGTTCATGATCAATGAAATTGTTCGGAATATTAAGACCGCCTGCAAAAAAGCCAAAGTGCCCATGCCGAATATCTTTACTGAATTCGGAAGTTATACCGTTGGGGAGAGCATGGGGCATATTTATAAAGTGATTGCCGAAAAAGTTCAGAACGACCGGGAAACATGGTATATGATAGATTCATCGTTCATCACTACGTTGCCCGATACCTGGGGAATCGGGGAAAAATTCCTGATGCTCCCGGTTAACAAATGGGATTCAGATTACCAGCGGGTCGTGCTGGGTGGTATCACCTGTGATAGTCATGATTATTATGACTCGGAAGAACATATTAATGAGGTATTCCTTCCCAAAACGAACGGAGATGCCGAACCCTTGTATGTTGGGTTCTTCCATACGGGGGCTTACCAGGACCAGATCAGCGGCTACGGTGGCATTAAACACTGCCTGATCCCATCGCCCAAACATATTATCGTAGGACATGATAAAAATGGGAAGCTCGTTGATTGGGTCTATGCCAAGGAGCAAACTGCACAAAGCATGTTGAAAATATTAGGCTATCACTGACGGTGTGAGCAGGAAAGTATTAATAAGAAAAGCCCTTTCATTTTGAAAGGGCTTTTCCGGTAATATGCCGGGCTTTATCGTTTGTTGTTGTGTTTACTGTATCGTTTCCATTCTTTGTATTCCCATTTGCTGTAACTGATCCTGTTTAAATAACTCCTGTCCAAATAAAACCGGTTGTCGTAGCCTTTCCAGTAAAGAAATCCCTGCGGGCTTCGATGATAATACCTGCCGTCGGGGTATTGGCTCATCCTGAAACCGGGACTGGGACTGACGATGAGGGAAACCGACGCATAATGTCGGGGCGGGGGCAGGGGTTCAGGCGATCGGTGCGACCTTTCTTTGGTGGTCCATACCCTGCTGGGCCCGCAACTGGTGAGAAGGAGTGAAGCGGTAAGTACAATAAATGATGTCAGAATAAATGTTCTTTTCATGAGTCTGATTTTTAGTGTTTAGAAATTAGGAACATCTTTATCGCAACAGGCTTGGTTTATTAAGTAATACAAGGTTTGTTTGGCTGATTAGTAATTTCTGGAGGTTTATTCCCTGGTTTGTTTTGATCTTGAACCGTCGGGGTTAGTAACCGTTCTTGCCACGGGCCCGCTTTCGGCGGTGATCTTTTTTTCTTCCTTTGTGGCTACGGGTTTTTGTTTTTCCGATGAAGGAATTGTCCTGGCGAGTTTATCAAGGGCCAATGTCTGGCTGCTGCTGTCTTTCCCGTTTACGATATCAGTTTTTACCCATCCGTCTTTGTTTATCTCGAGGTCATCAAGGTCAAGGAACCGGAGGGCCAGTACCTGGGTGTCTTTTAGGGAGGGTGTCCGGGGAGCAAACAGTTTGCTTGAATATTCTTTACTTGCGGCACAGCTTGCTGCCAATGCCACTATCATCATTAAAATCACCGCTTGTCCTATTCTGACTGCTTGCATGGCTATAGATTTTATTTTTAGGAGTATTAAGAATCTTAACGTAATTATGTTCCAATTCATTTGCCACAAAATCTTAAAATCAACCAACATGAAATACTTTTTCATAGTCTTAACAGTAATGCAGTGTGGAATAGCTGCAAAAGCCCAGACTGCGGAGGATTCAGTAAAGGCAGTTATTAACAGGATGTTCACCGGGATGAAGAATGCAGATGCTGATATGCTGAGAAGCAGTTTTGCGGACAGTATGGTGCTGCAAACAATCGGAAGGAATAAGGAGGGTAACCTGGTCGTTCGAAATGAAAACCCGGCCGGCTTTATTGACTTTATTAAGAAAGAGTCACCCGGGAACGCCGATGAGCGGATTACGTTTGATATGGTGAAAGTCGATGGCCCGCTGGCCATAGCCTGGACACCATATAACTTCTATTACAAAGGACAGTTCAGTCATTGTGGTGTGAATTCTTTCCAGCTTGTTCGATTTAACGGGGAATGGAAGATTCAATATTTAATTGATACCCGGAGGAAACAGGGCTGTGCTCAGTAGGGATCGGGGAAGGGCGATGGGATAAACCAGTGCGTAGCCTGGAAAAGGGGGCAGGGAGAAAAAAGAAACCCTCCGTAGAAACGGAGGGTGTAAACCAAAACCAACTGCTTATGAGAAACTTTTCGAATATTTTTATTTAATCACAATTTCTGTCGCCGGTGCTTTGACTGGGTCCTTCTTTGGAAGGTTTAATGTCAACACACCATTGATGTAAGAAGCCTCGATAGCCGTTGCATCAACTTTGTCGTCTAATGTGAAAGATCTCTTAAAAGAACGGCAACTGTACTCCCTGCGGACCTGCTTTTCATTTTCTTCCATTACGGCATCTTTTACCTCTGCCGAAATGGTCAGCAGGTTCTGATCCAGGTTCACTTTAAAATCAGTTTTTTCAAAACCGGGTGCAACCACTTCCAGTTTAAAACTCCCGGCTGTTTCTTTGACGTTAACCGGAACAAAACCTTTTCTTCCCGGGTAGTTAAATTCATTTTTGAACAGCGCAGGCAGTTCAGTGAAAAGGTCATCAACGATGTTGTCGAGTGTTCCTTCAAAAGGTTTCCTGTTAAACTTTACGTGTGTCATTGCTATTTAGTTTTATTAGGTTTCAAATTTTAATACACCCTGAAGGGTTCAAATGATATACCAACCGGGTTTCTCCAGCTTTTTTCTGACAATCTGAGATATAATGGGCAGCCACAAAAGACAGAATTTCCGAAATGTGGAAATTTTGCTGACAGAATTGCAAGGGGAATGGCAGTCAACCACTATCACCGAAAATTTTGGTTACTTTTGCGTTTCAATTAAAATAGAAAAACATGTATCCTGAAGAAATAGTAATACCTATGAAAGAGGAGTTGACTGAAAACGGTTTCACAGAACTACTTTCATCTGCGGAAGTGGAAAATCAGTTGTCAAAGGAAGGTACAACCCTGGTCATGATTAACTCGGTATGCGGTTGCTCGGCAGGAACTGCCCGGCCGGGTGTTTTGCTGGCCGTTGCCAACACGACTCAAAAACCTGATTTCCTGACAACCAGTTTTGCCGGATTCGACATAGAGGCAGTGAAAGCGTTGCGCCAGCACCTCATGCCTTACCCACCTTCATCACCAGCCATTGCATTATTTAAAAATGGTCAGTTGGTTCATTTTATAGAACGGCACCAGATTGAAGGAAGACCGGCGCAGGTTATTGCCCAAAACCTGATCGGTGCTTTTGAGCAACATTGCAATTAAGAATTTAAAGGAATAGAAGGAACTTCTTCCATTGCCTGGAGTTCAGGCATCCTGCACTTCAGCGTTTGCGGGCCTATGGCCGGTAGTGTACTTTCCGTATATTCGTCCTCTATATTTAACCAACCAACATTTCATGTATCCAAACCTGTATTACGCATTCAAAGATCTTTTTGGTGTAGAGTGGAAGTTTCTCCGTTTTGTTAATTCTTTTGGTTTTTTTGTGGCGATCGCATTTATCATTTCAGCAATTGTTCTTGCCAATGAATTAAAACGAAAAAGCAAACAGGGATTCTTCCAGCCCACGGAAATGCAGGTTATGGTTGGCCAGCCAGCCAGCCTTGTTGATATAGCCCTCAATTTTCTGCTTGGTTTTTTGCTTGGGTTTAAGATCGTGGCTTTGTTTATCATGGACAGCTCAGCGACTGAAGATCCGCAGGCATTTATTTTCTCGGGTTTGGGTAGCTGGCCGGCAGGTATCGGGCTTGGATTATTGTTTGCCTGGCTGAAATGGTGGGAGAAACACAAACAGGAACTGGACAAGCCAGAGAAAAGAACTGTTCGTATCTGGCCGCATGACCGGGTAGGAGAAATCACTATCCTGGCTCTTGTATTCGGATTGCTGGGAGCCAAATTATTTGACATATTTGAGAACTGGTCCGGATTCCTGGAAGATCCGGCGGCGTATATTTTTTCTGCCAAGGGGCTTACTTTTTACGGGGGGCTCATATGCGCTGCCTTAGCCATCTGGTGGTATGCCAGGAGGCATAAAATTGGGTTTTGGCACCTGAATGATGCCATGGCTCCAACTATGATGCTGGCCTATTCTCTGGGAAGGATTGGCTGCCAGGTTTCAGGAGATGGGGATTGGGGAATAGAAAATACAAACCCAAAGCCTTTGAGCTGGCTGCCTGACTGGATGTGGTCTTATACCTATCCCCACAATGTAAACGAGGTAGGGGTAAAAATGGCCGGGTGTACTGATACAAAATTCTGCAATGAGCTGCCGGTTGGAGTTTACCCAACCCCTTTTTATGAGATTATTGCATGTTTTATCCTGTTCCTCCTGATCTGGTCTCTCCGGAAAAAATTGAAGATCCCGGGAACTCTCTTTGCTGTTTATCTTATGCTGAATGGTTTGGAACGATTTTTTATTGAGAAAATCAGGGTAAATACCCGCCTCAATGTTTTTGGTTTTCAGCCCACCCAGGCCGAAGTAATTTCGGCCTTATTATTCCTGTCGGGATTGACGCTTTGGGTCTTTTTGCACAGAAGGGCAAAACTCAGAAAATCCACAGATCAGGCAGGGAATGTCACCATATGACCCGGTTAAGAAACTTTCTGGTTTCAATAACTTCTCTCAAACGCTTGCCTGGCCTGCGTTTACACCTTTTTCCCCGGGTGGCATCAATTGCGTACAGCTTGTGTGTAATTTTTCCGCTTAATCGCTATGAGATACGGCCAATTAGTAGTATTTTTGCAGACGGTCGAGGACGGTAAATTCATGATACGGCAATTAACTATCCATTTGCAACATTCTGCAAACAAAGACTGTCATTATACGTTGATATTTAAATCTTTTTAGTTATGCGGCAGCTCAAAATTGCTACCCAGATCACCAACAGGGATTCTCAGGCAGTCGAGAAGTACCTACAGGAAATTTCCAAAATTTCAATGATTACGCCGGAGGAAGAGACTACTCTCGCCCAGCGCATCAAGATGTTTAACAGGAACCCGGTAGATTCTCAAAGGGCTTTGGATAAACTGGTACAGGCGAATCTTCGTTTCGTGGTATCTGTAGCAAAACAATATCAGCACCAGGGCTTGTCATTAAGTGACCTGATTAACGAGGGTAACCTTGGCTTGATAAAAGCAGCACAACGTTTTGACGAAACCAAGGGTTTTAAATTCATTTCATACGCTGTATGGTGGATCCGCCAGTCGATCCTGCAGGCATTGGCCGAGCAGGGCAGGTTAGTCCGTTTACCACAGAATAAAATTGGTACCTACAATAAGGCCAACAAAGCCTACATGGCTTTTGAACAGGAACATGAGAGAGAACCTTCTACAGAAGAGCTGGCAGAATTACTGGAAATGAGTGAAACGGAAATCAATAATATTTTCCAAAGCAATACCCGTCATACTTCCCTTGATGCGCCCGTGCATGAAGCCGAAGATGTGGCCATGGGTGACTTGCTGGAAGGTGGTGATGATACGGATGATGATGTAATGAAGGATTCATTAAGAAATGAGATTCGCCGCGTATTGAAATCCTTGTCACCAAGAGAGGCTGAAATCGTTAATGCTTACTTTGGACTGGACGGAGAGAATGGTGTTACTATTGAGCAGATTGGCCAGAAGTACGACCTGACCAAAGAGAGGATCCGACAGATCAAGGAAAGGGCTATTAAACGTTTACAAAAAGCCCGTTACAGCAGCGCCTTAAAAGCTTACCTGGGTTAAAAGTTTAATTCCAGGCTTATATAAGAACTCCGGTCAACCCAGATTGACCGGAGTTTTTTTTAGGCAACCGGGTACAACTTTTTCCCTTTTTGCGGGTTATTTTTGAATAGCTATGAAATTAAGGTTTGTATTTTTTCAGTTGACCCTCGTTTTTGTCTCCTCGTGCGAGAAACCTGTTTCGTTTAAGCTGGAGGAAGTTACCCCAAAACTAGTGGTGGAAGCCACTATTGAGAATGGTCAGCCCCCTGTGGTTTTTCTTTCCAGGAGCCAAGCTTTTTTTTCAACGATCAATCCTGATATATTAGCGAACAGCTTTGTTCATGATGCCGTGGTATATGTTTCTAATGGAACACTATTGCATAAATTAAAAGAATATACCATCCCTGCCAGCGGCGGGTATAATTTTTACTATTATTCGGTGGACTCAGCGGACCTTCCGACCGCATTTATCGGGGAATTAAATAAAAACTATTCATTGAGAATTGTATGGGAAGGAAAAGAATATACGGCTCTTACCCGGATCCCGGGCATTACACGCCGGATTGACTCCGTATATTGGAAACCGGCACCGGCCGGGAATCCGCCAGAAAAAGTATCCCTCATGCTAAAAGCATATGATCCCCCGGGATTCGGGGATTATGTCCGTTATTTTACCCGCCGGAACAACGAGCTTTTTTACCCGGGCTTAAATTCAGTGTACGATGACCAGGTAATTGACGGTTCTGTTTACGACGTACAGGTAGAAAGAGGGATTCCAAGAAATGGGGATGTGCCTGAAGGCTATAGTTTTTTTGAAAAGGGTGACACGGTTACGCTGAAACTCTGCAATATTGATAAAGCCACTTTTGACTTCTGGCGGACAATGGAATTCACGTACGCAAGCGTGGGTAACCCGTTTTCATCACCAACAAAAGTGATCAGTAATATCAACGGAGGTGGGTTGGGTTATTTTGGCGGATATGCTGCGCAGTACCGTACCCTAATCATTCCTCAATAGTAACTGCCTGCCGGAAACGGTTATGATCAGTTCCTGGCCGTATAACGAATCCTCAACATGTATGATTAACCGTTATTTTTGCAGCCCGGTAACAAAGATTAAATCACTACTTGAATGGAACCAACAGAAAGGATACATTGTTTGATAATCGGCTCCGGCCCGGCCGGCTACACCGCTGCTATATATGCGGCCAGGGCAAACCTGAAACCAGTTCTATACCAGGGCATTCAGCCGGGTGGCCAATTGACCATTACAACTGAAGTTGAAAATTACCCCGGCTATCCAGATGGCGTGCAAGGTCCTGAAATGATGGTGCACTTTGAGAAACAGGCGGCGAGAATGGGAACAGATATTCGGTATGGTCTTGCCACGCGCGTTGATCTTTCAACCCAGCCCTACAAAGTGCAGATTGACGAAGAGAAATGGATAGAGGCTGATTCAATCATTATCGCCACGGGGGCATCAGCAAAATGGCTTGGCCTCGAAAGTGAGCAAAGGTTAAATGGTTATGGCGTTAGTGCCTGCGCCGTATGTGATGGATTTTTTTTCCGGGGCAAAGAAGTGGCCATTGTGGGAGCAGGGGATACGGCCGCAGAAGAAGCACTGTATCTTTCCAAACTTTGTACGACAGTTCACATGTTTATCCGGAAGGATGCGATGAGAGCCAGCAAAGTCATGCAGGACCGGGTTTTAAATTCACCGAATATTAAAATTTACTGGAATACAGATACCGAGGAGGTGCTGGGAGGTAAAAATGTTACCGGCGTAAAGATTAAGAACAACAAAACAGGTGAAACGAGTGAGATCCCCGTTAGCGGTTTCTTTGTTGCAATTGGTCATCAACCCAATTCAGATATCTTTAAAGGCTTCCTGGATATGGATGAAGCCGGTTATATCAAAACGATACCAGGAACGTCGAAGACAAATATAGAAGGTGTATTTGCGGCCGGTGATGTGCAGGACAAGATTTACCGGCAAGCTGTAACCGCAGCAGGAAGCGGGTGTATGGCGGCTTTGGATGCTGAAAGATACCTGGGAGCAAAAGGGATACATTAAACCAATTTTTCATGGCAGCCTTAATTACCATAGAACTGAAAAAGCTCCGGTTTCCTGCCTATCATGGATTATACGAAGAGGAGAAAAAGACAGGAAATGAGTTTGAAATCAGCCTGGCTGTTGCCTATACACCACTCTCCGGCACTATTACTGATCTTGATGATACGGTAAACTATGTGGCCTTATACCAACTACTGAATTCCGAAATGCAGAAACCCAGGCACCTGCTTGAGACATTTGCTATGGAAGTCGCTGAACTTATTCACCTGTCATTCCCGCGGGTAAAGAAGCTGGAGATATCGGTAATTAAACTTCATCCCCCCATCGCGGGTTTTACCGGGCATGTTGGTGTGAGCTACCAAAAAGAATTCTAAATTACTTTTTGCTTCCATTTCCCGCTCCGGATGTATAAAAAGGAAAGAATGAAGAGGATGCCCCAATACAATACCTCTGAAGCCCACGCCACTATCAGCCCCAGGTTAAAAACTTTCAACACGAGGTAAACATACAGCGAGTAAAGTACAATGGCTACGATCTCAATGGCCAGGTTGACCCTTGTATTGGCTGTGCCGGTAACAGCATTCAGCCACACGGTAGCGAATGACATGACCATCATACCACAAGTGACCATCCGTATTACCGGTACAGCATCAGCAACAAAACCGCTGTCACGGCCATAAACGCTCAGGAAAAGCTGGGGGAAGATATTGATGAGCAGGCAAAGCAGGAACGTAAAGCCGATACTGAGCCACATTATTTTTTTGATCAGAAATATAACCTGGTCTTTTTTTCCCTGCCCGATTATATTGCTGACCATCGCATTGGTGGTACTGGCAAAGGCCCAGACAAAAATGCCGAATAAGCCAAAAATGTTCCGCATCGTGTTGCTGATAGCAAGGGGTCTTTCGCCAAGGTGTTCGATGAAAATATAAAAGAGCAGCCAGGCAAATATGCTGAGCAGCCATTGTGCTACCAGCGGGGATGATTGTTTAAAAATCAAACCAGCCACAGGTTTGTTAAACCGCCCGTGTTGAAATAAGGAAAAGCGGTGATTGAGTTTCTTATAAAAGATAATTCCAAGTCCCACCAGCATGCCGGCTATTTCTGAAATCACAGACGCATAGGCGGCACCATTAAACCCCAGTCTTGGCAATCCAAAATGACCAAAAATCAGTGCGTAATCAAGCAATATATTGATAACCGCCTGTGTCCAGAAACCATACTTCATGTACCGGCTGTTGTTGGTGCCAACCAGCAACGCATTGCATATTTGAAAAAGGTATAAAAAGGGCACTCCCCAAACCCTGATTTTCAGGAATTCAATAGCTTCATGATGCACGGTCGCTGAATGAAGACTGTATGAAAGAAAATAAGGAGCAAAAAGATAAGTGAGCAAAATCCCTGCAGCAGCGAAGAACATTGAAATCCAAATTCCCTGGGCAAACAACTTACCGATCTCTTGGGGCCGGTTTTCCCCTGCACGGCGTGACAATAAGCCCTGCAGGCCGCTGTTGAGTCCATTTCCGACCAGTGCGAAAATGAGGTAAAATACCCCGGTGATACCCGCGGTTCCAAGCTCTGTTTCACCTAGCCGCCCCAGGAAGATATTATTGGTGATAAAATTAATCTGGGGTACCAGCATCGCCAGGCTAATAGGCAATGCGATCTTCAGAATCTGCCGGTTGGTTATTTCAACCCGTAAATCAGTATTTGCTGCTGTTGCAACCATCGCTAAAAGTTGGCAAACCTACGATATTTAAACTTTTGACTAATATTGCACGCACTCAAAAACCCAGTATTGAAGAAGTTGTTCCAGATAACGAACGGAGGTCCGAAAGATTGGATTCAGCCTGTGTTGTCTTTACGGGTGGGAGAAAGGCATTGCTCATTTGCCATTGTCGACAAAGCTTCCAAAACATTACAATCATTGTGTTATTACACTTCGGAAAGAATCAACGCCCCCCGGTTAGGTGCTCTCACCGCAACGCATCCTGACCTGAACCGGACCTTTCAGGCAATATTTGTTTGTTATGATTATCCCCAAAATATGCTGGTCCCGGCAGGGGATGAACAGCTGAAAGAACCCGGTCCTTTGGTGAGTACCATATACCGGTCCACCGAGTCCCCGGTTATGATCTCGGAGCCCGTGAAAAGATTGGATCTGCAAAATACATTTTGGGTACCGGCGCAAATTCATGAATGGGTCACAGGGAAATATCCCACGGCACGGTTTTGTCATGAATACTCGTTGTTAATTCAAACCCTGGAGGTGAGTGAAGCCACAAACTGCCTGGTAATTGATTTCAGGAAAGAAGATTTTGTCGTATTGGCCATAAAGAATGGGCAGGTAAAACTGGTACAAACCTTTTGTTATGTTACACCGGATGATGTCTTGTTTTATTTATTGAAAGTTTGCGGGCAATTTTCACTATCACAACAGGAAGTGCAGTTAAGACTATCGGGTTTGATAGACCGCCAGTCTGCTTTATATAACAGCCTGTACCAGTATTTTATACAGGTGGAATTCAGAATGCCCGTTTGGAAATCACAGGATCACCAATACCCCGCACATTTTTTTACATCACTTAATGATCTGGCCTTATGCGAATCATAGGAGGGGAACACGGTGGGCGGAGGTTCAACCCGCCTTCTAAAATGCCTTACACAAGACCAACTACCGATATTGCCAAAGAAGGATTGTTTAATGTACTTCAGCACAAATTAGATTTTACTGCACTGAAAACACTGGACTTGTTCGGTGGTACGGGCAGCATCAGCTATGAACTGGCTTCCCGCGGTGTACCTGATCTCACGATCGTGGAAAAGGACACCGCGATGTACGAGTTCATAAAAAAGACTTCCGGCGAGTTGCGGGTGGAGAATTTAAAGATCATAAAAATGGATGTTTTTAAATTCATTCAGCGATGTGCTGAAAAATTCGATTTTATTTTTGCAGGCCCCCCGTATGCACTGACCAATATTGATGAGTTACCTGCACTTGTTTTTGAAAAACAATTATTGAATTCAGCCGGGTGGTTTGTGCTGGAACATACACCCAGGAATTCCTATAAGTCATTTCCATGGTTCAGTGCAGAACGCAACTACGGCACCACTATTTTCTCTACATTTATCGAAAACCGGTAAAATCCCTTCGTTCCTGATTTTGGAGCGGGCGAATGAAATAACCGTACCTTTAAACATCATACCATGCTGCAGATCATTTTATGTTTTCCAGTCTTTTTCTAAAATCATTCCGCCTGCTTTTATTCCCTTTTGCGTTGGTTTATTGGTTGATTATCAATATCCGCAACTGGTTATTTAATAAAAATATTCTCAAGTCATCTTCTTTTGGTATGCCGCTGATATGTATTGGTAATCTATCTGTAGGAGGCACCGGCAAATCACCGATGGTTGAATACCTGCTGGAGCATTTAAAAGACAAATTCAGGGTGGCAACACTTAGCCGGGGTTATAAAAGGAAAACAAAAGGATATGCGCTGGCCAATGAAACCAGCACAGCGCTGGAAATAGGAGATGAGCCTATGCAGTTTCACCTGAAATTTCCCGATGTACCGGTAGCGGTAGGAGAAGAAAGAATGTGGGCAATCCCGCAATTGTTGCATGACAGACCCGGGACGCAGGCCATTATCCTGGATGATGCCTTCCAGCACCGGAGCATAAAAGCCGGGCTTAATATTTTACTTACTGACTACAATAATTTGTTCACCAGGGATTTTTACCTGCCTACCGGTGATCTCCGGGATTTAAAAAGCAGCTATAAACGTGCAGAAATAATTGTGGTAACAAAATGTGATGCGGCACTGACCGCTGTTGAACGGGATAAGGTGATTGCGGAGATTGGTCCCCTGCCAGGTCAATCTATTTATTTTACAACACTTGAATACGGCCCGGTTTATCACTTGCTGGACTGGCACATAAGGCCAATTAATACCGAAACGGAAGTCCTGCTGGTTTCGGGGATTGCCAATCCGGAGCCCTTACAGAGAATGCTGGAAACCCGTTGCGACAGCTACAGCATGCTCCAGTATTCAGATCATCATATTTTTTCCATCGATGACCTGAATGACATTAAAAAGAAATTCGCAGGCATGCAGGCAGAAAACAAAATGATCTTAACAACAGAAAAGGATGCAGTCAGGTTATTGAAGTTCAGGAGCCAGCTCAATGGCATGCCTTTATATGTAATCCCGGTCCGTCACAAGTTTCTTTTTGAACAGGCTGATGAATTCAAAGGGAAAGCAACAGATTTCATCAGCAATTTTAAACAACAGGCAATTGATTATGGGAAGGAAAAACTCGAGAAAGAAAAAAGATAAACAAAAGCAGCGCCAGCCCGCCGGCAAAATACTCAAAGGGGTGCTGGATATTACCCGTTCAGGAATGGGCTTTGTGACAATTGAAGGTATGGACGTGGATATCCTGATTCGCCCGGGAGATTTTAATACAGCCCTGAACGGCGATACCGTCCGGGTCGGGATTAAGGAAATGAAAAGCGAGGGACGTCGCATGCAGGGTATCGTAAAAGAAGTGATGCAACGTAAGCGGTCTGAATTTATTGGCCAGTTGCAGATGAATAAAGGGTTTGCCTTTTTCGTGGCCGACATGGACAAACCTATGCCGGATATCTTTATACCACTGTCCAATATTAACGAGGCCAAAAATGGCGACCGGGTAGTGGTGCGGTTGCTGCAATGGGAGAATGATGGTAAGCGGCCGGTGGGTGAAGTGATCAGCATTATGGATGCAGAAAACAGCAATGATGCCGCTATGAAAGAAATATTGCTTGACGCCGGATTCCCTTTACAGTTCACGGATGAAGCGCTGGAAGTGGCGGCAAGAATTCCGGATACGATTGCCATGGATGAAATAAAAAAGAGAACAGATATAAGAAATATTCTTACGCTGACCATTGACCCCGCAGATGCCAGGGACTTTGATGATGCCCTTTCATTCCGGACGTTAAAGAATGGAAATTATGAGATCGGTGTGCATATTGCTGATGTGAGTCATTATGTAGAAGAAGACAATGACCTGGACAAGGAAGCCTACCTGCGGGCTACTTCTGTTTACCTTCCCGACCGGGTGAACCCGATGCTGCCTGAGCATATTTCAAATGTGCTTTGCTCCCTGCGTCCGCATGAAGATAAGCTGACATTTTCTGCCATTTTCCAGATGACTACTAAAGGAGAGATAAAGCAATACTGGCTAGGCAAAACAGTGATTCATTCCGATCACCGGTTTACCTACGAGGAAGTGCAGGCCATTATTGAAGAAAAAACAGGGTTGTATTCGGAGGAGATTTTAGTACTGAATGACCTCGCCCAACGGATGCGGAAAAAGCGGTTTCAGCACGGGGCCATTAATTTCTCCTCGCAGGAAGTTAAATTTAAATTGGATGAAAAAGGAAACCCGGTGGGTATAATGATCAAAGAGAGTAAGGAAGCTCATCAACTTATTGAAGAATTTATGCTGCTTGCAAACAGGACCGTAGCGGAAAATATTTCTAAGCTGAAGATCAATAATAAACCGTTGCCGTTCCCTTACCGGATTCATGATGACCCTGACGAGGAAAAACTGGTTCCTTTTGCAGCTTTCGCGAAAAAGTTCGGGCATAAATTTGATACCTCCACACCGGAGGCTATCGCTTCATCATTTAACCAGTTGCTGAAGGATGTGCATGGAAAGCCCGAACAGCATGTGCTGGAGCAGCTCGGCATACGGACAATGGCCAAAGCAAAATATACGGCAGAAAATGTTGGGCATTATGGTCTTGGGTTTGAACATTATTGTCATTTCACTTCGCCCATTCGGCGTTATCCTGACATCATGGTGCACCGCATCCTGGAAGATGTGTTAAATAAAAAAATACAACCGGATAAGAAACTGGAAGATAAATGCAAGCATTCCAGTGAAAGGGAACGGGCTGCTATGGAAGCAGAAAGAGCGGCCAACAAGTACAAGCAGGTACAGTATATGAAGAATTACCTCGGCGAGGAGTTTGAAGGTGTGATCAGTGGTGTGGCAAGTTTCGGGTTTTGGGTTGAGACCGTGGAACATAAGTGCGAGGGACTGGTCAGTGTAAACAGCCTGCTGGAGTATGACGAGTTTCGCCATGCCGAAGCGGATTATTGCCTGGTGGGACAACGCAGCGGGAAAAAATTCCGGATGGGAGACAAGGTTTGGATAAAAGTGGTGGCAGCCAATCTTACCAAGCGTCAACTGGATTATGAATGGGTAGTTGCCGGGGAACTGTCCGCGGAAAAAGCGCCAAAAGAAAAAAGAAAGAAACGAAAATGAAATTTATTTTATTCTATGCAAAGTTTTGAACTCTTATCGCAAAAATTCGCATTGCATTTTGATAAAAGACACTTCCCGGAGGAGCCGTCATCCTTGTATGACCCCAATGAATATTTCCTGAAACTGGGCGGTAAAAGAATCCGCCCCGTTTTGTGCCTCATGGGCAATGAGCTTTTTGATGAAATAAAAAAAGACGCCTGGCATGTGGGAACAGCCATTGAGCTTTTTCACAACTTCACCCTCATTCATGATGATATCATGGATAAAGCTCCCTTACGGCGGGGCATGGAAACCGTACATACAAAGTATGGGGAGAGTACCGCGTTGCTGGCTGGGGACGTCATGCTTGTAACAGCCTACGAAGAACTAAATAAAATAAGTATTGAATACCTGCAATCCATTCTGCACCTCTTTAATAAAACGGCAAAGGAAGTTTGCGAAGGACAGCAGATGGACATGGATTTTGAGACGCGGGAATTGGTAAGCCTGGAGGAATACCTTAAAATGATTGAACTGAAAACATCTGTGGCCCTTGCGGCAAGCTTGCAAACCGGTGCCATTTTAGGGGGTGCCGGGGAAAGAAACCAGCATCTATTATACGGGTTTGGAAAAAAACTGGGTATTGCTTTCCAGGTCCAGGATGATTATTTAGATGCATTTGGCGACCCGGAGAAATTCGGCAAACAGGTGGGTGGGGATATACTGGCCAACAAAAAAACATTTCTTCTGCTACATGCCCTGGAAACAGCCCCCGAAGTCCGGCAAAAGGAATTAAAATTAATATTGGCCGGGAATAGCAGCGATAAAATCGGGAAAGTGTTACAAATATTCCGGGATTGCAAAGCAGATAAGTGGGCGCTGCAATTAAAGGACAAGTACCTTGATGAAGCATTCAGCCACCTGGAAGACATTGCCGTCCTCTCCAAACGAAAGCAACCGCTGAAAGAACTGGCACATTTCCTCGTCAAAAGGGAACATTGATCAACGGTAACTTGCCGCCATATCAAAACCATTCATAAGACAGAGTGCAATAATCACCAGGTCAATTAAAACACTGAAAAAGAGAACGGGGATAGTTATCCTGGTCGGCATTGCGGCAAGGTTGCTGATGAGGCAAACTGCCATAGCTCCAATTGCGAATGGCCAGAAAATAAAGTTATTTCCCGTGAAGAGGATCATAGCGACCGTAATAATTGTAAACACACATCCATGCCCGGCTATTGCAAAAGCCGCCCATCCAAAACGGTTTTCTTCCTGTTTATCTGACCAGGCTATAAAACGATTCCACCAGGAGGTTGATATTTTTTGTTTCTGGAAGGATGGCGTGAAAGTTTTCTGAATAGTTATTCCCATAGTATTTTTTTTACACCACAAAGATGTTCCGTGTATGAAGAGAACAAGCTGATTTATCTCTTCTGGAAACCTGATTTTTGTCAGCCGGTTGCCGTTTAGTGAAAAGTGGGGAATAAAATCCGGGAACAAGCGGTTTTTTCCCTATTTTAACCCACCAAAATCAACTGCAAATGGCAAACCAGCTTTTCCGCAAGAAATCAATTACCACCATCCTTAAAGATGCTGAAACGGGGCTCCAGGACGGTCATTCAATAGGACTAAAAAAAGTATTGGGCGTTCGTGATCTCACTTTTTTTGGCGTGGCAGCTGTCATTGGGGCCGGAATTTTTAGTGGCATTGGTTCTGCCGCCTCCAATGGTGGGCCCGGGGTTGTGTTTCTATATGCTTTTACGGCTATTGCCTGCGGATTTGCAGCATTGTGCTATGCCGAGTTTGCCTCTACTGTGCCTGTCTCCGGGAGCGCCTATACGTATTCGTATGTGGCTTTCGGAGAAATTTTTGCCTGGATCATCGGCTGGGACCTGTTGATGGAGTATGCCATCGGTAATATAGCTGTAGCTATTTCCTGGAGTGATTATTTTACGAACCTCGTATCTAAAGCCGGGCTCCATATTCCAGACTGGCTGACCATGGATTATATGACGGCAAAAAGAGGTTTCGCAGATGGACTGGCCAGTCAATCTTCGGCCTGGACGGATGCGCCAAACCTTGGGGGTTTACGCCTGATCATGGACTTACCCGCCTTATTGATTGTTGCATTAATCACCTATATCGTATTCAGGGGGATCAGGGAATCCCGTTCTGCCAGTAACCTGATGGTTATAATAAAATTGTGTGTGATCTTTTTTGTAATTGTTTTGGGAGCTTTTTATATTAATCCTGATAACTGGTCACCATTTACACCAGAAGGTTTTGGCGGGATTATGAAAGGAGTGTCGGCGGTCTTCTTCGCCTATATTGGATTTGATGCCATTTCAACCACGGCGGAGGAGTGTAAGAACCCGCAGCGCGATTTACCAAGGGGTATGATCTATTCGCTTATCATTTGCACAATTGTATATGTCTTGCTGGCGCTCGTACTGACCGGGATGGTGCCTTATACAAAATTGAATGTTGGCGATCCCTTAGCCATGGTGTTTGATGAAAAGGGATTGAAGTTCATCTCGGCTATTGTAGCGGTAAGCGCCATAATAGCCACCGCCAGTGTATTACTTGTTTTCCAGCTGGGTCAACCCCGGATCTGGATGAGTATGAGCCGCGACGGCTTATTGCCAAAAATATTTTCAAGGATACATCCCAAATATGGAACTCCGTCCTTTTCCACCATACTCACCGGGTTTGTAGTGGCCATCCCTGCGCTGTTTTTGAATCTTAACCAGGTATTATCACTGACCAGTATCGGCACCTTGTTTGCTTTTGTGCTGGTATGCGGGGGAGTGCTGGTATTGCAGCAACGAAAAGACAAACCGGAAAGCAAATTCAAAGTCCCCTATATCAATGCACAGTTTATCTATCCTGTTCTTCTCCTTGTTGCCATCGTATTGATTGTAACCAATGTTCCCAGCCATTTCCGGGAAGACATATTTAAAAAAGACACCTGGCCTATGGCGGTTTTCTGGCTGATTGCATTGATCATGGCCGTTTTATCCTTTACGAAAAAACTTTCGCTGCTTCCTGTCCTTGGCATGATCAGTTGTTTCTACCTGATGGCACAGGAAACCCATACCGTATGGATGCGGTTCCTGGTCTGGCTGGCCATTGGGCTGGCTGTTTATTTCCTGTATAGTTACAGTCATAGCAAACTGGCTAAGAAAGAAGCATAAACCCGCTGTGCCGGGGTTTGTAAACCGCGGCACGCTTATTTTTGCAGGATGAAGTACCAGGTGGGTGATATTGTGCTGATCTTACATTCCAATGAAGAAGGAACTATCGTAGACATTATCAATGACAAAATGCTGATGGTTGATGTAAAAGGGGTCACATTCCCTGTTTACATGGACCAGGTTGACTTTCCTTATTTTAAAAGGTTTACCGAAAAAAAAATTGTCCCCGCCAAAAAGGAGAAAAAATTCGTGGATGATATCCGGAAAGAGAAATCCTCCGTGGAGAAAAAAGTTGCAGATGGTGTCTGGCTTACTTTTTTACCCGTAATGGATACCGACGAGTTTGGGGATGAGGTGGTGGAAGAGCTTAAACTGCACCTGGTAAACAGGACGGAGACAGCTTACCATTTTATTTATAAACTGCATTTTTTCGGAAAACCTGATTTTGATTTGAAAAATCAAATTAATCCTTTTGAGAATTTTTACCTGCATGATGTGGATTTTGCCGACCTGAATGACAGCCCATCCTTTGAGTTTGATTTTTCACTCGTACTTCCTGATAAAAAGAAAGCGGATCATTATGAATCATCGGTACGGTTAAAGCCTAAACAGCTATTTGCGAAAATTGAAGAACTGAAGAAGAACAACCAGGCCACTTTTTCCCAGTTGTTGTTCACGCTATATCCTGATAAAATAACGGAAGACCGCGTTGAAATGGGAAGACTGGCTTCGAAAGGTTATAAAGTGTATGAAGCATCCAGTGCCCGTCAGCACCTGGAGCCGGCCCGCAGCGTTATTGACCTGCATATTGAAAAGCTGGCCGACGACTGGAAACATCTCAGCAATTACGAGATATTAAGCCTGCAATTAAAAACATTCGAGAAATACTATCACCTGTCTGTCGTGCATCACCAGTCATCCCTCACGGTGATTCATGGAGTGGGGGAGGGAAGGCTGCGGGATGAAATACATGACATACTCCGGTTGAAGAAGGAAGTGAAGTCATTTGTCAACCAGTATCACCCCAATTTTGGATACGGAGCTACCGAGATTTTTTTCCAGTATTGAAACATTAGAATTACTTTAAGGTTATGAAACTTCAATCAATTGCCAAGACTCAAACAGGCATCAGCGGCCTGGACCAGGTTACCGGTGGTGGCCTGCCAAAGGGCCGGCCGACACTCATCTGCGGAGGACCCGGTTGCGGCAAAACATTGTTTTCGGTAGAGTTTATTGTTAAGGGAGCCATCCTCTATAATGAGCCCGGGGTATTCATGACATTTGAAGAAAAAACAGAAGAACTGGTCAGCAATGTGGCTTCGCTCGGGTTTGACCTGGAAAAGCTGCAAAGCAGCAAAAAGATCAGGCTGGATTATGTATACATAGAACGCGGTGAAATTGAAGAAACCGGTGAATACGACCTGGATGGTCTTTTCATCAGGCTGGAACATGCTATTGACAGCATTGGTGCGAAGCGGGTAGTTCTTGATACAATTGAAAATCTTTTTGCCGGGTTGCAAAACCAGGGTATACTCCGTGCTGAGCTGAGGAGGCTTTTTACCTGGCTGAAAGCAAAAGGAGTAACTGCTATTATAACCGCGGAAAAAGGAGAAGGGTCCTTAACCAGACATGGGCTTGAAGAATATGTATCAGATTGTGTCATAGTGCTGGATCACCGGATGATTGACCAGGTATCCACCCGCCGCCTGCGCATCGTAAAATACAGGGGCTCTGCACATGGCACAAATGAGTATCCATTCCTGATCGATGATGAGGGAATTTCGGTTTTGCCCGTGACCTCTCTCCGCCTGGCGCGGGAAGTTTCTTCTCAACGGATTTCCTCGGGTATCAAAGGGCTGGACGAAATGCTTGGAAACAAAGGGTTTTTCCGGGGTGGAAGCATCCTGGTATCGGGGCCCTCGGGAACAGGGAAGACAAGCATTGCCTCGTCTTTTGTTCAGGCAGCTTGCCGGAGAAAAGAGCGATGTATCTTTTTTGCCTTCGAAGAATCTCCCCCGCAGATTGTAAGGAATATGCGGTCAATTAACCTGGATCTTGCCCGGTATATCAGGAATGGTCTTTTGCAGTTTCATTCTTCACATCCTACAGAACACGGCCTTGAGCAGCACCTCGTCACCATGTATAAAATGGTACGTAAATTCAAACCAAAGGTAGTTGTGATTGATCCGATCACCAACCTGATCACTGTGGGTATAGTGCGGGATGTAAAGTCCATGCTGATGAGGCTTATTGACATGCTTCAGGCTGAAGGCATAACGGTGATGTTTACCGCCCTCGCTATTAATAATACCACCAACGACCAGGCAGATGAAGCCATTTCATCACTGGTGGATACCTGGATACAAGTAAGGGATGTGGAAGCAAATGGTGAAAGGAACCGTGGGTTGTTTATTATGAAGTCCCGGGGTATGAACCATTCTAAAAAAGTAAGAGAATTTGTGATCTCCGACCAGGGGATTGGATTAGTGGATATCTATGTGGGCCCCCATGGCATCTTAATTGGGTCTGCAAGAGAGGCCCAAAAATTGCTGCATAATGAAAAGGGCAGCGGCCGGACAGGAAAACCAGCTCAAAGAAATCCCCGGTTAAAACAGAATGGCAGTACTTCAAAGCGAAAAAATAAAAAGGCGATCAAATAATATGGGAAAAAAAGACCCAACCTGGGAATTAAGATTGTATGTGGCGGGTAAAACACCAAAATCAGTTACAGCCCTCAGCAACCTCAAAAAATATTGCGAGACGCACTTAAAGGGCAGTTATACCTTAGAAGTTATTGACTTGCTGGTTCATCCCCAGCTGGCCGAAGGTGACCAGATATTTGCGATACCAACCCTGGTCAGGAAAGTACCCGTGCCGATCCGCAAAATCATCGGGGACTTGTCCAATGAAGAAAAAGTACTGGTGGGGTTAGATATCCGGCCCGTAACAAAAAAAGTATAATGCCAAAACAAAGTGCAACCATACATGGAAAGCAAGTAAACGACAGGTTTTTATTCCACCTTTATATCACCGGCGCTTCCCCTAATTCATCCCGAGCCGTTACTAACCTGAAACATATATTTGATAAACTCCTTGCGAAAAACTATGAGCTGGAGATAATAGATGTATACCAGAACCCCGCCATGGCGCAAAAAGAGAATATCATCGCCCTGCCTCTCCTGGTGAAAAAACAACCCTTGCCCGAAAGAAAGATGATCGGCGATATGTCCGATGCCATAAAGCTGGCAGCCATGGTTGGCCTTGAAAATGTTCAGTAATGATGAACCAGACAAAGACTTATGAAGAATTATCAGCCGAGCTGGAAGAATTGCGCCTGCAGGTGCAGGAGGCCAATGAAACCCTCCATGCCATAAAAACAGGGCAGATTGATGCCATATTTGTTGAAAACGAAAAAGGAAGGCAACTCTATACGTTAAAAACGGCCGACCAGACTTACCGCGTATTTATAGAAAAAATGAAGGAGGGAGCCGTTACACTGAACAGCAATGAGCTGATCCTGTACAGCAACTCACAGTTTGCAACGATGATCGGTGAACCCCTCTCTAAAGTAATTGGTATACCTTTTAGAAGGTTCATACCCGATATCTACAAAAATGAGTTTGATAAACTGGTAAAAAAGGGATGGGGATCGGACAGTAAAGGAGAGTTGTCACTGCAAAACAAAACAGGCCAGCTTATTCCATTTCTTTTATCCTTTACGTCGCTTGAACTGGATGATGGGATGGCGTTGAGTATCATACTGACCGATCTTTCAGCACAGAAAAATGTCGAAAAGGAATTACAACTAAAAAATGTCCAGCTTGAAGCCATCAAGCAGAAAATATCGGGCATGAATGAACAGCTGGAGGAAACGGTGGAAGAAAGGACCAAAGATCTTTTGATCAGCCGGGAACATTTTAAATTTTTGGCCGATAATATCCCGGTCATCGTCTGGACGACCGGGCAAGATGGGTCAATTGATTACTTCAACAAACGCTGGTATGAATTTACAGGGCTTAGCCCTGAGCAATCCATGGGTTTGGGATCCCAGGCTGCTTTGTATGATGCGGACCTGGAGCCCACGCTCAACGCATGGACCCAGGCGATAGAAAAAGGGGCCCATTTTGATTTTGAATACCGGATCCGCAGGGCGGACGGCAAATACCGCTGGTTCCTGGGGAAAGGACATCCCCTGAAAGACGAAGAAGGTAAGCTGGTTGCCTGGTTCGGAACATCCACTGATATTGAGGACCAGAAAAAGGAAATGGAGAAAAAAGATGAATTCATGAGTGTGGCAAGTCATGAACTAAAAACTCCCCTCACCAGCCTGAAAGGATATATTCAATTGATGCAACAGCACCGGGACCTACCGGATAATATCGAAAAATATATCAGTAAAGCGAATGATTCGGTCAATAAGCTTCAGCACCTGATCAATGACCTGCTGGACGTAAGTAAAATCGAAGCCGGCAAGTTGAAGTTTGATATGCATAAGCTAAACCTCGTTGATATCCTTAACGCCTGTATTGAGAACAGCAGCTATATCTATGCCTCGCTGAAAATTAAAAAAGAGATCGGTAAGACTCTCCCGGTTTTTGGAAACGGGGAAAGACTGGAACAGGTGATCATGAACCTTGTGAGTAATGCTGTTAAATATTCCCCGGACAAAAATGAAATAATTATCCGCACTACCGTGGAGAACGATCGCGTCACTGTATCCGTGATTGATTTTGGCATTGGCCTGACAGAAACAGACCAAAAAAGAATATTCGAACGTTTCTACCGGGTTGAAAACAGCAATTTCTTTACGTCCGGGCTGGGCATGGGACTTTATATTTCTGCGCAGATCATTAAAGAACACCATGGCAAAATGCAAGTACAAAGCCAGCTCAATAAAGGTTCTTCCATTTCATTTTCTTTGCCACTTGCAGGCGGTTAATGAGGGTTAGCCTTAATGCCGTTGTTCATGACCCGGCCGATCATTTCACTCAAGGCCGAGATATCAAAGGGCTTTTTCAGGTAATAATCTGCTTTGGCTTCGGAGGCTATTTTTTCTATATCATTATTGGCACTGAACAGGATCACCGGGATATGACGGGTGGCTTTGGTGCTCTTAATAAGCTGGGTGGCTTCCACACCCCCGATACCGGGTATCCAGTTATCCATCAGTATTACATCCGGCCCGGTCTCGCTTATCCTTTCGATCACATGTTTGCTGCTGGTTTCCCCAACGGTTTCCAGTCCCTTTTGCCGCAGAATTATAGTACATAATTCCAATATATCTTCATCATCATCAAAAATCAATACCCGGCCCATACAAATTTTTTTATGCAAGATGTATAATCACCTCAAAGATAATGTAGGGCAGCTCCCGATAAAAAAATTTACTTTTGCCCTGCTACAAGCCAGGCTATCGACTCAGCGCCAGCCTGCCGTAAGGCAGGATTGCAGTTGGGTAGGAAAGTCCGGACAGCACAGAGCAATGCACCGGTGAATAGCCGGCTTCCCGGTGAAGACCGGGAAAGAGACAGTGCCACAGAAAATAACTGTCCCGGCGTTACAGCCGGGGTGAGGGTGAAAACGCAGGGTAAGAGCCTACGGCTTATGATGGTAACATCATTCGCGGGTAAACCTTGCATGCTGAAATGCCACGTATAGTACCGTTTGAGGGCTGCTCGTCCAAGTGCCGGCTTGCCGGGACGGGGTACAGGGTAGGCAGATTGATTCTGCCGGGTAACCGGCCGAACAGATAAATGATAGCCCACGACAGAATCCGGCTTACCGGCTTGTAGCTTTTTTTAAGAAAAACAGACAGATGAAATTAATATGGGCTGTTACCACGGCAATAATTCTCTGCAGTGGTTGCAAAAGCAAATCAACTGGTAAGGTAGAAAAGAAAGAAGTTGCCAAACCCGGCCCGGCAGAGAATCCCGGCAAGGCTGAAACAAAGGAAGCCCTGCTGCTGAAATTAAGCGGGAGTATACTGCTGGCGATAAAAAACAAAGACTATCAATCTGTGGCCAATCATGTTCACCCGGTTGCAGGACTCCGGTTCTCTCCCTATGGATTTATTGACACAATTCATGATGTTGTATTGAAGCCGGACGAATTGATTAAAGAGGCAGGTAACAAGACTCAGGCAAATAAAACCTGGGGCGAATTTGATGGAAGCGGTGAGCCCATCCGGATGACCCTGGATAAGTACATGGAGGCCTTTGTGTATGATGTTGATTTTGCCCAACCTGAAATCATTAAAGTAAATGAAGTAATTGGGAAAGGGAATTCTTTGAACAATCTCACCCTTGTTTACCCGGGTGCTGATTTTACGGAGAGTTATTTTTCCGGGTTTGATAAGAAATATGAAGGTATGGACTGGCGGAGCCTGCGGCTGGTCTATAAACTTATTGATGGAAATTACTATTTAGCCGGGATCATCCATGATCAATGGACAACCTGAAATGCAGCGGGTGGTTTCAATACAAATTATCCACCAGCAAATCCCCGAGATATCCTCCCAATTCCATCATCCAGGCAATACCCAAATGAACCAACAAACCACCCAGGATGGATCTTGTGTTATAAACGACGATTCCCAGTAATATTCCCCCGAAATAGGAACTGATGCATTCTCCCAACGGTTTTCCAAAATGAATGGTGCAATAAAAACAAGCCATGGGTAATATTGCGTCCCTGCCGGCCCATTTCAGGAACGCTAGAATTAAAAATCCCCTGAAGAAAAGTTCAATGGTATAGAAATCGCTGCCATACGAAAGTTCAAACAATAGTTTATGCCACCAATGCATACCTTCTTCCTGGTATACATCATCAATCAATTTTAGTTTTGGATACATCGCCAGGAAATCCTGTTGCGTGGAAGCAGCTGCCACTAACGGGATCATAATGAAAAGCATTAACAGGTAAGGTTTCCAGGTGATGTCCCGCGTAGTCAATCCATAGAATGGCTGTTGGCGGTCAAGTATTTTCCAGCAGCTAAACAATATCCCGGTTATCATCAGCCCCAATAACGGCCAGTAAAGAATATGATTCCAGTAATTATTCCAGTTCCCGTCAGCCACAAGAGGCATATCGGTATCAACGGATATTTTAAAAGCAAAGATGGCTGGAGAAACCAGGACGAGGAACAGGAATGTCGGGTTAAAATTCCAGTTTTTATGGATCACACGGTAGAACAGGTAAGGCCCGGCAAAAGCACAAAGAAAGACCATGTACCAGGCTGTAAGTTTAATGATAAAAGAATTTTTCCCACGGATATATTCATCGACCTGGAATTGGTAATTGATAAACACCAGAATAGCCGTAAATGTGGTTACGGCAAAGAGTACTTTTTTATCTGTTTCGTAAAAATACTCCCGTATGTATTGAATAATGGATCGCATTCAAACTGGAAAATAATTATTTTATCTGTCTTTAAACTTTCCTGCGCTATGCAGTTCCAAATCTTCGTTAATATTTTGAAACCTAAAAAAAGTATAGCCATGAAAACTTTATCACTTAACCGGATCATTATCGCAGCCCTTGCGGTGATGCTCACTACATTTTTTATTTCGTGCCAGAAGGAAAACAGTTTAGATGATTCTGCCGGCACCGAAACAGTAACAGAAGAGGAAGCCAAAGTATACTCCGATGAAAGTGTACAGGCTGAAGCCAGTTTCGATGATGTTGAAGACATCAGTATGATTGCCGCCGAGGAAGAAGGCGAAGCCAGCGTTTATGGCCGTTCGGAATCTGGAAGATATCTTCCTGTTTTTGCTGAACTGCGTGTTCGCCTGGGTTCCTGCGCTACCATTACGGTAACGCCTAATGACCATACCTATCCAAAAACGATCACTATTGATTTTGGCCCGAATGGCTGTCTTTGTGCCGATGGTAAATACCGCCGGGGGGCCATTGTTATTCACTTAACTGCCCCGATCCGCAGACCAGGTGCAGTGATGACCATTACCTTTGTTGACTTTTACCTGAACCGCGCCCATATAGAAGGAACAAAAGTTGTCAGCAACCTGAGCTCGGATGGGAATATAAAATTCACTGTACAGGTGGTGGGTGGTAAAGTGACCTTCCCGAACGGGAGAGGTTACCAGTACAATGGTATCAAATACGTAAAGCAAATTGAAGGTGGTGGTACCCGGCAAATCCGTGATGATGTGTACAGCATTGAAGGCAGATCAAAAACGGAGTTCAACAATGGCTTAACCGTTAACCTGAACACAGAATCAAGATTGATCAAGAAAGTGGTGTGTCCCTGGATCAGTAACGGTGTTTTGAAGATAAAGATTAATAGCCTTGTTCTTTACCTGGATTTCGGGGCACCGCATAACGGCGATTGCGATAACAAAGCATTGCTTTCGTGGAATAACGGTAATAACCAGTTATTGATAACCTTACCCTAAGATTAACAGGACAAGTAAGAGCAGTAATTCAAGCCCCTGCCACCGGCGGGGGCTTATTCATGAAATACCCGGTCCAAACTGGGGTATATGACCGTTTCAACCTTTTATGGAAATCTCCCGCATGCCAAAATCGAAATTCTCATTTGCCCTTCGAAAAATTCTTCCTGATCCAGGCGACGGCTTTCCTGACATAGTATTCATCATCCTCTTCCAGTGTCTTTACCAGTTTGTGTATGGCGGGATGAAATTCGCTGGCCCGTGTATACCATTCAACCATCACCAGGGATAGCCGTCTTTGCCAGCTGTTGGCCGAGACACTGTAGATTTTAGCCAGCGAAAATATTTCTTTGTGATGTGTTTTTCTGATTCCACTCAGGAACTGCATACCCAATCCATCACAAACCGCCCAGTTGTCAACCCCGGCGGAGAATTCACAGAAAAGTTTTAATACGAGGTCCGGGTTTTCCTTCCCTTTCTTTTCTATTATTTTAATGGCGATAACTCTTTCTTCCAGTGATCCTGCCTTCCAGAGTTCGGAAGCCAGTGCGAAGGAACCTGTTTTATATTTCCTGGCAATTTCGTTCAGTACCGGGGTCTTTATGCCGTACACTTTTTGTTTTCCCGGTACCATTTTTTTATAGTACTCCTCGTTATTTTTTAAAGTGGCGCCTGAAATCAGTAGTAGTTTTATTTCGTTGAGTTGTGCTGACATACTATTTTAAAATGCTGTTCCTGATCCGGTGTTTACGGCATAGCCGGCCGGACTTTTCTTTTAATTCATCCTGGTAAGAAATAGGGGCATAAAAATTCCCGCCGTATAATTGCTCGTACCTGGGCAACAACGAAGCATCATAGCGTTCAAGAAATTTATAAAATAATGTTTTGCTGTCTGCAGGTTCCCGGCCAAACAGCGTTAGTCCGCCAGCCAGTATGTAATCGGCCCCGGATTGACTGGCTGCGGCAATTATCTTGTCCATTTCTTCTTCCGTGTCGGATATATAGGGCAGGAGAGGGATCGCATTGACCCCGGTAAGAAAACCCTCCTCCTTTAATTCTTTCAGCAGGTCAAACCGTTCTTGCGGGACAGCGGCGCCTGGTTCCAGCATATTACTGATGTTTTCATCCACGGTGGATACGGAAACGGAAAGAATAACTCCCCCGGGGAGGAGGGTACTGAGATCGGCAGGTAGAATTGCAGCTTTGTCAATTTCTTTCAGCAGGTCAACATCCCTTTTTATTAATGTGCACTTGGTGCTGATGAAAACCGGGAACCGGTGTTTTAGTAAAAGTCTCAGCATTCCCTCGGTCATTCTCAGGTTTTCTTCATGCCGGATATAAGCATCTGTACCAGAACCCACCGCCACAAACCCATATTGATTTTTCCGGGCCCTGGCGGCCAGTTGCTTATCCAGGACCTCAAGCGAATTTACTTTTACAGTAAGTCCTTCCTCCATATTTTCTCCGTACTTGCTGCCGCGGATATAGCAATAAAGGCAGTTACAACTGCATCCTTCGTAAGGATTAACTGAGTAGTCATCCAAAAACCAGGCATCTCTTTTTTTATGTTTATTTAAAACGGATTTAACCTGCTTTTGACGGAGCATGTATTAAAGTTAGGAAATCAACAGGGAGCGTTATTCAATATGATAACCAATAAGCGTGGATGACTGCTGGAGTTTCAGGTTCATTGTACCCATCGCTGCTTTTTCCTGTATATATTTTACAACACCAACGCCGGGCTTGAAATAGACCTGGTCTTTCCGGTAGTTGCGGGCATGTTTTTCAAAATAAATCAGTTCATCAAATGAACCGGCAGCTGTGGTTAGCCCTTCAGTCATTTTTAACGACCGGCCTGTTGCGGCCGCATCTTCAAAATTGGCAAGGTATTTCACAGAATCGCCCGGGAAAAGGCCATAATCTTTGCGTGCATCTTTAATACCGGTAGTAAACATGCGGTCACTTATCTGGAATAAAGAAGAGTCATTTGCATAGAGCATCCCCGGTAAGCCAACAACGATATTGCTTTCCCACCACACTAAGCCATCTGAAATTGATTTCCAGGTGCGGGTGTATCGCAGGGTATCATACTGAACCCTCACAAAAACTCCGTTATTAAATACAGAGTCTTCGTAGATCCAGTAATTGTTCGTGCTCAGGGGTATTAAACCACAATATTTTGAAGTGCAGGTAAAGGAAATCACAGAGTCAGATTCGTAAGATCGGCCGGCCGGGTTATCAGTTTGCAACCAACAGGTTGTTGTAGCTACCGGGGTCGCATCATTTTTTGTGCAGGAGGATACAGAAAAAAAGGTGGTAATCAGCAGGGTTACAATAGTCAGTTTCAAAGGTATCCGTTTAGTGTTCAAAGGGACGACAAAATAGAAACCGGATCCGGGAATTCATAACTTTTTACTAAGTATTTTTTCGATTTCCCTGCACCGTATTTTATGCAAGTCGCTGAATTCCAAATTATTTACCGGGAGACTGGAAATAAAAAACCCGGCGGGGGCCGGGCTTTCTTAAGAGATAACAGAAATCATTTAAATACCTTCTCAAAAAAGGCCTTCATATCATTCCAGGAAGCCGTGTCTGCTGCTGCATTGTATTTAATGGGAATGTTGAATTTCTCTCCCATAGCAGTCGCATTTGGGTTGGTAAAGGCGTGTACGGCTCCTTCATAAGCCCTGAAGCTGTATTTCGCACCAATTGAATCCATTTGTTTTTTAAAAAGCGCCACTTCATCCTCCGGCACAAAAGGATCGGCAGCGCCATGACAAACCAGTACTTCTGCTTTCAGCAAATCCTTATTGGCGGGTACCACATTCAGGTTGCCGTGAAAGCTCACGACGCCTTTCAGGTCATCTCCCATTTTAGCCATATTCAATACCTGGGCACCTCCAAAACAATAACCAATAGCACCTACCCGGGAAGCGTCTGCCTGGCTGTATGTTTTTATTTTGGCTAAAGCCGCATCAAAACGTGTTTTTGCCATTTGGGGGTTGGTGTAAAAGGGTGTGGCCAGTTTACCCGCTGAATCAGGATTGTCTGCCTGTTTTCCATTACCATACATATCCACCGCCATGGCGATATAACCCAGGGCGGCCAGGTCCCTGGCCCTCTTTTTGGCATAATCATTAAGACCCCACCATTCATGCACGACCAATACTGCAGGCCTGGCGCCTTCCTTATTTTCATCATACACGACATACCCCTGCATGGTTGTGCCGTCGCTGGTATAGGTAACGTTTTCTTCTTTCATGTTGGGTTCTTTCATGTCTGCCTCCTTTTTTTTATCATCGTTACAGGAAATAAATAATGCAACCGCAGCCAGCAGGCCAATGGATAAAGATCGATGTAGTTTCATTATTGATTTTTTTAAGTGATGAAAAAGGAATACTAAGTTCAGGAAAAGTTAGAAGCATTCAAAGAAAACCCCTTCGTCAATAAAATATTCCCGTTTATGGAATTAATCAGCCATTTAGTCCTTTTCTCTTTATCTTACTGCTGCCTAAAACCCCTGACATGTTAAACAAATTCTTCCTTTCAGCCTGCCTGCTGGTGGCGATTGCCGCAAACGGTCAGTTCAAAAATGATAATGTATTATATAAAACGGTTGACCCGTCTGACCTGTGTGCCGCCCTGGAGAAAAGCAAAGGATATCTCTTGCTGGATGTACGTTCACCGGGTGAGCATTTTGATACATCCCAGTCCCCGGGTTATAACCTGGGTCATTTAAAAGGGGCGGTCAATATCGAAGTACGGGAATTAGGCAAAAGGCTTCCTGAAATAGAAGGGTATAAAAGCAAACCCGTATTCGTTTATTGTTCTCACAGCCAGCGCAGCCGCCGGGCAAGCAAGATGCTGGCCGACAGCGGTTTTACCAATGTATTTAATATCAATGGTGGCATGACGGCTTTCCATTATAAAGGATTAAAAGAAAAAGATTGTTTGAAGTCTCTCGTAGAAACAAATAACAAGTATGGTATTATATCAATCAATGAACTTTGTGGGAAACTGGAAAAAGACAAGGACAAGGGGCCCTTTATACTTGATGTCCGTGCGGATTCGGCGTTCCGTCATATCAGCAGGGATGCCAAAGCAAATGCGTTTGGTATAATCCGGAATGCCGTTAATATTCCACTTGCCGAATTGCCGGGAAAATTAGCCGCTGTTCCAAGAGGAGAAATTGTGATAACGGATATATATGGAGATGATGCCGCTAAGGCTGCCGTATTGCTCATACAGAACGGTTACGGTAACGTATCTGTACTTATCGAAGGTATTGACCGGATTTTATATACCGACAGCAAAGATTTAAGATGCCGCGATGTATATATCTCTCCTGTTTCCTATAAAATGTTTAATGCCACAGAATTTGGCAGGTATGCGGCAGCTAACAAAAATTACACGTTAGTTGATATTAGAACCAAAGAAGAATTTGAGAATACACACAAAGACAGCTGGCGGAATATCGGGCACCTGAAAAATGCCGTTCATATTCCTGCGGATGTAATAAGTAGCCGGCTGGCTGAACTGGATAAAAGCAAAGACCTGGTGATTTATGGTTTTGGAACAGGAACCGAGGTTTATGCAACAGCAGACCTGTTACAGAAAAATGGATTTTCAAATGTCCGGCTGCTGGTTGGCGGTATTTTTAACCTGAGATGGTCGGCGGGGAATGTTAAGGGGCAATCTCACCTCAAAGACCTCGTGGTGGAGGTACCGGAAATAAACCGGTAATTAACTGTCATGAAGAAACAGTCGGTGTTTGTCTTATATAGGCTTTATCGTGCAAAACGCCCAGCATAAATTTTGCTACAGTCCTCCGGCTCACCGTCAATCCCGGTCGTGGGACAGCATTAAAACTTACTATCACTTTTTTTTCTTGTGATGAATTGGTCAGGCCAACCGGGCGTACGATTGTCCACTCCAGCGAAGAAATCTTTAGTAAATTTTCCAGCACGCCATGATCAAGGTAGGGAAAACGGATATTACTGTGATCAATAAACCAGCGGAACCAGCCGGGGATCTCTTTCTTTGTTTCATTCACTCCCCAGGCCGTGGTAACGATGACTCTTTTACAATGGAGTTTATTACAAACCTCGATAATCACCTTCATCGAACCCGATAAAAAATCCTTGGGTGTACGCAAGGGAGCCCACGGAAAGTCGGAAGTTCTTGAAATGTTCAGAGCACTTAAAACAGCTTCACAGCCGGTCATTGCTTTTTCAAGTGCTGTACTATCCAGCGGAGTTCCTTCGAAAATATGCAGCTGGCTGTGAGACAGGGCAGGCTTGCTTTTATTCCTGACCAAAGCATGAACCACATGCCCTCTGTGCAATGCCTGTTCAAGAAGATGTTTACCCATGCGTCCAGTGGCGCCGAGGATAAGTATTCGCATAGACAAATTTACAGTGGGGGTTTTGCATCCACTACTTCAATTTCAAAAACCAGTATGCTGTTCGGCGGAATCTTTGCGGCCCTTGTGCGTATCGAATAACCCAGGCCCGAAGGGATGACCAATTTTATTTTACCACCCACTTTACAAACCGGTAAACCTAACTGCCAGCCCTTTATCAACCTCCTGAGCGGGAATGTAGCGGGCTTGTCGCGGGTCTGGTCAAAGACTAACCCATTGGCCAATAAATACCCTTTATAAAACGCCACGACCGTATCATTGACAGACACCTGCCGGCCCGTTCCTTCTTTAAGTATGGTATAATAAACGCCTTCGATGTTTTTTGCAGCGTCAGTGTTACCACCGCTTGTGGCTTCGATAATTCGTTTTATCTCTGATTGGTGCAGTTGAGCGCTGTCTGCATGTGAGAATAAGTTTATGATTGGAGCAACTAGAATTCCCGGGTTCATATTTTTCCAGGAACCATTGTTCCGCTGGCACCATACTTCCCCGATTCGTGGCAGTATAGCTGTTTTCCTGTTTGAAGTATAAAAAACAGCCGGGTCTTTTAAGGTGTTCCATTGCCCGGTTATTTTGCAGGTACCAATCAGTTTCCATTTATTTTCCCGCGGCAGCCAGATATAGCCTGAATAAAGCGAGAAATTTTCAGCAGAGTCGGTTGCAACAGCCAGCAGCAATTTGTAAGTTTCATGAATAGCCCAGTCATAATCCCATTCCAGTTCCCCTTTTTCACTGGTATCAACATTCAATCCCGTTGCCATCACCAGGGCGGAACCGGGGAATTCAAATACGACTTCTTTTCCTTTCCTGTCTGCTTCCACCGAAAGGCTAACCACATCGGTTTTGATTCCGGCGAAAACCTCTTTTTTCCCAGTGATAGACTGTATATTCATTTCCGCCATAAACTGGATAGCCTTCACAGTGTCCGGCAAGTTGTAATGCAGGGTAGTGTCGCTTGTGTTGGCATTGGCCGGAATTGAGATGATTAATATCAGGATCCCGGCAAGGCAATTTTTCATACAAAAGTTATTTTATAAATCTATGACCCGGGGGAATTTGAAAATGCCCACCAAAAATAAATCGCACTATTATTTTGGCAGCGGAATTGGTATGAGCACCGTTTTTTCCCAGTCGCTATATTTTTGTTTCAACCGTTCAAAAATTGATTTTTCAGTTTCTTTCCTGTCCGTTTTTTCACCCGGGTCCTTTACAAGGTTGAACAGGTATTCTCCTTTTTCATCCTTCAAATATTTCCAATCACCATCCCGCATTGCCTTTTGCTTATTTCGCTGAAACACCCTCCAATATAATGTTCGTGTAGTCACTTTCTTCCTGTCGCGGCATACCGGCATCAGGTCTATACCATCCAGCGGAAAACCGGCAGCTGGTTTTGCTTTTGCCAGCGCCAGTATCGTGGCGGTCCAGTCCATAGTAATACTTACTTGATTGGTCACTGAATTTGGTGGAATTTTTCCGGGCCAGCGAATAAAAGCAGCAGTCCGGATACCACCTTCCCATAACTGCGGCTTTCCTTTTTGGTAAATACCCATGTCAGAAAATCGTTCGCCGCCATTATCACTCGTAAAGATGACAACAGTATGGTCTGATATTTTTTCTTCATCAAGTGTTCTAAGGATAGTTCCTACGGCATCGTCCATGCTTTTTATCATAGCCGCGTATTTCTCTGGTGAGCCGCCCTTTTTCCATTCGGCATTACCCAATGGGTATGGCTTATCACCAGGCGCCTGCCAGGGCCAGTGCGGCGCACTGAACATCAGCGTGAGGAAAAATGGCTTGTCATGACCGCGCCGGATGATTTCCACTGTTTTTTCCATCAGGAGGTTGGTCATGTAGCCTTCTTTGGTCACCGGGGTATCATCCTGGAAGAGATCATTATTGCCTGAGGGGTCGGTATGCGAAATATAATCAGTGCCACCTCCTTTAAATCCAAAAAATTCATCGAAACCATTTTTTAATGGACTCTTCGAAGCGTTGAAGCCCAGGTGCCATTTACCCACCAGGTAAGTATGGTAACCACTTTTCTTTACCAGGGTGGCCACCGATGGATAGTCAGGGGATAAACCTGCAAGGCTGTCACTTGTTGTCCAGTCTATTGGTTCCAGTAAGCCCACTGGTGTGCGGGCTGGATAACGGCCTGTCATAAAAGATGTGCGGGTCGGTGTGCATAACGGAGCTCCGGTATAGGCATTGGTGAATTTTACTCCCTGCGATGCCAGCTTATCAAGATTGGGAGTTTGATAATCCTTACGGCCGTAACAGCTCAGGTCCGCATACCCCATATCATCGGCCATGATATAGATAATATTGGGTTTACTTTGCCCGTTTACAAAGTTGGCTGACCCGAAAAAGAAAAGCACGATTAGTTTTTTAAGCATCCTGGTCAATTTCAATGAATAAATCTACAATTTGGAAATGAATACTGTTAATAAAAGCATTTCAATTATACGACGTTGGATTCTTAAGTGGTGCGCCAGCAATGGTTGATAATCTCCGGGCGCAAAGCAATTCAACAATATTTTCTAAGTGTGAATTGTATAACAATAGGGATTAATTATGTAACAATTGCAGGAAAAGATAAATAATTTCGGTCGAAATAACATTTCTGGAATGTTTGGCTAAATTAAAAATCTATTACACCGCAGCAAAGCGTACCTTTCTGGCCAACATCGTAGTTCTTTATTACTCCCGCTCTTTTTAATGTTAATAATACTTTTGTTTTTTTTGTGTCACTGGTACCTGGCGATTTTTTCTCAGACTTTTCTCCAACACCGTTACGCATCTCATGCTGCCTTCAGCATGAGCAAATTTTGGGAACGTTTTTTTTATCTCCTGGCGTATATCGGGCAGGGTTCTTCGTATGTAAGTCCCAGGGTGTACGCTATCATGCATCGTATGCATCATGCGTACACGGACACCGAAAAAGATCCGCATTCGCCGAAATATGATGACAATCTGTGGATAATGATGTGGCGGAGCCGGATTTTTACATCAGCCGTATTTAATAATAAATTGCAAATTGAAGAACGATTTCTCAAGAACCTGCCTGACTGGCCGGCACTTGATAAGCTTGCGCACAACTGGCTGTCCCGGGTTGGGTGGATTGTTTTTTATATTACTTTCTATATCATCTTTGCGCCATCCGCCTGGTGGTATTTATTGATACCCGTTCATATTGTAATGTTGCCATTGCATGGGGCCGTTATCAATTGGTTTGCCCATAAATACGGCAGGGTAAATTTTAAATTAAATAACACCTCCCGCAACTTGTATCCTATGGATCTTTTGCTGATGGGAGAAGCTTACCACAACAATCATCACAAAACGCCTTCCGCTATCAACTTTGGCAAGCGCTGGTACGAGTTTGACCCAACCTACCCGGTCATTTTATTCCTGAGCTGGGTTCGTGTCATCAGGGTGAATAAGATTAATAAAACCAGTAATGTTGAGCTGGAGTAACCTGTTGTGAATTAACTCCTGTAATGGTCATCCGGATAACGGGGTGCGGCCTTCCTGTTATGCTGATTACCGGGAAACATTCTTCCGTAGGTCAATTATAATCCACAGCACTACAAAGCTGAGTACGGCGGCAAAGAAGCACCATACAGAAATGACAAAGCCATTATAAAAGTTTACGGCAAACAGGTAAGAGACCAGGAATACAATTCCCAGCCATCTCATTTTCTTGATACTGGAAATAAAGGTGGCGATAATAGTTGCCGTAATATAGAGAACACTAAAGGCGATTATCAGGTTTTTCACCATTTGTGGAATGGCGAATTCATAGTGAAGATGGTGCCGTAACGTGGCGGTAGAAATATCAGGGCAATTAAAACAGAAGGGTGTAACCACTTCAACCGGGTAAACAGCGAGAACAACACCGACACCTGCAGCTACTACGGCTCCGATCCATACAAACAGCTTAATTATTTTTTTACGTTTAGCATCTTTTTCCAGCAGCCAGATAGTGTAGGGGATCCAAAGTGGCCAGACGGCCATGGCGAATACAAGGTATATGTAAGTAAGGGAATTTTGCCATGCGGCTATGTCCGCATTTTTCAGTGACAGCCAGAGAAGACCTTCCGTGAGTTGCTGTAGAGCAAAAATTAGTGGGATCGTTGCAAATACCCGCTGTGGTTTAGTTTTAGCTTTTGCTACCGCAATCCCCCCGATGGTGCCGAGCGCTGCGCTGGCTGCAAAACTTGCTGTTGCTGAAAAACACATTGGTTGTTCCTTTTGGAATTGGTGTAAGATAGACTATGTTTTATCCCCGCTGTGTTTAATATCAGCTGCAAACCCGGTTGGAGCAGGGTAAAAGCAATGCATAAATTATAAGCGTCAACTTACTTAACTTTGCCCCTTATGACAATCGAAAAGTTAAATGATATGCGGTCCCGCATTGCCGGGGTAAGGAGGTTTCTTTGACGTCGAAAACCGACGATATAAAATTGAAGAAGACAAGCAGCTTTCGTTAAGTCCCGGTTTCTGGGACGACAACAAAAGAGCTAC
>JANWIJ010000098.1 GCA_025449935.1 Chitinophagaceae bacterium
GGGGGTATGCAGGTCCGCGTGTGCATCAATCCATATCACGCCCAGTTTGCTTTTGGGTTTCGCCATCTTTATTCCGGCAATCGTAGCGCCCGCTGTACTGTGGTCGCCGCTCAGGACCACCGGGAAAAAATTATTCTTCATGGAATCGCTGACGGATTTGCTCAGCCGGTCATATAAAGTCGCAATTCCTTTTATGCGTTTTGCATACGGGGATTCGATGGGTTCGTATAACAGTTTGTTTTCATGGGGAATTATTTCCGATGGGAAATGAATAAAGAAATTGCTCATGAAATCCAGCGCTGCAATTTTGATGGCTTCAATACCCAGACTGGCGCCACGGGTGCCGGCTCCGATTTCTGACGGAATTTCAATCAATTTGATATTTTTCATATAAGCATTCGTTAAATAAAAAATCCGGGTGACCGGTTACTATTGATGGGCAGTATAGTAAAGGGGCGAAGCTGATCAATCCGGGATATAGAAATTAGCCGGCAACGATTGCCCGGCAAACGTAATAATGCGATCCGGTTTTTTGGCAATGTATATCATGAACAGGAACAAAGGTAATTATTTGTTCGGGTGATGTCAAGCTGATCTTACCGGGTATTTTGCCTATTCGTGCAATGCCAAAACGGGAATTTGGCTCTGGTAGGCCAGTTTCTTGGTATGGCTTTTAATAAAAAACCGGGAAAAGATGTTCTGATCTTTGTGAATGACGATCATAAAGTCGATGTTTTTATCCTGCGAGAACTGGTTGATAGCTTCGCTTACATCATAAAGTCCCAGGAAATAAAATTCGGGATTAAATTCTTTAAACATCTCTTTTAGCTTTTCCTTTTCAGCCTGGTACTCTTCGGACAAGGAAACATAGATCTCGCTGTTTACGTTCATGATATGCAGCGCCGGGCGAAAAGGTTTTAGGATGGTGCGGATGGGAACCGAAGGAGTGGAGGATGCTACGTTTTTGAAGTCAGACGTGAGGAGCACATTTTTCACCTCCCGGTACCGCGCGTCCGCAGGGATGATAAGCACCGGGCAGACTTTTTGCTCAACCATTTTCAATGTATTGCTTCCTATAAATGTTTGCCCCAGGGCGGAACGGCCGGTAATGCCCATGATTATGAGATTTGCCTGCTGGTGCCTTGCCAGCTTTTCGAGCTCGGTGATAAAGTCACTACCTTCTTCTGCCAGCAGCGTGATCTTTACGATGCCTTCAGACTGGAGTGCCTCTTTTACTTTTTCCAGGCGTTGGGTCGCTTCCGTGGCCTGGCTGGGCTTTTCGTATACATGATGGAGGATCATATTAACGCCGTAATAACCTGTCAGCAATTTCATCGCATATCGGGCAGCATTCAGGGAAGTATCTGAAAAATCAACGGGGACTATTACTGTATTCATGTTGTGTTTTTAGGTATCCTGTCCGGTACAGGTGTGCAAATGTACAAATAATCATTTCTAAGGGGGCACGATCTGCCGGTTATTACTGGTGGGCGGCCAGGATGGGTATCTGGCTGTTATAGGCAAGTCTTTTTGTATGGGTTGTTTTGAAGAGTGAATTGGAATTACTCTGGTGTTTGGGCACTGTTACCAGGACATCAATTTTCTCTTCTTTGACAAAGGAGTCGAGGGCTTCAAAAAAATCATTACTGGCAATAAAATGAAAATGGGTATCAAAATGACTAAACATTTGCCGGAGTTTGTTTTTTTCCTGTTCGATTTCCGGGGGAAGGCTGCTAAGTTGTTCTTTGGTTACGTTAATAATGTGCAGTTTGGGATTAAACAACGCCAGGATGGAACTGATCAGTTCTGCAGGGGTATTCAGCTCCACGTTTTTGAAGTCTGAGGCAAACGCCACATTGGCCATCCCCGTATAGGAAGCATCCGGGGGGATGATCATCACGGGGTACAGGTTTTTATCAATTAGTTTTAATGTATTACTGCCAAACATGATCTGCCGGATGGCCGATTTGCCGGTGATACCCATAACGACCAGTGCTGCATGGGTGCTGTGAGCCAGGCGGGAAATGTTTTCCACCAGGTCGCCGCCCATATCGTGCTCACATTCTACATTTCTTACACCGGCCCTATGAAATTCTTTTTTCAGTGTTTCCTGGTAAATAAGGCTTATGTCAAAATCGCTGGCCGTTTCGTAGTTATGGTAGATTATTGCCATCGCATCGTCTTTTCCTGCCAGCATTTTTGCAGTATAACGAATCGCGTTCAGGGATGTTTCAGAAAAGTCAACGGGGATGATGACTTTATGCATGGTAATCAGTTTGTTTCAAAAAGATAAATTTACAGAATTTGCCGCTTTGATACGTATATCTTTTTAAACAAAACCAAAACCGGTGTGAACTATAGTTTTCTTATTTTTTGATCAATGACGGTAAGCATATCCTTCCTGGCCGGCGCCAATTTTTCCATGTTATCATTGATATAGGAGTATGGCGTTTGCTCCTGCGAACCCCCGGTCATTTCCCTGATTGATTGGTTTTGATAATTAATGCCAGCCATCGCCATGCGGGGCGATACAGTGAGGAGCACGTTCCGCAAGGGTAATGTCGGGGTGTAAGCACGTAGTTCTGCCCGGTTGGTTACCGTCCACACTTCATCCAGGTCAACCAGGATAACCCTGGTGATTAGTTTATCTGTGTCATCAAACAGGAGCAGTGAACTTTCAAAGGAATAGGCCGTTACGAAATTGTAGGACCTTGCATAGAGGCTGGAAGCAATGGCATTGGCCTTATAGTTGTGGATGAGTGGTTCTGACATCTGGAATTCGATCGTATACTTTGGCCGACATTCATCCCCGCAAAGTTCTTTGTCCCTGAGTTCTTCACATACAAGGGGTAATTTATCACTTAAAATCTGCCAGACCTTATTGCCGGGTTTCCAGTATTCAGGAAGATTGATCCGGTATTTGTTTTCCTGAATGACAGGTTTTTGCTGGGCAAAGCCTGTTATTGCGGTTAAAAAGAATAAACTTACCATGAAACAGATGTTTTTCATCCGTCATCGGTTTTACTAAAGTTAATCATTCCATCCCGGATACCACAGGGTGCCTGCGGGTTCCCGGCGTCTCTTAATAAATAGATTCAAAGGTCTGCTGCTGCTGCAACCTTAAAAAAGCAGGGCGGTTCCCGCAAAGGTTTGCCAGTTTCTCAATATAATCACGGAAGACAGCAGACTTGAAGTGATGATTGGCTACGGATTCCTTTTTAAAACTTTTCAGGTGCACAAAACTGCACTCGTCGTCATTATCGGCATAACACTGGCTTCGCATCCCCCCGGGACCGTGCTTGTGCAGGTTATCAAAATAATCATCAATTACATTTTGTGCGTTGTGTTGCCGGTCACCCGGTACCGTGAAGGACATGATATACCTTACCATATTACGTACAGTTTTGGCTTATTACAGCCGGCAATACTATGGCAGTCCTTCTGAAGAAATAGCTGCTTGATCAAGACAGTAGTCCTGATTAAATGATGGGCGGCGAAAAAACATTACTACTGCTCCAGGATCTAAAGGCCAGCAGTAACAAACATTTTTTCTACCAGTTCGCTGTCATGGTGGTAAACGTCATCACGGAAGTTCAACAAACCCTCGTCATCCGTCCAGGCAGTATAATAAATGATAAAGACCGGTACGGGATCTTTAAGTTTTACACCCTTTTCGGTGGTTTGGTTCATGGCTGTAACTATTTTTTCCTGTGTCCAGCCGGGATCGTTCCTCAATAACCACTCCGCCATCTTTTGCGGTTCTTTAAGCCGGATACATCCATGGCTGAATGCCCTTTTATCCTGGCCGAATAAACTTTTGGAAGGAGTATCGTGAAAATACATGTTGAAACTGTTGGGGAAAATGAATTTTACTTTCCCCAGTGCATTCCCGGGTCCCGGTTTCTGGCGTATACCTGAACCTACCCGCTCCATGTTTTTATTGGCGAGGTAATTCGGGTTTCTTGCCAGGGCGGGCATAATTTCATTCTTAATAATGCTTTGCGGGACATTCCAGTAAGGGCTGAAATAAATCTGGTTTAGGTCCCCGTTGAACATCATGGTATTATTGCCAACTTTACCAACTACCACCACCATGTCAAATTCCTTTTTCTTCCCGTCATAAACATGCATCATAAATTCCGGGATATTGACAATGATAAGATTGCCTGCGGGTTTCTGTGGCATCCATCTCATCCTGTCCATGTTGATAAGAATCTCCACAAGGCGCCGGGTAGCTGTAATATTCATATCTTTTATAAGGGCGGGGCTGATGATTCCATCTTCCTTGTATCCATGCCTGCGCTGAAATTTTTTGATCCCCATTTCAAGCGTATCTGTAAATAATGCGGACGTATCATTCCCCGGCATATCCTGTGTCAGCTGCAGCCTTTTCTTGACCAGGGCAATGGAGGGGTGTTCGGTGCCGGGCTTCAGGGATGATTTGGCAGCCGGGATCACAGGCCAGCCGCCCGCTTTGGCAATGTTGTAATAGAGCTGCAGGTTTTTCTTCAGGCCCGCGTACATTTCATTCACATCTTCATAATACTTGTCATCTTTGTGTTTTTTATTCAGCAATGAATCAGCCAGTGCCAGGGGGTCTGTTTTTTTTATCGGGATGAATTTTTCCTGTTCCTTCCTTTTTACATATCCTTTTTCATAGGTGCTGTTGATATACCGTATAAAATGTTCTGTAAAGCCAAATTCAGTATTTAAAATGGCCGAATCCCTGGTGCTGGCCGTTAATTTTTCCTGGTCCAGGTATCGTTCAGCCTGTTTGTAAAAGGAAGTATTGGACAGCGTGGTATCTTTCAGGTGGGTGACAGCATAGTCGTACTGGTTCCAGAAAAATCGGGACTGCTCCGTTAATCCTTTTGAAGAAAACCAGGCATACTGGTAATTTCTCGCATTATAAAAGCTGCGGATCCGGCGGGCTATTTTCTTATCATCCAGCTGGCGTTTCAAAATATAACGTTCCATGGCCATGCTGTCGAGAAAAAGGTCGTTGTAAGCATTCGCCGGTGTTACGCTGAAATCCCTGTCGGTTATTTTTTTGGCTTGTGACGGGTCGCCAGCCGGGTCGTCTACATTTTCAACAGTAGTAGCACCATTATCCTCCGTTTTTTTCTTTTCAGTAACATTATTACAGGCTGTGATCAGCATTATCATCGCCGGGACCAAAAAAACGTTCAGTTTCATATTTTTGATTTGTGGTTTAATGGGCGTAAAAATACAATATGCCGCCAATTCCCGCTAAACCATTTTAACTGGCAGCTGTTACACTAAGCATCAACCGTGCCGGATGAAAGAAGACTATGAGGGAAAAAAAACAAAAACGAAAGTACCGCTGGCTGAGAAGAGCATTGAGAGTCCTTCTGTGTCTTTGTATCCTGTTTATTGCGGCATGTTTTGTCTTTGATCATTATGTACAGTTCAGGCGGTCTGACAAAGAATTAACAGATATTTTCAGGGAAAGAAATATTAATGCTTCTATTCACTATTATTCATCGCATGGCCGGACACTCCGCTATATCCGCTCCGGGGAGGATAGCCTTCCTGTTTTATTAATGTTGCATGGATCACCGGGTTCAGTGAGTTATTACGGGGGGAGACTTGCAGACAGCAGTATCCGGAAAACTTTCAAGGTCCTTGCAGTGGACAGACCCGGGTATGGGTATTCGGGTTTTGGAAATCCCGAACCATCCATAGAACGACAGGCGGCCATGATAAGACCCCTGCTGGATAGTTTGCACCTGTCAACCCGGCCAATAATAATTGTGGCCGGATCTTATGGAGCTTCTGTTGCCTGCCGTCTTGCCATCGATTACCCGGCCCTGGTGGATGGGCTGGTATTAACGGGTCCTGCCCTGGGACCGGGAAGAGAATCCTATTATTGGTTTACTCCCATTATTGAACATGGGGCTATCCGCTGGTTTATTCCCCGTTTGTTCAAATCAGCCAACACGGAAAAAGTTCATCACAAAGAAGAATTGGAACGAATGCTTCCGCTCTGGAAAAAAATCCGGGTGCCGGTGGCCTACCTGCAGGGTGAAGAAGATAATATTGTGGATACGTCCAATGCTGGTTTTGCAAGAGAATATTTAATCAATGCACCATACCTGGACATTCGTTTTGTAAAAGGGCGCCAGCACCGCCTGGCCCAGTTCGAATGGCCGCTGATCAAACAAAGTATCTTTAAAGTGTATGACCTGGTGGGAAAGAAGGAACCATAAAAAGCCGGGAATTACTCCCTCAGGGAAGGACAAACTTTTTTTTCAGCACCCCGGCAGCCTTTGTGTATCCACCCTCGGAACCATCCACGAAATGTATATGGTTTTGGTCCATACGCCGGACGTAACAAGACATCACCGATTCTTTGCTGACATATAAGCCATAGCGGATATCACCCTGCTGTTCCAACTCATCCAGTGCCGCTTCCAGTTGCTCGCGCTGTTTTACCGTTCCGGAAATCACGGTATTAATTTTTCCATCAATGACCAGGGTGTCAGACATTTCTACCAACTGCACCAGGTAGTTCTTTCCCGGCTTTGTTCTGAAATATAGCGAACCCAGCAAGGTGGTCATCCATGTTTTTACAAGGTAAAGGGGTTTATAACCACCCAGCCTTGCCCGCATTTCTGTGCCGATCTTTTTTAGCGTCGCTTTTAATTTGAGTTTAGATATAGTTATCGGTGTTCTTTTTCCCGGGTCACCATAAATCTTGTCCAGCTGGTCAATAACTTTCTTAAAAGCCGCTGCCTGTTTTACCCCTTCCCGCGCAATAACAAGAAGGCTTACTACTTCATCATAATTTTCGGGGGGCTTTATTTTATCCCATCGGCATTGCATCCCGCTCAGGTCAAGTTCCTCATCCGTAATGGCGGGCGGATCCAGCAGGTAATCTTCGCCTTTGATGATTTTTTCTGCATAAGACAGCCCGTCACCGAGGACAACCGGAATCGAAAATAATCCCGATGTTTTTAGTTTGCTGATACTTAAAGAATGACCATGACCATATACATCCTCCACGGGCACATGACCAACCCGAAGTGTCAGCTTAAAATTATGCTCCGTATTTTGCTGGTGAAGTAACAAGGCCTTCGTTGAATCTTTCAATATGGCCGGCGGAACGATAAAAGTAGCTCCATCGCCCCCAAAGAAAAACGGGACCGTCAGATTTTCCCGGTATGCGATATTCAATACAGCCACAATACATCCTGTTGCCACCAGGTTGACCGTCTCATGAAGCCCTTCGGCTACAGCCATTGTAGATTTCTTGACATCAGTAATAAGAATGTGCCAGTTGGGAGGGATATTAAAAAAAAGGTGTTCTTCCATGAACAGCTCACTGAGTGAAATTTCATTCACGGGTAAGCGGCTATAAAAAAGATCATTACCGGCTGCAGACATGTACCGGAAGGTAAGATTTTTCAGGCTGCAGGGGATGGGGTCCGTATACTGCAATAAAAAAGCCGCCCCGCCGGGTGGTGGGAACAAGCAAAAGGAAGTTTGTTAGCTAAAGATCAGGTCTTCCTCATCAAGATCTTTCTTCAATATTTCTTTGGAGGGGTATGCAGCCAGCATGGATAACAGGTCAAAGAGACCAAAATAAATAAATATATAATGGTAGGTCAACTGGAGAAAAAGAACAGACGTGAGACAGGAAATAACATGCCACCAGAGACGCCGGGTATAAAATTTTTCGTAAAAGCGGAGCTTTTCCTCGAAACTGGCCAGCTTGAGCAGTTTCTTTTTGTTATTGATGACATAAAAGGCAAATATTAATACAAAGCCGATAATGACATAGAGCAAAATATTTTTCGCGCTGAATGCCCCGAGGAAATCCGGGAGGAGGAATACCCGCTTTTTGTATAAGAAATAACCCCCGGCGATAATCATTATACAGATCACCAGGAAATTAAAATAGATTTTTTTAAAGGTCTTGTGCTGTACAATTTTTAAATCCATCCTGTTTAGGGAATATTTTCACATCCTGACGAATGTAATAATAAAACAGTTGAATTTTTATCGTTCAGGCCGGATAATCAAAAATTGGCGTTGCTTATCGTAGAATCCCTGCATGAATCCGAGAATAACAGGCCATTTATTCCAATGCCGCCTTAAAGGATCAGAACGCTGTTGACCCCGCCATATTCATTTGGCATTTCATTGTCAGCAGCGGGATCATTGATCCATTCTTCCGCGTTCACCAGGTATTTGAATTCATGCCTCGAATCCTTCGGGAGGGTCACATCCGCACTGAACGTGCCATCCTTCTTTTTACTCATGATGATGGACTTTTGCCAGTCACTGTTCAGCCCGAGTATCTCGACCGTTTCGGCATTTTCTATCTTGAAGGAGAATTTAACTTTGCAGTAATCTTTTGTTTTGTAATAAGTTTTCTGTACCATTTGCTCACTAATTGTGTTAAGAAATCATTTCCACAGCAGGCGAAATCACGGGGACACCCGGGCGTATTTTTATGCGGCAAAAGTAAAAAACTAACCGTCAGCAAGCTGGCTATTTTATTCCCATATTGTGTATAAATACCTAATACCCTGCCGTTTGTTGATGAATATCAAGCGCCTAACCGGGTGAGTTAACAATTTTTCCTGAGTGATTACGTTGTATATAGCGTCCAAATCCTTTTAAAACCAATATCCGTCTGTATGAACCACCCATTCTACAACGACCAGGCCCATATTGCCGAGTCTTTTCATTTAAACGAAGATTACATAGTACAAACAGCCCGCCTCGCTTTTTTTAAGATCAATTCTTACAAACTTTCCCTTATTAAGGCATCTTTTTGTAAAAGCAGGGAGGAACTTCAGGAGAACCTGAAAGGCAGCCTGTTCAATTTTACAGATTGTGGCAGTATCCTGGCTGACCTCGGTTTCTTTATGTCGGAAGTTGATAACTGATCCACCCGTCCATCCCCGGTTTAAGGTGGAACGATTAGAGCCTGGCCATGCCATTCAGGATTTCTTCAATGGCGGGCATATACCTGCTTAGCAGGGATTGTGCCGTGTAGGTAACAAACTGAACGGTGCCCGCTTCATCAGAGTAGTAGTAACCGCAATAACTTAATTTGATCCCCTGCGCCGAACCATCCATCTGCAGGTAAAGCATCTTTTTCCCGTTCACAGTCCTGTATTCCTCTTTGACAATATGGATATCCGGGGCTGCTTCTTTCGCGTTTTCGAGCGCAATGGTTTTTAAGGATTCGAGCGGAATTTCTATACTCTCCGTGATGAGCATTGCGTAGAGGTCTTTGCCTTTCAGCTCGAAATCATATTCAGAAACATCATCTTCACCGGATTTTTTAAAACTCCATTTTTTTGGATCAAGCCATACCCCAATATCCAGTTTGTTGCTCTTGACCAGGAAGGAGGAAGCGCTGCTTTTTTTAAACACGGCCGGGTTGACAGGTATCTCGGTTTTTATTTGACCCGCTTCGTTCACAAATTTCCATGTACCATTCTCGTATAGTATGACTTCTTCGCCAGATTCGGTTACCGCCTTTTTCTGGGCGGTCAGCAAAAGGGAAAAAAGGATACAGGTAAAGCAAAGTAAAATGCGCTTCATGTAGTTGTGTTTAGGTGTTTAATGTAAGTGGTAAAATTAATGGAATGTAAATAATCCAGAGCAGCCGGACCTGTCAGCAGCAATTAGTTGCCGTCAGGCTGAGCGGGGGATGGTAAAAGAGAAAACGCTGCCTTTCCCGATTTCGCTTTCGATATGCAGCTGGCCGCCATTGCGGGCTAAGAATTCTTTGCAAAGCATCAACCCAAGACCAGTGCCCGACTCACTCGCAGTACCCTTGGTTGTATAAAAATCGCTCTTGTTTATCTTGGATAAAGCCTCGTGGCTGATCCCGGTGCCACTATCTTTCACATACACTTCAAGGAACGAAGAATGCTCATGGACCCCGATAGAAATATTACCCCTCTCCGGTGTGAACTTAATGGCATTGGATAAAAGATTGCGTAAAATAAGGCTTAACATATCCTTGTCCATGTAGCCGCATCCACCAGTCCCGCAATGATCGTTAATACTGATCTGCTTGGCTTTTGCCTGGAGCTGCAGCAATTGAAGTACTTCCTGTATTGATTTTTTGATATCGATTTCCTGCGGGTGAACGGCATCTGCCCGCATCTGCGCCTTGGCCCACTGCAGCAGATTGTCCATTAATCCCACGGTGTAATTCAGGTCATTCAGGATATCCGGAACCGTTTTTTTCAACTCGGTCGCCGACATCCGGCTCTGGTGAACCTCCCGGAACAAATTCCTTAACGCGTACATCGGGGTTTTAAGGTCATGGGAAATGATACTGAATAATTTATTTTTTAATGCATTCAGCTCCGTCAGCTCAGTCGCCTGGTTTTTAAGCAATACGGCATTTTCCTTTAATGCATTTGCCTGTTGCTGTATCTGCTCTTTTTTGTTATGGAGTATTTTGTTCTGGGAAAGTATATTGGTATGATACCCGGTATTTTCCTGTTTGACCAGGAATAATCCATAGAAAATAAATCCCAGGGCCAGGGCATGGTTAAAAAGATAGAGGCCATTATTGAAGTCCTGCAACTCATAGCGGTAATGTTTTAATACCACCGAAAGCAGAAAGTAACTGACCATGGAAAAGCAAAGTGAAAAGATAATATTTCCGAGGTCTTTCAGGAAGAAGACCGAGAGGATACCATATAAAATAAACGAAAGGCTGGTTCCCGGATTCAGCCCCGACATAAAAACAATACAGGTAGCAAAAGGATATAAAATAAAATAAGCATACAAAGCGGCCTCGTGCCGGTATTGTTTATTCAGGAACAGTACCAGGATACTTACCAGCGCTGGTAAACAGGCAATGAACCAGGTGCCCCCCGGTAAATGTTTGCTGGTAAAGAATCCAATAGCGGGGAGAAGAATCCCCGTTAGCAGTTGAAAAAAGTTAAGCAGGTTAAAAATGCCCAGCTTGCGCTGTTCAAACTCTTCCAGGTCAGGGCTGAAACCAATAGATTTTACCCTTTCCATTAATGAAAGAAAATTTTCCTTTAAAAAGAAATGGGGAATTCTAAACCGGAACGATAACAATTTATCTCCGAAATGGCGAAGTCGTTGAGCGAGGATTTCCATGGGTTTTCAATTAGACTTGGATTCTGCTGATCAAAATATGTATTTTATTCGAAAAGTAATAATACCTGAGGTAATATTTACGGAAAATACTGAACGAGGTTATTTTTCAACATGTTAGCTTCATTAAAAATTAGGTAATAATGCTCTTTTTCTGCTTTTGAGTGGGTTAGGGCGCCTGGAGGAATAAGCTTAGGCAACCGTAAGCATGTAGTGGCGGGGGAATTTTTATTACCTAATATTTTATCCTGGTTTTCGGGAGGATAAATGACCAGGATGGACATTGCTTTCCGGATGATGGCGTGGTGGAGTGCGTGATTTTACGAAAACCCACCCATTTTTATGAGGATACTTACCCTTGCATTTCCAGGTGTTAATTTTTATCTTACTGTCTGATCCATCCTTATGAAAAAGCTATTGTCCCTTTTTTGCTGTGTCGTGTACCTGGATAGTATTTCACACGCTTCACCCGATGTACGAATTACTCCCCGGAAGGTTTCCGGTGAAAAGATACTGGTGAAAGCTTTTGCCGCGATGGTAAACCGGGAGAAGAATAAAAAAGCACCTGTCAAAAAGATCGATCATTCTTCTTCAGAATGATGCAGACAGCCCTTATCGTGCGCTTGATAAAACCTTAAAAATCTAAATTAATTCTTGCTGAATGCCTTAGCTGAGTCCTGGTGGAACGGGGCATCAAAAAATGATGTCAATGCTTGGCGCCATATCTCATTTTGCCTGCCCATACTAATAATCTCCTGGAGGTACAGGCACCTTTTCCGGTAGTCAATATTTTCCAGGATAAACCGGAGAGCTAATTTCTTTGTTGCCTGTGAAGAGTATATGCGGGTCATAAGCCGGGTTTACTATAAAGGGTAAAAATTATGCCAGCTTATTTATGTTGCTTTAAAAGATATTAACAGCATGTTGGTTGTTCTTTTTTTTTGAAGGTGAAATCCTATAACCGAATGTGACCGTTCTTCATGGTTCCTTGTCAGCTTACGATGTTTATATTTCCCAGTCTGTGTAAATAATTACACAGAGCCAACAATTAAGTTGGTATTTAAGTACAACCAGCAGAAATAGAGAGATTTACTTCAAAATAAAACGCTTAATAACTAACTTTAGAGATGATTCAGGCAGGTTAAAATTTCCTGTCCAAATATATCGGCCACCATGAACCTACCGCAAGAAATAAAGACTGCCATTGACGGGCAGGGGGATACCAACAACGCCAATGGAGGCGATAAGATTACGAGGGAAAAAAGATTGTCCCTTTTATTGAATTCAATTCCTTCTGTCATCTCTTATATAGGCAAAGACTATTACATTCAGTATGTCAACCGGTCGTTTGAAAAGATGTTTGGATTGCCGGCGGATGCGGTTGTAGGAAAACCCCTGGCGGATTTTATTGGTCCGGAAGCATTTGCCGCCGTTAGGGAATATAGGGAACAAGCGCTGTCGGGCCGGGAAGTGCATTATGAAATGGAAGTCCCGTTCAAAGATGGGAAACGCATCATGGAAGTTACGTATACGCCGGATATCGAAGAGAATGGGAACATTGCGGGGTACACAGCGCTCATTAATGATATTACTGAAAAAAAGAAAGTTGCCCGGGAAAATGAAATTATGAAGCTGCAGGATTTAGCAGACCGGAAAATCGCGGAAAGCAAACTGGGTCACCTGGCCGCTATTGTACATTCTTCTACCGACCCCATTATCAGTAAAACACTGGAAGGAATAGTAACCAGCTGGAATGAAGCGGCTGAAAAAGTATTTGGTTATACGGCCGGTGAAATGATCGGTCAACCACTCTTAAGACTTATTCCCCCGGACCGGCTTAATGAAGAAGTGTCGATTCTTGAACGGCTGAAAAGAGGCGAAATGGTTGAGCACTTCGAAACAAAACGGATTACCAAAGAAAACCGGGAACTGGATATATCCCTGACCATTTCCCCTGTAAGAGATAAGGAAGGCCGGGTAATCGGCGCATCAAAAATTGCAAGAGATATTACAGCACAAAAAGCCCTGCGGGAAGCACTGCGGGAAAGCGAAGAAAGATTCCGGATGGCTGTTCAGTCAACGAAACTGGGCACCTGGGAGTTTCTTCCCTTAACAGGAAAGCTTAACTGGTCTGCCGAGTGCAGGGAGATTTACGACTCACCGGATGATATTGAAATCAACTATGATTTTTTCTCTAAACATATTCACCCTGACGACGCTGACCTGGCGGAGCAGGCTATTCAGCAGGCCATGGATCCTGCCGGCAGCGGGAATTATGACATCCAGTACCGTATCCTGCGGTACAGCGATAAACAGCCAAGGTGGATAAAAGCAAAGGGTAAAGTTTATTTTAACTCCCGGCAGCAACCGGAGCGTTTTATTGGAACCGTGCTGGATATAACGGAAGAAAAAATGCAGGAGCAGGAATTAAGGAACAGTGTGGAGTTGTTTACTGCTATGGCGGATAATGTACCTGCCATGATCTGGATGTCCGGCGAAGATAAGTTCTGCGATTTTTTTAATAAGACCTGGCTCGAGTTCACGGGCAGAACCATTGAAGAAGAAAGTCACGAAGGCTGGCTGAAAAATGTGCACCCGGATGATGTGGAGGAATGCATTGATAATTATAGCAGGTCCTTCCGGGAACAAAAAGGGTTTTATACCGAATACCGCCTGAAAAGACATGATGGCGAGTACCGGTGGGTGGCCGATAATTCCGTACCGAGGTATAATATTAACGGAAGTTTTGCCGGTTTTATCAGTGCCTGTATAGACATCGATGACCAGAAAAATTTCAGGGAAAAAATACTTAAAAGTGAATTGCGACTTAAAACGATTTCCAATGCCTCCCCGGTAGGCTTATGGATGACGGATGTACAGGCGCAAAATACCTTTGTAAACGACACCTGGATTCAATGGACAGGAATACCCTTTGAAAAACAACTGGGTGTTGGCTGGCTGGACCGGGTGCTGGAAGAAGATAAAATGATTGCTACCTCCAAATTCCAGGAGTGCCTGCAACTGAGGGAAAAATACAGTGCGGAATTCCGGATCCGGAGGTCAGATGGTGAATTGCGCTGGTGCCTGACAGAAGGATCTCCATATTTTGATATTAACGGTGCGTTTGCCGGTTATGCCGGTTCCGTGACGGATATTACGGACATCAAAAAGATGGAAGAGCGCAAAGATGATTTTATCAAAATGGCGAGCCATGAATTAAAGACGCCGATTACTTCGATCAAAGGATATGTACAGCTGCTGCTCAATATTTATGATGAAATAAATGAAGAAAAATTCCAGGCATCAAGGCCTACGGTCAAGTCTTCGCTCCAGACCATTTCCAAACAGGTTTCAAAACTGACACGGCTGGTTTCTGAGCTGCTGGATCTTTCGAGAATTGAGTCAGGTAAACTGGAATTGCATAAATCAGAATTTGACCTGGCCGCCCTTGTCGAAGAAACCGTGCAGGATGTCCGGCTAACGACCACGCGCCATGCCATTATTTTACATAACGATTTTGAGAGTAATGTCTATGCCGATAAGGACCGCATATCACAGGTGTTGGTAAACCTGCTCACGAATGCCATTAAATATTCACCGGATGCTGAGCGTATCGAGGTATATGTGGAAGGGGATACCAGCAACGCCATCATAAAAGTGAAGGATCATGGCATCGGCATTGATCAAAAGGACCATGCCAGGATATTTGAAAGGTTTTACCGGGTGGAAGGGAAAAGCGAACAGACGTACCCGGGGTTTGGTATCGGGCTTTTTATTGCCAGTGAAATAGTTGAGCGGCACGAGGGGACTGTTTCCGTGGAAAGCAAAAAAGATCACGGAGCTGTATTTACAATTACATTACCGGTAACGAAGAAGCCAGCTCAATTATGAAAGGTATCCCGGAAAACGAATTTCATCATTACCCATAACCTGTTGAAATAATGAGTAAGGTTTCCACCCGTATTTTAGTAGTAGACGATGACCCGGACATAGGAATAATGATCAAAACCATGCTGGAATACCACGGTTATTCGGTGATGGTTACTGACAAAGCGGAAAAAACAGAAGAGCTGATACGGGCGGATCATTTTGACCTGTTAATTATGGATATGCTATTGTCGGGTTTGAATGGAATTGATATTTGCACCCGGATAAAACAGGATAAGGAACTCTCAACTATACCTGTCATCATGATTTCTGCCCATCCCAATGCCAAAGAAATATGCCAGAATGCAGGAGCAGAGGATTTTGTTTCGAAACCATTTGACATGCAGGAAATGCTGGATAAGATCAGCAAACACGTTTCCCTGGTTAAGCCGGACGATAACTAATCTTAATGAAACTTCCGGAACGATGCTTTAACAAAAGTTTGAACCAGTAATTATTTATCCCAGCTAATCCCTGGTTATTTTCAGGAATGGTTTACCGCTGCCTGCTGGTTTTGTTGATGCTGCATAGTACAGCCATCCTTTCAGCACAGCAGACTGTTACTGGGAAAGTTTATTCAGGTGTTTCGGATTCCGTGATCAGGTCTGCTACTGTTTATAGTAAGCGGTTGAAGGACCCGGTCCATTCTGACCAATATGGCCGTTATTCCATTGCTGCCTCCGAAGGGGATACACTTATTTTTTCCGCTATTGGTTTTGCCCGGGACACTGTCATCGTCCAGTTTTACATGTTTCTTACCCAGTATGACGTTACGCTCGCGGAAAAGATTGTTACGCTGCAGGGAGTGGAGGTAACCGGCAATTACCAGGATGATTCATTAAACCGGCGTAATTATTACCGGGATATATTTAAAAAACAGCCCGGGGTTACCGGTTTCAACCGGCCCGCTGATGGGGTTGGTATAGTATTCAGCCCTATCACCTATTTCTCAAAGGGGGCGCGACAGAAAAGAGGGCTGAAAAAACGCCTGTTGAAAGAAGAAAAAGAGAATTATGTCGATCTTTCATTCCCTGTAGAATGGGTAGAAAAACTTACCGGTTTAAAAAATGATTCGCTCACTTTATTTATGTACCGGTATCGTCCTTCGTATGAATTTTGCAGGAAGACCGACCGGACCGGGATGCTGATCTATATCAATGATAAGTTAAGGGAATTCACGAAGCCCGTGAAAAATTAATGCGCGGTTAAACTAATCCCTGAATTCCTGGCTGACCATCAAACCATAATATCCGCCATCCAGTATCCCGATGCCGAGACGACCAAAACCAGGTTGTAATATATTTTCCTTATGTCCGGGTGAATTCATCAGGTTTGTATGTGCCATTTCAAGTGTCGGCGCCAATGCCAGGTTTTCCCCGGCCCGGTAAAAACGCACGTTTGCATCTCTCATCCGCTGGAAAGGATCTTTACCCTCCGGACTTTCATGAGCAAAATATCCCCTCACAAACATATCTCCTGAATGAGCCCTCGCGACCTGTGTCATTTCCGGATCGGCCTCCAGGGGTTTTAATCCCCGCTTAATTCTTTCTTTATTAACCATCTCCAGCATTTGTGCTTCCAGGTCGGGTCGCTCTTTCGCTTTATCATACTTAAAGGGCAATGAAACTTTATCATGGGATCCTGGCTGAACCGTCAAACTGTTCATGGTTTGCCTGACCGCTTCATCAAAGACCGGGGCGAGTTTGTTATTGACCCATTCTGATTGCATGGCCAGCGGACCAGCAAAGCGGCTGTTGCGGCTTTCTGTGGTGATACTGTCTTTTAAGGGTAGTGCAAGCAGTAACGCAGAGACAATGATGGCATAAACCCAACCATTAATTGCTCCGGGAATTATCCCCAGGAATTTATTGACGGAATTGTGATTTGTTTTTTCCGGGATGGCACGGACGATAAAACGCGTAACTAATCCAATAGCTATTCTTGCAATAAGTGCAGTTAATACGAATGCAACCGGCAATAACCAATAATTCAGCTCCACAATTTTTTCTATACCGCGGGCCGTATAAGGATAAAAAAGATAAGCCAGGATAAGACTCCCGATCCAGGTAAGAAGATCAAGACTTCCGAGGATAAATCCACGGTGCCAGCCGGCAAAAATGGCCAATAAGATCACGAGTCCAAGAATAAGATCAACCCAATTCATAGTGAAAAATTAATATGCTGGAGTTATTTGCAAATAGCATGCCTTTATAAAAGCAACTGCCTGGTATTAACGGGCATTGTCAGCATCTTATTTTATTGCCCGGAACACTTCCAGGACCCGGTAATTGTATTGACCCGGTTTGCATCGGATTTATACCCGAGAGGCCCATCAGTAAATGCAAAAAATATAATATGTTCTGCTGCCAACGGTGACGACTCACCCTGAAACAAAATTAAAAGGCTTATATTTAAATTATCAGAAAAAAATCCAGCACCCCGATACAAGCCACCTCTATGCGGAATACACTGTTGTTAGCCATCCTTGGAACTTTTTTTTGCGGGGTCGTTTACGGTAAAGTTCCGCCGGGCTATAAGCCAACTTTCTTATACAGGACATTCCCCCTGTACGCCAAGAATTATACTCACTTTTTAAGAGGGTATAAACCGGATTCCGCGGTGCTTGTTTTCAAACAACCCAAAGGAGTTTTTTTAAGAGACTCGTTACCGCTTAACGAAGACATTAACAGGTCGGGCTATTTTTTCCGGTCCGAGTCCTTTATCCTTACGGCTACCAGTTTTTATATCCGGCTAAAAAAGCCCGGTAATTATAAGAATTTACCGGATTCGGTCCTTACGAAAAGACAACGGGAATTATTTGAAGGGGATACGGTGTTAAACAGGAACATTATTGCCAGGACGGTTGAGTTGGCGGATGTTGCTTTTTTCAGGTGTTATTATAAGAATTCCTCGGGTGCCGTGTATAAATACCAGGATATATCGGCGAAAGGAAAACTCGTCAGGGAATGCCTGCTTACGGATGCGGTAAACCAGGGTCTTGAAATACAAAAATTTTATGAATCCGGGGTAACAATTATCAGAACCCAGTATGTCGTTACAAAAAGGGACAGCCTGGAGCGAACAAAATTTGACAGTGCCTGGTATGACCTGAATCCTAAATTACTAAAAACGGGGCGGGAAGATATTTACTACGCCAACCAGACTCTGCGGCTGTCACGATTTTTTATTAATAATGTTTTAAAGGACTCTACGTACCGGGAATTTTACAACACCGGCCAAACAAAGTTCATTTACACAACAAGGGCCGGTCTCCTGCATGGCAAATCCCAAACCTTTGACAAAGAGGGCAAACTCCAGCGGGAACTGGTGTATGAAAAAGGAAAGGCTGTTGATACGATATTGAACAAGGGAGGCTTTGATGAATATAAAAAAGCTTTCCTGGTCGGGATTGACAGGTTTGAAAGGCCGGCCGGCATTAAAAAAAGTTCAAAGTTCGAATGGAATAACCTCGAGAGTTGTGTAAACGATATTAACCTGCTTACCGATAACCTTGTTAATGCAAAAAGATTCAACCCGGAAAATATTTTCAAGGTAACCAATGAAAATGCCACCAAAAGTAAAATGCAGGAAGCCTTTGCCAAATTTACAAGCGGGTTAAAAAAAGGGGACGTAGTTTTTGTCCACTTTTCCGGGCATGGTAATTTGGTCATGGAGATGCCTGATTCGCTTAAGAGGTATGAAGGACTTTATATTCCCTGCCGGGATGCCAATTATCCGACCGATACCGCCATTTCGCGGGGTAATAACATTTTCCAGTTTGAATTGGAAAATTTTCTCAACGCGGTCAAGAAGCAGGTGGGCCGATCAGGTCAATTGCTGGTTTCGCTGGATGTTAGCCATTCAGGAGAGCTCTTATCCTATGGAGAGCGGGATACGGTAACATCGGCCAACAATGTATCCCTGCGGGGAGAAAGCAATAATATGCTCTTTAACCTTGTACAGGAGGAAACAGCCCCGGTGGTGATCTTTACGGGAACCGCCAAGAATGAATTTGACCAGGAGATGCGGGATGAAAATAATATACCTTATGGAGCCTATTCCCTCGGATTGGCAAAATCATTGGCTAATCCCAGTATTTTAAATTCGTCGGAACTGCACGAGGATGTAACCCGGTTCCTGAAAGCGAGTGGCAAGCGGCAGAACCCGGGTTACCTGGCCAGTGAAACGCAGTTTCTTTTTGAAGAAAGTGAAACAGCATCCGGTGGACAGCTGCTGGCCGTATTGCCATCCCTGAAACAATCGGGAAATTCATTCCTTTTATCAGTTGGTATTTCAGATTACAACAGCACAGAAAAGACCGAACTGAGTTTTAAGAACTGCGAAGCCGATGCAAGGGCTTATGCGGGCTTTTTTGAAAAACAGTTTGAAGAAATAGGAGGTATAAAAAATAAGAAAAGGCTTTATTCGACTTTGCTGATCAATAAAGACGCTACCAAAGACAGCATCCTTTCTGCGATCAATAATGCGATATCAAACACCCGGCCCGAGGATTATTTCATCTTCAATTTTTCAGGATATTGTAAGCCACTGCGGGATAGCGCCGGCAAACAGGTTACGTATTTTGTGCCTTATGGACTAAAAAAATTAAATGATTCAACCGAGGTAAGTCAGAAAGGTATCCCGTTAAACCAATTAAAGGACCTGTTCCAGCTTATCCCGGCCAATAACCAACTTTTTATCACAGAGGCAGGTTCGACCGATGATTTCCAGAAAGAATTTATCCAGGCGTTGATCGAAACAAGCCCGTCGATCGCCTCTTTATCCAATAAGAACAGGATTTTTATCGTACCCAAAGGCAGCGGGCTGGATAAATTCACCTGTAATAATTCTACTAAGGACCATGGCCCCATCAATTACTTCGTCACGAGTCTCCCGGATGAACTGAATATATTTGGTTTATTCGAAGGTGGGATCTACAAGGATGCGGTGAAATTTGCGCTGAATAAAACGGAAGTGGATTGTAACTATTTCAGAACCGAATACTTCGATATTTTTTTTGAACGCGAGTTTATCAGCAGCCTCCGGTATTTATTGCCGGAAGAAGTCATGCAAAATCGCGGACTTAAAGTCAGGGAAAAAGATAAAGCCAGTATTGCTTCTACTATTTCTAATCGTTATGCCCTGGTGGTGGGCACCGATATATATGGAGGGAAACCCGAATGGAACGATCTGAACAACCCGGTCCTGGATGCAAAGGATATTGCAAAGGAACTGGAAACAGGATTCGGATTTAATGTGATACCATTATACAACAAACCCGCGGACAGTATTTATGAGAATATCATCCGTCTGTCAGCATTGCTTCAGCCCAATGACCAGCTGATTATTTATATGGCCGGGCACGGGGATTTCGACGACCGTCTGTTCGATGACGGATTTATTGTTTGCGCCGATTCAAAACCCACCAAAGCAGATGCTTACCGGAATACCTATATCCAGTATTCCAAACTATCCCGGATGATTAACAAACTTCCCGCCCAGCAGGTCATTATGATACTGGACGTTTGTTTTGGCGGAACTTTTGATGAGCGGGTGGTAAAAAACCAGGCCAGGTCAAAAAATGATGTGTATGATAACCTGAACGCAGCCAATTATTTTGCGGAAAAGTTGAAAAAGAAAACAAGGTTATACCTGACATCCGGCGGTAAAAAGGAAGTGCCGGACGGTTATAAAGGTAAACACTCGCCTTTTGCACAGCGGTTGATCCAGTGTCTTCAAACGAGGGGAGCCGCAGATAAAATACTAACCTCCACTAATTTTTTTGAATTTGTAAAAAGACTTCCATCGGGACCACTGTTAGGAAGTTTTGGTGACGATGAACCGGGCAGCGAATTTATTATCCTGGCAAAATGATTGACAGTCTCAAATGGCAGCCAGGCAACCTCTTTAATCAGGATAAGTTTAACGGGCCGCATTATTCAGTCGCGATTTCAACCTTCAGTATATTCCCTGGTTCTTTCGGGCCCTCATTTGCAATATAGAGTTCTCCGTTTGGTTTAAAAGTGATCCCTTCGGGTTGCGCGAATTCATGGCTTTCCAACTGGTACAGTTTTTTGAGGTTACCGGCTGCATCGACCAGCAGCAATCTTGAATTTTGTCCATCGGTAATATATATTTCATTGGTTAACGGATGAACTCCGATCGAAGATGGCATGATCACACGGCCTTTTTTCTTTCCGGAGCCGCTGATGTTTGTAAATACCTTGTCCTGTAACGCGATCTTAAATACGGGTGCCGTGGCCATTTTTTTTGTGGTAAGATCAAATCCATAGATTCCTTTATAATCTGTCTGGCCGGGTTCAGCCCCTTTTATGGCCAGGAGCAAGCGATTATTCTTCTTATCAAAGCATAAACCTTCAACATTTTGCTTAAAGGTGAGCGGTGTGTTGTATTCTTTGACCACCGGCTTGTCTGCATTAATATTTTGTATTTCGAATAAGTGTCCGTTAGACCGGACTATCCAGGCCGCTTCATTTACCATGGTGAGTCCTTCATAATCTCCTGCTGGTGCAAATGATATTAGTTTTTCTACCTTAGAGCTGGAAGTATTATAAATAAAAACTGTCCCCAACTCGTCCTGTACGCAGGCAAAACGGTCCCCGTTTATGTAAGAGATCCCGGATATTTCGGTGAGGATTTCGGGCAGGTCCCATTTTTTTAAAACCCTTATACCAGCGCTGGCAGGTTTGTCTATATCTGTTCGAGGACTCTCGTTACTTCCTTTTTCCTTTTTTCCTTTTCCTGTGCCGGAAGAAGCTACCGCACTTTTAATATCACCCCGGAAAATAAGCAAGGTTGCAACCACCGTCAATAAAAGAAGCATGAGCAAGATTCGCCTGGTCTTTCTTTTTGTTTCTTTTTGTATTCTTTCGTTAGCGATTGCTTCTTTTCCAAATTCATGAAGTGGTTTCATAGTCTTTCCTTTTTATTTTATGGGTTGTCATAACGACTTATATTCTTAATCCTGCGAGTAATAATCAATTTCCCTGCCGGATATGCCGGATTAGTATATCCTGAACAATTCTTGTGTGTGAAGTTTTGTAATCTGTGAATTATTTTCCCCATTCCCATAAAGTATGTTAAAGAATTGCAGGTATGATCAATAAAGTTGATGCATAAAATAAGTGAATGATCTGTTTATCTTTACCGGGGTATGACTGAAATCAAATCAAAGCGAAATGAATTAGGGCTGCTGGTAAGCAGCCTCCGGCCTTCGCTGGAATTGTTTGGTAAGAACGATCCGTTGCGTATGGCAGGAGCCACTGCCTTCTTTACCACTTTCGCTTTACCACCGATTGTTTTTATACTGGCCCAGCTATTTGGCTTGTTCATCGGCCGCCGGAACATGGGTAGTGGATTACTCAATAGTATTTCAAATACGCTGGGTGAAGAGGGAGCGGGGCAGGTGAGACAGGTGATACGAAGCATCCGGGGGTTTAGTGACAGCTGGTATGTGATCGGGATCGGGTTTATCTTCCTCGTATTTGTCGCAACAACTCTTTTCAGTGTTATCAAGAATTCGTTGGATGATATCTGGCAGATCAGTGTAAAAGAACACCCCGGGTTTCTTTTTGCTATAAGCATCAGGTTAAGATCATTTGCCGTAATCCTCCTCGCCGGACTACTATTCATGGCTGAACTTCTTTTCGAAAGCTTGGAAGCGATAGGCGGTACTTATGTTGATGCTATCTGGCAGGGTGGGGGCATGTATTTCAAAAGCATTACGAGTGAAATAGTGAGTGTGCTGATTGTGGCTGCCTGGTTTTCCCTGCTGTTCCGGTTCCTGGGTGATGGAAGGCCCTCCTGGAAGGCCGCGGGTGCCGGAGGATTACTGACAGCTGTTTTATTTACGGCAGGAAAATTATTATTGAGAACCTTGCTGGTGAACAGCGATATCAGCAAATTGTATGGGGCTTCGGGTTCTTTTGTCCTGGTGCTGTTATTTGTTTTCTATTCCTCCTTTATCCTGTATTTCGGGGCTTGCTTTATTTCGGTTTATTCCGGCAAGAAACATTGGCCTATTACCCCAACTACCCGGGCCTACAACTACCGGATCAAAAAAGTGTAGGCCTTTTTTAAGCGACGGAACAAAACAAAAAATTGCCCAAAAAAGTTTGAGCAATTTTAATGTTTGATGCGTTGCAGGCCAACGGAACTTAACCCAGGTCCCTGAGCCATTTCACCAGGTCATCTTTTGCTTTACCTGTTTTCTTCTGGATCCTTCCCCAAACTTCGTCCTCTTTACCTTCTTCGTATTTCAGATCATCGTCTGTAAGGTCTGCATATTTCTGTTTGAGTTTACCTTTCCATTCGTTCCATTTGCCTTTTACTTCCAGCTTGTCCATAATATGAATTTTAGGTTAATGAATACCCAGGCAGGATTAAAAATTGTGCCAGAAGTCAGGAAGCAGCAATTTCAGGCCGGTTCGATAAAATATGATCATTAATGAGTATAGTAAGGATGGCGAAAAATACCCAATTCGGTTTTACGCTAACTGTGTAATTCTTGCTGCCATGTGTGAAGTTATACCGGCATACAATGTGGAATTATTGATGCTGCTCATGATATAAACGTATCCACCCATATTTACTTTTACCCGGCCAGTACATAAATTTAGGATTTTGGTTTGCTTCAGGAAACGGCGCAAATATTTCAATTCTCATCTCTCTTGTTTCGTCAGCCATAACATTCCGGACTCCCTCCGGCAATGGCATATATTCCGGGAGGGCAAACGGATTTTTCTTCTCCACATTCCCTCCACAGCTGTGGAAAACCCTGATTATCAGATTCGGTTTTATGACCCAATAGCTTAAATTCGCCGCTAGACTTCATACACACTTAAACAGAAAACCGTGAGATTAAAGAGTTTAGAGATCAAGGGCTTTAAAAGCTTTGCCGACAAGACCATTGTGAGTTTTGATGACAATATAACCGGCATTGTGGGGCCCAATGGATGTGGAAAATCCAATATTGTGGACAGCATCCGCTGGGTGATCGGGGAACAAAAGATCAGTCACCTGCGAAGCGAAAACCTGGACAGCCTGGTTTTCAATGGCTCCAAGACCCGCTCTGCCAGCGGCTTGGCCGAGGTGAGCCTCACTTTTGAAAATACCCGTAACCTTCTGCCTACCGAGTTCAGCACTGTAACCATTACTCGGAAGTTTTATAAGAGCGGGGAAAGTGAATACCGGCTGAATGATGTACAGTGCCGCCTGAAAGATATCCAGAACCTCTTTATGGATACGGGGATCAGCACCGACAGCTATGCCATTATCGAACTGGGTATGGTGGATGACCTGATCAAGGACAAAGAGAACAGCCGCCGCCGCATGCTGGAGCAGGCTGCCGGTATTTCCATTTATAAAACCCGGAAGAAGGAAGCAAAACTGAAACTGGATGCCACCGAACAGGACCTGGCCCGCATCGAGGACCTGCTCTTCGAGATCAACAACCAGCTGAAAGCCCTGGAGAGCCAGGCCAAAAAAGCGGAGAAATACCACGAAATCAAAAAAGACTACCGGGAGATCAGCATCGAGCTGGCCAAAGCTTCGCTGGAAGGTTTTAATCTTTCTTACAAAGAACTGAACGAACAGCAGGAAGCGGAGACGGATAAAAGAATAAAAATCGAAGCGGAGATCGGTACCGAAGAAGCTGCCCTGGAGCAGGAGAAGATAGCTTTCATCGAAAAGGAAAAACAGTTGCAGGCGATGCAGCATGCTTTCAATGATATGTTGCAGACCGTTCGCAGCAAAGAGAATGAAAAAAATCTTTCTGCTCAGCGGCTTGAACACCTGCAGGAAAAAGAAACCGGCCTGAAGGAATTTTTACAAAAAGCAGAAGGAAATTTAAAAGGTATCGAAGAAAGCATCGGTTTTACCACCACGCAGGTACAGGAAGAAGAAAGAACACTGGCGGGGTTGAACGAACAACTGGAACAATTGCGCAACGATGTTGATGCCAAACGGAACATACTGGATGAAAAACGCCGCCAGCTCGATCAGCTTCGCAGCGAACACCAGCAGATACAGCGTAGCCAGTTTGATGCAGAAAAAAAAGTGGCTGTAGCCGACACATCCGTACAGAACCTCCAGCGGGTGATCAACCAGACCGAGGAGGAAAGAAAACAGCGGGAAGACCAGCGGCAGCACCTCGATAATGACAGGATACTGAAGGAAAAAGAGCTGGGCATCAAAAAAGTGGACCTGGAACAATTACAGCATCACCAGGAAAATACCCGCGAACAAATATTACAGACCCAGGCCGTCCTCGATGGTCTGCGGAATAACCTGGCAGAAGAGAACAGGAAACTGGATGCCCGTAAAAATGAACACGACCTGCTGAAAAGCATGATCGATTCCATGGAAGGTTATCCGGATTCGGTAAAATTCCTCCACAACAATGATCAGTGGAATTACAACGCGCCTATCCTTTCGGATGTACTTTATGTAAACGAGGAATACAGGACAGCCCTGGAGAATGTACTCGAGCCATACCTGAGTTATTACGTAGTGAATGGTTTATCCGAAGGTTTGCAGGCCGTTCATTTACTTGATGATAATAAAAAAGGGAAAGCCAATTTTTTCCTGCTCGACAAATTTGACGGGCCGGTTGCTGACAGCTCAACCCACCAGCTGGAAGGGGCCATTGCGGCATTAAGCGTGGTGGAAGTGGAAGAGAAGTATAAAAAACTGGCGGAGTACCTGCTGGGAAATGTATTTATTGCTGACAGTGAAGATGCCCTGCAGAACAGCAATGGTTTCGTGGTGATTGAAAAGAACGGCAAATATGTAAAAGGAAAGTATTCCCTCACGGGTGGTAGTGTTGGAATGATCGAAGGAAAAAAGATCGGCCGGGTAAAAAACCTGGAGAAATTGCAGGAGGAGATAGCGGCGCAGGATATCGTGGTGGAAGCATTGCGCAGCGAGATACAAGCAAGACATAACGAGGTCATCGCCTTTAACGAAGACTTGCGGGAAACCACCATCCGGGATACGGAAAGAGAGATCCAGCAACTGACCAACGAAACATTCTCGCTGCATAACAAGCTGGAGAATATTCATGGCATGCAGACCAGCAGCCAGCACCGACTTGAAGAACTGAACCTCCAGTTGCAGCAGACCCATAGTTCCGTGGAAGGAGTACGGACCCAACTGGGAGAATACACAGAACAATTGCAGGTCAATGCGGCTAAACTGGCCGAGGCAGACGAGGCGTTCAAAGCAACAGAAGCCAATTACAACGAGGCTTCCCGGCAGTACAACGAGTTTAACCTGAATGTAACGAAACAACAGAGCAAGATCAATGGCCTGAAACAGGAGCTGGAATTCAAGAGCAACCAGCTGAATGATCTCAGGCAACAGATCGAAATCAATACTACGCAACTGACAGAAACCGGTAGCAGTATCGAACAATCGGCCAGTTCGCTGAAAGAGACGGAAGAGGGGTTGTTGCAGCTGATGAAGAATAAAGAAGAAGAAGAAAGACGATTGAATGAAGCGGACCAGGCATATTATAATTTCCGAAACCAGCTGAGTGAAAAAGAAAGTGCAATCCGACACCAGGTGAAGGAAAAAGAACAGGTGGAACATTTGCTGGCGGCTATTAAAGACAAATTGAATGAGCTGAAACTGCAGCTGGCCGGTATGAAAGAGAGGCTGAATGTGGAATTCAGGATCAACCTGGAAGATATACTGGGAGAAGCAAGGGCCGGAGAAGTGCCGGTGGAAGAATTGCAGGAGAAAGCCGACCGGATGAAAAAACGCCTGGAGAACCTGGGAGAAGTGAACCCCACCGCTATTGAAGCATTTACCGAGATGAAGAAGCGGTATGATTTTATCGTAGAACAGAAAACGGACCTCGTCAACGCTAAAGACAGTTTATTGAAAACGATAGAAGAGGTGGATGCAACGGCCAACCAGAAATTCCTCGACACTTTCCACCTGGTCCGGGAGAATTTCCAGAAAGTATTTAAAACATTATTCACAGATGACGACCAGTGCGACCTGGTACTGGAAAACCCCGA
>JANWIJ010000099.1 GCA_025449935.1 Chitinophagaceae bacterium
CAGATCAACGAAATCATTTCATCCACGTAATAAGTCCTTCAGGGAAGTTCGATTTCCATGCCTTCAGCGGCGAGTTCATACGGGAAGGGATAGCTGTTTCTTTTTTGCAGATCGCCAAACATGGCATTGAGTTGCGCATCCGAATGCGCCGGATCATGATGGGCCAGTAAAAGATGCTTCACTCCTGCCATCGAAGCAAAGTGCAGCGCATCATCCATGGAGGAATGACCCCAACCGGTCCTGTAGGGGTATTCTTCCATACTGTATTGTGAATCGTGGAGCAACAGGTCCGCACCAGCTGCCAGGTTAATACCGGAGACCCATTTCGGGTCCGCCAGCATACCATGGCGCCCCAGTGCCGGTTCGTGATCCGGGATATAACAAAACACAGCATGCCTGCCTTTTACGCGGTACCCTACGGTAGGTCCGGGATGTATGACATACCCCGATTGAACTGTAAAGGGTCCGATTTCAAACTCGCTGTTATCAATTTCATGCAAACTGAGGCGGCAGGGCAGGTTCCGGATCATCACGGGAAATAATGGTGGTGACAGGTACCTCGTGAGTCTCGACCGTAGGGTTTGTGAACTGCTCGCTGGTCCCCAGATATGAATTTCCATTCCCGGGTCAAAAAGCGGTTGAAAAAATCCGAGGCCAAGGATATGATCCAGGTGCAGGTGCGTCAATAAGATATCGATCCTTTTATTTTCCGGCCGGCTACCCGTGTTTGAATACCGCATGCCGGAACCACCGTCCAGCACCAGCCGCCATCCTTCTTCCGAAACATCGGCACAGGACGTATTCCCTCCATAATATGTAGTATCGGGGTCAGCAGTGGGTATGGAACCACGGACACCCCGTATCTTGATTTTCATTCGTCTTTTAATTCCCAGAAAATGGCCACCGCTCCCAAAAAGTTAGCAGCTCTTCCCATGATCGGGAAGGATGTGACAGAGATTTTTTCCCGTTTGCCTTTCAGGCTCTCAATGAAGAATATCTTATGATAGGGGCGGCAGTTCCTGAGCGTCTTCACCAACGGCAGGTCATCGGGTGGCAGGGGTTTGCCGCTCTCATCCACGGGTTTAAAGATCGTAGACCATATTTCAACAGGCATTTCGCCGGTCTCGTCATAGCGTTTTCCGAAAATTTCTTCGGCGGGTTCATTGTAAAAAATAAGATTACCTGTTGTATCCGTTATAAACACGGGTATGGAGAGACAATCGGCCAGTTGCCGGCTCAGGATGATTTCTATCTCATATGCAGGCATACAAACGAGTTCCGTGATGAATAGAATAACCTGATTAAATATAAGGTAAATAAAACCGGTTCCGGCAGCTACCCTGCATTTTTCCCATAAAATATTCCCGCTCACAAACCAGGCAGAGGTTGTACTTTTCATGATGCAATCAAATTCCTTCCTGCTTTATGGCGCCAATGGTTACAGTGGCGAACTGATTGCCAGGTATGCAAAACAATATGACCTTCAGCCTATCCTCGCAGGCAGAAGAAAGGACGTGATCGAACCCCTGGCCAATAAACTGGGTTTTCCTTTCAGGGTCTTCGATGTGAATGACAGCGCTTCCCTGCAGGCTGCACTCAGGGAAGTTAAGGTTGTTATGAATGCAGCAGGGCCATTCCAGTATACGGCCCGGCAAATGACAGAAGCCTGCCTGCAAACCGGCACCCATTACCTGGACATCAACGGTGATATTTCCATCTTTGAAATGATAAAGCAATATGATGCGGCCGCCAAAAGAGCAAACATCATGCTCCTTCCCGGTGCGGGCTTTGATGTGGTCCCCACCGATTGCCTGGCCCTGCAGTTAAAAAATTTATTGCCTGCAGCCATTTCGTTAAAATTAGCCTTTGCTTCCCTGGGTGGAGGGCTTTCGCATGGCACGGCTACCACCATGGCCACCAAACTGGGCGAAGGTGGTGCCGTGAGAAAAAAAGGGAAGATCATCCGCGAGCCGCTTGGGAAAAAAGGAATGTGGGTGGATTTTGGAGTTAAAAAAATATTCGTGATGACGATCCCCTGGGGTGATATCTCCACCGCACATTTTACGACAGGCATACCGGATATTGAAAGCTATACGGGCATGTCTCCTAAAGTTTATTATTTATTAAAAGCCCAGTTCCTGTTTAACTGGCTGCTGCGGACAAATTTTGTACGCAACCGGCTAAAAAAGAAAATAAATCAAAAACCAGCGGGCCCTTCTGATGAACAACGCAGCAAAGCCAGCAGCCTCGTATGGGGACAGGCTACAACTGCTGACGGAAAAACAGCGACAGCACGGCTTAGTGGACCGGATGGATATACATTGACCGCCTGCAGCGCATTGATCATGGTAAAAAAAGTTTTGCACGGAAATTTTTCTTCCGGCTACCAGACACCCGCCAGCGCTTACGGGGAAAACCTGGTGATGGAGACTCCGGGAATGAAAAGGGAATTAGTTGAATAACCAGGAAGAAATAAAACCTGGTAACCATTAAAATCATAGTGGCACCCCAAATAAAGAAAAAGCCGCCCAGTACAAAGGATCAGGAAATTCGTTTCTGAATTTCAAGACTGCCCTCCGGAAAGCTTCGTGCGGGAAAAAAACCTGGCCATTCCCCTTGTTTTTCATTTCGTCAAAAAAATACATCATGAGTTTTGGGGTTTTACTGTCACTCACCGGCCATAAACTCATCAATACATTTTTTACACCGGCTATTTCAAAAGCTCTTGCCAGCCCGATCATGCCTCCTTCATGGGCTTTGCCCAGCCCGGTTTCGCAGGCACTCAGCACTACCAGCGATGCCCTTAGGTTCGTCTCCTGGATTTCCTTCGCCGTGAGTAAGGCTGTACTGTCCTTTCCGGATAATAAAATGAAACTTTTATTAAGCGGGTCCCTGCCATCCGCCACGGCATGTGTGGCAAAATATATAATATCTGCGCCCGGTAAAGCCAGGAGCACTTTTTCCTTCACGGCATCTTTACCTATCAGCACAACCGGGTAAGTAACTTTTTTGCTGAGTGTTGTTATTTCATATTTAGTCCCGGGTAGTTTATCAAACTGGTAGCCCGTCAACCCGGTTGTTTCAGGATATCCTATAAACAATACCGGTCTCTTAAATGACCAATAGACTGAATCCCCCATTATATCATACCGGCTTTGGCCGGGCTCTTCATAATGCTCCTGTCGTATCCTTCCTGTTATTATAAACTCGTTGATGGAAGGAACAATGGAGTAACTCAGCTTATCGATCAGCAACAAACGTTCTTCCAGTTTGAGCATAGCAAAAGGAAAAGCGCCAATATTCAGGGTAGGCACAATGACCAGGTGATCCAGTGTGGAAAGGTTAAACTTCGCGGGCAGCAGCAGCCGGCTGATTATGTTTACTATTGAATCGGTCCCTGGCCCGCCATTTTTTGTAACGGGCCGCAACCCTCTTGATCCACCGGCCGCGAGACGCGAGCGGAGTTGGCTTTCCAGGTCAAAAAGCTTTTGCTGACCGATTGGCAGGGTAACAGTATCTTTTTTACTTTCATTGTCGGCATACAGAATATGCAACCCGGCAGAATCCAATGAATAAAGCAGCAGCCCAACCTTATTGTTCTTCCATAACCCCAATGTTTCAACCATTTCTTTTAAGGTGAACCGGTAATACTCACTGGCATTGACCTTTACTCCCCGGCTCATAGAAAGATTGAGATGCTTTTCAGCAGCATCCGCTATCATGGCATCGAGGAAAGTGCGGCTCACGGGTTTTACCAGGGGTGCCTCCACGGTCCAGCTCAGGAGCATGGTGGAATCTGGCGGAGAAATAATTGTATGGTGCAGCAGGATATTTTTATTGTTCGTGGTCTCTTTGGTAGTAATAATAACCGGCCTGGCAAAACAAACCCCCGCTTCTGTAAAAAAACGGATGAACTCGAGATCGGGCTCGATCTCCAGCAGGTTGTCGCTTTTAACCTGCACCATACGCTCCACTTCTGCCGGAGCTGGCAGGACATTTATATCCGAATTCAATAGTTTGATAAAGGCGTCAAACAGGTATCCTTTCTTCCCATAGAAACGGGACCTGGATCGTTCTGGTCCTTCGCGTGAAATAGTTTCAAAAAATTGTTCCAGGTTGGCGCTTCGCTTCCGGCTAATTAACACCGCAAGCGAGAAAGTATCAGGATCCGGAAGGGAGAAATCAACGAAACGGTCAGTCATTACCGTATCACCGCGTTCGAACATGTATTCAGGCAAAGGAGTATCTCCACTGGGAAATACAACGGATGCTGTTTTATGCTGCTCGTTATATTCCACTACAGATATAAAATAATCATACTGATCTCCTTGTTGCCTGTTCAGTGTTATTTGAAGGCTTGCCATCCCTCCGGGCAGGGAGATAAATTTATTTTGCGGAAGCGGACTTTTCAGACTGTCCAGCAGTTTGATTTCAAAAATCGGGGACTGGCCTGCAGCCATAGCCGGCAGCATCGCTGCCAGGAGCAATAAATAGATAAACCTGCCGGTTAGATTCATAGTCTTGAATTAATAACTGGTAACCCTATGGTTACGTTGAGAACTTAGCCAACTGTCCCGGTTACTTCCGGATAGCTGGCGTCAATTCTGTTTTCTGTCCCGGTAATTCCCGGCTGATCGTTTGCGAGATTTTGAAATTGGACATACCCTCGGGAGAAAAAAACTGGGGCGTTTGTTTCCCGAGAGCAAACTGTCCCATCCTCTTCTCCAGGTAACGGAACAAGGACCGCAGGTCAACAAAGCCATCGTTGTCTGTATCGGCCACTCCATTCACAGCTTCTATGATCGCATTGGCAAATAAACCACCCTGCCATTGGGAACTCTGGAATTCATACACCGATTTGCCCGGAGCCGTGGAAGTAAAAATGGCCACCCCATTTTCGGTGGTCGTTAGTTTCTTAACGGTTCCGGGATTAAACGTGCCGTCAAAGAAAAGAACAGACTTGCAGGGCAGGTCCGCCAGCAGTGATCGCACGTCTTCATACCGTACTCCCGTCAGGTCCACATTATCAGGATCACTGTCAGCCGTAAGAAAATAAGACTCTCCATCGATCTTACTGATATAATTATGGCCGGCAAAGAACAGCATGATCACATCCCCCGGGCGCACTTGCTGTTTAATATTATGAATGATACTGTGTATCTGCATCCTGGTAGCCAGGTTATCAAACACTTTCCATGTTTTTACTTCACTGTATAATAGCCCTTCCTGTTTTTTAAATGCATCAGCCACGTCATCGGCATCTTTTTTCGCATAGGCGAGTGACATGGCTCCATTCTTATATTGCGAGATCCCGATACTCAGGAGCAAAAGCCGCGGTTTGGTGGTGGTTGCTTTAAAATAGAATTCATCTTCCGGGGAACCGGCAATGGAGGGTTGCTGAACAGGATTGGTTTTGCTTTTAACCTGTTTCACCACTTTCCGTACCACCTGGTAAAATTCTATGCTGTCGGTAGCTGTGATCGATTCCGCCAGGGCCTCGGTAAAAGGACTGTTGGTGCCGGTTCCATCCAACGCTACATCACCGGGCGTGGTAGCATAGAATACAGATGTGTTGCCGGGAAGTTTTTCTTTATCTGTCAGGCCTTTTTGTAAACCGGGCAGTGATGTATAAACCGGGTTGTTGCGGCAGGCATCGAGGATTACGAAATTTAAACCATTGCTGGTTTTCCGCATCCGGTCAAGCACCTTATTCAATCCCACGGCTTCATCGCCGATGTCTTCTTCTTTTTCAATATCACTATCCAGCGGCAGCATATAATTTTTAGAATCATATTGTAAGCCATGTCCTGAATAATAGAAAAAACTTACCCCTTTCCTCGCAGTAATGGAGTCCCCAAAATCGTTGATCACCTTGTTGAGCTCCTTGCGGCCCAGGTCTGTTTTCAGGATCACGTCGAAGCCGTATTTTTTCAGCACGGCTGCAAAGCGGTTGGCATCATGAACGGGATTTTTTAAGCCGCCTTTTTCATATTGGGCATTCCCGATCACCAGCGCAATCCGCCGGTTGAAATCAATTGCCGAAGTATCTTTTTTGGAGCCAACCTTCAGGCCTTTCTCCTGGGCGAGGATAGGGCATACCAGGAAAAAAGAGAACAGGGTTTGGAATAAAATTTTAAGCACGTTTAAATATACACATTAAGCAGCGAGAAAATTATTTTGTGGAAGCGGTCTTTTCAGACTGTCCGGCAGTTTGATTTCAAAAATAGGCGACTGGCCGGGGCCGGATAATTCTTAGAGTCATACGGCAAGCCTTGCATTAAGCCGGCAGGAAATCAATAAAGAGATATATTTATTCAGTGCTGGTAATGCAGGATTTAAACCGCCTGGGGTTTTTCCGCATCCACGAAATACATATCCACCTGGCCCTTGCTCTTTGCTTCAATTTTTCCCCGGTGAATGCAGGTAAAGTGTTCCCTGACCAGCGCATAAGTGTCTCCCGATATATTTACCTTTCCCGCTTCGCTGTGCTGTTCCATCTGGGAAGCAAGATTTACAGCATCACCCCATATATCATAAGCGAACTTCTTTGATCCAACGACGCCTGCCACCAGCGGGCCCGTATGTATACCGATGCGGATCTCGAAAACAGGAAGGTTTTGTATTTTATTTCCCAGCCCAAATTCTTTAATGAAATGCTGCATATCAAGCCCTGCTTTTACCGCTTTTACCGCATTCCCGGGGTCGGCATGGGGAAGCCCGCAGGCGCACATATATGCATCCCCGATGGTTTTTATTTTTTCCATTCCGTACTTGGCAACAATATTATCGAAAGCCCCAAAAATTTCATCCAGCTGGGTCACCAGCTTTACCGGGGTCAGCTGTTCGGCAATAGAAGTAAACCCTTTGATATCCGAAAACAGCACGCTTACCTGCTCGTGCTTCCGGGCATACGATTTTCCGAACTGCTTTAGCTCTTCAGCGATCTCGTGCGGTAAAATGTTCAGCAGCAAAGTATCAGACTGGGACTTGGCAGCCTCGATCATTTCTTTCTGCTTTTCGATTTCCTGTGTCCGCACCCGCACCTTTTCTTCAAGTTGCTCGTTATGATCCTGCAGTTCATGGATCAGTTTTTTATTATTGCGCCGGAGCATCACAGTTTCAATGGCATTATCAATGGTGATTTTCAATTCATCCTTATCCCAGGGTTTTGTAATATAGCGGTACACCTTACCCGTGTTGATCGCATCGATGATCGATTCCATATCACTGAAGCCGGTCAGGATGATACGGATATTATCCTGGTCACCGGGAATATGCTGCAGGAATTGTACCCCCGTCATATTGGGCATGCGCTGATCGGTAACCACGACATGAATATCATATTTATTAAGGATGTCCATTCCTTCTTCACCGCTGAGTGCTGTATAAATATTATAGTTCCTGCGCAGGGCGGCCCGGAATGAATTCAGGTTATTCTCTTCATCGTCCACATACAGCACATTAAAAACATCTTTTACGACTTGCATAAATCAGGCTGTTATTTTTTGTTGTTGAATGGGTATCCGGATCACAAACTCAGTTCCTTCACCGGGCTTTGAAAATACTTCAATTTCTCCATTATGTTTTTGAATAATACCAAAAGAAATGGACAACCCCAGCCCGGTTCCTTTCCCCACATCCTTGGTAGTAAAAAAAGGATCGAATATTTTTTTCCGCACGTCTTCGGTCATCCCCGCACCGGTGTCCCGCACGGATACTTTTACCATATTGTTGACGGACCAGGTCTTTATGAATATTTTTCCTTCGGCAGGAATGGCCTGTATCGCATTGGATAGAATATTCATAAAAACCTGGTTGATCTGTCCCGGGAAACAATCTACCTCGGGTATATTACCATATTCTTTAATAATTTCAACCCGGTTTTTGTAAGAACTGTTCAGTAGAGTCAGTGTTGATTCCAGGCTGTCATTCAGGTTGGCCTTCCGGATTACATTCTGATCGAGGCGGGAGAAATTGCGCAGCCCCCTTACTATTTCCGAGGTTCTCATGGCCCCGTCTTCGATTCCTCTTAAGAGATCATTTATTTCCTTCAGGGTGAAATTGATATTGTTGTCGTGCCTGGACTGATCCACATCACGAAATTCTTTTCCCAAATCCTTTTCTTCTATCACTTTTTCATAGCGGGCTATAATTTTGAGGATGTCAGCCATATCCTCTTTGAGCGGCTGGATATTAGCTGTAATAAAATTGATGGGATTGTTCAATTCATGCGCAATTCCCGCCGTTAGCTGGCCAAGCGATGCCATTTTCTCTGCCTGGATCAATTGCTCCTGGGCTGCTTTCAGATCGGTAACAGTTTCATTAAGTGTTTCATTGGTTCTACCAAGTTCCGAATTGGCCTTATGCAGATCCTTCCTCGCCCGTTCAAGATCGGCCACCATTTTATTGAATGCTCTTGCCAGCTCGCCTATTTCATCTCCGGATTTGTTATGAACCCGCTGAGTCAGGTCACCTTCACCCACTTTATCAGCCGCGTCACGCAGCGCCAATACCGGTACGGTAATATTCCGCGACAGCCAGAATCCGATCAGGATGCCTATTACAAAAACCACGGCGCTGACGATTAATGATGTTTGCCGGATCTTTCGCTGGTTTATTTGAATATAGTCCGTAGTGACCGCCAGTTCAATAGCACCAGACATGATCTCCGAACTGAACGCCGATCTTTTCTTAATTATCTTTTTTTCAGAATAGGCGACCGAACTGTCAGGCTGTTTCTCCGGGAAAGTTCTGACGACAGAGTCCCTTAGCGAAAACTGTGTATGATCACCATTCCAAATAGTATCTGTCACCACCAGGTTTACAAATTGCAGCCGGGGGTCATCCTTGACAAAGCTCATAGCCGTCTGTACGCCCTCAAAGTTTTCATCACTCAGCGCAATTTTTACACCGAAAGAGATGGTATTAGCGAGGTTCTGCACTTCATTATTATAATTATTCAGCAGGTATTTTTCCTGCTGGGCCGGGAAGTAATAAAGAGAAAAGAATGAAAACATCAACACAATCGTGAGAATAACAAACCAGATTTTTGTTTTTAGTGTAATACGCATATAAAGGAATCGGGTGCCTGCTTTTTACTGATCCGGGTGGGTTACCCACTATTAAAAGGAAAGCCGGTTCAGTATACTAATATCAATAAAGCGGATCAAAAAGATGCTTTTCCGTCCACCATGATCGTTTTTGTGCCGGCAAGGCCGGAACTCTTATCCAGTATGCCAATCGCCCCCGGGTTTTGTGCGATCAGGGCTTCCAGTTCCTCGGCAGAATTACAGAAAGTAGGAGCTTCTGCCTTACCCCCAAATGACAACTCCAGCCAAAACCGCCGAACCTTATCGCCGCTCATATTATACACTTTGTTACAGGTGACCTTGCCCACCGGTGTAGCCGTTTTCATCAGATAAATACTGACTTTAGTTCCGTCACCCCAGCGTTGTCTTTCTCCCTTCAGTACCGCTTTTAATTCGGACATCTTCAACATGGAAGGGGCGCCTTTGGTATGACTGATGACTACCAGGGGTGTTTCCTGGCCGGACGCGATGAACCCTGCCAGCAATAACAGCACGACAGGAAAATATTTCCTGTACAACGATATGCTGAATGCCTGAAGGATCATTGTTTTCATTTAGAATTAAAACCCAATTGCCAGTTGTGCGGTTACCTTATTCATTCTCCCTTCCATGTCTGTCTTCTGGTGCTGGAATTCCAGCTTTACAGCCGTCAGGTAATTTAAATTATACCGGACACCGACGACGATTGAAGTTGTATTATTATTGTGATAAAAAATTTCTCCGTCCTGGAAATGCAGCTGGTCTAAACGCAGGTAGGGAACAATCTTTTCGGTTATTTTAAATCCGCCGTATACATAAGACGCGATTGTATTTTTTTTACCGGTCGAGTCCGAATGGTTCACACCCAGCGTCCCTTCCCCCAGCACCTCAAATTTTTTACCAAAATATGAAGCCGAGCCGGTGAACAGGTTTTGTTTTACGCGGGAAAGAATAACCATATCATGTGCCTTTGCCCCTTTTGCTATCTCATCATTGTACCAGGAAACCCCAACCCGGAGTCCTTCTATGGGTTTGACATGAACCGCCGCAGTAATGGATTTTCGTTTGTCATTGTCCTGTACGTCAGAAGAGCCAATCCCGTTTCCCAGCATCAGGTCATATCCAAATTTCCAGTCGCCAAGATTATGTCCCTGGAAACTGATACCGGTGCTGTGCAGCGGAATAATGTTAGCGTCAAACAAAAGGGGGCGAAAAATAGTGGGAAAGAACACACGGCCGTGATGATAAGTATCATTCCAGTAGTTAATAGGGGTGTGGTGCTTGCCAACAAGGAGGTTATGATTACCGGCAATATTATACTTGATAACGACTCTTTCTATGCTAACTGAAAATGTGGTTGGTGAAGACGCGTTAAACCTGAAAACACTTTCTCCCAGGAATGAAAACCGGTCACTAAGCTCCGAGGTGATAAACAGGTCCTGCTCACCCAGTGTAAACGAAAGCTTGTTTTGCTGAACACCTGCCATCACATCGATAAACCCCCTGATCTGTGTAGTCTGGCTGAAAGCCGGAATGGAGAAACTCAAACTCCAAAAGAAGATGACATAATATAACATGCCCTTTCTAAGGATCATTGGTAGTTTAGTTGGTTAACGATTCTAAATATACCCCAATTATGGCAAAAGAGCATGGATATTTAGAAACCCCAACCCGGGAGAAAATTATTTTGCGCGGACATACACCAGTTTTACATTCTTCCTGCCGGTTTCCCGCTGATCGATTTCAAACTGGCTGAGACTCTTTATCAATAACAATAATTTTTCGAACCCGTAATTACGCGGATCAAAATCGGGACGTTTCTTTAATAATAGATTTCCCAGCTCTCCGAGGAAAGCCCACCCGTTCTCATCGGCAATATCATTGATGCTGGACGTAACGAGGCTCACGAGGTTCTTGTCTACCTTGCTGATCACTTTTTCTTTTTTCCGAAGGTCCGCCAGCTTTATTTGTTTGGGACCCGCTTCCGGCTGCTCAAGTATCTCGATATAAATAAATTTATCGCAGGCCGCCCGGAAAGGCGAAGGTGTTTTTTGTTCGCCCATACCAAACACTTTCATACCCGCTTCGCGCAGCCGCGTAGCCAGGCGCGTAAAATCGCTGTCACTGCTCACCACGCAAAAACCATCTACGCGGCCCGTATATAAAATATCCATCGCATCAATGATCAGCGCCGAGTCGGAAGAATTCTTGCCGGTGGTATAACTGTATTGCTGCACAGGTGTAATGGCATGATCCAGCAAAACGCTTTTCCATCCCGATACGTGTGGTTTTGTCCAGTCTGCATAAATACGTTTGAAAGTGGGTGCGCCGTATTTGGCGATCTCTTCGAGAATGCCCCCGATCAGCCGGTGAGGAATATTATCGGCATCAATTAAAACGGCAAGTCGGAGATCTTTAGAATTATCCATGTAAAAAAATTGGCTGCTGCAAGGTAATCATTAATAAACTGCCGGGTTTGCTGCTGATGAGGACTTAAATCCCTGCCATCATGCTGTAAAACGTTGTATCTTTTCTGGCAGCCAACCGCTTTCAGCATGCAGCAAACACAGGTCATAATTGTCGGGGCCGGTCCAACCGGGTTAAGCCTCGCGGTACAGTTGCTGCGTTATCATATCGGCTTTATTATCCTGGAAAAAAATGAACGGACCACCCATCTTTCCAAAGCTATCGTTATACAGGCCCGGACACTGGAGATCTTTCATGAATCCGGGCTGGCGAAAAAAGCCATTGAACTGGGCCGCTTAACTACGGCCATGAATATGTACTATAAAGGCAAAAAAAGAATGCGGCTGGATCTTTCCGGGTTGGGCGAAGGACTAAGTCATTTTCCTTTTGCCCTTTCCCTGGAACAAAGCAAGACTGAAAAGATGCTGGTGGATCACATGGCAGAAAAAGGAAAAAATATTTTGTGGGGATCGGAGTTCACGCGGTTCGAACAGGATGAAGCTGGAGTAACTGTTTATTATAAGGATGAAACGGGTCATGAACAAATCATTAAAGGCAATTACCTCGTGGGTTGTGATGGGGCACGCAGCATGGTCAGGCACCAGTCGGGCCAGGCTTTTGAAGGCGATACCGTTCCGAAATTATTTTATGTGACTGATGTCAGCTTGAGCAGCCCGGTGGTAAACAAGGATGAGTTATTTATTTTCCTGATCAAAAAAGGCTTCATTTTATTTTTCCCGATGGAAGGAACGGGGCATTACCGGATCATCGGCATTCTGCCGGATTATACGGAAGAGGATACGGTTACATTTGAAACGATCCGCGAAGAAGTGACCCGCCAAATGGTATCACCGGTTGTCTTTGAAAAAGTGCACTGGTTCTCTACTTACAAAGTGCATAGCCGCAAAGCCGGGTCTTTTATGAACGGGCGATGTTTTATCGCAGGTGACGCGGCCCATATTCACACACCCGCCGGCGGGCAGGGAATGAACACCGGTATCCAGGATGCTTATAACCTGGCTTGGAAAATTGCTTTCACCATTAAGGATAATGCGAACGCGGCCCTGCTGGAAAGCTACAATACCGAACGCACGGGGAACGCGGCCAACCTGCTCCGTACCACAGACCGTATGTTTGAATTTATGACAGGCGCCAGCGGGCTCCAGGATTTTATCCGGCTGAAGATCTTTCCCCTTGCTGCACGATATATTTCGCGCAATAAATTTTTCAATAAAAGGATCTTTCCACTGCTGTCCATGACAAGCATTGCCTACCCGGGAAGTGCACTGACGATTACCAGTTCAATGGGCAGGGTAAAAGCTGGGCAGCGAATCCCCTACTTTGTCTTCCGTGATGGAAAAAACATCTTTGATTATTTGACGGACCCTGACTTTAAGCTTTTATATTTTGGTGCTGCTGTGCCGGCAAACCCGGAGGAATTAAAAAATTTAAAATTTCCGCTCAGCTTTTTTTCTTTTACGGATATTCCCACGGCCCTGTTTAAAAATGAAACGGACTTTTATATCCTGCTGAGACCCGACAATCATATTGCATACATCGGGAAAGACGGGCAGGCGGTTACGCGGTTTTTAAGAAATTTCTTCCCTAATTTTAAATAGCCTGTTCATCCATCAATTATTAAATTATGGCCACCTGGATTGTTGTTGGTATTGCATTGCTCGGTTTTATTCCCCTGCTGATCGTACTCTGGAAAAGACAGCGTGTCAAAAAGCTGGTAGAAAACGGGGAGCATGTTACGGGTGTGGTCGAAGACATACAGGAGCACATGGGTTATAAGCGCACCCGTTCTTTTCGCGTGCTGATCCGGTATAATGCCGGGGGGCTGTCTATACCCGGCGTTTATAAATACACTTCTTACAACAGGTTGCCCCTGTTTGAAACAGGAAAACCGGTGGCTGTTATTTATAACAGGGATAAGCCGGAGAAATTTATTCCCCGCGATGTGCCGCAGAACAAGGGTCTGCTCATCTTCACCATCATTATCGCGGTGGTTTATATCGTGCTGTGCTTTTTTCTCTACGATTTTATGAAGAAGGAGGGGCTATAGACCCTTCATTGGCAAATTACCTTTTCCAACCATTCCCCACCTGCCTTCGGCAGGCAGGTTCCCCATTCCCATTCCCCACTCGCAATTCCCCATTCCCCTCCTTGCCTCCCTTTGCGGCCCGGAATTTGATTTCTGTTTGTATACCATAAAACGAACAATATGTCAAATCAAACAAAGGACAAGAAAAAAGATAACGACAAGAAAGACACGCCTTTACCGCCAGATCCCAAAACGCTTCATACCACTGATCCGCAGGAAAATATGAAAGGACCGGTGTCTTCTGTAATGCAGAATATCAAAGAAGGGGCAGAAGAGAATGATAAGGAGTCTAAAGAAGAAGCTGACCGCAAAAAAGACAAAAACATATAGTCTTATTGCGGAATCATTCAACACGGTCATTTCATAATTTCTGCGATTTCTTGTTGCAGAAATCTGCACTTGGTCTTTGTTCTTTCTTTTGTCTTGACACAAAAGAAAGAACGAAAGAAAAAGTCAAGGAAAAACGAATGCCTCCGGCCGTTTTTCCGGCCACGCGCCTTCCGGAGCGATTAACCTTTGATGTTTTTACACCTCTTCAAATTTTAAAGATTTCAAAGAAGCATAGCCACCGAAAACGGCGGGCCGCGAAGGGCTGGCCCTGTGCGGCGGAAGCTTCGTTTTCGGGCTCATTTTCTTTGCTCCTTTCTTTTGGAGAAGCAAAAGAAAGGAGAGAAATCC
>JANWIJ010000100.1 GCA_025449935.1 Chitinophagaceae bacterium
CCGGCTTGAGCCCAACCAGTTCCTGTTTTATTTCATTTACAGATGCAGATCTCATAGCGTAAAATTAAGCCCATAAGGTTTTTTAAAAACAATAAAAAAACCCGCTGACCTGCAGGCGGGTTCTTTTGAGCTTAAACAATTTATCGTGTAATCATTATTGACCAGCCGGGGGTAGCGGCACGGAGGCATGATCCATGATATACACCCATTTCCCATCTTTTTTGGTCTTGACATCCGTGTATCGTCCATTCATTTTTGTGCCCGCACTATCCGGGAGTGTCAGGGTCCAGCTGCCAGAGCCCAGCACCACTTCGCCGGCAATGCTGTTTTTTGTATTGAGCAATTCCAGCTTCACGCCTTTCAGGGCAGCGAATGATTTGGCGGCACTTTCTTTCGATTTCGCCCAATCAGCTGGTTCCATGGCATCTGGTACATAAGAAACCAGTTCAGGACTGTTCCAGTAAGTTTCCATCAATGCATCAACATCTCCTTTATTGTAGGCTTCCTGGAATTTCTTATCAAGTTCCGCGGCAGCGCTGAGCATTTGCTCATCACTGTCACCGCTTCCACCTTTTGACGTACAAGCCTGGACTAGAAATATTGATATAAAAATAATTGCAACTGTTAAATGCTTTCTCATAATTTGCCGTTTTTGATTAATGCTAAATGTAACCATTTTTTTATTCCTCCCTTCCTTGCTATTTTCACCCCATGCACCCGCAAATACAGTTATTATTGACTTGCATAGACCTGGAAGAAAAAGAACAGGCGCAGCGGTATAAATTGGATCAAACACATACGTTAAAGGCACTAAAGGCTGAAGGACTTGCCCTGCATCCACTTATTGTGACAAGAAAAAGCTTCGGTTACGCAGATTATCCCGAAATCAGTTTCAGGCTCTCCTTTCCACCCGAAGCCAATATGTTTAAAGACGGTGCTGCCGTTGAATGCTTTATCGCGGGAGAAGAACCGGTGAAAGGACTATTAATCAGCCTGGATGGTAAAACCGGAGAGTTTCGCCTGTTTGCCCCCGACTTTCCTGACTGGATTGAGGATGATGGCGTTGGCCTCAAGCTGGCACCTGATACCAGGACCAGCAGCATCATGAAAAAAGCCTTGAACGAACTTGAAAACAACAAGGCTTTATACAAATTATTTGAAGAATTACACGATAACATCCCGGCATCACCTGCTCCCCCGCCGGTAAAAAATATTATTCCTGGTTTTCAGAATAAGGACCTGAACGAAAGCCAGCAACTGGCGGTAAATGCCATCCTGCAAAACGAAAATATGGTGATTGTACACGGGCCACCTGGCACCGGCAAAACCACCACCCTGGTTGAAGCTATCCGGCAATTGACCAGGAATGGAGAAAAAGTTTTGGTCGCCGCGCCAAGCAATGCGGCGGTTGATCACATTGCGAAAGGACTGATTGAGCAGGCTGTCAGGATAATAAGAGTGGGCAATACCAGCAAAGTGAATGAAACGATTTTCCTCCACACACCGGAAGGCAAACTGGCCAACAGCAAACAACAGAAAGAGATCAAACAATTAAAAATACGGGCTGAAGAATTCCGGAGGATGGCGATGAAATATAAACGCAGTTTCGGGAAGGCGGAACGGGAACAACGGAATCTCTTATTCCGCGAAGTAAAAAACATAAGGGCCGAGATAAAAAAGCTGCAGGTCTATAACGAAGAAAAATTATTTGAAGACGCTGAAGTGATCGCCGGAACACCTATCGGTTTATATGATGCGGGCATCGGGCATCACCGTTTTCAAACGCTTGTTATGGACGAAGCGGGTCAATGTATTGAGCCCCTGGCCTGGTGCCTGTTTCCTTTAGCTGAAAAAATTGTGCTGGCAGGAGATCATTGGCAGCTCCCTCCTACCGTATTAAGCCAGGAAGCTGCCCGGCTGGGTTTTAACCGTTCTGTCCTGGAAGTGGCTATTGAATACGGTAAAAATGTTTTCCTGCTCAATACCCAATACCGGATGCGGGTTGCTATTGCCGGATTCAGCAGTAATTATTTTTATAACAACCTGCTGCTTACCGCCACGCACCTGCGGAATACCGGTGTGCATCTTTCTTTTATTGACACCGCCGGCTCGGGGTTTAATGAAGAGCACGGGCCTGACGGCACCAGTTTGCAAAATGAAGGCGAATTACGGATCGTACAAAAATTATTAGCAACAGAATCACTGGACCCTCAAAAGACAGCTTTTATTTCTCCCTATTCGGGCCAGGTAACAGCTGCCAAAGAAATTTTACCAAAATTATTACGCTCCAGCACCATCGACAGTTTCCAGGGGCAGGAAAAAGAAAATATCATTGTTTCCCTGGTCCGGAGCAATGATGATGGCGATATAGGTTTTCTAAAGGATTACCGACGTATAAATGTGGCGGTTACCCGGGCTAAAGAGCGGCTTTTTGTAATTGGCGACAGTGCCACCATCGGTGCCGATGTTTTTTTCAATGCTTTCCTGGCCTACGCCGAAAAACACGGCCACTACAGAACCGTTTGGGAATTTGAACTGTAAATAAATATTACCCTTAGTTAGCTTCCGCATATTTTTTAAAGTTGTCAAGGATCGCCTGCCAGCCTGCCTTCTGCATTTCTTCGGAGTTCGTGGTTTCTGCTTCAAAACTTTCAACCACCCGGGTTTTATTTCCCTGGGATGAAAAGGTTTTTTTCACTTTCCGTCCATCGCCAAGGGTGTATTCGATATACGCATTAACCCTGACAACATCGTAAACTCCACCAAAATCAAACCCCATACTGCCATCCCTGGCTTCCATACGGGAAATAAAACTTCCGCCTTCACGGAGATCATTTTCTGCGCGGGGCGTGTGCCACTCGTCCGAGGCATTGCACCATTTGGTGATATGCTCCGGTTTTGTCCAGCACTCCCAAACTTTCTCTACGGATGCATTGATGGTACTTTCTACAGTGATGACTATTTTTTCCTGCGTATCCATTTTAATTGGTTTTTAGCGTTAACGATTTTTATTTCACTATGCAAACATCGAACAACTTTCCAATAAAAATGCCGTGTAAAAGCGAAATTAAAAGGGGCGTTCGCGACAAATTACAGGATGCAGGCTATTCCGCAAGCCAGCATTCGTGGATGGTGGAAATACTATCTGCCGGCTATTGATTCCATATCCGGCTGACCGAACATTTCAACAAAGATTTAATGAATTTAAATAAATTGCCCCGGATAGATCCCTGGATATTGAACCCCAAACCATACGGCATGCCCAAACTCTTTATGCTCCTGGTCGGTTGTACACCGGCGGGACGGAATATTGAACAACATGATGTTTTTTTTGGGATCGGTGAAACGATTAAAGACCTGGTGCCGGCAGTAATAAATTTCTGGCCAGAAGCGAAAGGGAACCTGCATTTCGATGCCTGGCGGGAAGTAACCTGTGTGTGCGGTCAGCGGGTAAGCATAATCCCGGCAGAAGAAGATGAACCGGACAGCCCGCGGAAATTATTCTTTATTAACCTCGGGGGGTACAAGGCGGGAGAATTTGAAGAGTTTCATTATAAAATGATCATCGCTGCAACTAACAAAGGCGATGCGATCAATGAATCCAGGAAAACAGCTTTTTTCAGGCACACCGGGATGAAAGGCGCCACCGCGCATGTGGATGACAAATATGGCATTGACGTGGATGATCTTTTCGAAATAAAAGATATCCTGGATGAGGAAACCAAAAGGAAATTCCGGGTTGTGGTTACGCCGCCTGGGGAAGATTTTCCCGAAGATGAAATACAACTTGGCTATTTTAAGCTGACTTCATTTCTTTAACCGGCCAAGTTGATTTTACTTCGCCCGCAACACCAGCAAGGTTTCCCGCTTTCTTTTTAACAGGAGATCATTCCCGTTTACTTCGTAACGGTCGATACTGTTAAGTGTGGAAAGAAATGTATTTTCAAATTCAATATCATCACAACTCATTTTTGTGCTGGTTACTTCCCCGAACCGGATCGAATTTTTATCAATACTGTAGTTTCCGTTTACCTGGTTGCAGCCCCCATTACCTGAAAAGCGTTTTTCATTGACCTCGAAATTAATATAGGCATCCCTTCGCCCACCGCTTTGCTGTACGGGTACTCCTTTCATCTCCACCAATACCCAGCGCTGGCGACCCCAGCCTGTATCCGGTGCCAGTTTTGGGCTGCAATCCATACTAATCACCGCAACCATTAAAATGAATAGATATTTCATGCTGCAATTTTTTATCCTGGCGATGGCCAGCTCTTACGCCATTCTGTATAAAAATTATGCCAGTAATAAAAAGCTCAGCAGGCGCCTGGTTTACCGGCCTAAAATTTGTTGGCTTAAAAAAAGTATGAAGAAAAAAGAAAGCCTCTGGGAATTGCTTAAAAGACTGGACGAAGAAGCAGGCCAGTTTAACCTGCACCTGTCTGAAGCCAACCGGTTTTTTGATTCGGCTGCCATTGAGACGAAAGCTCAACTCGAAAAACATGAAAAAGACCTGCACAAAACCATCGGCAAAGTCAGGAAGGCTTTAAAAACTTTCCTGAAACAAAAAGGCGAAGAAAAGGGAAAGAAAAATAAATAAATGAAGGCTGCCGGCAACCCGCTTGGTTCATGATATCCCCGGCCATCAAATCAAGGTTTTGTTTCTTCCCGGCATCTTTCATTCAAAAACCAGGCTGCATGATAAAAGTCGCGATGCTGTTCCACCAGCTTGTTCCCATGGCCAGGAAGTAAAAAACCTGCCCGGCAAGGTAAATGCATACACAGGTAGCTAATGGTTTAAGGTTCCTACCTGCTTTTTTATCCCTGTACAACAAATATAAAAGCACCAGGTCAATCAGTATAAAGGAAACCGCTTCAGCCGGTATCCTTCCAAAAAGATGGGTTACCCCAAACTGGATAAAGAATATGCGGTCAACAGTAGGACCCGTTAATGTAAGAACCGTTGCCAGCATATACCGTGCATGCGGGTGCATTTTGCTCCTGTTAGCTACGCCCAGTCCATACAGCACAGCGAACCACATAATATACATAAGTGCGATCAGGATATAATCAGCGCCCTGCTGCAATATTTTAACCCGGTCAAATTTAGGGTTCACTCCTGTTTTCAGGCCCGCCAGCTCCCTGATAAAATTGGTATACCCAAACCGCAGCATATAAAACGCGGAAACTAAAACCAGCGGCACCAACACATAACTCACCTTTCCTAAAAACCTGTGTACAGCAAGTTTTTTGTATTTAATAAAAAAGGGCTGCGCAATGACCAGGGCTATCCACGAAAACACCAGCGCGAAATGAATATGAATAATGGCTGGTTTGGGTTTAAAAAATACGGAGAAATAAGTTATATAAAATCCGGCGACGGCAAGGGGGATATATAGCAGGAGCCAGTATCCCAGGTTGTAATAAAAATTACCCGCTTTGCTCATAAAAAAGGTGAAATGATTGTATGCAACATGGTTAATCTGAAAAATAGACTTTGCTGATCTTTCCTTTTTCTATTACATAGATCGCCGCACCGTATTGCAGGTTCGCGGGTTTGGAAGACAACCAGATCTCTTCATGATCAATGACCGTATTGCCTGATACAATCCGGTTTACAAGACGACAATATAAGCCAGGCATCCGGGTGATAAAGCTGTATTGCTTCCGCATCTCTTCTTTACCTTTCATTTGCAGCTTGCCGCTGGTAGAATAGATCTCCACATCGGCTGCATATGGTGCCAGGAAAGCTTCCAGGTCATGAGCATTATAGGCGTTCAATTGTTGTTGTACCAGGATCACGGGGGTAGCGACTACCAATGAATCCGGAAAATATATTCTTCCCTTATTGATGACCCGGTCGATTTTTTTCCAGTTCGCCAGGCTATCCAGTGGGTTGGCATTCAGCAACAGCATATTTCCCCATTTATTCTTCGCAATACTGCCCCACTCTTTTTCCTGGCCCACCGCCTTAGCGCCATTGATCGTGGAAGCCTCCAGCAGTTGCCAGGTATTCAATCCAGCCTGCTGCATCGCCTTTAATTCATCAAAGTAGGAAGTCGAATGTTGTGTCCCGATATTACCCGCATCTGTTCCGGTGGCAATGGTTACGCCCGCGTCAGCCATTTTTTTCAAGTTTATGGCCATAATGGTATCGGCCTTTGTGGGTTCTCCCGTTTGTTCCCGGCTACGCAAGGCCGTAATATAATTTCCTGCCAGCGAAGTATCCGGCCAGGGATAGTCGATGATCGTACTGCTGGTAAAGGGATGGGCATGATCCAGTTCATAAGTACTGAAGTGATAATTCCTGGAAAGCACCCTGGCATAATTCCCCTCAACGACCAGTGTAGGACATAGCACGGTATTCTTTTTTTTCAGCAGTTGAACAAACTCATTGCTGATGACCTCATTTGTGACACTGTGTACTAAATAATCGGCGCCAGCTTCCACGGCCAGTTGAGCGGTAATGCGTTCCATGGCATGTACGGCAACCCGTTTACTATTCTTATGCGCCTCGTCAATGGCTGCCTTTACAAATTCATAGTTTTTCCGCGCACCCGCTTCTATATTGCTGTCCAGTACGATATACCAAATCTTGATAAAATCAGCGCCAAACTTCAGTTGCTCCTGGACGGCGCGAACTGCATCGTCCCTTGTTTTTATCAGTATGAACGGACCGTCGTTCCCAAGGTCTTTGTATGCCCCGGGCAGCCAGGTGGTTAATAAGGGGCCTGTCATGCTCACCACCGGTAACCCGGGACGGGTGACCAGTGAGTCGCGCTGTTGAAGAAAATTAAAGGTGGCGCCCACGTCAATCACGGAAGTGATACCGGCCGCGGTATAGCGGTGCAGGAAGTCTTCCATGTTGTCATGTACCCATTTTATCTCTTTCCCGTAAGGCTGGTATTTACGCAGGTCAATCACATCAGGACGGGCATAGAGTCCACCACTTTGAAAAAAATGAACATGGGCATCCGTCAAACCCGGCATCAGCCACTTGCCACTGCCATCGATGACTTCTGTACCGGGAGGTAATTTGTATTGCTTATCCTTATCGATACTGGTGATACGGCCATCCAGCACCACCACATTATAACCACTGAGTATTTTTTTGTTTTCTACGTCAACAACATTCGTATTCCTGACCAGTACCTGGGCCGGGACACAGGTTTGTATGATCAGCAGGAAAAGCAGTAAGGCCAATCGCTCTTTCATAATTCAATTTTTCGTAAAGTATTGAAAATTGATGAAAGAGACATGGAAACGGAAATCATCCTTAAATAAGGACAAGTAATAATGCAATGGACGAGGTCAGGCCTGCAAGCAGGTATGTACAACATTTGGCAAATTTATAGGAGAGCACTGTTTCATCTTTTTCTGCCGGCAAAAGGTATTTTGTATAAATGGTTTTTATGCTCATGATTAAGATGAAGCAATAGAGCACCGTAACAAAAATTAACCCGCAAGCCGCTACGATTTCATGCCTTCCGGCCGGCCAACCTTTTGTAATCTTAAACCGTTCATAATTCCCAAGTGACCACCCGGCTAATAAAACAAAATAGCCGCTTCCCCATTGGAGGATATTGGTAATCCGGTCTCTCCAGTAGATAGTCTGAGGTTTCATATTTAAAGAGTTTAGTTGCAGTAAAAAAATAGTTAGTTGGGTTTTAACAGTATTATTTAAACAGAAAGAATGAAACAGAATGAAAAGTTACAACGGGTGGTTGAAGCTGTGGCAATTTCCAAAAAGACTTTTTTGGTTTTGCAAAAAATAACCCGTTTAAGGTATTGACTTTTGGTAGCAAATACCCACACCTTTGTATCGTCTTTCATTTCATGACAACTTCTTTGTTCTCCCGTTGAAGCTCCCACTGTAGCATTTACCCGCACTCCCTGAACCCGCATAACAGTAACCCGTACAGGTTAAAGACCGGCAACTGACCATCCGTTGCACAGTACAGGCAACCGTATGTGAATCATTTACTCTTAGCTCTTTTAAATATTGTAAAAAATTAAAACAATTATCATGGCAACAACAGCACTTGGTCCTACAATGGCGGGCGGTATGCAGCCAATTGTAGAAAACGGCTACGAATTAATTTATTATCCCGACGTGAACAATGATGCCCTGCAACAGGAAGGTAAACCACCCGTGTATTACTACCTTCCCAACTATGTGCACCTGGCACGCAAGGATGGAAAAGAAGATGGCCCGTTAATGTTTAACCTGATTCGATTTGCCGGTGTTACCTCGGCAGAAACCACCGTGGGGGTGACCGACGATAACACCCGCGAAGTGGCAGGTGGTGTATTATCTTTTACTGCCACCTCGGCCCCGCCGGATGATGTATTAAAACAATCGCAGAACAAGATCATCGAAATGTTCAAAGGAAAGAATGACTTCTTCTGGGGACTGCGTGCGAATCTGACACCTATCTTCCGGCCTGTTATTATCACTTCAAATCTCACCCATGTTTCAAATGTATCACCTAATGCACAGGGCGAAGTAGTGATGCCTGTCCCACCGGCACCGGCCAATACTTCCACACCAACACCCACAGCAACCGCAGCAGCACCAACTACACCCGCACCGGCCACGAATGGCGCACCTCCCGGAGTTACCCGCAACCTGCAATCAGTGCCGGCGAAATACGCGGCCTGCGCTGTGCCCCGTTATGCCACGCAACGCGGATTTGATATCCGGAAATATTATGGCAGGAAGAGAGATAGTACCGGCAACCTTGAACCCTGGTACTGGAACATGCAGGGGCAGGGCAATGGCTCTATCGACCCGATGGGACAAAACGCCTACGCCGCCTTGATAGGTTCTTATCCTGCTTCCATACTATGGGCCTCCTTCCACGGCAACTATACGCCCATTTTCGTACAGCAGAACCTGAAAGTAAAATTCTGGGTTCCTATCATCGAGATCACCATTAAAGGTCATTGGGACAGGGTCTTCAGCCATTTCTCCACCGCAGCTTCCGGCCGTTTTTTGTGGTTCAATGCAGATGTGAAAGCTGAGTTCAACAATATGCGGATCAATGGCACCCTGGAAGTTGATGTGAAAGTCGACACCACCATTCCCGGCGCTGCACAGATTGAAAAATATGTGAATGAACGTACCACTCTCGTATTCGAAAAATTCATGGAACAGGCCAAGCAACGGATATTCGATCCGCCACAACCGGATGTACCGGCTGCTGCTGCTTCATCTTCCAGTGGCATTAGCGGATTGTTTCCGTGGGGTGTTGGACTTTCCTTAAAATACAGAAGGGATTCAACACAACTCGACCTCTACTATCATGAAAAAAGGCAAATGTCATACCTGCAGGATCATAGCATCAGCAGCTCCCTGGAAGGGATGGCTGAAGAATTAGCGATAGATCCGTTAAGAGAAAAACTGTATTTCCAGACTGTGTATATGGATGATTGGCCAAGAAAGCTCGGAAGGATAGTGAAACCAATCGTGAACTGGCCGAAACCTGAACAAAACTGGATTGGTGAACCTGTAGCTTTTGTGGCAGCTCAAATCGGTTATCCAAATACCGCAGGCGAAAAAATGTGGGTGGGCCGCACTTTTCAGAAATCTGATGCACCCGATACCAGCTGGCACCTGACCATGACACAGAAATTGCTGGCAGATATGACTGCACAACCGCCGGGATGGTCACCTGATAAAACGTATATAAAAAGAAGTGTGCACTTCCTGGAACCTCCCGATGCGCTGGAGAATCCTTTTATAAGAGTTCAGATAAGTGATAACCAGATCGACATTGACCCTGAAGAAGGGACGCTGATGGATGATGTGGCGGTGGAAGTAAGAGCTGATGATGTGAGCCGGATAAAAGTGGGGCCAATTAATCTCAATGTAGACCTCGAAGATTCAAAACAGGTGGTGGAAGTCTATCTGAGAGCGGTGGATGCAGAAGAAAAGGTGCTACCTAAAGTTGAAACAGTGAGATTCTCTTATAACAATCTTGACCAGGCCACCCCGCGGTTCTGGAGTGTCTATTCTTCTGACAAAACGATAGAATCAAGATACCAGTACCAGGTAAGGGTGATTGTGAAAGGAAACCTCTTCACCAAGGGCCAGGAATGGCTGAGTAAATGGAAAACTTCTGTCGGAAGCGGTCCTTTGATGATCAGCGTACCAACGCCCGAAGACGAAGGAGTAACCATAGTCAGATCATACAAAGGAAAGGCCAGCCAGTTGAAAAGCCTTGGTTTCAGCACAAGTATGGATGAACCAGCTCCCGGTACAGCTGTAAGCGAACCAAGACCGGTACCTGCCACAACCCCTTCTGAACCCTATTTCCTGGCCGCCCCGAAGGAGCCCGTCGTGGAGAACAGGACAATGAGCGAGATAAAATAACAGTGTCAAGCATTTCAAAAAATGTTATGAGACCTCTTATTGTAAAAAACCTCAGCCATAGCAGCGGGAAACAGCTCCCGCTGCTATGTATTGACAACCGCCTGGGTGAAACAGAATGGTTCATACAGGCCATGCCGCTGCTCCCTGAAAAAATAACGGGTTTTATTCCAATAAAAGCATTTCTAAAAAATGGCACTTCCAATAATAGCGGAACAGAAGTCGAAAAATACTTCTTCGACCTGCCCTTATCTTTTTCAGGGAGAGACACATATAGAAATGCTAAACCTGTATTCATCAGCAGCGGATCGCTGAAGCTGGCTAACCTGAAAACCAATGAAACTTTTGTGACGATATTCTATTCAGGCATCAATGCCCATCCGGGCATGCATGCAGTACTGTATGAACAGGGAAAACTGAATGAGTTCCTGACCAATGCTTCTTCTTCACTTCACCTCATCAACCGGTTTTCCTTCACTCACCCGGATGCACCGGGCATTGAAAAAGAATTTGAATTCAAGATGCCATTCAAAGACCTGTTTACACTATCAGGTATCAATCCCGAAACAGCCGTGAAGTTTTTCAGTTATGAGCCCGAGGAAATGAAATATAAACCCCTTGTGACCCTTCAGAAAAGCCGGGACAAAATTAACGCCAACGGCAAGCCACCGGTGTTGCTGGAAAAAAACGGTGAACTGGTCAATTCGAGTAACAGTCTATTCTTCCGGAAATCATCCCGCGCCCATACCCTTATGAACAGTGATATCGTAACAGGAAAATTAACAAACCACAACGCCATAAATAACGGGCTGTTGCTGGCAGAGCTTTCCACCATCAGGATTACTGAAAAGCCCGATCTGCCGCTGAATGAAGAAATAAAACCCGGTCTATATAAAGACCGGCAAAA
>JANWIJ010000101.1 GCA_025449935.1 Chitinophagaceae bacterium
ACAGGATCTTCGCCAGCACGTCCCCGTTAAAGACACAATATTCTCCCAGTGTGCCGATCGAATAAATGAAATCATACTTTTCATTCGTTTGAAAGGCCTCGATGCTGGAATTAACAAAATTGGTAACTGGTACAAGTGCCGGGATATTCTTTTCAATGTTCTGCGCGGCACTTTTCAGCATATCGGCTGAAATATCCACCCCGGTTAGTTTTTTAATGTTACTGAGAAAAAAGAAATACCGGCCGGTACCACAGCCCAGTTCCAGAACCGACAGGGACTCACCACTTTTCCGGCAGGCGGCCTTCAGCGTATCCGAATATACAGAATAGGCTTCACCGACCGGGGCGGCCGTGGGATAGAGTTCTACTTCTTTCCCGGAAAACCATTTTTTGGAACGGCTGTTATGTACATTTTCCATGTTGATCGAATAATTACAAGATAGTGATTAATTATTTGTGCTCTCCCCCCAACAAGGCCAGGAACCTGTCGGCTGCCGTGTTGAAATCATGAATGTTTTTTGTATAGGTTACCAGTTGCTGTTTATCCAGTCTTCCCGTGGCATCCTGTTCGATGCATTGTTTCATCTTCCCCAGGTCGCCATCACAGCAAACACCAAGACCGTATTCGTTGATGACGTTACCCGGGTTTACATTCAGCGAGATCACCGGTACACCCTGCGCCCAGGCTTCGAGGAAAACGTTGGGAAAGCCTTCATAAAAAGAGGTGTTGATCAGTGCTTTTGCATTTCCGATCAACCGGAGCGTATCAACGTGATCGCGTCTACCTTTCAGTTCAATATGCTTTAGGGTTTGCAACTCTTCATAAATTTCCTGGGACCTTGACTTCGATCCTCTTGCTGTTCCTACGATTGCTATCCGGCTGTTGCCATTTACAGACTTCGCCAGGTTCAACAGGTTCTCCGAACCTTTTAACGCCGATAATGTACCAACGTGTACATAATAATCACGGGAAGGTGTTTCTACCGCCGGAATGGTATTAAAATCAAGAATATTCGAATAGATAACCGTCTTTGCTTTTGCAGACCTGTTTCTGAGCCTTTGACCCCTGTGCTGCAGCGTAACGATATCCGCTCTCCTGGCCAGGAAATTAAATGTAAGATCATTTGGCAGGTAAAGGGTAAGGTATTCAAGCAAATTGAAATTGGTCTTATACTCGTACTTTATTCTTCCCCGGAGCGGCATTACGTCAATGTCGGATGCAAGACTCAGAATGAACTTACCCCCGGTTTTCCTGGCGGCCCTGTAAGGAATGAGATGAAAGTAAGAGCGCATTCTTACATAATAATAATCGGCTTTCTGTTCCCTGAACAACCGGTACATAGCCGGGATCCGGTGTGTGAGCAGCCGTAACCCGCGAATACCTTTGTCCCAACCCGGTACATGCAGGACCTTAATGCCTTCCGGTGTAACAAAATCTTCGCTGGCATGGGGATCGATGATAACCACTTCGTGTCCTTTCGTGGCCAGTGCTTTCGCCAGCAGGGAAATCTGGAGCTCACCGCCCCCGATGGCCCGGCCGTTTAATGTATCAGCTATATTGCAGGAAAAACAAAACTTCATTTTTCTTTCTTGAGAAACCGGTACACGTAAGGTTTTACAAAGAATTTCAGCGCTGTGAGATTTTTCATCAGCAGCGAAAAGCCTTTGTATTTATGACTCAGGTTAATGACGGCAGTTCTTTTTTCGGGATCCAGCTGGCGATACCAGGCGTCCGCCAGTTCTTTCCGGCTGCTTGAGCGCATCGTAACCACCCCGCTTTTGCAAAGGAAATAGTGATACTCAGGCTGGTATTTTTTGGTCTTTTCGAGGAAATGCTCTTCGCGGATCAGGTTCTCGTATAATCGTATCTCCTTGCCGTAGTTATATTTTGTCTTCATCACCCGGTCATCACCTTCCGTATGGTAGATGCGAAGGGCCTTGTGAATATAGTAGCGGTTGGCCTTGTCATCGATTTTATACCACACGGTATCTTCAAACCCGTTAAGCTTTTCGTTGAAGCGGTCATTGCCCAGCAGGCTGGTTTTTGTAATCCCCCAGAACTCTCCCGTGCATTCAGTCATTAAGGTATCCACATCAAAATACTGGTCTTTGGACATTCCCTGGCCCGCGAATGCTTTGGTTGTGGTATCAAAGCAATTGCAAGATACTGCCGTAACCGTAGGATCCATGCGGAGCGGGATGTTCATCATCGTTTCTATCGCCTCGGGGATCATTTCATCATCGGAGTCAAGCGTAGTGAACCATTCACCGCGGATCTGGTTCAACCCGGAATTCTTGGCAGCCGTCACTCCCTTATTCTTTTCATGGTAGTAAATCCTGATCGCGGGATCGTTATACCTGGCAAGAATCTCTTTGGTGTTATCGGTGGAGCCATCATCAATAATAATCAATTCCATGTTCTTGTAGGTTTGATTAAATACACTTTGGACAGCCCTTTCAATCGTAAGCGCCCGGTTATAAGCGGCCATGATGATGCTTACTAAGGGGAGTTCAGGGGTCGCCATTGTGGTTGAACTTTATAAAGTGAATTAATAAAACCAATCAGTCTTTTAGCCTGGTAGTTATAATTAAAAACAGTCGATGTTAAGTCTTTCCCTTTTTGTCCTACTTCACAGGCCAATGCGTAGTTGTTCAATATAAAATCCAGTTTACCGGCCATTCCCTCATCATCCCCGGGCTCAACCAGGTACGCATTTACATTATCAATTAAGAACTCAGGGATTTCACCAACCTTAACCGACACTACCGGGATGCCGGTAGAAAGATATTCGGTCAGTTTAGACGGATAAGAGGCCAGGGATTCCAGGTCCTTGCTCCTGGCCATGACAAGCACGTCTGCATGGATGATGTTTTTTAAAACTTCCTGCCGGGTTAAATAGTCCAGGATTTTTACTTTTGGTTGAATTTTTAACTGCTCTATTAAATTCAGTGTTTTCTTTCTTTGTTCATCCGAACTGAAAAAGCCCCCCAAAACAAGATGGATGTCGGGATGCAGGGCACTGATGCGGGCAAATGCCTTAATCAGTACATCAACACTGTCCCGGTAAAAAGTCAGGGAACCAAAATAGCCGATATACCGGAAGTTAACCGGCTTTTCCCCGGTTTTGATAAACCGCGACGGGTCTACCGTACTCGGGAGATGAAATAATTTTTCCGGTTTTATACCCCTCTCTTTATACAAATCAATAATATAACGGGAAATACAAAGTATCCCGTCACAGAAGCGGGATTCAATATAGGATTTCATCAAGCCTATTTTCCTGTTCATCTTGCCTCCCTGGTGCTCCCGCAAGGGGTGTTCGCTGCATTCCCTCACTAATTTTGTTCCCAGGAGCCTGGCCATCAGCCAAAGAAATATATGCGTACCCAAAAGCGTGGACCAGCAATTAATTGCTACGATTTTTTCCTGCTTGTTCAACCTGCGAAGTAAGCGCCAGGTTTTGATATACTTTTTGAAAATCCGCCATCTTCTCCGGAAAAAACTATTGCTCCGCTCTTTATACTCAAATGAATGATAATAAGAGATCCCGTCAAAAACACCGGTATGAACCTCCTTGTAGACCCCCATCATAACAATCACGTGAACATTTATGCCATGTTCCATTAGTCCCTTCGCATAGGTAGCCACCCGGTTTGTGGCCGCCTGCCCCTCTGGAAATGTAAACGTGTCACCCATTATTACCATGCTCATATTCTGATAGCTTTTATTGTAAGAATTATTTATCCTGTGTCTTAGTTGTTTTCTTCCTGTTTAGTTCCAAGCTTGAGGCGGAGCTGTTTCATTTTAACAGGAATTGAAAACCTCCACACCGTGCCATCCACGACTATAATATCATCCAGGTGGTTAATGGTATGAATGCCGTGCATCTTCCTGTTATTTTTATTCTTCCGGTTCAAAGCAATGGTCATGTGAAAATCTTCCTCATAATCCGTTTCTGTCAGCTTTGTTATCCTGTTAACGGTAATGGACTCCCCGTAAGTATACCGGCTGTTTTGCGCAGGCCTGTAAAGCTGCCCATCCACTTCGATGATCTTACCCGCGGGTCTTGTTCCCACCAGTCCTGTCCGCACCGGGTTTGCCGGGTGCGGGGTATAATTGCCCAGCAGTGAATCGGAATAATATATATACAGCTTATTGTCCGCATCCTTACCGTTAATCGTCCCAAAAAGCCAGTAGGTATCGTTGTGCCTGCAAATCGTAGCATCCAGGAGCGGCAGGTTGATCAATTCTTTTACAAAGATCGCGGTAGTATTTACCGGGTCGTATTGATAACAGGACAACTTCCCGCTTTGGGAGGCTTCAGGAAATAAATAAGTAATCCCATTTTCCGTATAGACAAAAGGATAGGAAAGATGACTTTCGGTATCCAGCAACAGTTTATGTCCATGGCTGCCGGGTTTTTCCCCAACGGTCATTACCGATATTTTTCCATACTTATCGTCCATTGAATAATCCTCAAATAAAATAGTATACTCATTCCCGGACTTATACAAAAAAGGATCGGCATATAACAATTCAGCCCGTTTTAAAGGCATCCATTCTATCTGTGGGTCAAAGATCCTGGTCCGGATTATGTCGGCCATATTTCCACGGGCTACCCCCAGGATCCATTGCTGTATGAAAAGTTTTGGAATGTATTTTGAAAATAATCCTTTCATTAAAACTGTCTTGGGGTTCAACCCCTTTTTTCTTTTTTTATTTCCTTGTAGCGAACGAGGGGAGCAAATTTTTTGCGGGTACCGTCCACGACGATAATACCGTTCGTCCCGTTCAATGTATGCAACGTGTGTATACCCCTGTTCTTTTCAATTTCCTGGTCGATCATGATGGTCATATATGGTTCGCTTTCAAAACCAGCTTCATCAAGCCGTGTTATCTTATTAATAGTAATGGATTTCCCGTATACTTCTTTGCAATTCTGTGTGGGCCTGTACAGGAACCCGTCCACCGCGAAAAAATCCCCGGCACCCCTCACCCCATCCAAACCAGCAGCCAGCGGGTTGGCCGGGTGGGCCGTATAGGGCCCGAGCAACTGGTCGGCGTAAAAGCCACATAGTTCAAACTTATCCTCCCCCGATGCAGGTCTTGTTACTCCAAAAACCCAGTACTTGTCTTTATACTTAAGTACATTGGCATCAAGCAGCGGCAATTCAATAATATCTTTTAAGAAAACAAGTGCATTGACTGAAGCAACATATTCATAACAGGACAGTTTACCGCTTTTACTGGCTTCCGGCAACACGAAAACCCGGTTGTTCTCCCTGAAAATATGCGGGTACGAAAGGTGGCTGCCGGTATCAAGGACAATTTTGTGATCTGTAGCTTGCAGGGCCGGGTTAAAATGCATGGATGCGATCTTCGCATAATTGTCATCGGCCCGGTAATCCTCAATTAACAGATCGACGGACCCGTTATCTACATTCAAAATAAAGGGATCCGCCTGCTGGTGCCCGGGATCGTTTAAATCTATCCAGGTGATATCAGGGTTAAATTGTTTATTCCGGATAATATCCGCCAGGTTACCGCGGCTGATGCCGATCACCCACTGGTTTACGATGCAGCGGTAATTGTAATGAAATGATAGTTTGCGGATGGCTTTTGAAAAAATGTTTCCCATTGATCCTGAGAATTTGGTTTGAGACTCATTTACCTGTTCTCTTAATCAGGAAAACTCTTTACACAATCAACCACGAATTTTGTATCGGCATCGCTTAATTCATAATAAAGGGGTAAGCGGATAAGCCGGTCGGTATATTTATCACTGTTAACCAGCTCAGGGCCCTCGTACATTCCCTTATAATAGGGACTGTTATGCAGGCTGAGATAATGCGACACAGCCCAGATGCCATTGCTTTTCAGGTAGTCGATCAGGGATGTACGCTGCTCTTTACCTGAACATAACATATAAAACATATGGCCATTGTTGGTTCCATATTCCGGAATGTGGGGCAGTTCGATACCGCTTTTGTTGGTCCAGGTCTCCAATTCCGAAAAATAGCGGTGCCATATCCCTTTTCTTTTAGCCTGGATGTTCTGCAGGTGCTCTATCTGCGCATACAAATATGCCGCATTGATTTCCGAGGGAAGGAACGAGGACCCGGTATCAACCCATTCGTATTTATTGACCATCCCTTTATAAAACTTGGTACGGTTAGTTCCTTTCTCCCAGATTATCTCTGCCCTTTCTATCAGTTTATCATCATTGATGGCCAGCATTCCGCCTTCACCGCAATTAATATTCTTGGTTTCATGAAACGAAAAAGCGGAGAGGTGACCGATGGAGCCGAGTGCCTTCCCTTTATAATAAGAATTGATAGCCTGGGCGGCATCTTCGATAACCAGCAAATTATATTTATCCGCCATTTTCATAATAAGATCCATATCACAGGCAACCCCGGCATAATGTACGGGAACAATGGCCCGTGTACGTGGTGTGATCAGTTCTTCAATGCGCTCCGCATCCAGGTTAGGGTTCTGGGCGTTGCTGTCAGCAAAAATAATTTTTGCTCCCTGGCGGATAAAAGCCAGCGCGGTTGATACGAATGTATAAGAGGGCACGATTACTTCATCCCCCGCTTTAATACCGGCAAGAATGGCACACATTTCCAGTGCATCAGTACAGGAGGTGGTAAGCAGTGCTTTTTTAAACCCGTAATTGTTCTCAAAATATGCCTGGCATTTTTGTGTAAACAATCCATTCCCGGAAATTTTTCCCGAGTATACAGCCTGGTACATATAGTGCATTTCCTTACCCGTCAGGTAAGGTTTGTTAAAAGGGATTTTGTATTCTGCCATTTTTATCAATTATGAATTTTGCGGATTTGTCAGCGTAGTATTAATTAAGCGGGTTGACTTTCTATTATCATTTCAGGTTGCCGGGCCAGTTCACCATAGTATCTCATATAAAGAACAGCCAGCACAAGACCCATTTCACTTAAAACAAAATATTCAAACGTAAGGTTTCCCAGGGCAAATGCCAGTATTCCGTAAAAGCTGCCCCAAAAGCCTGATTGTTTCCCGACATCCCAGGCTTCTCTTAATAAAAAATAAATGGCCAGGAATATAAAAATACAACCCAGTATCCCATAATAATATAAATACGCGAGGTAACCAACGTGAATGATATTGGCTTCCCCGAGAAGCAGGTCCAATACATTGTCCTGTGTTTTGGGACCCACGCCGAAAACAGGGTTCTCCGGGAATACTTTCATGAAGACAGTGTAGGAAGTAAGCCGGCTTTTGGCAGAAGCCATATCAGAATCCTTTTCCAGGATCCGGTTATCGATGATCTCCTTGATATTAATTCCAAATTCGCCGGCTACGGACACCAGGACGGCGAGGCCAATGATAAAAATAAAAATATAACTGACTCTTTTGCTCAAGGCCCGTTGTTTGTCAAAAACCAGCTGCGACAAAACAATCAAGGACGCTAACATGAAAGCCCTTCCTTTGTTGAAAAAAGGAACGACAATCGCTCCTAAAATAATAACGTAGAAAGCCAGTTTTTTCGGGTCGTAAAAATTTACCAGGATGGCAATCAGGGCCGGGAAGGTCACGCTCACAGAATTCAGGGCCACCCAGCTATAGATGGAAAAAGCCGAATTCCGCTCTTCCCCAAG
>JANWIJ010000102.1 GCA_025449935.1 Chitinophagaceae bacterium
GATGATCATTCATTCTATGCGCAGTTTAATAAAATCGAAAACATCCGCCATGTAATCGTCTGCTATGCGGACAATAAACCGGTGGGCTGCGGTGCATTCAAGGAATATGATCAGCAAAAAGTGGAAATAAAAAGAATGTATGTGTTGCCCGAATACCGCGGACAGGGAATAGGTCCGGGCATATTGCAGGAACTGGAACGCTGGGCCTCCGCGTTAAATTACCCCGAATGCATCCTTGAAACCGGTAAAAAGCAACCGGAAGCCATCCGGTTGTACCAGAAAGCGGGCTATTCGCAGACTCCTAATTACGGGCAATATGAAAACGTGGAAAACAGTGTTTGTATGAGGAAGAGTATTTTGTAAACCGATTCCGGCCACCGGACTATGCTCCTCCATTAATCTTCATTATTTGCGGATTCAATAAAAGGCTGTATATCGCCCGGGGGGAACCATTGGATTTCTTTATCCTTATTGAACCATGTCAGCTGGCGTTTTGCATATTGTCTTGTATGGGTCTTAATCTTTTCAACGGCCATGTCAAGCGTGTATTTCCCGTCAAGGTGATCGAACAACTCTGAATAACCAACTGTTTGCAGCGCATTTAATTGCCGGTAAGGTGACAGCGATCTTACCTCGTCCAATAAACCGGCTTCCATCATCTGGCTCACCCTGGTATCAATATTCCGGTCCAATGCTGTCTTTGGTAACAGCAACCCGGTTTTTATAATTTTAAAATCGCGTTTTGTCTTGGCCCCCTTCCGGAATGAAAGCACAGATTGTCCCGTAGCTTCCATCACTTCCAGGGCCCGCATCATCCTTTGCGGGTTTTGTATTTCACCTGCCCCGAAATAGTCCGGATCTTTTTCCCGGACGCACTGTTGTAACCATGGAAGTCCCCCGGCTTCATATTCTTTTATGATCTTCGCACGGATAGCCGGATCTATGGGAGGAATACTATCGAGGCCTTCACAAAAGGCCCTGATATATAACCCGGTCCCTCCTGCCATGACCACCACATCATTCCGGAGGAACAACTCCTTTGCTTTCTGCAAGGCGTATTGTTCAAACGTTCCGGCGGTAACTTCATCCTGCACCGAATGGGAAGCAATAAAATAATGAGGAACCTTTTTCAATTCTTCCTTCGATGGTCTTGCCACACCGATATTCAGTTCTTTGTAACATTGGCGGCTGTCAGCAGAAATGATCCCGGTGTTGAAATATTCAGCCAGTTGTATCGCGGCCGTTGTTTTACCCGCGGCAGTGGGGCCCGTTATAATGATGATTTTTTTTTGTTTAGCAACGGCCATGAATACAATTTATAATAAACCCCGTCACGCCTGGGCGGAACGGGGCAATGATTTTTTTCCATTGAATAAAAGCCGGTTATATTTCTTCTTCGCCTTCTGCGGCGGCACCCTCTTCCGGCAGACCCAGGTCTTCCCCATCCTCCCCTTTTTCACCAAATCCTTCCGTGGCCTGTTTCAGGTCATATTTTTCTTCCACATCAGCAAATTTTTCTCCAAGCAATCCCTTTGTTCCATACTGGCTGGGAGCAATTCCTTCCGTGCGCGCAGTTGAAGGATAACTGATCTTGGGATTCTCTTCTTTTGAAACATTGATCAGTTCAAGCAGGAAGGTCCAGTTCTTGTTGAAATCATACTGGTAAATAAACCGCTGGTTAGGATCCCTGATCTCGGACCCGATCGTTGTCTCACTCATGATCAGTGGTGGCGCTTTATAATCCTTATCATACTGCTCAAGGGAAATCTCGCGGCCACGCTGCCAGTGATCATTACTCCGGTAAAACGTTGCCTTGTGTTTATTGTCAAATTCATATGCCTTTAATATCGTCTCATGAAGATCCCGGAAGTTCTGTGTATGCCGGATCACCACATCGCGGTACACACTTTCATCCTCTTCAAGATAAACCCTGAACTTTAAAATTGCCATAGGTCAAATTTACGGTTTCTTTACTTTCAAATCCATCTGTTTTGCTTTCTCCAGCATAAATCCCCAGGCCGCTTCATAGTTATTGGGAATAACCCCGTCGAGTATGGCATCCTTCAACGCATCCTTGATAATGCCAACCGGTTTTGACGGTGACAACCCGAAGGTTTCCATGATCAGCTCCCCGCTGATGGGTGGCTGCCAGTTACGTATATGATCTTTATCTTCTACTTCACGGCAGCGCTGCCTGACCAGCTGAAAATTTTCCAGGAACCGTTTTACTTTGTGCTTGTTCTTGGAAGTGATGTCTGCTTCGCACAACATCATCAGCGAATCGAAATCTTCGCCGGCATCAAATAACAAACGGCGGATGGCGGAATCCGTTATGTTCTCTTTCGTCAGGCTGATCGGCCTGAGGTGCAACTCCACCAGTTTTTTTACCAATCGCATTTTTTCATTCAGCGGCAGCTTGAGCCGCGTGAATATCTTAGGCACCATCCTTCCCCCCACCGCTTCATGACCGTGGAAAGTCCAGCCATGTCCTTCCTCGAATTTTTTCGTGACGGGTTTTGCAATATCATGCAGGATCGCCGCCCATCTCAGCCACAGGTCCCCTGTATTAGCCGCCAGGTTATCCAATACCTGCAGCGTATGATAAAAATTATCCTTATGACCGTGACCATCTTTGTATTCCGCGCCGGCCAGTTCAACCATCGGCGGGAAAATAACCTTCAATAACCCGCTCCTGTATAAAAGATCAAATCCAATGGATGGTTTTGATGCCAACACAATCTTATTCAATTCATCCGTTATCCTTTCCTGCGAAACAATCCGGATGCGTTCCACATTATCGGTTATTCCCTGCCAGGTTGTTTCTTCAATGTTAAAACCCAGCTGTGTTGCAAAGCGGATAGCCCTCATCATCCGTAAGGGGTCATCGCTAAACGTGAGAACAGGATCCTGCGGGGTCCGGATTATTTTATCTTCCAGGTCCTTTACCCCATTGAACGGGTCAATGAGCCGGCCATAATTATTTTTATTCAGGCTTACTGCCAGGGCATTGATGGTAAAATCACGGCGGAGCTGGTCATCAGTAATAGTGCCGGGTTCCACCTCGGGTTTGCGGGAATCATTGCGATAGCTTTCTTTCCGGGCACCCACGAATTCAAAATCAAACCCGTCCGGTAATTTAAAATGGGCGGTACCGAAATTCCTGAAATAATCAACTGCAGGCACTGGCTGAAGTTGTTTAGCTACAGCTTTTGCCAGCTCAATACCGTCGCCTACGCAAACAAAATCGGCATCTTTTGTTTCCCGTTGCAAAATCTTATCGCGGACAAAGCCGCCTACCAGGTATGTTTCCATGCCCAGCTCCTCGGCAGCACCGGCAACTTTGCCCAGCAGGAATAATTCGTTTTGGGTGCAACTGATATACATAAACCACAAAGATAACCGCAGAAGGAACGGCGGCAAAGAAGAAAGCAGGTCAGGATCTTACTACTTCGACCCTGCCATTTTTCCACCGGATAACAGCTGATGGCTGGGAGATTGTTTCTTCATCCTGCCTGTATTTTACGATATAATCAACCCCACTTTTTATTTCACCGGGAATTTCACTAAAGACCTTTGGAACGGGTTGACCCGAAATATTGGCCGATGTGGAAACAATAGGTTTGCGGAATCTTTTTATTAGCTGTTTACAAAAAATATCAGCACAGATACGGATAGCAATACTTCCATCCCTGCCGGCTAAATTCCGGGCCAAGCCAATAACACCTTTATAAATTACCGTAGTAGGCTTATCCGTTCCGCGTAAATATTCAAACACCTGCAGGTCGGGTGCAGCGGCATGATGCAGCACCTGTCTTTCATCGGCAACCAGGACGATCATTGCTTTTTCATCCGGTCTTTTTTTCAATGCATAAATGCGCTGCACGGCTTTTTCGTTGCTGGCATCACAGCCGATTCCCCAGACCGTATCTGTTGGATACAGGATTAGTCCCCCGGCTTTTAAGACCTGCAGGCATTCTTCCATATCTTTTTCAAAACTTACCATAGGCTTTTATAAACGTCCATTACCTTATCCGCGCATTTTTGCTGTGTAAAATTCTGTGCGTGCCGCCACCCTTTTTCTGCCATCGAATCCGCAAACAGCCTGTCAGCATAAATTTTTTTCATTCCTTCCGCTATTTCCGATGCACTCTCCGGATTCACATACCAGGCACCGTCACCACCTGCTTCCGGCAAACAGGAAACGCTGGAAGTAATAACAGGTAACCGGCTCCATAATGCTTCCAGGACAGGGATACCAAACCCTTCAAAAAAAGATGGATAGATCATGGCAACAGCAGACTGGTAGATAGCAGGAAAATCTGCCGCGGACTGGAAAGATTCCGCGGATTTCGCGGATGGATTTTCGGAAAGAAAAATGATCTTGTTTTCCAACCCGTTTTGTTTTATATAATCCTTTACCTGCTGTTTGTATGACTGCCCATCCCCGATCACTACCAGGGGTATATCCAGGTCATTTCTTAACAGGAATACAGCCTTGCAAACATTCAGGAGGTTTTTTCTTTCTATCACAGAACCGACATATAAAAAAAACTGTTCCGGCAGCTGATAATATTCTTTAATTCTTTTCTTTTCAGCGTCACTCACCTGTTTGCCAAAGGAAGGGTTACAGCTTTGATAACAAACGCTGATCTTTTCCTCCGGTGTTTTATAAAACCCGATAATATCTTTTTTGGTCTGTTCACTGATGGCAATCACTTTATCGGCATGCTGGCAGGCATACCGGAATTTTTTATTGTAGATCCTTACATCCACCGGGTGGTATTGGCCGGGATAACGTTCGTGTATGAGGTCATGGATCGTCACCACAGATTTTATCCCGGTTTGTTGAATCCCCATCGGAATTTCATGACTCAACCCGTGGTATAGATCAATTTTTAATTGTTGCAGGTCTTTTTTCACCCAGCTGCTCCGCCAGGCCGACCGGAATAACTTATGCAGCCATTGCCCCGGTAACACTTCATGCAAATTATTGCCGGTTACCCGGAACCTGTGGGCGGGTTTAGGATTAAATAAATAATACTGGTGATCCGGGTGATACTCGGAGAGCGAACGGATCAGCGTGCGGCTGTAATGACCCAGTCCGGTCCAGTTGTGATAGGCCCTTTTTGCATCAAACCCGATGTTCATAAGCAAATTTGAAAATGTGAAAATATGGAAATATGGAAATGGAGACCGTTGTTTCTGTAAGTATCATTCATTTATCTTCGCTTTAAATTGAATCACCGATGAAAGAATTGGTTTTGGAAGCCTGGAACGGCAGGGAATTATTAAAAGATACCAAATACAGTGATGCTGTCCGGGGCGTGATTGAAGAACTGGATAAAGGAAGGTTGCGGGTGGCCTCTCCAACCGACAAAGGCTGGATCGTAAACGAATGGGTGAAGCAGGCTATATTAATGTACTTCGGTATCCAGCAAATGCAGACCTGGGATGTGGCTCCTTTTGAATTCTATGATAAAATGCTGCTGAAGAAAAACTATAAAGACCTGGGCGTTCGTGCAGTTCCCCATGCCGTTGCGAGATATGGTGCCTACCTGGGAAAGAATGTAGTGCTGATGCCTTCTTATGTTAATATCGGCGCTTACGTGGATGAAGGAACGATGGTGGATACCTGGGCAACCGTAGGAAGTTGTGCGCAGATCGGCAAAGGCGTTCATCTGAGTGGCGGGGTTGGTATTGGGGGTGTGCTGGAACCTCTGCAGGCCTCACCGGTCATTGTGGAAGATGGTTGTTTTATTGGCAGCCGTTGTATTGTTGTAGAAGGGGTGATCGTAGAAAAAGAAGCAGTACTGGGAGCCAATGTGGTGCTTACCCAATCCACGAAGATCATTGACGTTAGTGGTGACTCCCCAAAAGAGATGAAAGGCCGGGTCCCGGCAAGAAGTGTCGTGATACCCGGATCCTATACTAAGAAATTCCCGGCGGGTGAGTATGGCGTTGGTTGCGCGTTAATTATCGGTCAGCGAAAACCCAGCACCGATCTGAAAACAAGTCTGAATGATGCATTAAGAGATTTTAATGTGAGTGCTTAGGAAAGTAATGAACTGGCACGAGAATAAAAAACCCCGGCATCACTACCGGGGCTTTTCAAATTTCTCTGACGTTATTATTGCTTTATAATCTTCGCGGTGCTTTCTTTTCCATCACTGATCACTTTTACCAGGTATACCCCGGATGGAATCACTGACAGGTCCAGTTGAGTGATTGGCTGGCTGCTGGTTTTTTGCATAACCAGTTTACCATACATATCAAATAGTTTAATGTCGGCCATTCCGCGGGCAGCCGGTATCCTGATATTCACTCTATTGGTTACGGGGTTGGGGAACACACTGATCTTGTTTTCGACGATCAGCACTTCCTCTTTGGTTGCCGTACCAGTTGCCACCCGGAGTGTATAACAATTAGTAGCGCTATTGGCATTGTTATACCCATACACCCTTATGTAATAAGTACCCGCCGTATAGGTCCTGGTAATGGTCTCGCTGGTGGTGCCTCCATTCTGTGAAATTGCCAGCTGTGTTGTTCCGTTGCTGCTGTACAGGCGGATATCATAATCAGCAGGCAGGGTAGTTAAGGTAATCGTGGCGGTGCCACCGGTAGCGATGGTAAACTGGTAATAATCATTATCACCGCTTGGACTGATGAGGCCCGTAATATCTGTATTCTTTGGTATCAGTGCTGCTCCGCCGGGTGTGCCGTTGGTGGAAACATCATAGCTGCTGGCACATCCTGTAACGATCGTGGTAGTAGCAGTAATAGTGTAGCAGGTGGCACTGTTGGCGCCATTATAACCATACACCCTGATGTAATAAGTACCGGCTGCCTGGTTGGTTAGTGAAACTGTTTCAGTTGCCGTGCTTCCGGTTCCGGAACCGATCTGTGTACCACCACTGTTAAAGATGGTCATATCATAATCCACACCGGATGGACCAACCAGACTGAATGTATTATTGGAAGTTGCGCTTGTCACTACTTTGAAATAATCATTATCCGTTGTGGTGGTGATGGCCGCTGAATTGGCAACACCCGCTGAAATGGTAGCCGCGGCTGCAAGGGTTTCATTTGGCTCAAACGCAGTACCGCAACCCGATGGATTGGGTTGTGTTGTGAACTGTGCAGTTGAATAAATGCTGCTTAAGCTGGCACAGTTGGTTCTTACTCTCCAGTCATACAAAGTAGAACCGGCCAAACCACCCAGGTTAACAGAAGTTGAGGCTGTTCCTGTTGCTGCATTGGTCCAGGTACCGGATGCATTTGTTTTATAATCCACATCATACGATAATGCACCGCTTACCGCAGTCCAGCTAACCGTTGCGCTGTTATTAGTAACAGAGGAAGATGATAAACCGCCCGGGGCATTACAGGTTGCAGGAGAGGAAGTGGTGAATTGCGCTGCTGCATATCCACTGCTGCCGGAAGAACAATTTGTCCTTACTCTCCAGTCATAAGTTGTTGCCTGTGCTAAAGCGGAAAGATTCACAGAAGTAGAGCCTGTGCCGGTTGCCGCATTGATCCAGGTACCGGACGCGGTTGTTTTATAATCCACATCATACGATAATGCACCGCTTACCGCAGTCCAGCTAACCGTTGCGCTGCTGGTAGTGATCGCTGTGGAAGCCAGGCCGGTTGGCGTACCGCAGGATGAACCTGCTGTGATTGTAAAGTTTGTATTACAGATATCGAAGAAAATATTTCCGATGGCTTCTATTTTAATGCGAGCAGTGGTTGTCGGCATATTGGGTATCAACAATGCTTCTGTACCATCATTGGGAGTGCTTGCAGACAATATCGTTGGGAAGGTTTGCCCCCCGTCGGTTGATAAAGATATTTTCACATTGGCGCAACTTACCGGTGCTGCCGTGGTGCTGGCCACAGCCCAGGTAATGGTTTGGGTAGAACCACCTGCATAAGATACCGCTGAATTGGGAGCTGTAACTGAAAAAGGTCCTGATGCCGCGCTCACTGTAACCACCATGTCCCTGAATTGAGTCTGGCCCACTGAAACGGGGGCAGTCGAACTGTAAGGGGCATTATCCCTGACCGTTAGACGGAAGTTTAATGTCCTGGCTACTGAACTCAATGCTTCTGTATTGGCATTTGCATCGCCACCAGGTAAAGGACCCGATATCAATCCGCCTGCAAGGATCGTTGATAATTTCGGGAAAAGCCTTGTTGGGGAAGTGGTTGGACTGAACGATATCCAGTTGGGGCCCGTAGCTTTCGTAGCACTGGCCACACTGCTGGCGCCCGTTTGTGTTGAAGACGCATTATCATTTTGCTCCCAGCTATAGGTGAGCACATTCCCGGCATCTGCATCAGTGGCCGAGCCGGTCAGCGCAAACGGAGTGCTTCTTGGAATCGTATAATTAGTAAGCGCCGCAACAACCGGAGTTGAATTGGCTAAGCTGGTGGTTACCGGGCAGGTTTTGGTTAACAGGTTGGCCTGTATCTGCGCGATGGAAGCCTGGTGAAACACATCAATGGAATGAGGCGCCAGGTCCTGGCTGGTGATGCCCGCATAACCCATAATGGTGATACCTGAACCGGGCTCTTTGTTCACACCGGTACCTTCATTGCTCATAGAGAAAGTATGATTGGCACCTAATTGATGACCTACTTCATGCGCTACATAGTCAATATCGAAATTATCTCCCTGTGGTATTCCGTCATTGGGTGAAGTAATGCCACTTCCTTTCGAACCGTTCACACAAACACAACCAATACAACCGGCATTACCGCCACCACCGGAAGCACCAAACATATGACCGATATCATAATTGGCTTCCCCGATTACGGAGGTTAACGTGGATTGCAATTGTGCGTTCCACTGGCTCAGGTTAGTTGAATAGGGATCTGTGGAAGGATTGTAATAAATAACACTGGTGGTATTGCTTATAAGATTCAGGTGAAGGGCAAGGTCTTTTTCATAAACCCCGTTACAACGGGTAAGCGTTGCATTAAAAGCCGCCAGCACCAATCCTACCTGGGAAGCACTGGTTGCTCCAAAATAGTTGGAATATTCCGCGTTGCAGGATTGCGCCAGCCGCATGGTCTTCAGGTCACCGCCTGATCTTGATGCAATTCCTGTATTGTCAATCTGCTCATTTAGTCCCGTAAATATATTTTTATCTTCAGTAGAACAGGTCCAGGGTAATTGCCCGGGTTTTCGTTGAGACCTGAACACGGCATAAACAGTATGATCATTTGAATAAGCTTCAATAAATTCATTTTCTTTCTCAGTCCGGAACACCATCGTTTGTATGCCCTGCGGCGAAATGCTGAGTTTCAGCGTGGCATATTTATCGGTGATCCCTTTACCCGAAAAAGCCCGGATCCCGGGGAAACGGGCCTGCAATGCGGGTTCGAAGTTAGAAGCTTCCACCACTTCGAATTGTTCTACCTGGCCGTCGGCATTGGGTAGTGAAATGACAGTGCTGTGTTTTGATGCGTTGTTAACGACTTTGAATAATTCCTGTCTTAAGGGGTTTACATTTAGTTCAAATAATTTGAAATCCGTTGGAAAAGATAACCTCGCCACCGCTTTGTCCGTGACGATCCCGGATACATCGGTACGGGAGGTCCAATAGTTTTCCTGTGCCGTCACTGTATACATAAATGTGAATGACAGCACCAACAGTACAATTTTTTTCATATAGCTTTTGGTTTTGTGTGATAAAAAAAATCAGACTTTCGAATATAAATGAATATCCCTGACAGGCGTTAGTATAAATACGGCGTAGTGAGTTTTTTTTACAACTTTCTGACGCTGTTTTTCGGAGATTTGCCGGTATCTGCCGTTATCTGCGTTTTTGAAATTGTAGTACTAATTATAAACTCTTAGAGCTTGCTTATTTTTTTACCGGCAGCCGGCAGCACGTTTTACCCGGATGGATTTTCCAACAGGGAACTGCTGAATGAATATGGAGAGTATTTTTTTGGTACGGTCCCAACTATAATTTTTTTGCAGAACCCCGTTCACTTCCACGCAAAATGGTTTTGAAACACCATGAAAGTCTATCCGCCACGCCCGCTGTGCAGGCGCTTTATTATAGTTACCGGCGGCCGCGGCAATGTGAAACGAAAAATCTGATTGCCGGAAACTAAAAGCCGTGGTACGCTTTTCATTCCTGTATTGATAATTTTCGGTAACCCCGTCATCTTCGTATAATATAAATGAAGCATCTTTTCCCGTATACACATGCAGGGTAAGACTGTCCGCCGGGATAAACGCAGTGCTCAATGCATAATTAGCCATCGGTATGATGGAACCTGCTTTCACAAATAAGGGTAATTCACCAATGCCAACCGGGTATTGCATGATCCGGCCGCCGGTGAGCTGTTCTTCATTTTTGAAATCATACCAACTCCCTTTTGGCAGCCACAGGGCAACACTTTTTTCATCAGAACAATTCGGGGCCACCAGTATTTCATTGCCCCACATATATTGAAGATCCATTTTCCAGGCCAGCGGATCATTTGGATAAGCCAGCAGCATGGCCCTTGCCACCGGCAATCCCGTTTCACTTGCTTTACGGGCATGAGTATAGATGTAAGGGATCAACTGATAGCGTAATTCACTATAAAACTTTGCATCTTTCTGCACTTCCGCGGGACGGTCAAGCGGCCAGCGCGATTGCCCCACTCCATGTGGTTTCCAGAAAGGAGTGAAGCTTCCAAATGCCATTGACCATTGACGGTACATGGTATCACCGGGTGATTCTTTTGAATTGTCAAGATAAAACCCACCGGCATCATGCCCCCAGAAAGGAAAACCCGACAGCCCTGCCAGTTGCATTGCCCGCACCTGTGTTTTCATGTCCGACCAGGTGGACCTGATATCACCACTCCATAAGGTAGCATAGCGCTGCGCACCCGCGGTCATGCCCCGCACCCACACAAAGGGTCGCTTCGTTCCGTTGAAATATTTATCCCATCCCTGCTGCACGAGTGATTTGGCAACCAGGAAAAACCAGTAATTCCTCATCTCCTGCCAGGTGGTTCCGTTCTGAAACTGCATGGAGAGCGGTGCCTTTCCCATTTCATCAAACTCATCAATCCAGAGCGCATCACCGGGATAGCCCAATGCAGGATTCAATGATTTATTCCACATCGTATTCCAGAACCAGTCCCGCACTTCTTTCTTTGTAAGGTCAGGAGCACTGGTATTGAATTCAATGCCGGCTGTTTGCGGAAGATTGAATGTAGGTTTCCAGCCCTCGCTTTGCACAGCTATACATCGGTTGAAATCCAGGGTAGTGATCAGGCCGTTTGCTTTCACCCAATCAGCATATTCCCGCGGATCAGGATACCGGGTGTTGTCCCAGCCGAAATAAGAGAGGCAGCGCTGACCCCCGCCTCCGCGCCAGCGGTTATCGTTAACAATATGATCAAGCGGGAAACCGGCAGCCCGGTGTTTACCGATCTTATTTTTCCACCATTGTTCATCCGAAGGATCTGCAGAGTTATGATCATTTCCCTTATCCGAAAGGGCAAGCCCGAAAAATGCTTTTGGCGGAAAGCGGGGTCTCCCGGTCAGTTGGGTATAGCGGTCGATGATGTTTGGGAAGGAAGGTCCGTTGATAACAAAATAATCCATCCGGCCATTTCCATAAATGGAAAATGAATAGCCGCCATCCTTCCCGAAATTGAATTGATTTGGAAACATACTGTTCAGGAAAACGCCATATCCTTTACCTGACAAATAATACGGCACCAGCAAGGGTGCCTGCTGACCGTGTTCAGTTCCATAATTCCTGTTTATGATCTTACCGGCCAGGTCTATACTTTCTTCCCGGCCAAAATAGCCATGTCCCAGCCCCGTGAAGTGTTCTTTTGCATCGTACACAAAAGAATTGCGTATTGTATCGCCCTCCCATTGGGTGGGGCCCGTTTGCGTAAGAAAAGAAATGCCTTCCCCGCTCCGGGAAAAAGAAAGATCCATGGACGATTTACTCAGACTGATCAGCAACCCCTGTTTCGCTGCTGAAGTAATTATATAAGAAGTTTTTTCTTCCGCTACCTCCAGTTTTCCCGGCCACTGGTGAGTGGCCACCATTTCATACCGGTCATCGGGAAAAAA
>JANWIJ010000103.1 GCA_025449935.1 Chitinophagaceae bacterium
CGTATAAACTAATAAACCGTTTATAAATCACATCGGCCACTTTGGTGGAAAGCTGCTGGCTCATGATGGAAGCACAGAGGTAGGTGCAGATATTTTTCCGCTTCTTTAACTGGTGCGGCGCCGTGCCATCAACCAGTTTCTTCAATTTTTTGTCTTTGGAAAGGTGGGGAATATAATGCATGAACGAAAATCTGTTTTATCACGGGTTACTCAATGCTCCAGCTCATCTCACCGCCTTTTTCATCTTTCAGCGTGATACCAAGTTGCGCCAGCTGGTTCCTGATTTTATCCGAAGTTGCAAAATCCTTTTTCCCTTTCGCCTCCCGGCGGATATCGATCAGCAGTTGCATCACACCACGCAGCTTCTCATTATCCGCTTCTGTTACACTCTTTAATCCCAATATATCTTCGATCCAGGTTTTAAATTTGGACTGAAGTAATTCAAAGGTTTCTTTTGAGAGTGCGGTCACCGGTACCGTTTTATCTTTCATTGAATTAATAACCGGAACGATCTCGAACATATTGGCCAGTACTTTCGCGGTGCTGAAATCATCGTTCATAAATTCGTCAAATTCATCCAGCAACCTGCGAACCTTTACATCCAGTTCTGCCTCCTTCGCCGCCGCCCCTTCACCCGTCATGGTTAACCTGCCCAGGTTCTCATATGCTTCCCACAGTCGCTTCAATCCCTTCTCCGATGCCTGTAACGCTTCATTGCTGAAGTCGAGCGTGCTCCGGTAATGTGTCTGCAGTATAAAAAAACGGATCGTGACGGGATGAAAAGCTTTTTCCAGCAATGGATGATCACCGCTGAACATTTCAGTCAGGCGGATCTGGTTATTATAACTCTTCCCCATCTTCCGGCCGTTAATAGTGATCATGTTATTATGTATCCAGTAACGCACCGGTGCCGAATGATTGCAGATAGTGCTTTGCGCTATCTCGCTTTCATGATGGGGAAACAGGAGATCCATACCGCCTCCGTGTATATCGAATTCCGGCCCGAGGTATTTTGTTGCCATGGCTGAACATTCAATATGCCAGCCGGGGAATCCCACACCCCAGGGACTTTGCCAGCGCATGATATGTTCGGGGGCCACTGACTTCCATAAAGCAAAGTCAGCCTTATCTTTCTTTTCCTCCTGGCCTTCCAGTTCCCGGGTCGTTTCCAGCAGGTCTTCAATCACCCGCCCGCTCAGTTTTCCATAGTCATGTGAGGCAGCATATTTTTTCAGATCAAAATAAACAGATCCATTAACTTCATAAGCATACCCCGCTTGGATGAGCTGTTGTATCATCCCGATCTGTTCAACAATATGTCCTGTTGCTGTGGGTTCAATAGTAGGTGGTATGGTGTTAAACTGGGCCATGGCCCAGTGAAACAGGTTGGTGTATTTCTGCACCAGTTCCATGGGTTCCAGTTTTTCCAATACGGCTTTCTTGGATATTTTATCTTCTGCTTCACGGCCTTCTTCTTCAAAATGACCCGCATCGGTTATATTCCGGACATACCTGACCTTGTAGCCAAGATGCTGCAGGTAGCGGTAAATAACATCAAATGTAATATAGGGCCTGGCATGACCCAGGTGACTTTCCCCGCTCACGGTAGGTCCGCACACATACATGCCTACATGGCCCCGGGTGAGGGGTGTAAAAACTTCTTTTTGCCGGCTGTAGGAATTATAAACTTTCAATTCGCTCATACATGGGGATAAGTGCCAAAAATAATCATTCCGGCCTATTTCATTAATTGTATATCTGATACCAGCATATAATGGTCCGAGTAATTTTTTACGATGCGGTTAAACTGGTTGATTTTATATTGATTGCCGGCAAAAATATAATCGATGCGCAGCGTGGGCGAGATCCCCGAATAGGTGCGGCCGATACCAAACCCTTTTTTTAAAAACGCATCCTGCATCCCGCCCCGTACCGTAAAATAAGTGTAGGAATTGGGAACATCGTTCAGGTCGCCGCAAAACAAAACCGGGTGGGGGCTGTCAGCCACCACTTCACTGATAATATCTGCCTGGATGCTCCGGTAGGTAACCGCCCGTTTCCATTTTGAAAAAATGGTTTTTGAATTAGCGAGAAGACTATCTTCGCCCCCCTTGATCTCATTCAGTTTTTGATAGTCGGCAGATTTAAATTGCAGGGATTGAAGATGGGTTGTATAAATGCGGATGGTATCCTGGCCAACTTTAATATCCGCATGGATGAGTGCGTCCGGTATGGTGGGCCGGGGATAGCGGATAAGGCCGCTGTCAATAATGGGAAAGCGGGAAAAGATAATAGAGCTGTAGTAATGCTTGTCCCCGTCGGCATCAAAGGAAAAATAATAATAGGGATACCCGAGTTCCTGCACCGCAGCAATATTATTATAATAAGCAGGATCCACGGAAGTATGAAATTCCTGCAGGCACAGTATATCAGCATCCTGTTTTTTAATAAGGTCCATCATATCAAGACGCGTCTGGCTTCCTTTATTGGTATTTTGTTTCAATTCAACAAAACGGGCCACGTTCCAGCTTACGATCCGCAACGATTGGGGCTCTTTATGCATACTGAATGAACCCGGACGATGAAAGCCCACGAAAACGCTGATGCTTTTATAACCGGCCAGTAAGGCAATACCGGAGATAAGCGCCAGCTTTGGTTTTAACAGGATCAACCACCCTATGAAGTAAAAAATTACGGCCACCAGTAAAAAAGGAAAGGCAAGACCCAGGAAAGAGATAAACCACCATTTCTGTGGGTTCAGGTATGGCACCAGGCAAGCCAGCAGGAAAAAAAATACGAGTATTACATTGGTAAAAACAAAAAACCGCCTGGTGAGACGCTTAAACTTGCCGGCCATAGTACACGAATTTCATAAATAAAAACGAATTAGCGGCCTGGTCAAAGAAGTTGTTCTGCCAGTCAGAACGCACAGCGGAATATTTACCGGCTGCCATCAAATATCCTCTTCGCTGGCTCTTTTCAGCAAATCCTTTTCTTCGTCAGTTAAAAACTGGTAACCCTGCTGGTTGATCTTATCAAGAATTTCATCAACCCGCTGTGGCGTAACGTTGGGAATTTTTTTAAAGGGAGTTGTTGAAGATTTATAGAATAATTCGTCCCGGATCGTCTTCTTACCTTTTTGGGGTTTATCGGGATTAAATAAATTATTCACCCAGTCGAAAAAATTATTCAACCATTCGCTCCAGTCGTATCCCTGCCGCAGGAACCAGATAAACAGAAAACCCGTGAATCCTCCTGCCAGGTGGGCAATAAGATTACCGGTATCACTGATGGAAACAGTTGCCAGGTCAGAAATGACATAGATCGCTGTCAGCACCCATAGAGGAATACCGCCGCCGATCATGGGGAAAATGCGGTAACCCGGTGAAACCAGTGTAGCGGCAATAGCTACCGCCATCACACCGGCAGCTGCCCCGGTGGCGGACGCACCTGCGGCCAGTGGCTGGAGCGCCGGTAAAAAATTATACGCCAGTATAAAAGCTATGGCGCCACCAATGGCCCCGTAAATGAACACCGGGACGATCTTGCGGTTACCCGTCATATCCTGCATGAAATAACCAAAACACCATAACCAAAGCATATTGGCAAATACCCGCCAGATATTGTCATGCACAAACATATGGGTAATGATCGTCCAGGGCCGGCTGATCAGGCTGTTGAACTCCGCCGGCATAATAAAAAGGCCAGGGATGTTTCTATTATACAAGGAAAGGGCCATTTCCTGGTTGTCGTTATACCTGAAATACCAGACTGCTTTCATAAAAGCCATGCCCACAAATACAATCAGGCAAACGGCAATCAGCATGATCAATGCATTCCCGCTTTGATCAAGTGCAATTTTTTGCTTGTATTTCTTCTCCGTGTAAGCCATCCGTTGAATGCTGGTCATTTACCTGCCAGCAGCAGGATCATTTTGAATGACAAAGGTCGTTTAGTTTGCAGTAACTTCAAATGAATCCCGGATTCGTCCTGCTTTTTTATTTGTGCGGTCTTTTGATCAGTACAGCGTCTTGCGGTTGGTTTTATTCCAGTATAAAACAATCAAAAATCCAGTTAATGCACCGCCAAGGTGGGCAAAATGGGCGATATTATCGCCTGATATCTGTCCTAAGCCGCCAAACAGGTCAATAGCTACGTAAATCAGTACAAGCCATTTCGCTTTGATCGGTACCGGGATGGGAATGATCATCAGCTCAGTATTGGGAAACAGGTAACCAAATGCAATGAATACACCCATCACGGCGCCGGAAGCACCCACGGCTGCCGAATATCCACCCATCACGTATTGCATGATCAAATGTGCCGCAGCCGCGCCGACACCACAGGCCAGGTAAAAAAACAAAAAACGTTTAGCACCCCATACATTTTCCAGGATCCGGCCAAACATATACAGGCCAAACATATTAAAGAGTATATGAAAGAAAAATATCCTTCCCTGGGGGTTCCCGGGTGATATCACATAGGAAGAGTGTGCAAACATATGTGTGGCGATCTGGTAGGGTCTGAAATCAGGATCACCAATGGGGAACAACGCAATTTTTTGCGTGAGCCACATCGTCAGGCCATCCTTTTTGTCATAGATCAGCTGGGCAATCCATACGAGAACATTGATAATGATCAGGTTTTTTACAACCGGCGGAAAACGGTCAGAGCGGGTGAACCGAAAATTACTCATCTGGCAAAAATAAGTGTTATTGAAATCGCTTTGGGTTTAGCCTGATTTAACAACTGTAAATCTTTCTATAAATATAACCCGGAGCAAACGATGTTCATACAAAATTTACCCTTTCAGCTTTAACTGTACCACATTCTCAATATGATGGGTGTGCGGGAACATATCCACGGGTTGAACCCGTGTCACCGTATATTTTTCATCCAGCAGGTTCAGGTCCCTGGCCTGCGTAGCCGGGTTACAACTTACATACACTACCACGGGTGCCGCCATATCCAGGATCTTCTGCACCAGCTTTTCATGCATACCGGCGCGTGGCGGATCGGTAATGATCACATCCGGCTTCCCGTGTGTACTAAAAAAATCATGGTCACAAATATCAATCACATCGCCCGCGATGAATTCCGCCGATGCCAGTTGATTCAAGGCTGCATTTTCTTTTGCATCCGCAATCGCAGCGGCGATCATTTCAACCCCGATGATCTTTTTTGCTTTCCGGCTGACAAAGATCCCGATACTACCCGTGCCACAATACAGGTCGTACACCGTTTCCCGGCCAGTCAGTTCCGCAAAATCCCTGGTTACTTTATATAATTGCTCCGCCTGTTTTGTATTTGTTTGAAAAAAAGATTTGGGGCCGATCTTAAATTCAAACTCTTCCAGTTTCTCCACCACGTATCCTTTACCATGAAAGACCACCGGTTCCAGGTCATGCAGGC
>JANWIJ010000104.1 GCA_025449935.1 Chitinophagaceae bacterium
CAATTATTCAAAACAGGACAAACGACGGAAGCTTAAGCGCAACAGGTACGATAACCCAGGGCATACTGCCGGGAGAATATCGTTCTACGCCTCCATTTGCTGCAACCGGTTTTTATGATTCGCCGGGATGGGGCAACGTGAAAACTTTTGGCATAATAAACAGCACCCAGTTTCCAGTGCCCTCACCTTATGCTATCAGCAGCGCAGAATATACAGCTGATTATGATGAAATAAAAAGAATGGGTTGCGCCACATGCACCGGTGTAGATGGGCGTACGCAAGACCAGGAAAAAATTGCAAGGTTTTGGGTTGAGAGTTCTGCATTCGGGTGGAACAAAGTTGCAAAGGCAATTATTGAACAAAAAAACATGGACGCCTGGAAAACAGCTCGCCTGTTGGCATTACTGCAAATGAGCGTGGCTGATGCATACATCGCCTGTCTGAAAGCCAAGATGATTCATTTTTTCTGGCGTCCTTACACAGCTATTCAGCTGGGCGACACTGACGGTAACCCGGATACCGCCGGGGATCCAACATGGCAGGTGCTTGTTGCGCCCCTTCCTCCTCTTGCCGATCATCCATCAGCTCACGCTGCAGCCGGCGGTGCAGCTGCAGAACTTTTGAAACAATTTTTTGATAAAGATAATTTCCGTTTTTCTTTTGAAAGTTCTTCATTGCCTGCAAACCCCAGAAGCTATACCAGTTTGTCAGATGCCGCAAGAGAAAATTCTTTGTCAAGAATTTATGTGGGTTATCATTTCCGAAAGGCCTGTATTGATGGCGAAGCCCTGGGAAATAGCGTTGGCAGCTGGATAGCGAGTCATTCTTTACAAGAGAACTAATGTTCATGAAAAAACGTCGGGTTAGAAAACAGCCATTAGCTATTAAATCAATTAAAAATGAAAATGGAAATTCAATCTATCGCTTTGTTGTTAGTGATAACCGGCATCACTACTACGCTTTCCTGTAAAAAAGACAAAGACGAAGCTATTGTTAAAACAAAAACAGAACTTCTTACTACGGGATACTGGAAGCTCATTTCCTATACCAGCACTCCTGCTTATGATTGGTATGGTAATGGAGTTTATGCCACTGATATTTTAGCTGCCCTGAATCCCTGCGAGGCAGATGGCTTTGATACCTATAAAATCAATGGAATAGTTGAGATAAACGAAGGCGCACTCAAATGTGATCCCCTGGATCCACAGACATTTACTGCCACCTGGGGGTTTACTGACAACGAAAACAAAATCATCTATGATGGCTTCGATGAATATGAATTAGTCGAATTAACAGCAACCACTATGAGATTACAACAAACATTTGTGGAAAATGGTGTTTCCTACACGCATTATGAAACTTATGAGCATTAGCTACTAAAGTCGGGACAGACGCAGTAAAAAATAAGAAAATGAAATTTTTTTGCTTATTGAGCATTCCACAATAAAATTGACAACCCATTAAAAAAGACTAACTACCCTTTTTTGCGACGAACAACAGCTTTCCGCTTATAAAAGCCATTAACGTGTACTCCCTGTTTTAATTCTAAGAATTTGTACGCTAAGCGATCTGCACTGAAAGTCAGTAAACGAGAATCTAACTTAACATGGATTTATAAAATCGGATTTTTCATGACAAAACCAAAACCTACTATTATGAGCCTTAGATTAAATCAGATCATGAAAATACACCTGCTACGTATTAGCTGCGTGGTAATTTCAATTGTCACCATAGTTTCCTGTAATAAGGATGAAAAGATCCCGGTTGGTCCGGCATTCCAGGGAATAGTGTCATGTGAAAACAGGCCTGTAATTAATGCCCGCCTGGTGCCTGTTGGTTCTCTTTCGGTCGGGAGAAGCGATTTAGTAGCGGCCGCGGCAGGTAATAAAATACTCTTTGCGGCCGGATATGCCAATGGAAACGGTGTCGATACGATTATTAATGACCGTTCTACCCGGGTAGATATATACGACATTTCCACCAATGAGTGGTCGACAGCTGAATTGAATATGTTTGGTCAGTCCTGGGATATAGCTGCCGCAAGTGTCGGTAACAAAATTTTATTTGGCGGTGGCAGGTCGCCGTTGTCCGGATCGGCGTCATCCACAATTGATATTTATGACGCGTCTACCAACACGTGGTCTATGGCTCCATTAACCCGGCCAAGAACCGGTATTGCCGCGTCAGCATTGGGCAGCAAAGTCTTTTTTGCCGGTGGGTCCTATACCACCGCTGTCGACATTTACGATGAGTCTACCAATTCCTGGCCTGCGGCTACTTTAAGCCAGGGCAGGAGCGAGATATCAGCAACGACCGCAGGGAATAAAATTTACTTTGCCGGTGGTATTGTATCAGACTTTTTTGGCGATACAGGGATTTCAGGCACCGTTGATATTTTTGATGGCAGCACTGGCACCTGGAGTGCGTCCTATCTAAAGTCAGCCAGGGTTGGTATGGCTAGTATTGCGACAGGGAATAAAATCTTCTGGGCAGGTGGGGCCAACTCAAATTCACCACCATCTCTTTTTGACCGGGTTGAAATAAGAGACATAAACACAGACGTTTCTTCCTTTGCCTGTATCATTCCCAGGAGCAGTCCCATGGCTGCAATTAAAGACGACAATATTGTTTTTTTTACCGGGTATGGTGCTGACCAAAGAAATGGCACTCATTTCGAAATTTATAATATCACTGCCAATACATGGTCGACCGGTGTATTAGATCAACCAATACAAGGCGCCGCTATCATATCTGTAAACAACACAATTTATATAGCGGGAGGCGGTAGTAACAATTTTCCCCCATTTTATGACAAGGTTTGGAAACTGGAGTTTTAAATCCAAACAAATTCTTTATGAATGATAAATCGCTTTTCTTTTTTCTGATCTGTACCCTTATCTGTTCGGCTTTTTCTTCCTGCCAGAAGGCGGAGAAGTTGTGCGAAACTTGCATACCAGAAAACAAATTACCTGTAGCTAATGCCGGAAGAGACACAATTATCACTTTGCCACAGGATAATCTTCTGCTCGATGCGACCGCTTCACACGACCCGGACGGAAGCATCGACAAATATTCCTGGGCAAAGATTTCAGGTCCGTCTACATCCACAATCATTAACTCACAATCTATGCAGGCGACGTTAAAAAATTTAGCGAATGGAATTTATCAAATTCAATTAACCGTTACCGATAATAGCAACCAGTCTGCAAAGGATACTGTAATGATAACCGTAGATTCGGTGCATCAAGCCAATCACGCGCCCATTGTCAATGCAGGCCCCGATCAGATTATTAACCTGCCAACGAATACGGTCACGCTCGATGGAAACCAATCAGCAGATCCGGACAACGATATCACAGGGTTTACCTGGGAAAAAATCTCAGGACCTCAATCATTTAATATTGAAAACACCAACAGTGTGCAGACACAGGTAACATCCCTTGTTGAAGGTGTTTATCAATTCGAACTTAAAATAAATGACGCCGGCGGGCTTACAGGAAGAGATACCATGCAGGTTACGGTAAACAGCGAATCGGTAACAGTGCTCTGTGGTACCAGGCCTGTTATTAGTGCAAGGTTAACACAAATTGGTTCCCTCTCTGTGGGAAGAAACTATATACAAAGTGCTACGGCTGGTAACAAAATATTATTTGGCGGGGGTAATTCTGAATCGGGCTTCGCGTATACTTATTCCTCTAGAGTGGATATCTATGATTACGAAAAAAATACCTGGACTACAGCCGAATTAACAGTACCTGAAAGACAGGGTATGGCTGTCGCAACTGTTGGAAATAAAATACTTTTTGCCGGAGGAGGCGACAATGATGGATATGTCAGGACATCAAGAGTTGATATTTACGACGCATCTGACAATTCCTGGACTACAGCAGAACTGAGTCAACCCCGAATATACCTGGCTGCAGCGACCCTGGGTAACAAAGTATACTTTGCGGGTGGCTGGAATACATCCAGTACTGACGTGGTCGATATTTTCGACAACGCTACCAATAGCTGGTCTACTGCCCATCTCAGTGAGGCCCGGTACGGACTTTCTGCAACGACAGCTGGCAATAAAATCTATTTTGCTGGCGGAGTTCCGGACAACAATTACGTTTCACAAACAATCGATGTATTTGATGGAGTTACAAATTCGTGGTCCACTTCCAGTTTGAGGGAGCCAAAAATTGGGATGGCCAGTATTGCGAGCGGAAATAAAATCTTTTGGGCCAGCGGTGCCAAATCTTTTTCACCTCCAACGTTATCAGATCTTGTCGAAATCAGGGATCTAAATACCGGTGTTTCCTCCTTTACCTGTATGATCCCCAGGAGCAGCCCGGCAGCAGTCATAAAAGATGACAACATTGTTTTTTTTACCGGTTATGGTCCTGAGCCAACCGGCACTCATTTCGAGATCTATAATATCACAACCGGTACATGGTCAACTGCAATATTGAATCGAAGCATACAAGGCGCATCTGTCATTTCTGTAAATAACACCATTTATGTAACCGGCGGGAGTGCCTTCTCAGATTTGCCTCCTTATCACAAGGAAGTTTGGAAACTGGAGTTCTAAATCTAAAACCCTTTTATGATAAAAAAACTATTGCCTGTCGTAGCATCAATGTTGCTCCTGATCGCATTGATCATTCTTTCATGCCGGAAAGATCTACGCCGCAATGACAATTTAAATGACAATAAACCACCGGTTGCAATTGCAGGTAGCGACACTGTTATAGTTTTATCCCAGGATAGTTTTTTACTTGACGGCGCAGCTTCTTATGATTCTGACGGGAGCATTGACAAGTTTTTATGGTCAAAAATTTCAGGTCCATCGTCTTCCACGATTGGCCATTCACAATCTGTACAAGCCACGATAAAAAATTTATCACAAGGTATTTATCAAGTCGAATTGACAATTACCGATAATGGAGGTCTGTCTGCAAAGGATACTGTAATGATCACAGTAGATTCAGTGGCTATCGCTAATCATCCGCCTGTTGCCGACGCCTGGCGGGACCGGATTATTACTTTACCAACTGATTCTCTCACTCTTGATGGCAGTCAATCTGTCGATCCGGATAATAATATAACAGATTATCATTGGACAAACATTTCCGGCCCGTCAACTTTTAATATCGCAAATGCAAGTGCTATTCAAACGCAGGTTTCTACTCTTGGTGAAGGTATTTACCAGTTTGAGTTGAAAGTAACGGATGCAGGCGGATTGTTTTCAAAAGATACCGTACAGGTAATAGTAGCTCCCCAGGATAATGCTTGCGATGTTGATAGCAGGCCGGTGATACAAGCCCGTTTGGTGCCTCTGGGAAAACTTTCTATCGGAAGGACAGATATGATTGCCGCAGTTGCAAATAATAAAGTTCTGTTTGCCGGCGGTTCTGTCTCTAGTATGGATAATACAGGTAACTCCACCCGGTGGATAGACATTTATGATATTAACAGCAATAGTTGGTCCACCAAAAGTCTTGGGCTATACCCGTCCTGGCGGTTTGATATGGGTATAGTCGCCACTAACAACAAAATATTTATAGCAGGTGGAGGTTTTTGGGGGGATGACATATATACCAATGAGGTTAATGTGTATAACACTGCTGATAATAGTTGGTCTACTACTTCGTTAAGCGAATCAAGAACAGCTTTAACTGGTGTTTTTGCAGGAAATAAGGTCTTTTTTGCAGGCGGTTATTCGTACCCAGGTGGGTTTTCAAATGCTGTGGACATTTATGATAACGCAACGGGTGGGTGGACTAAAGTCACTTTAACTGAAAGCAGAAGCGATATCTCATCAGTTTCTACAGCAAACAAAGTTTATTTTGCGGGCGGTCATAAAAATGATGGACAAACGTCTGCCACCTCTGATTTGATCGATGAATATGATATCCTCTCCAATTCATGGTCGACTTCAACTTTACACGAGCCCCGCTCTAACATGGCCGCCATAGCAGCGGGAAATAAGGTTTTTTGGGCCGGAGGCGCGTCAAATGGGGGAGTTTCAGGCCTTGTAGAAATCCGTGATATTGTTACCGGGACTAAATCATTAGCCTGTATAATTCCGAGAGCGAGGTTCAGCGCTGTGCTAAAAGATGATAAGATAGTTTTTTTTACAGGTTATGGAAGCGACACGAGAAATGGCACTCACTTTGAAATTTATAACCTAACTACCGACACTTGGTACACAGGGCTACTGGATAAAAGCATTACCGGAGCTGCTATAATATCCGTGAATAATGTCATTTATGTAGCCGGAGGGTTTGTCAATGGCGTTGGGTCGGACCAGGTATGGAAGCTGGAGTTTTAATCCCAAATAAATCAGCAAAGGAATTTTATTTTCGGCAGGGCGGTTCAAGATCCACAGAAGATGTCATAGCCATACCCGCTATGTGTTTCGTAAGTCACATTTCCAGCTTACAGATCTGGTTAGACAAATTATCATTCCCTCTTAGTGTTTCATACTTTACTATTTTATCTGATCAACGTTACAGTTCCCTGCATTTTTTCTTTACTGGCATTTCCTGGTTTGTTGAATTCACAATACCATACAAAAGTGGCTGACGATTGGGTTACCCCATTGAATAAGCCATTCCATCCTTTCGCAGGATTATATGATTCAAATACTTTTTGCCCCCAGCGGTTGTATACCACCAGGTGAAACTCTGTTACGTTATAGCCTCCCAGCATCTTGAACCAATCATTCTTCCCGTCATTATTGGGAGTGAATGC
>JANWIJ010000105.1 GCA_025449935.1 Chitinophagaceae bacterium
AGCATCATTTCCCTGGACAATGGCCAGCAGCAAATGTTCCGGGGTAACAAATTCATCGCCGAACTGTTTTAAAACAGCCCCGGCACGGAGCACCACACTGTTGGCATCCCGGCTGATTGATTGTGCCGCTTCCCCGGATGCTTTGGGCAGTTTGCTGATCAGTTCATCCAGTTTGCTGTCAACAAGATTAACAGTAACATTATTCTTCTTCATCAGGTATTCAACCGGTGAATGCTGCTGTTCAAGCAACGCCTTTAGTATGTGCTCCGTCTCAATGTTCGGGCTTTGTACGTTAAAGGCCAGTTGCTGTGCCTGCTGAAAAGCTTCGGCAGCTTTTATGGTAAAGTTTCCCAGGTTCATAATTTATCGTTTTGTTTGTTCACCGGCCATTGACCATCGTTTTGCATAAATTTGCAAACGGTTAAACGATGAAGTTTGACAATGGCCTTTGAACAGTTCTCAAATTACAATCCAAGCTCTCAAATCCGAAACTATGTCATATAAAGTTAGTGCTATCTGCATGAAAGTCAGTTCAGTATTTGCTTTCCTGCTATTCTTACAGCCCGCCCGGGGCCAGTCCTGGGCTGAACTGGACCAGGAACTCGAGGCCAAAAAAAAATTACTGGGCAATAATTTCGTCGCCCTGGTCTGGAAGGACGATTCACTGGTTTACAAAAAAGAGCTGGGTGATTTTAATGCGAAAACCCAGGCTCCTGTTGCCAGTTGCAGTAAATGGCTGACGGCCGCACTCGTCATGCAATTTGTAGATGAAGGAAAAATTTCTCTGGACGACAAAGTGGTGAAGTATATCCCCGTGTTTGAAAAATATTTTAAAAGCTACATTACTATCCGCCAATGTCTCAGCCACATGACGGGCATTGACGATGAAGGCGGGCTGGTCAAGAAATTACTGCAACGCAGGAAATATAGTTCGCTGGAAGAAGAAGTGAATGCGTTTGCTGCCCGGGATATCCGTTCCAATGCTGGCACTGATTTCTGGTATGGCAATATCGGGCTGAACATTGCTGGGCGGGTTCTGGAAGTGGTCAGCAAGAAAAAGTTTGAAACGCTTATCAAAACAAAACTTTTCAACCCGCTGGGAATGCGGAGAACAACATTTACGGACCTGAACGGTAACCCTGTTAATCCCTCCGGCGGTGCACAATCCACCGCGGAAGATTACCTCAAATTTTTGGTGATGCTGCTGAATAAAGGAAAATATAATGGCTTGCAGGTATTGAGTGAAGCCTCCATAAAAAAAATGATGCAACTGCAAACCAGGCCGGAACTCATAAAATATGCTCCCAAATCTGCACAGGGATATGGCTATGCGCTTGGTAGCTGGGTTGCGGAAAAAGATGCAGATGGTAATGGCACTGTTGTAGCCAGTCCTGGTTTATTCGGCACCTGGCCCATGATCGATTATTGCAGGGGATATGCGTACCTTGTTTTTGTAAAAAATTTATTGGGTGATGAAAGAGCCAATGCCCATGAAGAAATAAAAAAGATCATCGATAAGCAGCTCCCCGGTTCCTGCCAATAATCACTAATCTATGTATGAACACCGCAAACAACCCCTCGCATCCAAAGCGACTTTTTACCAGCGGATCGTAAGAAACATCCTGATCGCATTGCTGGTGATGGCTGTCTGCCTGGCCATTGGTGTAACGGGTTATCACTATACGGCCGGTATTCCCTGGTTGGATGCATTACACAATGCCGCAATGATTCTCAGTGGCATGGGGCCCGTAGTAGAAATTACCACTGTCGGCGGTAAATGGTTTTCGGCTGCATATGCCTTATTCAGCGGCGTAGTTTTTATTACCAATGTAGGGGTTATTCTTGCCCCCGCCGTGCACCGTTTGTTTCACCGGTTGCACCTGGAAGATGAGTAAGAGAAACGGTCCGGGTCTAGAATGCATTTGCTCCATCTTTTTTTACCAGTACTACTTTATTGTGGTCGTTCTTAAAAACAGCATCATAGAATTTAACCAGGTCCCGGTAATCGCTGGCTGGGTAACGGCCACCCCGGTGTTCCAACGATCGAAAATAAATCAGCCTGTTTCCTTCCAGTTTTACCGAGCAATTATATCTTCCAAATTTGCTGTCGACAGTAACATCCACGGGCATCGATTCGGATTCAAAACCAGCGGGTATTTCAATTTCAACTGTGTCCGTTTCCCTATACTCCCTGTTCAGCCGGATATCAAAGTTCCTCGTGCTGTCAATGCTGAGCTTGCTGGTGTACCGGCTCATGACATTTGGCATGATAAATAATCGTTTCCCGGAAATACTTGCGTAATTGCTGACAGTTATCCCGAGCGATTCGGTTATGCCAGGTAAAAATCTTTTTTCCTCCTGGTAGTCAAACCGGCGGATACTGTAGGTGGGAAAATCCAGTTTCCGATCGAGCACTTCCTTTATTTTCTCCTTTGAAAGTTGGGTGATCATACTGTGAATTTCATCCTGCTGCAAGCCACTGTACACTGTTTTTGTATTCACTTCAAGTGTACTGTTTGCCTCCAGTACGCCGCGGATATAACGTGATTGCAGGTTGTCGTTTATTCCATAACGGGGTGTATTAACGAGTTGGCCACCGTCCTCACCGATCAGTAAGACTGGCCGATCACAGGTAAAATCTCCCAGGTAACCCGGCTGAATGGTCTGGCTCGTACATTCCAGCCAAATCGTATCTTTTTGGTTTGGCACACATAATATTACATGCGTGAACTGCTGGGAAGGGAAATCAGCGGTAATATATTTAGAAAACTCCCCAGCCCTTACAAGTGTGTAATAAGAAAAGACGCCCGCTTCTTTCAGCAGGCTGTACATATAATTAGTCAACGCCTTGCAATCACCATATTTTTTCGTGGCAACATAGGTTGCATCAAAAGGCTGCCAGCCGCCTATACCGAGTTGTATACCCACGTAACGTGTATGGCTTTGCATGTATTTGTACAAACGGCTGACTTTTTCAAACGGATCACTTACACCATCAGCTATCTGGTGTACCATTTGTTTGACGTTACCCGGTAACTGGTCTCTGTCCTTCTTCAGCGAGTAAACAAATTTTCCAAATTCCCGCCAACTGGACATAGTTCCTTTATAATTATCCAGCTCAAAATCGGTGGGTCCATAAATGACGACCGTGGTCAGCTCATGCCACAGGGGAGAAAAAGGTTCTTTTACAATGGCCATCATATTGGAGGATGACCAGGTGCTCTGTTTTGTATTTTTCCCGAAAGTAATTTCAGGCTCCCTGTTATACATGAAAGCTTTATACCTGAACTGGTAGTCACGCGGACAAACAATATGCATACTGCTATTTTCGACCGAAAGCCGCTCGCCACCCTGGGGTACCCACCTGGGGAAGAAAAGGGTGCCATTGGTAATAACCTCAGAAAAATACTCAACGGTGTAAGGATAGGCCTTATAATAAAAATTATGCCGCTTTATCCTGTCATCATCTGCAAAACTACCGCCCGATGAACCTGTCAGGTCTTCCAGGTCCTTCTTCTTTACCTTCTTTAGTTGTTTTCCATTAGCATCATAAAGAATCCCTTCCACTGATTCTATACTTCGATACTTGTCATAATAATCGGAATATTCTGCCCAATGATCGCCGTTCCCGTTCAGGATCGTGACCACATAACGATATTTCGTAACAGTTTGCCGGGTATTTATTATTTCAAATTGCATATCCTCCAATCGTAATACGGCATCCGCATTTTTGAGCAATGGCGGGGGAATTTTTGATGCGGCATATTCACCTTGCGCCTGCAAGGCTGCAGAAACGGTGAAAATGGTGGTAATAAGCAATACAACACCTTTCATGATTACTTTTTCTTTTTAAAAACGATATGCTCGGCATGTTTCTTTACCACCAGGTTAAAGAACTCACGTAACATTTCATATTCATCGGGAAGAAAATAAGTCCGGCTGATCCTGACCCTGGACCGGAAGGAGATATTATCGCCGGATTGGGAAATGCGGTATTCAAACATGCCCTCGTCCTGTGCATTCAGTTTTACCACCAGCGATTTTGGCAATTCATCCACCACGTAGCCCTGTGGCACTTCCAGCTGGAGGTTGAATGTTTCATCAATCGCATAAGGCATTTCCACCGGGTAAAACCGTTCTGCCGACTTAAAGGGATTCTCTTTATAGCCTTCTCCAAACATCTGATTCAGGTAGATTATATCCTCTCTTTCATCCTTTATCTCAAAATCGTACTTGATCTTAATTACCTCATCGGGTTTATTAATTGAGTCCACGCGGAAATTGCTGATGTCAATGTCGGCGCCAAATGCTTTTTTGATACCCTTCGTTAACTCTTCTTGTCCTTTTTCTTTGACCAGGTTCCTTATCTCGTACGATTCAAAATAACCCGGCGTCTGCTGCATGCTCCCTATCAACCTCCCCTTCTCATTATTAATGATAAAAACACTGGTGAATTTTGTCTCGGTGATCTCATCGCTGTTCAAATCTATGGCTGGTGCTTCTTTATTAATCACCCTTGCATGACCATTATAACAACGGGTTGCCAGGTGGCCGAAACCCAACCCCGGCTCACTGGCATCCAGGTAATAGGCTTTATCGCCGATCGTAGCTTTCGTAATGACATAATTGTATTGACTCAGGAGCGGGTAGAGTGAATAAGTATACCCGTTGGAACGGGTACTGAGAATCACCGGGTCTGCCTGGAGGTCCGCATTCTTCAGCATGGCCGTTAATAAAAGATTAATCTCCGCTACATTCCCATTTTTGTTTTTAAGAATGGTCTTTAAATTCTGATCCATGGTCAACCGCTGGTGGTTCGTACAGGTAAAATTGTCCCGCACATAGGCATATATGCGTTTTGCTTTTTCCGACGGGGTTACCGCTCCTTCTACCACGGGTCTGACAATATCTCTCATCCAGCCATTATCCTTCGTCAGCTGCAACCCGAAATAATCGGCCTGCATCAGTTCTTCCGCCAGTTTTTCCCAGGTACTCATGATCCGCCGGTAGGTAAGCGGGTGCCGGTATTCTGATAACTGAAATTCGATTTTTGAAATATGATTGCCCAGTGTAGAAGTAAAACTTTCTTCCTTCAACGCCTGTACATTCTTTTTGACCCACCGGTAATCCGTTACAGAGGCAGTGAACTGCACACGGTCAGTCGGGCCTATACTCCGGCCGTCAGCGACCCGGTACGATTCAATACCATCCTTGCGGGTATTGATATCATACTGTTTATCTCCCTGAGTCAGGAAAACATAGCCGAGGAATTCAGGTAAGGTCAGGTTATATTCACTCCATAACCGGGGATAACCTCCCTGGAATTCCCAGGGCTGCAGGTTGTGGAGGTAATCAGAGGTAACGGTATATTCATATTCAATAATGGATCCCTCCCTGACATTTGGAAAAGTAAATTTTTTGATGACCCTGTTTTTATTGATCTTATCCTTAAATACGTTCGCTTTTACGTCCAGTTTGGTTTCAGATACTTTTCCGTTTTCCAGGTTATAGGTTACCGCTTTAAGTTTTTCCAGTTGCTCCTCGTAATCCCCTTCCGAATAAAGTGATATTTCAACATTAGCAACATCATAACCATTCTTGTTCAGGATATGTACCCGTTTATAACGCTTGAATACGAGGGAGAACCAGCCTTTGGTATTTCCTTCGATCTGGCTGGAGCCGATATCTGCAATGACCACGGCACTGGCGCCGGTATCGATACTGTAAACCTTTGGGGTGAAATCCTTTTCTGTGACCGACCCGAACCGGGCCGTTGATTTGTCCTGTGAATACACGGTGACAGATAGCAGGTACATGAGGCTAAACCCGATAATCTGCTTTGTTTTCATCCGTAGTGGTGGTTGTGCGAGGTAAAATACTTTGGTTCCAGTATCAATTTTACACAAAAAAAATCAAACTTGCCAGTAATAACAGTTTCAAAACCCTTTCTTAATCAAAGACAAATGTTCGGGATGATTTCGTTGCAGCAAAATACTGACATAATAAAAAAAACTGCTGCCCGGCTTGGATTTGACTATTGTGGTGTTGCCCGTGTACAAAAGCTTGACCAAGATGCGGTACGCCTAGAACAATGGCTTAAAAAAGGAATGCATGGGAGCATGAGTTATATGGAAAATTATTTTGATCTGAGGATTGACCCGGAAAAACTGGTGCCGGGAGCAAGATCGGTAATCACTTTATTGAAAAACTATTTTCCTTCCGAAAAACAAGTTGCTGGCATTCCTAAAATATCAACTTATGCCTATGGCCACGATTATCATGAAGTGATCCGGGCCCAGCTAATCGCCTTTTTAGATCTTAGCAAAGAAAAGCTTGGAGATTTCCATGGACGCGGTTTTGTCGATTCCGCACCAGTGCTGGAAAGAACATGGGCGCAAAAAAGCGGGTTAGGATGGATCGGGAAAAACGGGAATCTCATCAACAAACAAAGCGGTTCATTTTACTTTATCGCCACACTTATTGTTGATATTGAGCTGCTATACGATGATCCATATGCCAAAGACTATTGCGGGACCTGCACCCGTTGCATAGATGCCTGCCCGACTGGTGCCATTTTACCAGGCAATGTTGTGGATGGAAGCAAATGTATCTCCTATTACACCATCGAATTAAAAGACATGCTGATACCCGATGAAATGAAAGACCGCTTTGATAACTGGATGTTTGGTTGTGATACCTGCCAGGATGTTTGCCCCTGGAACAGTTTCAGCCGGCCTCATGCCGAACCCCTCTTCAATCCATTACCCGGCTTATTAAACCTGACAACCAAAGAATGGGAGTTGATGACGGAAGATGTCTTCAGGAAAAAGTTCAGGGATTCCCCGCTCAGGCGGGCAAAATTTAAGGGGATTCAGCGAAACCTGGCGTTTATTAAAAAAGAAGATTAAAAATCATTATCCTTTTTCATATCCTGCAATTGCTTTACAAAAGCAGACCAAACCTTCCGCGCATCCGGGAATTTATAATACTTATTAAATAACTGTTGTGTTTCCGGGAGCTTTTTTCCAAAAGAATAATAAAATACGGCGAGGTTCATGGCGAATTCCTTCCGGAGGCCGTTGTCCATGGGAATCTCTTCGTCCAGTTTCTCATAGGGGTGCTCCGACAATTTGCCGAGGTTATCATTGATAACACTTCTTAACTCCTGGTCCCCGGGACTCACCAGCAGTTTTCCCTTACTGTAGTCCAGTGTAATTGCTTTTACATCAATCGGGGCTTCGTCGGTTGTATCGGTTAATCCGCAGGCATAACAGGTGAAAAAATATCCAAACTGCTCATAAAAGGTATAGACGAATTCCTTCTTTTCCGTAATCAATGTATGTCCCGCAAACACTTTGGCCGCGTGCTGGTATTTATTGGGGGCCGTATTTTTAAAAATATAAATCTCATCGCAGCAATGTGCCCCCCCGGTAAAATTAGTTACCAGCAGTTCCTTCTTCCCGTCATTGTCCAGGTCGGCCAGCACATGATCAGCGTACATCTTTTCAGGATCATTAAGAAAAGATGAAAGCAAAATAGTTTTGCGTGTTTTTGTCAACAGGGATATTTTCTTCCAGGAACCGGCAGCTATCTTCTCGTTCTGCTGGAAAAAAAGTGTTGTGGGATCTGTCTCTGCTTCAACGGAGCTATCCCGCTGGTGGCTTACCGTATCCGTCTGTGCACGACCCGTTAAAAAAAATAACATGCCTGAAAGTGCCATTACAATGATCCGGGCCTGTTTCATATGATCTATTTATGCTAAAATTAAGTATTGGACAGGCAATACTGCAAACAAAAAGGCTGCCAGTTATGACAGCCTATATTTATAGCAGGATACTTTAAAAACTTAAGGGAACTGCTACCTGGGTTTTATCCCACTCAATGATCATATTATTCGCCGCATCAAAGCGGATGGTTAATTGCTCCACCGCATTCTCCAGTTTACGGACAGGAACTTTTACACCGGCAACATCCTTGTCTTTATGCTCACCATAACTATATGCACCCCATTGCCCCAGTTGTGCATTCAGGATAATGGTCCATTCGTTTTCAGTTGGTAATGCAAACAGGGAATAGGTTCCTTTTTTCACCGCCTGGCCACCAAATTTCGTATCGCTGTTGAAAGAGATCGTCGTAGCCTCATCAGCCCCAACCCGCCAAACTGACCCAAACTTTTCGAGACCACCAAAAATATCACGACCGTTTTTATAGGGCCGGCCATATGTCACCGTACCATTAGCAAAGCTTACCGTATCATGCGGGCTTCGCCGGTCCTGGCTCTGGGCATAACTATCAAAAAACATGAAGACTGCAAGGAGCAATAACAACTTTTTCATAAGTTATTTTTTAAGTAATTAAAGTTAAGCAGAATGCGACCGGGGATCATTACCGTTTATATTAATTTTCAAGGATGGTCTTCAGGTTCGTGAGTCCCTGTTCCATCTGCGCACCATACCTTTTTTCAAACATCAGGCTGGAAAATTTTTCCCAGGGATACCAGCAAAGCCGGAAATCCATGCCCCATTGCAGGGTGACAGAATCCGTTCCCGGGTGGCTGATGGTTTCCCAGCGCTGGATGACCGGTTTTTTCCTGCCTGACCTGAATTCAGCAACGACCCTGCTTTCTTTTAGTTCCGATAATACAATGGATATCCCTTTTGTTTTCACAGACAGGAGCTTGCCGTCCTTTTTCTCCAGTTCCTGCAATGCCAAAGTATCAAAACCGGGGTACCAATACTTCCATTTCTCAATCCCGGCAATATTATTAAGTATGCTATCGCTGCTACTCCCGATGTTTATGGCCCTGGATATCCTGATATGCGGGGGAATAAACAACGAAAAACCAGTGATCAGCAGGAAAAAAAATATACCGCTTATTAATCCAAGTTTGAGGATGCGCGTCATCTTATTCCCATTTAATAACCCTCGCTGCTATAACATAAATAATGACCATCCAGGCTGCCAGTATACCTATTTCCCTTCCGCATTCAAGAACACTCAGCCCCTCAAACGAAATTTTCCGGACCGCATCATTATACTGGGTCAGGGGTAATATTTTGCACACCTCCTGCAGCCATTTGGGGAATACTTCAATCGGGAAGAAAGTACCCGACAACATCATCTGGGGAAAACCGAAAAGGTTAATGAGTAAGGGGATCGATGTATCACTCCGGGCAATACTGCTGAAAATAAAACCTACCCCCATCAGCAGCAACAGCATGATCATGGTGATCAGCATAATTTCCAGGAAAGTTATTAGGCCATGCTGCAGGGTGAAGTTCAGGAAATAATGCCCCACGATGATCAACACGACCACGTTCATCATCTGGAAGAATAACCGGCTCAGGCCAATACCCAATAATATATTGAGCCGGTTGACAGGCGATGCATAGAATCGTTTCAATACCAGCTGCTCCTTTAATCCAAAAAAGGTAAAGGCAATACCAAAAAGGGTTGAGAAAAGAATAGAAAATCCCAGTTGCCCCGGAAGAATGAAATCGATCTGCCGGTATTTTCTCACTTCTTTCACTTCCGTGTCATTGACAGTAACCCATTCTTCTTCATTACCGGAAGCCTTCTTCTCGTAAACCAGTTTTATATATTCCAGCACCTGCCTGAACGGGCCGATTGTATTGCTGCTCGCTGTTGTGCTGCGGGTGTTCACTGCAAAAGCAGACCTGCCCGATGAATCCTTCTGCTCTTTAATATGAACAATCGCCGTCAGCCTGCCCTTGATGAGATCCTTATTCAGGGCATTACTGTCGGGGTAATTTACAATACGTATCGCCTTAATATCCCTGAGCTCCTGGTAAAACCTGTTGCTGGTATCACTGCTGTTGTCGATGGCAATGCGGTAAACGGCCTGGCCGCCACTCCCGAAGGCACCGAATATCAATATGAAAATGATGGGGAAAAGAACGCTGAATATAATGGCACTGGGATTACTGAATATCGCTTTAAAGCTGGCCCTTGTAATGGCCCATAAAGCCCGGGACTGGCTATAAGGTTTTGACATGGTCAATAGTTGGTGGGCAAATGTATTTAATTAGCCTGTCAATGCTGAAAATAAAGATATTTGAATACGAATGAACAAGGCATATTTACTGACCGGCAGTAATCTTGGAGACCGGGAACTGAATCTTTCCAGGGCCAGGGAACTTATTAATGAGCAATGTGGCAATATTGAATCAGTTTCATCGCTGTACGAAACAGCTGCGTGGGGAAAAACGGATCAGCCCGCATTCCTGAACCAGGCATTGGAAATAAGGACGTACCTGAATGCCCGCCAGCTTATACGACGGATTTTAAAAACGGAAAAGACTATGGGCAGGACAAGAGAAGAAAAATATGGGCCGCGTCTTATCGATATTGATATTTTGTTGTTTAATGATGAGACACATCGTTACCCTCTGTTGCAACTGCCCCACCCTGAAATGCAGAACAGGCGTTTTGCCCTGCAACCGCTGGCAGAAATAGCGCCCGGTATTATTCATCCCGTTTTACAAAAAAGCATCACGGAGTTACTGGAAGAATGCAGGGATCCCTTAGCAGTAAAAAAGTATTCCTGATTTTTTCCACACCGGGGCGGAAAAAAATTCTACACCCTCTCATTTAGCCTATTTTGCGATCTTTAATAATCAGGATCATTTTTATTGATTCCTACCTTTCGATTTGATGAACTATCATTTTATAACCATAGAAGGAAATATCGGAGCAGGCAAAACCACCCTGGCCCACCTGCTTTCCAAACACTATAATGCACGGTTGATACTGGAAGAGTTTGCGGACAACCCGTTCCTGCCCAGGTTCTATGAGAACCCGGCGCAATATGCTTTCCCGCTGGAGCTGTTCTTTATGGCCGAACGTTTTAAACAGCAGAAAGAATTCTTGCAGCAGAAAGACATGTTCCAGACCATGACGGTTTCTGATTACCTTTTTACCAAATGCCTCCTGTTTGCCAAAGTAACCCTGCCGGAGGATGAATTCCGCCTATACCAGCGGCTGTTCGACATCATCAACCAGCAACTGACAAAACCTGATATCCTGATTTACCTCCATGCCCCGGTAAGCAGGCTGCAGGCGAATATCAAGAAAAGAAACCGTTCCTATGAGCAGAATATCCCGGACGAGTATTTATTCAATATCCAGGAAACCTATACGCATTATATCCGGCAACATAATATCAAAACCCTCTTTGTGGATGCCGGCAATGCAGATTTTACGGGTAATGAAAAACACCTGCAGGTGATTTACGACGCGCTGGAAAAAGAATATGAGGATGGCCAGCATTATCTTACACTTCCATGAACGGAAAGTTTTCCATAAAAAATCTTTTTTCGACGATCATTAATAAAGAATTTACCTGGTTTATTATTGCCCGGATATTTTTTATCGCCGGGTTGAGGATGACACCTGTTTTATTAGGGTGGAGATTATACGAGATTACAGGAAGCAAGCTGGCATTAGGTATCCTGGGACTGTCCGAAGTGATACCTGCCATCAGTTTTGCCCTGCCTGCGGGCGTCCGGGTTGACAAAAGCAATAAGCATAAGTTATTAAGAACCTGTATGGGTATCTATTTCCTGTTAATGCTCGGGCTGCTGGTGGTTACTTCCGCCTGGATGGAAAAGAACACCTCTGTAAAAACAGTTGAATGGAGCATCTATGCCCTGGTATTTGGAACCGGGCTGGCAAGAGCTTACAGCGGTGCAGGTTTTAATTCATTCCTGGCCCAGCTGGTTCCCAGGGAATCATTGGTAAGAGCTGTTTC
>JANWIJ010000106.1 GCA_025449935.1 Chitinophagaceae bacterium
GCCCGGCACGACGGTCGTTGTAACACTGGTATCCATTTCTGTCTTTTCTTTCTCTGAATTGCTATGACACGAAATAAGTGAAGCTACTATTACACTGAAAATAAAAATCCTGGCCATCGTCTATTTTATTAATGGGTTAAACTTATTGATTGCAGGGTTCATTCCCGGTCCGCGCATCCTATTTTTTAAGTAACAAAATATATTTTACCATTGCTTCCGCATCTTCCTTTGATAAGGCAGGATGAGGGGTCATGAATGCTTCTCCCCATACCCCCTTGCCACCGGCAATTATTTTCCCAGCCAGGTAAGCAGCAACCGTATCTGATGCACCCGCATACCTGTTCGCGACATCCCTGTAACTGGGGCCGGTATGCATCTCATCCACTTTGTGACAGGTAAGGCAATCACTTTTACCGATTAATGCAAGTCCTTTTATATAATCGGGGTGCTTCGTGTTGTCTTTAACCTCTTCCTTTTTTTCGGTGGTGGAGGAATTGCTTCCGCAGCCAGTTAACGCTGCCAGGACAACAAGCGATAGAATAATTTTTCTCATGTTATTAATTAAATGTTGAAATATACAAAGAATTTAAACGTTAGTCCAGTCCCAGGATTTTCCGGTTGGTCTTTTCATCGCTGCCGCCCGAAGCAAAATCATCAAAGGCTTTATCCGTAACGCGGATAATATGATCCCGGATAAACTCCGCTCCTTCTTTGGCACCGTCTTCCGGGTGTTTCAGGCAACATTCCCATTCCATTACGGCCCAGCCGGTGTAACCGTACTGGGTCAGTTTACTGAAAATCTTTTTGAAATCAACCTGCCCGTCACCGGGGGAACGGTAACGCCCTGCGCGGTTCAGCCAGTTTTGGTATCCTCCAAACGTTCCCTGTTTACCCGTTGGGTTGAATTCAGCGTCCTTGACGTGAAAAGCCTTTATCCGTTCATGATAAAAGTCTATGTATTGAATATAATCCAGTTGCTGCAAAACAAAGTGAGAAGGATCATAGAGCAGGCAGGCGCGGGGGTGGTCCTTCACTTCGCTCAAGAACATTTCATAAGTCACTCCATCAAACAAATCCTCTCCCGGGTGAATTTCATAACAAATATCCACACCACATTCGTCAAAATAATTCAGCAGCGGTAACCAGCGTTTCCCCAGCTCTTTAAAACCTTCTTCAACCAACCCGGCAGGACGTTGTGGCCAGGGATGGAAAGTATGCCATAATAAAGAGCCACTAAAGGTTGGGTGTGCATTTAACCCCAGGTGCTGGGAGGCTTTAGCTCCATACTTTACCTGTTGCACGGCCCAGGCAGTTCTTTCTTTTGGATTGCCCTTTAATTTGTCAGGAGCAAAAGCATCAAACAAGCTGTCGTACGCCGGGTGAACCGCAACCAACTGTCCCTGCAGGTGGGTGGATAGTTCAGAAATTTCAATCCCGCAGTCATTTACGATACCTTTTATTTCGTCCGCATATGTTTTACTTTCCGCTGCTTTTTGCAAATCAATACAGCGGTTATCCCAACTGGGTATCTGCACCGCCTTATATCCCAGCGCTTCAGCCCAGAGGCAAAGTGATTTCAAATTATTGAACGGGGCATTATCACCCATGAACTGGGCAAGGAAGATGCCGGGACCTTTAATAGTTGTCATACAAGTTGCAGGTTAAATTGCCGGGATTTTATTCGTCCAGGCTGATCCATTTCATATCGCTCTTACCGCTTTCAATTGCTTTTTCAATAAACAACATTCCTCTTACCCCATCTTCTATGCCGGGAAAATCGAGCCATTCTTCCCCCGGAGTATCTCCATTCATTTTTGCTTTCACACAGCCGGCAAAATTCCGGTAATGATTGGCAAAGGCCTCGAGGTATCCTTCCGGGTGTCCCGCCGGTGTACGGCAGTTGTGTTTGGCGAATGAACCCAGGTACCCGGCTCCTGCTTTCCAGCATTCGGTGGGTTTATCCTGCCATTTTACCAGGAGTGTATTGGCATCATCCTGCTTCCATTCAATTCCTCCCTTTTCACCATAAACTCTTATTTTGATATTATTCTCTTCGCCGGCGGCTACCTGCGTAGCCATTAATACGCCGCTGGCCCCCTGTTCAAATTTCAATAAGGCGGCCCCGTCATCATCCAGTTTCCTTCCTTTCACTACGGCATTGATGTCCGCGCAGATCATTTTCACTTTTAACCCGCTTACATATTCCGCGAGGTTGAAAGCATGTGTTCCAATATCACCAATAGCACCTGCCACCCCGCTTTTCAATGGATCTGTTCTCCAGCCAGCCTGTTTGTTACCGCTGTTTTCCAGTGAAGCGCTTAACCAACCCTGTGGGTATTCAACATAAACTTTCCTTATTCTTCCAAAAGTGCCGCTCAGTACCTGTTGCCTCGCTTCTTTTACCATAGGGTATCCGGTGTAAGTATGCGTAAGACAAAAGAGTTTCCCGCTTTTTTCCCTGATGACCTTTAACTCTTTTGCTTCCGCTGAATTAAACGTCACCGGTTTGTCCAGCACCACGTGAAAACCACTTTCGAGTGCCAGTTTTGCGGGTTCAAAATGAAGATGGTTGGGTGTAACGATACTGACAAAATCCATTCTTTCATTTTCCGCTAATGCAGCTTCACCCCGGATCATTTCCGGGTATGAACTATACACTCTGCCGGGCGGCAGGTATAAAGAGACGCCGGTTTGCTTTGATTTTTCCGCATCACTGCTGAATGCCCCGCAAACCAGTTCAATCTCACCATCCATAATTGCAGCTATCCGGTGTATGGCACCAATAAACGATCCCGGTCCTCCCCCGATCATCCCCATCCTTAATTTTCGTGGTATCATTGCAAACGTTTGTTATTAACCGGTGGAATGAAAAATCTATTATCACCTTATTATCCTGTGTTTAAAAATAGTACATTTAGTTTTCTAATATCCGATTTTAAAAATTTTTGGTTAACAAGGCTTGCTTATGAAATTAACTACCCGGGTGCAGTTATCCGCGATGATGTTTCTCAATTTTTTTGTATGGGGAATCTGGTTCGTCACAATGGGAACCTACCTGATCAAAGGCAATATCGGCGCTACCGGCGGGCAGACAGGCCTTGCTTACGGAACACAGTCGCTTGGCGCCATCATTGCGCCGTTTATAATCGGGATGATCGCCGATAAATTCTTTGCGGCACAGAAAATCCTGGGAGTGCTCCATTTGCTGGGCGCCGCAATCCTTTATTATATTTCTTCCCGTGAAAATTTTGGTTCCTTCTATAGCCTCCTCCTCATTTACATGATCATCTATATGCCTACGCTGGCTTTGGTGAATGCTATATCCTTAAAACAGATCAGGGATCCGGAGAAAGAATTTTCCGGGATCCGCATGTGGGGAACTGTCGGGTGGATCGTCGCGGGGCTCATCATTGGCTGGATGGCCTGGGAGAAAACACCGGATAACCTGAACATCACTTTTAAAGTGGCTGCTATCATCTCAGCCCTTTTTGGTATCTACAGCTTTTTTTTGCCGGATACCCCTCCGCCAAAAGCCGGACAGAATGTATCGGTCGCCGAAGTGCTGGGACTGGACGCACTTAAAATTTTAAAAGATAAAAACTACCTGGTATTTTTCATCGCTTCCATACTTATCTGCATACCGCTCGCCTTTTATTATGGACAGGCCAATGTATTTTTAAATGAAGCCGGTATGACAAAGGCGGCGGCAAAGATGACGCTGGGGCAAATCGCCGAAACTGTTTTCCTGTTCCTGATGCCGTGGTTTTTCGCCCGCTTCGGAACAAAACAAATGTTGCTGATCGGTATGCTGGCCTGGATCACCCGGTATGCCCTGTTTGCCTATGGGGATGCAGGTACCAATATATGGATGCTATACCTGGGAATTATACTCCATGGCATTTGTTATGATTTCTTTTTTGTTACCGGGCAGATTTATACAGACTTTAAGGCAGGACCAAAAGACCGTTCATCGGCACAGGGACTGATTACGCTTGCCACCTATGGCATTGGCATGTATATTGGTTTCTATTTAGCAGGCCAGTATGTGGACAAATACAAAATGGGCGAAACGATGCATGACTGGAAAAGTATCTGGCTCTTCCCCTGCCTGTTTGCGGCCGGTGTTGCGCTGATGTTTTTTGTATTATTTAAAAATGAAAAGAAAGAACTAACTGCCGTTTGATATGGAAAGAAGAAAGGCACTAAAAGCATTAATGAGCAGTGCAGCCGGCCTGGCGGTAGCCGGTAAATTAAGTGCCGGTTCGGTTGAGGATACATTTTTAACCCCGCTAAAAGGAAATATTAATCATTCGGTATGCCAGTGGACCTATAATTTTCTTTCACTTGAAGAATTGTGCGTCCTCGCAAAAAAACTTGGACTGAAAGCCATTGACCTGATCGGTCCCAAAGACTGGAACACCCTGAAAAAATACAATCTTGATTCGTCGATGTGCAATGGTGCAGAAATCAGCCTGACAAAAGGATGGAATGATAAACAATATCACCCGACGCTTATCAAAAACTATGCTGAACATATTGAACTGGTCGCAAAAGCCGGGTATAAAAACCTGATTTGTTTCAGCGGCAACCGGAACGGTATAGATGACCAGGCAGGGATGAAAACCTGCGCCGACGGGCTGAAGCAAATTATGGGATTGGCAGAACAAAAAGGCGTGGTGATTCAAATGGAATTATTCAACAGCAAAGTGGATCATAAAGATTATATGTGTGACAAAAGCGCCTGGGGTGTGGAATTATGTAAGCTGGTGGGTTCGCCAAATTTCCTGCTCCTTTATGACATTTATCATATGCAGATCAATGAAGGAGACGTGATACGAACCATTAAAGACAATCACCGCTATTTCGGCCATTACCATACGGCCGGTGTACCGGGCAGGCATGAAATTGATGAAAGCCAGGAATTATTTTACCCGGCCATTATGAGAGCCATCCTGGCGACCGGGTTTACCGGTTACGTGGCGCAGGAGTTCATACCATCGGCAAAAGAAAAAAAAGATAAGACTGAAGCATTAAGAAAAGCGATAAAAATCTGCGATATCTAACCTGTTATTTTAAACATTATGGCTGATACTAATATCTACGACGCAATTGTGATTGGCTCGGGCATCAGTGGCGGATGGGCTGCTAAGGAACTTTGTGAAAAAGGTTTGAAAGTGCTTTTGCTCGAAAGAGGACGTAATATTGAACATATAAAAGACTATGTAAACGCCAACAAAGAAAGCTGGGAGTTTCCGCATCGTGGCGCCCGTACACAGCAGATGATCAAAGACTACCCGGTACTTAAGAGAGATTACCCGTTAAATGAAGAAACCTTAGGCATGTGGGTGAATGAAAAAGAATCGCCCTATACTGAAATAAAAAGGTTTGACTGGTACCGTGGTTATCATGTTGGCGGCCGCTCGCTGCTTTGGGGCAGGCAATCTTACCGGCTGAATAAATGGGACTTCGAAGCAAATGCTAAAGAAGGTATTGCAATAGACTGGCCGATCCGGTATGATGATATAGCACCCTGGTATAGCTATGCCGAAAAATTTGCCGGCATCCAGGGCAGTAAAGAGGGACTTGAAGTATTACCGGACGGAGATTTTATGCCGGCGATGGATATGAACATTGTAGAGAAAGATGTCGCGGCCCGTATAAAGACGCATTATAAAGGAAAGCGACACATGTTTATCGGGCGCAGTGCCAACATTACGCAACCCCACCAGGAAAGAACCAATTGCCAGTACCGGAACCGGTGCTGGAGAGGCTGCCCGTTCGGTGCATACTTCAGTACCCAATCATCTACATTACCCGCAGCGATGAAAACGGGCAATCTCACCCTGCGGCCTTTTTCAATAGTGACATCAATTTTGTACGATAAGGACAGGAAAAAAGCAAGCGGTGTTGAGATAATTGATGCGGAGACAAATAAAACGTATGAATACAAATCAAAAATTGTTTTTGTCTGTGCGTCCTCCTTCAACAGTACCTGGGTGCTGATGAACAGTGCTACCGGTATATGGCCAGGCGGGTTGGGAAGCAGCAGCGGGGAACTGGGACATAACGTGATGGACCACCATTTCCGTTGTGGTGCCAATGGCCGTGTAGAAGGTTATGAGGACAAATACATTTATGGCCGCCGGCCAACCGGTATTTATAGTCCGCGGTTCAGGAATATTTATGATGATAAAAGAGATTACCTGCGCGGTTTTGGTTACCAGGGGGGTGCCGACCGGGGGCGTGGACTGGACGTAGCTGAAATGACTATTGGTGCTGAACTCAAAGAAGCTTTGTGTGAGCCCTCCAATACCTGGGGTATTGGTATTACGGCATTCGGTGAAATGCTGCCCGATCACAGTAATAAAATCTCGCTGGATAAAAATGTAAAAGACAAATGGGGATTACCTGTCCTGGCTATGGATGTGGAAATGAAAGAAAATGAAATAAAAATGCGGAAGGATATGAAAGACGATGCGGGGGAAATGCTGGAAGCGGCCGGTGTGAAAAATGTGAAGCTGTATGATTCCGGGTACGATGTAGGGATGGGTATCCATGAAATGGGGACAGCCCGGATGGGAAGAGACCCTAAATCATCCGTACTCAATGGAAATAACCAGGTGTGGGATGCACCCAATGTATTTGTAACGGACGGAGCCTGCATGACCAGTGCCGGTTGTGTCAATCCATCGCTGACCTATATGGCCCTGACCGCAAGAGCGGCTGACTTTGCTGTCAATGAATTAAAAAAAGGAAATCTTTAAACCCTAAACTCTTTATATGGATCGTCGTGAACTTTTAAAAATGATTGCGTTGCTTACGGGGGGCGCGGTTATCGGCGGTGAAGTTTTCCTGAGTGGTTGTAAAACCGGTGCAAAGGCGGATGCTGGTTTTTCGGCATCCAATATTGCTTTGCTGGATGAAGTGGGTGAAACCATCATACCTGCCACTGCTTCTCCCGGTGCCAAAGCCGCCCAGGTGGGTGAATTCATGAAAGTGATGGTGACGGATTGTTATACCGGGAAACAACAGGCTGTCTTCATAAATGGACTTGCCGAACTGGAGAATGCCTGTAAAAAAATGCATGGAAGATCCTTTATGGAGTGTACGCCGCAGCAGCGTCATGACTTCCTGCTCAGCCTGGAAAAAGAAGCGAAGGATTTTAATTCGAAAAGAGATGAGGAGGATAAAGCAAAGCGGGAAATACATGAACAGACCAATGCCAAACTGCTCCGGAAAGACCAGGTAGAATTTGAGCAAAGCCCTTCACATTATTACACCATGATAAAACAACTGACTTTGTGGGGGTATTTTTCATCTAAGCCGGGTGCTACCCAGGCTTTGCGACATGTACCGGTACCCGGTAAATATGATGGCGCGTACCCGTATCAAAAAGGCGATAAAGCATTTTCCTAAAATTCAATTGAAATGATGCAACATAACAGGAGAAAATTTATAAAATTGGCTGGGGCCGGCACTGCCGCTCTTTCATTAACTGGCCTGTCAGGGTATTCCTTATTTGCCTGTGATGATAAAAGCGAAAGAATAAAAACCTATGGCATACAATTATATACCCTAAGGGATGATATGCCCAAAGACCCGCGGGGAGTGCTGAAACAACTTGCTTCTTTTGGTTACAAGGAAATAGAAAGCTACGAAGGTAACGATGGCATGTTTTGGGGCATGACGGCTGCTGATTTTAAGAAATACATGGATGAGCTCGGAATGAAAACTGTTGCCAGCCACTGTGATATGAATAAAGATTTTGAAAAAAAAGCTGCTGATGCTGCCGCTACCGGCATGAAATACCTGGTTTGTGCCTGGGTTGGGCCGCAGAAAACCATGGATGATTTTAAGAAACTGGCGGATACTTTTAACCAGAAAGGAGAAATATGCCTGAAGAACGGAATCCGTTTTGCCTATCACAATCATGATTACAGTTTCAGGAAGCTTGAAGGACAACTACCCCAGGACATTATGATGACAGGAACGGATCCTTCACTCGTAGATTTTGAAATGGATATTTACTGGGTCGTTACAGCCGGCGAAAACCCGGGAGCCTGGTTAGAAAAATACAAGAACCGTTTCCGCCTTTGCCATATCAAGGACAGAACCAAAAACCCGGTAACAGATAATGGAAAAAATTCAGTTGACCTGGGAACAGGAATTATTGATTTCAGCAAGGTCCTGAAGACAGCAAAGGAAAATGGCATGCAATATTTTATTGTCGAGCAGGAGCATTATCCAAACTCCACACCCATAAAAAGCGCTGAAGCAGGAGCCGGGTATATGAAAAAATTGAAGATTTAGTTTAAGGCATTCCGTAAAGCCGCAACTTCCTTTGCAGCTATCGCGTTATTCATATAACTTTCTCCCGAATCTCCGAACGCCGTATGTATAAAGCTCATTTTACTTTTCTCTTTCCCGCGGAGCGACGAATGAAATTCCACGCAACCGGTTTTTTCTGCCAGCATTTTAATATTTTCCTGGCGAACACCGCTTCCGGGCATAATGATGATCCGCTCCCCTGCTTTGTTATTTAATTCAACTACCAGTTCAACCCCGTCCACGACGGAGGATTGTTGCCCGGAGGTCAGAATTCTTTCACAACCGATTTCAATTAATTGCTCCAGGGCTTCAAACGGTTCTTTACACCGGTCAAATGCCCGGTGAAACGTAATGCCCAGCGGGTACGCCGCTTCAATCAATGCCGCTGTTCTAACGATATCGATCGTGCCATCCATATTCAATAATCCAATCACGATCCCGTCACACCCAACCTGTTTGCAAAGTTTTACATCCTGCATCATGATGGCAAACTCTTCTTTGGTGTACAAGAAATCTCCACCCCTCGGACGAATAATTGGATAAAGGGGAATGGCAAAAGCTTCCCTGCATTGTTTGATAGTTCCAAAAGATGGGGTTGTTCCTCCTTCCGCCAGGTTTGCGCACAGTTCAATCCTGTCTGCCCCTCCTTCCACGGCCGACCTGGTCGTGGTAAAATCAGAAGTAGCAATCTCAATTATGTATTTCTCCCTTGTCATAATGTGTCCCTGTATTGTCGGCTATTACGATTAAATCCAGTTTTTAGCCGTGAAGACTTTCGTACCCTCTTTCGTGGTGACGCAATAAGTAAACCCCTTTTGTATGGCAAAGCCGCCATGCTGCCCTTTATTATTGATCGCTAAAAATCCCACCTGGACATCTTTTGCAGTAGTTCCTTTATTTTTTATGATCCGGCGGACAGCTTCTTTACAGGCAGCTTCCGGAGTTAAACCACGACGCATCGCTTCCACCACGGTATGAGAACCGCATATTTTCACGACTTCCTCCCCTACACCCGTTGCAGAAGCTGCACCAACTTCGTTATCTACAAATAACCCGGCACCGATGATCGGTGAGTCTCCTACCCGGCCATGCATTTTAAAAGCCATACCACTGGTGGTGCAGGCCCCTCCAAGGTTCCCGTTAGTATCCATGGCTACCATACCTATTGTATCATGATTCAAAACAGGCGATGGCCAGGGATACGGAACTTCCTGGTGACCCGGGTTTTGATCCTTCGTGGCCTTTTCAAATTCCTTCATCGTATCCATCGGATCGTACTTCGCTGTTTTCAACCATTCCTTCCATGTTTTCTCACTTTCCTTAGTCAGCAGGTTTTCTTTTTGAAATCCCTGGGAAAGGGCAAAACGCAAAGCCCCTTCTCCCACTAATTGCACATGTGGGGTTTTCTCCATCACAAGCCTCGCTACCAGCACCGGGTGCATAATGTGTTCAATGGCCATCACGGCTCCGCAATTCCCATATTCATCCATGACGCAGCTGTCCAGGGTCACTTTTCCATCCCTGTCCGGCAAACCACCATACCCTACACTGTTATCTTTTGGATCCGCCTCTGGCACCTGCACCCCTTTCACCACAGCATCCAGTGCCCGGCCCCCTGTACCCAATATTTCCCAGGCAGCCGCATTGGCTTTTACATTAGGCCCCCAGGTTGAAATAACAATGGGTTTACCTCTTATTCCCTGTTCCGTCCGGGATGCCCAAAGCTTATTCCCGAATGCAGTTGCGAAACCAGTAAATGCTGAGGCCCGGATAAACTTTCTCCTGTTGATCATTGTTGGGATTTTAGACGGTGAAATTAAGGATTCACGCACAGGTTCTTCTAAAATTGAACATTAACAGAACGACAGGAATAAATATTTGATGTTTAAACATTGATTATGTATCTTTGTATCCAAACTGAAAAAAATGAAAATAGAAATTATAGCAGGAAGTCCCCGGTTAAACAGTGTTACGTTTCGCGTAGCCCTTTACCTGAAAAACTGGCTGGCACAGAATACCAGCCATGATATAAATATTATTGATATGAAGGAATGGAATGTCCCTCCAATCCAATCCGTGTGGGTATCCGCGGATAAAGTCCCCATAGAGTTCCGGCCACTGGCAGAGAGAGTATTTGAGGCCGATGCTATTATCCTGGTTACACCGGAATATAATGGTAGCTACTCCCCCGCCATGAAGAACCTGCTGGATCATTTTCCTAAACAGAATCGCAAGCCTTTCGGCATTGTAACAGCTTCCCCCGGCGGCCTCGGTGGCATCAGGGCTTCACAGCAGTTACTTCAACTGGTGCCTGCCCTGTTTGGCATAGCTTCCCCAAACCTCCTGATTGTTCCGGCGGTTGATAAAAAATTCAGTCCCGATGGAGATTTGCTAGATGAAAGTTTTCAGCATGCCGCTCATAACTTCATGACAGAATTCTTATGGCTGTCTGAAAAAATTGTAGAAGATAAAGTAACCGTTTTATCAAAATAAAAGGAGTTCATCATGAAAGCTATTCTGCACAAAGCAAATACAAGAGGTCATGCCAGTCATGGATGGCTGGATTCTTATCACACGTTCAGCTTCGCTGGTTATCATAATCCCGAAAGAATTCACTTCGGCGCGCTGCGGGTATTAAATGATGATACAGTTTCAGGAGGAATGGGATTCGGTACCCATCCGCATGATAACATGGAAATCATTTCGATCCCTACTTCCGGTGACCTGGAACATAAGGACAGCATGGGTAATATACAGGTCATCAGTCCCGGTGATGTGCAGGTGATGAGTGCAGGTACAGGCATACAGCACGGAGAAAAAAATAAAAACGCGGCAGAGCCGGTTAAGTTTTTCCAGGTCTGGGTATTCCCCAATAAAAAAAATGTGGAACCCCGCTATGACCAGAAGAATTTTTCAGTTGCCGAGAAACACAACCAGCTCCGGACTATTGTCTCCCCCCTTGGCACGGCTGACAGTGGTGTGCAGATCCACCAGGATGCCTGGTTCAGCCTGGGCAGGCTTGATAAGGATTTTTCCACGGCTTATAACCTGAAAAAGAAGAATAACGGTGTATATGCTTTCGTGATCGAAGGAGATGTGACCATTAACGGCCAGCCATTAAACAGCCGCGATGGCCTGGGAATTACAGAAACCGGAACGCTGGATATTAAAGCAGACAGTGATGCCGAACTATTGTTGATGGAAGTTCCGATGTAAAAAATGCGGACAGGGGCAATGGAAACAAATTATTCAATACCTGTTTCAAACTAAAATAGAATTTATGAGTACCAATAAAACAATAGAAGCAGTCATTCCTCCTCCTGCCCCTCATATGGTGGGTGATGGGTTCCGGGTACATAGTTTTTTCCCCGGCGGGCGCTTGATAGATAAAAAAAGAATGAGTCCTTTTTTCCTGCTTGATTATGGCTCCAAAGTGGATTTCAGTCCTTCGGAGGAGCCGCGTGGCGTGGGTGTCCATCCTCACGCAGGATTTGAAACAGTAACCATCGCTTATCAAGGAAAAATTGCGCACCATGACAGCGCCGGCAACAGTGGAATCATCAGCGAAGGGGATGTGCAATGGATGACCGCCGGTTCCGGGCTGCTGCATAAAGAGTATCATGAAAATGAATTCAGCCGTAAGGGTGGCTTATTCCAGATGGTACAGCTATGGGTTAATCTTCCTGCCAGACACAAAAAAACCAAACCAAAATACCAGGAGCTCAGCAACGCGGGAATGGGTCGTCATTACCTGGGAGATAAAGAAAGCTATATCGAAGTAATTGCCGGGGAGTTCCAGGGAACAAAAGGTCCTGCCTCCACTTTTACACCAATGCACGTATACAATGCCCGGTTGAAAAAAGACCGTATAGCTAACCTTAGTTTCTCCGCTAATTATAACACGGCCTTACTGATCATCGAAGGAAAAGCATTGATAAATGAAAAGGAAGTAGCAACTGATCATTTTGTTTTGTTTAAGAATGACGGTGAGGAAATTTCAATCAAGGCTGTTGAAGATGCTGTTATACTTGTTTTATCGGGGGAGCCGATTGATGAGCCCATTGCGGCCTATGGTCCCTTCCTGATGAATAACTGGAAGGAAGTAGAACAGGCCATGCAGGATGTGAATACTGGAAAGTTTGGAACGTTGGTGTAACGAGGTAAGTGTGAAGATTCGTTCGAATAAGCTAATAGCAACCAGCCCCGGGCTACCCGCTCTTTTTCTCAATAAAGGCAACAAGGCTCTTCCTCGCATTCTGCTGGATCTTTCTTTTCATAAAACCAGTCCAGCCCAATAAAACTCCTTTGATCCCAAGGGCCTGGCCAGCCCACCTGCTCAGTTTGAAGGCATCGCTGTGTTCGATGATCTTCCCATCCTTCAGCAACATGAATGCCCTGGCATTATTGACTACTTTTCTTCCTGTTTTTGAAAAAGTATAGCGGGCAGTCCAGTTGCAGGTGGCGTACTCATCATCAAGCAATTGAATATTGGAAAAAGTCAGGGAAAAATCTTTGGCATTTTTGCATAACATTTCCCACATCGATCTTGCTTCATCACCCCGCAGCAAACCAAAAGCCGGGTCGTTGAATACAATGTCATCACTGTAACAGCTGTTCATGGTTTGGTAATCCAGCTGCTGGAAAGCAGTATAGAATTTAGTTATGATGGCTGCATTCGTTTGCATAAAATAAAAATGAAGGTGAACAGGGAATCAGTAAATTTAGCCTATCAAAATTACTTCCATGAGAAAATCACTCTTTTTTATTCATTTCGTCCTGTCCCTAACAGTGGCAACTGCCCAGCCAGAACAGGATTCTGCGTGGATCAGGGATAATTATACTAAGATGGAACAGTACATCCCGATGCGGGATGGAATAAAATTATTCACATCCGTTTACCTACCCAATGATAAAAGTGAAAAACATCCGGTGCTGATGGTGCGCACGCCGTATTCCTGTGCGCCTTACGGTAAGGATTTCTCTTCCCGGCTCTGGAGCGGTCACTGGAAATATTATGCCCGGGAAAATTACATTATGGTTATACAGGATGTTAGAGGAAGATGGATGAGTGAAGGGGAATTTGTAGATGTCCGGCCATTCAATAACAACAAAACGGGTAACGATATTGATGAAGCCAGTGATACCTGGGATGCTATTGACTGGATTATCAAAAACATTTCCAACAACAATGGCAACGTGGGTATTTTCGGGGTCTCTTACCCCGGATTTTATGCCACGATGGCGGCAGCAAGCCATCACCCCGCCTTAAAAGCCGTCAGCCCCCAGGCGCCCGTAACCGACTGGTTTATGGGCGATGATTTTCATCACAATGGCGCTTTTTTTCAAATGGATGGTTTCAGTTTTTACTCTTCCTTCGGCAAGCCAAGACCAAAACCAACAACTGTGGGACCCACCGGCTTTAACTCCCCAATCCGCGATAATTATAAATTCTTCCTTCAAAATCCGTTGCCTAAACTGATGGAATATATGAAGGACAGCGTGGCTTTCTGGAAAGAAATGTATGCCCATCCAAATTATGATGATTGGTGGAAGGCTCGTGATGCACGGCGGGCTATGTACAATATCAAACCAGCGATGCTGGTGGTGGGCGGTCTTTTTGATGCGGAAGATTGTTTTGGGGCCTGGAACCTGTACAAGGCTATCGAAAAACAAAATCCAACGGCCAATAACCGGATCGTCATGGGCCCCTGGGCACACGGTCAATGGGGTGGAAGGTTTGGCTTCAACATGGGCAATGTCCGGTTTGGCGAAAACACTTCTTTTACCTACCAGAATAATATAGAGATACCATTCTTTAACTATTATCTCAAGGGTAAAGGTGATGAGCCGAAGATCGCTGAAGCCACTGTTTTTATGACCGGCGCCAATGAGTGGAAGAAATTTGATCAATGGCCCCCGGCGGCAACACAACCACGACTGGTCTACCTGGCCCCCGGCGGTGCGCTTTCGTGGAACCTTCCCACTTTTGTAAAACCCGGGAGTTTTACCGAATACATCAGCGACCCTGCACACCCGGTTCCTTATACAGAAGATATACATTTCAATCGTACCACTGAGTATATGACAGATGACCAGCGATTTGCTACCCGCCGCCCGGATGTGTTAAGTTTTGAGACTTCTCCGTTAGAAGAAGATTTAACATTGGCAGGTCCGGTAATGGCCAACCTGAAAGTGAGTATTTCCGGAACGGATGCTGATTTCGTGGTGAAAGTAATAGATGTATTTCCCGATGACTTTAATTATCCTGCAACCTGGCCGGGTAATGGAAAGAATTACCCGATGAGGGGTTACCAGATGCTGGTACGCGGAGAGATCATGCGGGGAAAATACCGCAATAGTTTTGAAACACCGGTACCTTTTAAACCCGGCAAGATCGAAACGGTAAAATTCGAACTCCCGGATGTAGCACATGTATTTAAGAAAGGGCATCGTTTAATGATACAAATACAGAGCAGTTGGTTCCCGCTGGCAGACCGGAACCCGCAAAAGTTTATGAATATCTACGAAGCAAATGAAACCGATTTTCAAAAAGCGACCATCCGCATTTATCACGATTCGTCGAACCCATCCAGCATTTTACTGCCCTTACTTAACAATTAACCGATTATGCGATTTGTAATCCTCGTATCCCTTGTTCTGTTTATACATCCGTTTCTTTCAGCACAACCTGATGAAAAATATGTTCTTCCCGATCTTATACCACAACCTGTATCATTGAAAGGGGCAAACGGCTTTTATGTTTTGAAGAGTAAAATAACCGTTAGTAACAGTTTGCCTGCTCATGAATGGCCGGGGCTCTACTCCTATTTCCGGGAAGAGATGAAAAAGTTATTCAACATCACGGTTACAGAAGCGGCTAAGGGGCAGCAGGGCGATATTGCATTCCGGATGCAGCGTATGCCTACTTCCGGCAAACCTGCCTATGAACTGGAAGTCGGAAAGGAGGGCATTTTCATTACAAGCAATTTTGCAGAACCCGCCTTTCATGCGATGCAGACCTTATTCCAGCTCATCCCTTCTCCTCCCCAAAAAAAAGAAATCCCCCGGTTAAAAATATTTGATCATGCGCGTTTTGAATACCGCGGAATGCATCTCGATGTAAGCCGTCATTTTTTTCCCGTGGCTTTTATCAAACGATACATTGACTACCTCGCCCATCATAAATTGAACAGGTTTCACTGGCACCTGACGGACGACCAGGGCTGGCGGATCCAGGTCAAAAAATACCCCAGGCTAACTTCGGCAGGCGCCTGGCGAAACGGCACCATCCTTGCGCGTTATCCCGGAAATGGAAGCGATAATACCCGGTATGGCGGGTTTTATACACAGGAAGAAATAAAGGAAGTTGTAAAGTATGCACAGGAAAGATTTATTGAAGTGATCCCCGAAATTGAGATGCCGGGCCATAGCAGCGCCGCGATTGCTGCCTATCCGGGGTTGAGTTGTTTTCCCGGTAAGCCAACTCATATTCCACCCAGGATGATCTCTCAAAAAAGTGTAGCTGAACAAAACAAAGGTAGGATTAAGCTGGTCCAGGAAACCTGGGGCGTGTTTGATGATGTGTTCTGCGCGGGGAATGACTCCACATTTTTATTCCTGCAAAATGTAATAGATGAAGTGGCTGAACTTTTTCCATCGAAATATTTTCATATCGGTGGCGATGAATCTCCGAAGACACATTGGAAGATCTGCCCGAAATGCCAGCAACGGATCAAAGATCTAAATCTGAAAGACGAGCATGAGCTGCAGAGTTATTTTGTGCAGCGTATTGAAAAACACCTGAACAGTAAAAGCAAAACCCTGATCGGCTGGGATGAAATCCTGGAAGGGGGGCTGGCGCCCAATGCCATTGTCATGAGCTGGCGCGGTGAAACTGGTGGTATCGAGGCCGCGAAACAAAAGCATCCCGTGATCATGACACCGGGTAACCCGGTATATTTTGATCATTCACAATCAGACAATGAAGATTCAGTGACGATTGGTGGTTATAACCCGATAGAGAAAGTGTATGCCTATGAACCGATTCCCAAAGAGCTGAGCGAAGAAGAAGGAAAATATGTGCTCGGCGCGCAGGCCAATGTATGGACAGAATACATAAAAACTCCCAGGAAGGCTGAGTATATGATCTTTCCAAGAATGGCAGCTTTAAGTGAAGTATTGTGGAGTCCAGAGGCCGGGCGCAATTGGAACGATTTTGAAAAAAAATTACCGGCACAATTCAGGCGATATGATTTGTGGGGGGCGAATTACAGTAAGACCTACTACGAACTTAAAACATCGGTATTGCCTGCTGCTGATTTCTCGGGTGTATTGTGTAAAATCGATTCTAAAAAATTAAAGGAAGGGGAATCTGTTTTTTATTCCGAGGATACGGTAGGTGGCGATAAATGGGGTAAGTGGATTAAATATTCGGAACCCATAAAGATTCAATCCGGTTATTTGACTGCCTTTAAAGTTGGGTCCGATGCTTTTGATAAGACTATATTTTACGAGCCGAAGACGCTCCAATTTCATTTTAATAAAGCAACCGGAAAAAAAATAATTTTAACCAATCCCGCCTCCGGCAAATATCCCGGCGATGGGGCATTTACACTGGTTAACGGCGTGATCAATGCAAAAGGTTTGGGGAAAAGCCGCGAATTCCTGGGATTTGAAGGTGCGGACTGTGAACTGGTAATTGATCTCGGTGCAAAAATGGAATTTAAAGAGATAGTCGTTTACTCCTTTACACAGATCGCCAGCTGGATCTATCCCCCGAGATCTACCGAATTTACTCTCAGTGATGACGGCATAAATTTCCGCTCTGCAGATACGACTGTTTTCTCCGATATAGAACCCTATATGAAAAGGAAATCACGCATGCGGGGGTTGCACGATGAAATATTCTCCGCCCGGTATATAAAAATATTTATCAGGAATTATGGAATCATCCCGCAGCAGAACCCAGGTGGAGGAAATAAGCCATGGTTATTCCTGGATGAGATCGAAGTGAACTAACACGAACCCGCAAAAAACAGCATTAACCTTCGCAGGTATTTTTTATCTTTACTGCTAAATCCATTCAATGGCAAAACGAACTGCCCCGATTGATCTCTCCGATAGTTTTGAAAAAATTCCCGTAAAAATTTTCCCTGATATTAATCTCGGCTCCGAGTTTGTAGCCGGGCAAATTGCAGCGCTGATCCGGGAAAAACAACAGCAAAAAGAAAAATGTGTACTGGGTTTTGCTACGGGTTCTACCCCGAAGACCCTCTATGCAGAGCTGCTGCGGATGCACCGGAAAGAGAAACTGAGCTTTAAAAATGTAATTGCCTTCAACCTGGATGAATACTACCCGATTGATAACAATGCCCTGCAGAGTTATAACCGGTTCATGCGTTCGCATTTATTTGATCATGTGGATATCCATCCGAAAAACATTCATATTCCCAATGGAGAAATAAAAAAAGAAGACATCAAAGAACATTGCCGGCAATATGAAAAAATGATCCGGGATGCCGGGGGTATCGATCTCCAGGTCCTTGGGATTGGTAACAACGGACATATCGGTTTTAATGAACCAGGCTCCGGGATTTATTCCAAAACAAGATTGATCACCCTTGACAATTCTACTAGGATCGCCAACTCCTACGAGTTTGCCAATATCTCCCAGGTTCCGCGACTGGCCATTACCATGGGCATCAGCGCCATCCTGAAATCAAAGAAAATAATTTTAATGGCCTGGGGCAGCGGTAAAGCCGCGGTGATCAAAAAAGCCGTGGAAGATGATGACGCTGAACAGGTGCCCGCCTCCTTGTTGCAGAATCATGATGATGTAACTTTTGTTGTCGATGAAGCCGCCGCTTCTGAACTTACCAGAAATAAATCACCCTGGCTTACCGGTGACTGTGAGTGGACTCCAACCATGATAAAAAAAGCCGTGGTGAACATGGCACTGAAATTAAAAAAACCCGTGTTGAGTTTAACCAACACCGATTACAACGAATACGGGCTGAGTGACCTGCTGGTGGAAAAAGGAGATGCCTATGAGATAAATCTCCAGGTCTATTATATGCTGAGGGATTCCATTACCGGCTGGCCGGCGGGAAAACCGAATGCGCATATTCCTGCACACCCTGAGCGTAGCGAACCTTATCCTAAAAAAGTGATCATCTTCTCCCCCCATCCTGATGATGATATCATTAGCATGGGTGGAACTTTCCAGCGCCTGCACGACCAGCTAAATGATGTGCATGTAGGCTACCAGACCTCCGGTAATATTGCCGTGACGGATGAATTTGTTACCCGCTTTCTTGATTTTGCGGTTGGTTTTGAAGAAATAGCCGGCATCGACACCAGGAAATCCGGTAAGATACTGGAAGATGCCAGGAGGTTCCTGAAAAGAAAAAAATCCAACCAGGTTGATACACCGGCCATCCGTTCCATCAAGGGACTGATCCGCCGTTGTGAAGCCCGGGCTACCTGCCGGTATGTAGGTATTGCTGATGAGAACATTCATTTCCTCAACCTCCCGTTCTACGAAACAGGGACAATCGAGAAAAAACCGATGAGTGAAAAGGATATAAAGATCACCATGGAGTTGCTCCGCACAGTAAAACCACAGCAAGTTTATTGTGCTGCGGATTTTGCGGATCCGCATGGCACCCACATCGTTTGTTTCAACGTGGTGCTGGAATCCCTGAAAAGGATCAAAGCGGCCGGGGATGACTGGATCCGGCATTGCTGGCTCTGGCTTTACAAGGGTGCCTGGCAGGAATGGAATATTGAAGAAATTGAAATGGCCATCCCCATGAGCCCCGACCAGGTTTTAAAAAAACGATTTGGTATTTTTATTCACCAGTCACAAAAAGATATGGTACCCTTCCAGGGAAGTGATTCAAGAGAGTTCTGGCAGCGGGCCGAAGAGCGCAATGCGGCGACTGCTTCGCTGTATGCTGACCTCGGGCTTACACATTACGCTGCTATGGAGGCATTTGTACGCTGGCATTATTAACAACCTGTTTCATATAGGTTTCTCACTAAACTCATTATCTTAGTATCTTAAATCAATAAACACATGGCAATTTTTAAATCCAGTAATCCAACGCTCCAGGAAAAAACTTACCAGGGAACCATCCTGGAAGGCATCAGCACCGGGGAAGAAATGACACTCAGGGGCACCATGAATAAATTTGGTGTGCTCACCATGTTAATGATCGGATCAACCCTTTTTGCCTGGAGCCAGTTTTACCAGGGCGGTGATCCAAAACCCCTGATGATGGTTGGGGTCTTTGGTGGTTTGGGCGTGGCCCTTGTCATGGCATTTAAAATGAAATGGGCCCCTTACCTGGCTCCGGCGTATGGCATATTACAGGGACTTTTTGTTGGTTCCATATCTGCGATGTATGATTACCTGTATCCCGGTTTACCCCTGCAGGCTATTGCCCTGACATTACTCGTAACGCTTATTATGTTCCTGATCTACCGGTACCGTATCATTAAAGTAACCAGTAAGCTCAGGACTGTTGTAGTTGTTGCCACATCGGCAATTGCCCTCTTTTATCTTATCCAATGGCTGACCTATGCATTTTCAGGTTCGGCCATCGCCGCTTCGTTTACCAATTCTTCCACCCCGCTTAGTATCGGTTTTTCCATACTGGTGGTGGGACTGGCAGCTTTTAACCTGTTACTGAATTTTGACACGGTTGAAAAAGGCGTGGAAATGAGAGCTCCCAAATACATGGAATGGTACAGTGCATTTGGATTGCTTGTGACGATTGTTTGGTTATATCTTGAAATACTGCGCCTGCTCTCAAAGCTCCAGCGAAACTAATATTCAGTTCTTCAAATAAGACTCCGTCCAAAAGACGGAGTTTTTTATTCCCTTTAACACAGGCCCGACCAGGGCTACCCTTTACCCGGTATGAAACAATCCGGGAGACTTTGTAATTTCAGGCATCAAGTTGGTGCCCCATGCTTTATTAGTGAAAGAATTTTTAACGATATTATTTTTCCTGCTTGTCTTTTGCCGGCTGGAAGGACAGGAGAAAGGCCTGATCATAAAAAGAAAAAAAGACAGCAGTGCCGTCAATTTCAACGAAAGACTGGCTTTGGTCATGGGCAATGCCTCTTATACCGACAACCCGCTTAAAAACCCGGTACATGACGCCCTCGAAGTAGCGGCCATCCTGAAAAAATATGGTTTTACCGTATTGCTGGACACCAACAGTGACAGGGCAACAATGAACAGGGTGATCAACGATTTTGGGGATTCACTGGTAAAGAAAAACGGCGTCGGCCTCTTTTATTATTCCGGACATGGTATTCAATACAATGCCCGGAATTTTTTACTCCCCGTAAAATCCAGCATCCGCCGCGAGGCGGATATCGAAGATGAAGCCATTGCGGTGTCAAAGATTTTTGAAAAATGCAATATCTCTAAAAATGGTCTCAGCCTGATTGTACTTGATGCCTGCCGGAATAATCCCTATTCAGAAAAGTTCCCGGGAATGCTACAGGGCCTGAATGACCTGGAAAAAGCACCGGGCAATACCCTTGTTTTTTATGCCACCCGTCCCAATGAAACTGCCGCCGATGGAACCGGGGAAAATAGTCCTTTCACAGAATCGTTTATCCGCGTGGTGAGCCGTAACGACAGTATTGAACTATTCCAGCTGATCAAGCAGGTGACCCGCGAAGTAAAAGAAAAAACCAGGGACGTACAATATCCCTGGATTGCAGGAACACTGGATAAAGATTTTTATTTTAAAGAAAAGAAAATTTACCGCAAGCCGCAATTGTTTATCCTCAGTTTTGGCATATCAGCATATAAAAATTCTGCACCGCTTAAATATGGCACCAAAGGAGCTTTCGATTTTGCGTTTGAATTCCGCCGCACACAGGGGGACCTGTATGATTCTGTTTTTGCCTACATCCTGATCAATAACGTAGCAAGCCGGGAAAAAATTTACAGTTCTATCAACGAAATAAAACAGAAAGCACGGGAAGGCGACATCATATATATCTATTACAACGGGCATATGATACAGTCTGCGGTGAACCAGCAATATTACTGGATGCCTGCCGGGGCCGATTTCAATGATCCTATACGTACGGGGGTAAGCACGGATGATATCATCTACCTGCTTGCCCGGCTTCCCTGTAAATCCCTGCTCTTCCTGGATGGTCCATCCGTTGAAGGTATCGGGTCAGGCTATAAAAATCCGGTAAGCGAATTAACCGCCCCGGGCAATAACGTGGTCGTATTTGCAGCAGCCAAAAAAGGAGAACCCGTCCTCGAAAGTAACCAGTTCGAGGGATCTGCTTTTATCCATGCGCTTATCAATGGACTAAGGGATTCTGTGTTCCAGGAAAATAAGGGATTTGTGGATGTGAAAGGACTAGGCGACTATATTGAAACAGCCATCCCGCTGGTTACAAACGGGCAACAGCACCCGTTAATCATTTATCCATCGGGCTGGAAGAATTTTATTGTCACCAGTCAACTGAAGCCCGACAGCTATACAAAACCGATCCGGTTGCCTGCACCGGGAAAAAAATAGTTGTCCCTGCCGGTGATCATGCCTGGTTTTTTTCAGGAAGTTCGTCCACGATATCCGGCAACTTATTCAACGCTGCATTTTCTTCCGCCAGCGGCTCTACAAATTCATTCATATATATTTTGAAAAGAACAATGATATAGTTGATAAGCAAAGGGCCAAAGATCAATCCCACGAAACCAAAAAGGCCCAGGCCGACAATGACGCCCAAAACGGTGATAACGGGGTGGACATCCCCGATCTTTTTCATAATCGTAATCCGGGCAACATAATCAATATTACCAGTTACAATTACGCTGTACAATAATAACCCGATCCCCATCCCCGAATTTCCTGATGCAAAAGTGTAGAGAACCAGTGGCACCCAAACGATCATGGTACCCACGATAGGGAAAAAGGCAAACACACCAGTCAGGAAACCCCATAGTGCCCATTCCTTAACGCCGAAGATAAAATAGCCCAGGGTGGCAGTCAGTCCCTGTATGATGGAAATTAGTGGTATCCCTAAAGCATTGGCCTTGATTATCTTCTTTGTTTCCGCCGCCAGCATATTCGTATTCGAATCTTTTAATGGTATGATCCGGAAAAGGGTTTTCTCCATCTCCCGGCCATTGTACAGCATAAAATAAAGCAGGAACAACATAGTCGCCAGGTTGGCAATCAGGTTGGCCGTACTGTTCAGGATGGAGGGCAGGAAAGCGGTCACCTTATCGAGTGTGCCAGACAAAGATTTTTCGGAGGCAAAGGTGATACCCATTTTCTGCTGCACCTGGAGTACGGCCTGTTTGATGCTATCTATAGTGGCAGTTGGATCGCTGAGAAATGCGTTGACTTTGGGACTGATCAGGGTAATAGCCAGGAAGACGGGTAAACCAAGTAAAAAAAGGTAATAAAATATGTATAAACCAGCGGCCCTTCCCTTTTTCCACTTTTTATTATAGATAAGCTGGAAATAATTAGCCCGACTGAGAATATAAAGTGTGATGGCGGCAAGTATTCCCGGAAGAAATAAAGCGAGCTCGCGGACCGAAAGAAAAATCAGCAGGATGATTAAAAGCAGGAGAAGTATTTGCTTAACCCTGTCATTAAATTTTGTCATATACCGGCAACTTATGAATAAGATTCCTGGAAAAGATTGATGTTACTGCAGTCAAATTACTGCAAAAAAAGAACTGTTACACCGGAAAGATCGTCCTGACTGGTTTCCGTATAACCCCCCTGAAATACTCAGCACATAAAAAAAGCCAAATCATACTGATTCAGCCTGGCAGGAATGCGGGTATCCCATAATACTACCTGTGCACGCCATTGGTTTGGTGTTCCCCGATCTTGTCCTTTATATCCGGCATTTTATTCCTCACCAAATTGGATACAAAGAATTGTACGGCCGCACCTGCGATTTTCCGGAGTATGCTTCCAGAGTTGCGGACCACCATTTTTCTTCCCAGCAAACCTGCACCGGTACTGATCGCCGTGTCCAGCGCCGTACTGCGGAGACCCGGTGTTGACACCACTGTCCTGATCGCATTCTTAAACAAATTCCCGGGGCTGATACTCTCAGTCAGGTCAGTAAAAGATTGCCGGAGGTCATCCATTTGCTGCGATTGCAGAAATTCAAGTTCCCTGATCTTTGTTGCCAGGGCATCTTTACCGGAGATGCTGCTGTTTTTCACTCTTTCATTATTTTATCGATGATAAGATTGCTGACCGGACCATTGATCCAGCTCTTCCGGAACAAGAAGACAAATAAACCAGCCAAAGCATAAAAACCGCCCACAATAAAAAAACCGTAATATACATTTCCAAGCTCTGTCCCTAACCAATAAGCCACACCAAAACTGAGAATTATTAAGGCTACTCCAGCGAGCAGCACCAGGGCGATTTTTGAAATCATAGAAGAGACGGCCTCGGAAATTTTTCCCGTAGCCCGCAGCTTCCACAATTCAACTTTTGTTTCTGCAACATCTCCTGCCTTTGATACAATAGCTTCAAGATGTTTAATTGTTGATTGCATTTGTAAGAAAATTTATGTTTTAGCTGGTTTATCTGACCTGATCCGGGATGAAGGAATTAGCTGAAGCTGTTCTTGACTTCGTTCTTCGCAGAACTCATCTTTGCTTTAGCCCTGTCTCCTAAATCTTCCGCTTCATCTTTTGCACCGGTGTACACATCTTTTACGCTATCAATGATACCATTGATGCTGGTTTTGGCAGCTTCTTTCCAGTCACCCGCTTTGTGAGCAATTTTACTCCGGGTATTAGAACCTTTATCTGGTGCAAATAAGATACCTGCCAGGGCGCCTACTGCAGCGCCGGCTACAAAACCTAATAATGCTTTTGAACTGCTCATAAAATTGATTTTAATGTTTATTAATTAATACCTAGTGAATTTCGATTAGAGTTGCAACGGTTCTCCGGTCAGATGTCCCTGGTGGCTTTTCTGCCAAAAATCAGTGACACCAGGAAGAGTACAATAAAAATGAAGAACAAAACCTTTGCAATGGAGGCTGCGCCAGCGGCGATACCGCCAAACCCAAAAATGGCTGCAATAATGGCGACTACCAGGAATACAACAGTCCAACGTAACATAGCTTAAAGTTTTAGTTAGCAAAAATAATTCGTGCCTTGAAGAAGTACTTTGAAAATATCGTGCCATTAATAATCGCCTGTCACCCGCCCCAGCGTGGAACTATCCCCGGGCCATTCCGGTTTCCCTCCAAAAAGCTTAAATTACTTTATTATCCACATTAAATATTCAACTATGCTTCCAAACATCGGGATTTCAGCAAAAAACCTGAAAGGCATTACAAATCTTTTATCAGCTGTACTGTCGGACGCCGTGCTCCTGTATATGAAAACGCGGAAGTTTCACTGGAATGTTTCCGGGAACAGTTTCATGGAACTCCATGAACTCTTCGAAGAACAGTACAAAAAACTCGAAAAATCCATTGATGAAATTGCCGAGCGGATCAATAAACTGGGGAGCAAAACCCCCGGTACCATGGAGGAATTTCTTCGGTTGGCCTCCCTGAAAGAATCCCCGGGGAAGTATCCTTCCCAGCGGGAAATGATCCGGGAATTGTTGAAAGATCATGAGGCAGTCATCATACAGGTCAGGAAATTTATTGATGATTGTGACGAAAAATACAAGGACAAAGGAACTTCTGATTTTCTCACCGACCTGATGAAGGAACACGAAACGATTGCCTGGACCCTCAGAAGGTACCTGAAATAAACTATTATTCATGAATCTAAAGGCGGGCTATCCATTTTCCCTGATCAAAAACGGCCTTGTGTCTGAATATCCCAAACTTGAAAAAAATATCCGCACGGATGTTGTTATCATGGGCGGGGGGATTTCCGGTGCATTGGTAGCCTGGCATTTGCTGGAAAATAATATCTCCTGTATTGTGGTCGACTCCAGGAGTATCGGCCTGGGAAGTACCTGTGCCAGCACCTCCCTGCTGCAATACGAAATAGATACACCACTCCATAAGCTGACCGGGTTAATCGGGAGAAAAAACGCGGCCAGGTCGTATGCGCTCTGTCTCGAAGCCATTGACAAACTGGTTCGTATAGCCAGTGAAGCAGGCTTTACAGACATCCAGCGAAAAGAAAGCCTGTATTATGCTGCAACTAAAAAAGATGTGACAGACCTCCAAAAGGAATTTACAGCACGGAAACAACAGGGATTCAGGGTCCGCTACCTGGACAAAAAGAGTGTATTTGATACCACAGGCATCGATGCCCCGGCAGCGATTCTTTCTGCCGACGGAGCCCAGACAGATGCTTATATGTTTACCCACGCCCTGCACCGGCATGGAATTAAAAAAGGACTTGAGGTATTTGACCGGACCAATATTACTACCATTGACCATAAAACCCGGAGCGTGGAATTACAGGCTGAAAACGGGTTTAAAATAAAGGCCAGGAAACTGGTATATGCAACGGGTTATGAGGTAGTAAAATATATCAGTCAGCCTATTGTAAAGCTGAAATCAACTTATGCCGTAATCAGTGAACCTGTTTCGGGGGGAAGGCCCTTTTGGAAAAATGATATGCTGTTATGGAATACAGCCGACCCGTATTTATACATGCGCACAACCTTTGATAACAGGATCATGGTTGGCGGCCGGGATGAGAATTTCACGTCACCAAAAAAAAGGGATGAATTAATCCCGGTTAAAACCAAAAAACTCACCGCGGATATCCTGAAAGTATTTCCTTCCATAGATTTTATCCCGGAATTCAGCTGGACCGGAGTTTTTGGTTCTACAAAAGATGGATTACCTTTTATCGGGCCCTACAAAAAGCTGCCAAACAGCTACTTTGCACTGGGGTTTGGGGGAAATGGTATCACCTTCAGCCTGGTGGCAGCAGAAATAATAGCTGACCTGGTAAGCGGGAAAAGAAATACAGATGCCCCAATTTTTTCATTTGATCGGCAATAGATACAATTTAAAGTTCCGGGAAGTATGCGCAGAATTATTGAAAAAACGAAGAAAGAAAAGGGTCTGCGCATCATTTATATTGTTGCTTTTCTGCTCCTGCTGTTATCCTATGCCTTTACCGTTTTTAATAACCGGGAATTAATGAAACAGGCAACCAGGGTGGAAAGAACCAATACGACGATTAAACACCTCGATGATATATTATCCAGGGTAAAGGATGCCGAAACGGGGGTAAGAGGATATGTAGTTTTCCGTGATATTGAATTTCTTTCACCATACTATGGCAGCCACGAAGCGGCCGACTCCATTTATCGTTTGGTGGTAGAACTTAGTTCCGACAGCGAATTACAACAGAAAAGGTTGCGGTTTCTCAAAGAGAACATGGACAAACGGTTCGCGTACCTCGGAGAATTTATCAGGGCATTTAATAATAACAACCGGGAACTTACTGACTCAATCCGGAACCTGCAGGCCCCGGTAAAAGGAATAATGGACAATATCCGTGTCGTTGTATCGGTCATGCAGCAGGAAGAGAACCGGCTCCTGGCAGAGCGCAATGACCGGATGAAAAAGACATTCAACCTCGTGAATATTATCACGGCCATTTCAATCATACTGGCTATTTCACTTTTGCTTTTTAGTACGGTGGCTTATACCAGGACCAGCAAAGCCATGGATAAAATCATGCTGGAGATCGGGGATTACCAGGAACAGTTAAAAGACCGGATTGAACAACTTAATAAAGCCAATGCTGAACTGGTGAAAATGCGTAGCCAGGAAAAATTTGCCGCGACCGGACGGATCGCCAGGACCATTGCCCATGAGGTAAGAAACCCGCTAACAAATATTAACCTGGCTGCCGACCAGCTTAGAACTGAAAGCAATCAGAAAGATGAAAATGCAGCGTTTTTATTTGATATGATTACCCGTAACAGTACCCGCATCAACCAGTTGGTTGCCGACCTCTTAAACTCCACAAAAGTCCCTGAACTGAATTTTGAAAAAATACCTGTCAGCAATTTGCTGGACGAAGCCCTCCAGGATGCTGCCGACCGGATTACGCTGGGGAAAACCCAGGTAGTGAAGAACTATACTGCAGATCTCTGTGTTTCAGTAGATAAGGCAAAAATGAAAATAGCCTTTCTTAATATCATTATAAACGCCCTGGAAGCCATGGAAAACAGGGAGAACAGCGTCCTGACACTCGAAACCCGGCGGGAAAATGATAAATGCAAAATAGCATTCAGTGACAACGGCGCAGGGATGGAGACAGAAGCACTTAACAGGGTTTTCGAGCCTTATTTTACCAGTAAACTGAAAGGAAACGGCCTGGGATTAACGAATACGCAAAACATTATTCTGAATCACCATGGTGAAATTTCAGCAGAAAGTGCGATGGGAAAAGGAACCAGTTTTATAATTATATTAAATATTGCCGGGTAAATTTTTTTCGGGATGACTGCCGGACTATTTTGCGTGTAGAACTAATTCCTCAACCCGGGGACAAAACGCATCTTGTTCTGTTATTTTCCAATTACCAGGTCAACTACCTGGTTAATAGAAGCCATTGTAAAGGGTTTTGCCAGGAAAAAACTGATGCCATTGCTATAAGCTCGTGAACGATCCTGGGGACTGTCATGTGCTGTAATCATAATAGTCTTCAGATCAGGATATTTTTCACTGATACCGCGTGCAAAATCAACTCCTTTGCCATCAGGTAAATGGTTATCCAGCAACAGTATATCAGGTGTATTCTTTTCAATTTCTAACCTGGCATCCGCGAGCGAATGTGAAAAGGAAGTCTTATAACCTTTGCTTGATAGATTACGGCTCAGGAAATAGCATATATCCTGCTCATCATCCACAATAAGTATTTTGATAACTGAAGTCATTTCCTCGCCCGCCAGGTTCATACTAATAAAGAGTTTGAAATTCAGTCTTTTAACAACAAACCTTTTGCCAGAAAATAATCGGCCCTCTGCAGAATAACAGGCATTGCTTTTGTATAAGCAGGTTTACGATAGTAGATATTCTTGCCCAAAAAGGTTGAATTTTTCTACTGTAAGACAAGCGCCGGGTTTCTTTTATTAATTTTAAAAAACAAAATCACTGTTATGCGACGAATTCTCCTGATCGATGACGACATGGATATGTGCAGCCTGCTTAGCCATTTTTTAAAAAGAAAAGGGTTTGAAACCGATATGGCGTACACGGGGCCCAAAGGGGTGGCAAAGTTCAAAGAGAGCAAATTTGATGTGGTCCTCTGCGATTTCCGCCTGGGCGATATGGACGGTAGAAAAGTGCTGCAGGAAGTAAAAGCAATCGATCCGAACGTGACGGTGATCATCATCACAGGCTATTCAGACGTAAAAATGGCTGTTGATGTGATGCGGCACGGAGCTTTTGACTACATTACGAAGCCCCTGATCCCTGAAGAAGTCCTAAACGTCATCAACCGGGGACTTGCTGAACCAACACATTTACCGGAAGCGCTGGCATCGAAAAGTCCTTCCAATGGAGTAAGTGCCGCTAAACAGTACACCACTGCTTCTGAAGAATTTTTAGTGGGAGTTTCCCAGCAAACCCTCGAATTATACAAACAAATTGAATTGGTGGCGCCAACCAACTACAGTGTAATATTATACGGGGAAAGTGGTACCGGGAAAGAAGTTATTGCAAAAACGATACATCAAAGCAGTAACCGTCATAATAAACCCTTTATCGCGGTTGATTGCGGTATTTTATCGCGGGAGCTGGCGGCCAGCGAATTGTTTGGCCATATCAAAGGTTCATTTACCGGGGCATTTGGTGATAAGGAGGGAATTTTTGAAGTCGCGGATGGCGGGACTCTCTTCCTGGATGAAGTAGCAAACCTTCCGCTGGATGTTCAAACCACCCTGCTGCGTGTTATACAGGAAAGAAAATTCAAGCGGGTAGGAAGTACCAAGGATATCAGTACTGATACCCGGGTAATTGTGGCTTCCAATGAAAACCTGCAGGAAGCTTACCGAAAAGGGAAATTCCGCGAAGACCTGTACCACCGCTTTAATGAATTTTCACTTTCTATACCACCATTACGGGAAAGAAAGGAAGATATACCCTTATTCTCCGGTTTCTTCCTTGAAAAAGCCTGCCAGGAATTAAACAAAAAACTGGATGGATTTGATGAAGAAGTAGAACAACTGTTCTTAAACTATGGATGGCCGGGCAATCTCCGGGAAATGCGGAACGTGATCCGCAGGGCGGGTTTATTATCCCCGTCGGGCAAGATCACAGCAAATGTATTACCCTGGGAGATTATCGGAAATCCATCGCGCATGCCAAGCGAGCATTCAGCTATTGCCGGGGAGCAACCCGCCAACCCGGTCAGACAGGCCCCGGTTGACCTGAGAGATGCCGCCTCTCATGCGGAATACGAAGCGATAATGAATGTATTGAAACAGGTCAGGTTTAATAAAACGAAAGCCGCCGAGGTATTGAAGATTGACAGGAAAACACTTTATAACAAAATAAGAAATTACGAAGAATCGAATATGAAATAAAAGGTTCATTTGTGTGCATGAAAGCCATCCGCCAGCCGCGGGTGGCTTTTTTTTTGAGGAAAAATTCATCCTGCATGAATTGGATAACAAAAGTTAGTTGGCACAGGAGTTGTTTTGAAACGGTAACGATTATTAAAACTAAAAAACCTACTACAATGAAAAACGCAGTAAAATCAGCACCTGGAGCTGCAGCAAAAAAAAGCAAGAAAAAAACTTCTGAAAACGGTTCGGGCAGTCATGAAAAGCTGCATGACTTGTTTGTGGACGGTCTGAAAGACATTTATTGGGCTGAAAAAGCGCTTACAAAAGCCTTACCCAAAATGATTAAGAACGCTACTTCGGAAGAATTAATTGACGCATTAACCAGTCACCTGGAGGAAACAGAAGGACAGGTAACCAGGCTGGAAGAAGTATTTGCCTCGGTGGATGAAAAGGCAGCAGCAAAAAAATGTGCGGCGATGGAAGGCCTGATCAAAGAAGGCGAAGAGATCATGGAAGAATCTGATGAAGGTGTTATGCGCGATGCGGGAATTATTGCGGCAGGACAGAAAGTGGAACACTACGAGATTGCCACCTATGGTACACTCCGCGCCTACGCTGAAATTCTTGGACATGAAGAAGCGGCCAGTTTGCTGCAACAAACGCTCGAAGAGGAAAAAGCTGCCGACGAAAAATTGACCAGTGTTACTCCTTCCGTGGTGCTCCTGACCGCGGATGGTGAAGAGGAAGAAGATTAATTTATTATTTCCCCGGGTAAAAACAGCAGTTTTAAGTAACTGCTGTTATTTTTTTTATCCTTAAATCCACCAGCATGGCTAAAAGAAAATCAACAACCAGCAAACCCAACGCAAAATTAATTGAACTGGATCCTGATCGCTCTGATGCAACCGGCCAGTTCTTAACCACCAACCAGGGGTTAAAAATAAATGATAACCAGAATTCCCTGAAGGCCGGTGAGCGTGGCGCAACCTTACTCGAGGATTTTATTTTACGGGAGAAAATAACCCATTTTGATCATGAAAGGATCCCTGAGAGGATCGTTCACGCCCGGGGTTCCGCCGCGCACGGTTATTTTGAACTGTATGAATCGCTTAAAGAATTCACGAAAGCAGGCTTCCTGCAAGACCCGGGTAAGAGAACACCGGTTTTTGTCCGGTTTAGTACTGTAGCGGGTTCCCGTGGTTCCACTGATCTTGCCCGGGATGTCCGGGGGTTTGCTGTAAAATTTTATACGGAGGAAGGTGTTTATGATTTAGTGGGAAATAATATCCCCGTTTTTTTTATCCAGGATGCCATGAAGTTTCCGGACCTGGTTCATGCAGTAAAACCTGAACCGCATAACGAAATTCCGCAGGCGGCCTCTGCCCACGATACATTTTGGGATTTTATTTCACTGATGCCCGAAAGCATGCACATGATCATGTGGGCAATGAGTGACCGCGCAATCCCCCGTAGTTTGCGGATGATGGAAGGATTTGGTGTTCATACTTTTCGTTTGATCAATGAAAATGATAAATCGGTTTTTGTAAAATTTCACTGGAAGCCCTTATTGGGTGTTCATAGTGTTGCCTGGGACGAAGCGCAGCGCATCTCCGGAAAGGACTGCGATTTCCATCGCCGGGACTTGTGGGAAGCGATTGAAAACGGTGCGTTTCCTGAATGGGAACTGGGTGTCCAGATCATCCCGGAGAAAGATGAACACAAATTTGAGTTCGATCTGCTTGATCCAACCAAAATTGTTCCTGAAGAACTGGTGCCCGTACGGCGGATCGGGAAGATGACACTGAACAGGAACCCCGACAATTTTTTTGCAGAAACAGAGCAGGTTGCTTTTCACCCGGGTCATTTGGTTCCTGGAATTGACTTTACCAATGACCCGCTCCTGCAGGGGAGATTATTCTCTTATACAGACACACAATTATCGCGTCTTGGCAGCGCCAACTTTCATGAAATACCCATCAACAGGTCGGTGGCTCCGGTTCATAATAACCAACGGGATGGGCATATGCGTCAGACTATCAATACCGGACGAGTAAGCTACCAGCCAAACAGCCTGGGAGGTGGTTGTCCTTTCCAGGCTAAAGCAGCTGAAGGAGGTTTTAGTTCCTATGCTGAAAAAATAGATTCGAAAAAGATCAGGGCCAGGAGCAGAAGCTTTTTTGATAATTTCAGCCAGGCCACGCTTTTTTTTAACAGCCAGAGCGAGCCGGAGAAGCATCACATAATTGATGCATTGAGTTTTGAATTAGGCAAAGTGGAAACCATCGCTATCCGCGAACGGATGGTAAGCCTGTTGACCCAGGTAGATAAGAGCCTTGCTGGCAAAGTAGCTGCAAACCTCGGTTTGGCGGTTCCTAAAAACCCGGATTTCCAGGTGAATCACAGTGTTCCCGCCGACGGGGATCCAAAAAAATTCCAGCCGCTAAAAACAAAAATGTCTTTGGAAAAATCGGATGCGCTGAGTATGGCGAACACGATAAAAAATTCAATAAAGACGCGGAAAATTGCTTTTTTGATAGCTGATGGTGTCGATCAAAAGTCGCTGGCCGCTATGAAAACACCATTGGAGGCCTCCGGCGCCACGGTACAATTAATTGCTCCCAGGTTAGGAGTCATCAAATCCAGGGAAGGGAAACAAATTCCGGTTGATCAAAGTTTCCTGACGGCGGCCAGTGTGTTATTTGATGCGGTTTACGTACCGGGAGGTGAAAAATCTGTTCAAGCTTTGTTGAATGAGCCGGCCGCGGTCCATTTTATACGGGAAGCCTACAAGCATTGCAAGGCTATTGGCTGTGACAGTGATGGGAAGAAACTCTTACCAGGCTCAGCTCCAGGCAAACAAAAGAGTGCCCGGATAACAGCCCCTGGCCATGCGGGTATTATCACTTCAGGAAATGCCAAAGAATTTATCAAAGCCGTTGCAAATCACCGTTTCTGGGAACGGGAGGCGGAGAGGAAAATTCCAGCTTAAGTAAATAAAGGGATGAATTGAAAAGTTCATCCCTTCTTGTCACCATGAACTTACCGGTCCCATTAAACACATTTATCGGCATCATTGCCAGTCTTTTTTCAACCCTTTCCCTCCTGCCCCAGTTAATAAAAATCCTAAAAGACAGGAAAGCTGAAGATATATCGATCTGGATGCTCCTGATTTTGTTTATTGGCCTTGGTTTGTGGGTGTATTACGGGGTGCTGGTAAAGGATCCCATGATCATTATTGCCAATAGTATTTCGGTACTCATCAACCTGCTTATTATTATTTTTTCAATTAAATACAAACCGGCCTAAAATCGGGCAGGAACACCGGGTCCCGCATCTTTTTTTAACGGCACGGACTTTGAAAGACATTAGAAAACAAATTATATGCAAACGACACCGGCACAAATGACATCCTTAAGTACTGTCCTGGAAAGACTCCGCGTTAAAAAACAGGATAACGAATTCACTATGACAGATGATGGGTTCACCGCCGGTAATAATAAATTCTATAACCCGGAAGATCTTACGATAATTAAAACTTACCGTTTTGAAGGTGAATCCAATCCTTCAGACTCTTCTATCCTGTACCTGATCGAAGCCAATGATGGTCTTACCGGCTACAGTATCGATGCCTATGGGGTTTATACCAATCATGACGCGAAATATGACGAGTTCGTCCAGAAAATTAGAGTAGAAGACAGGGACGAGCAGGTAATATTTGAGTAACCTGATGCGTCGTAAACCAGGCTGGGCAAATTCTTCCCATAAATTTTTGACACGTAAACCCTGGTTATACTGAAAAAGTAAAATGTGGCGGAGCTTCTTCGCGGCCAATAGCTGGAGCGGTAGGCTTTTCCTTGCACTCATGGATGAATCGGAAAGATTCCCGTATTTCTTTCAACTGGTTGTAAATGATCTGTTTTAATTCCCTGGAAAGATTTTCTCCGGATGTCAGTGCTTTCTGGTAAGCTATGGCTGCTCTTATTTCATTCCATTCACAGGCATGAATGATTTCATGACATTGACTACAGGGTAAGAACTGTTTGACCCCCGGCCAATCCCGGTAAATTTCACCTTTTATCTCCACCCGGTCAGCCGGGTCCCCATATGACAGATCGATATGCCTGCGGAGCTCCAGAAACGAATTCCGGCATTGAACGGCAATCTTTCTTAAAAACCGGCAGATTACTTCATCCTGGTCATTATAGCGGCAAATGGTCTCGTAGGCGATGACCCGGTCCTGCTGGATCAGCAGCAGGTCATGAACAATCTCAATATCGTTTTGAAAGCGGTTCATGGAGGCATGGAGACGTCTAAATTCTAAAAAGGAGTTCCGGTTATACCGGAACTCCTGGAAAGTTTCTGCTTCCTTCGCCGGCATTATCCGGTGCAGGTTCTCCGGGTATCATCTCAGAAAGAACATGGAAACCGTTGCCGGTTTCAATTTATATCCAACACCCCGGCAAAAACTTCAGGATTAATACCGAAAAAATTATGCCAGCGGAAAAAATGTGCAGAAAATTAAATTCTCCGCTGTTTTCAGTCGGATGATTTTTCGGTCCGGCTTGTCCCTTTAAAATAATGTGCATTTTTTTCCCCGTAATAAGTTACGGGGAACAATTGGAAGCCTCCGGAAAATTAGCCCCAGTCCTTAACCGGTCAGATCACAGGGTTGAATTATCCCTTGCCGGAACCGACACGGGAAAATCGCCCGCCAGAATCGCGTGGAGGGTAACCAGGATTGATAGGCCGAGCAAGGTATGAATAGCCGGTGCTGCATGAAGGAGAAAAAACCCAATGCTCCACCCGGTCAATAATATGAGTAACGTGACTAAATATACTTTTTTCATGGCTTTATAAATATAAAAATGATGACGGGTTTCTAGGCGGCACGGAATTGTTTACCGGGTATCAGGTTACGGAAACCATTATAAAAATAAGAACCGAGTTTAGTCAATTCAGGGAACATTTTCTTCTTCCCTTTTTCCGTATACTCGACGACAGTCGGAGTCATTTTCAATAAGATCATTTCCTGGTTCATGGCGTCTTTATTTAACAGGATGTCTTTATCCACCACGATCGTGGCCGTACCAGTTACTTCAATAAAAAAGTCCACCCCCTTCCGGTAAAAGAAAAGACGGACCGGGAAGCATTGTTCGTAATTTTCCTTTTCCTGTTTTGGGTTATGCACACTTAAAAACAATTGCCCGTTATCCACTTCTTCAAAGAACACCAACCCATTGGGAAGCCGGGCCACGTTATTACTCATAGTATACATAACCGCCGTCTGTAACTGTTTCAGCCTCTCTTCCAGGAACTGCATATGATTATCGTTTGTCATGATGTTGTTTTGCTGTCATAAAATCAAATGTGATACCAAATAATTGGCGGGTTAATTTTTCACCGTTTTATCATCTGGTATGGTTTTTTCATCCGACGAGGTATGAAAAAGACCACAACCCAGGCGAAAAAGCATAACATCCAATTCAATACGAATAAGCACCGCCCGGAGATCCGGGACAACCTGGACAGCCGTATCAATGAAGAACAGCAGTTTAAGGGAGATGATACCACCCATAATAAGAAAGAACACCGAAAGCCCGGGAAGGGGAATAAACAATTAGGTTAGTGGAATTATTTCCCCGGCAGCCAGTACCAGTAAACAATTAATCTTTAATCAATAAAACTAAAATGTATGAAAAACGAAAATGTAGAAGCAATTAATGACCTGATACAAATAAACAATGATCGGGTTGAAGGGTATAATAAAGCTGCGCGGCAAACAGACGAAGGAGATCTTCGCGCCATTTTCGGCACCATGTCTTCTCAAAGCAGCCAGTTCGCAGGCGAACTGAAAAAGTTCGTGCGGGCTGAAGGTGAAGAGCCGGCCGGAGATACCACTGTCCGGGGAAAAATATATCGTACCTGGATGGATGTGAAAGCTACTTTCGGCGGAGATGACCGTAAGGGTATATTAGCTTCCTGCGAGTTCGGGGAAGATGCAGCACAGGATGCCTACAAAGCGGCCCTGAAAGAAGAAGACCTTTCACCGGAAGTCCGCCAGGTATTTGAAACACAAAAAGCTGCCCTCCGGGAAGCCCATGATCAAATAAAAAGAATGAGAGATTCACAACCTTCCTAATTTTTCGCACAAAGTCAACCGTCGCAGTAACAGCTGCGGCGGTTTTTTATTTCCCGGCTCACTCAACTTTCCTCTTTAATTTTCAAAGGTGGACGATCCATATATAAAGGACACAAAAAAACCGGTTGCAAAATGCAACCGGTTGAATTCACCCCTCTGCGACCGAAATCCAATAATCAATTCTATTTAGTCGTTCTGTTCTTTACTATTAAAAAATCATGCCGGAGTCATTTTAAGCCGTTTATGCGTACCCATTAAGAAAAATGGGGAATATAATCATCAATCCACTCCCGGCGTGTAGCAGGTTACACGCAAATTCACTGGTATAGATTTTTCAGTGTATAAATAAACAACATGCAGAAAGGCGCTACTAAAAAGCAATTACGGGCCCCGCAAAAGCAGACCAGGCCGGGCAGGGAAAGCAGGATGCATCCCCAACCGGTGTTTGATTATCCGCGACGGAAAGGGAACAACAAACTAAAAAACAGGGTGGCCCTGATTACCGGCGGGGACAGTGGCATCGGCAGGGCCGTTGCCGTACTTTTTGCCAAAGAAGGGGCCGACGTGGCGATCGCTTACCTGGATGAACATAAGGATGCGCGGGATACGGCTGCCATTATTGAAACTACCTATAAAAAGAAATGTGTCCTTATTCCCGGCAACCTGGGCAAGGAGAAACATTGCAATACCGTTATTAAAAAAGTGCTCCGGGCATACGGGCGGATTGATATCCTGGTTAATAATGCCGCCCTGCATTATGAGAATAAAAAACTGGAGGAACTGACCACGCGGGAACTGCTTAAAACGTTTGAATCAAATATTTTCTCCTTTTTCTGGGTTACCAAAGCAGCCATTCCTCATATGAAAAGGAATTCCTGCATCATTAACACCGCTTCCGTTACGGCCTACCGCGGAAGCGCGGGCTTGATTGATTATGCGGCCACGAAGGGAGCTATCGTTTCATTTACACGCAGCCTCTCAGCCAACCTGGTTAAAAAAGGGATTCGTGTAAACGGGGTGGCACCCGGGCCGGTTTGGACACCGCTGATCGTTTCCAGTTTTTCAAAGAAAAGAGTTGCCCTTCATGGAAGTGATGTTCCCATGGGACGGGCGGGTGAGCCTGTAGAAATTGCCCCCTCCTATCTTTTCCTGGCCAGCGATGACGCGAGTTATATCACCGGGCAGTTTCTTCATCCAAATGGCGGAGAAATAATTAATGGATAACATAATTAAACAATAGTCTTTAATTACCTAAATACAAACACATGAAAGCGATCTGGACCGGTTCAATTGGTTTTGGACTTGTAAATATCCCGGTTAAAATGTTCAGTGCCGTAGAAGAAAGTTCCCTGGACCTGGACATGCTTGACAAAAAGGATCATGCGAATATCCGGTTTAAGCGGGTCAACGAGCAGACCGGTAAAGAAGTAGCCTGGGAAAATATCGTACGCGGTTATTTGCTAAATGATAAATACGTGATACTCGATAAAACTGATTTTGAAAAAGCCAGTCCTGAAAAAACAAAACATATCGAGATTACACAATTTGTGGAGGAAAGTGAAATTGACAGCACTTATTTCGAGGCTCCCTATTTTCTTGAGCCCGAAAAAACAGGCGTGAGGGCATATAGTTTATTAAGGGATGCACTGAAAAAATCAGGGAAGGCCGGTGTAGGATTGTTTGTGATGCATAACCGCGAACATGTCTGTATCATCAAAGCGCAGGAAAATGTGATTATCCTGAACCGCATTCGTTTTGCCCAGGAGATACGCTCCCCAAAGGATCTCAACCTGCCGGCCACCAAAAGCAAACCTGCTGAATTAAAAATGGCGGTAAGTCTCATTAACCAGCTGACAAAACCTTTCGATGTAAAAAAATTCAAGGATGATTACAGCGAAAAATTATTAAAGATCATTAAAGCAAAATCAAAAGGCAAAGCAGCGCCATTCACCCCGATGAAAGTGGTTCATTCCAAAACCAAGGACCTGATGGAACAATTAAAAGCCAGCCTGACTACCAAAAAGAAAGCTTCTTAAGAGCCAGGTTTGTAGAATTAATTTCCCATTTCCAATCATATCCGGGATAAAATAAAAATGAATCCCCGTAATTAATAATAAGAACCGGATAAAATCTTTTGGCATGAATTTTTTATAGGTTGAAATATAAAATCAATTAATTATGGCAAACACAAGAAATGCTGGTTCTGACTCAAAAGGAAAGAATGAACAATCACGTCAGGACCAGGATAATCAAAGGCAAAGCAACCAGGGAACAGGAAACCAGGATCGCCAGGATGTTGAAAACCTGCGCAATCAATCTTCACAGGGAAATGACAGGCAAGGCAGCTCTGATCAGAAATCCGGTGGCAAACAGGATACAGCAAATCCTCAAACCCGCAACCGGCAGGATGATACGCAGGGAACCCAGCGTGTCAACCAATCCGAAGAAGACAGCTCAACGGAAGGACAGGAAGAGAATGACATGGAAAGTGATCCAGATGAGCAAAACAGGTCTGGCAACAGGGACAGTGGAAATTCAGGCAGAGACAGAGAAAAAGGTGACAGGTAAACTTGTTTGTTCTTGAGAAAAAATCTTTCCATCCCACGATGGAAAGATTTTTTATTTTAAGCGAACCGGCCAAAAAAAGTAAAACTGCAGTCAACTTAATTAATATGATGACGATTGGGCTCCAAATAACCTACCTGTTCCTCCTGGCTATACCTGTTGCCTGTATTGCCTGGACCGTAACACATGAAGAAGTATTCCGGGAACCCCGGGAGTTTTGTGCACGCTGCAGTAAGGAGAAAAAACACCTGCTTAGCCGTAAATTCTTTTACCTGTTTACCTGTGAGTATTGTTTCAGCCATTATGTGACTATCCTGATACTGATCATCACCAGGTTTCATTTAATATACCCCGACTGGAGAGGTTATTTGGTAGGCGGCTTTTCGCTGGTATGGATCGCCAATATTTATATGAACCTGTATTACCTGATCCGGATCGATATAAAGAAAGAAAAGCTGGATGTGGAGGAAAAAGAAAAAGGCCAACAAGGTTGACCTTTGTGACCCCGTCTGGATTCAAACCAGAAACCTTTTGATCCGTAGTCAAATGCTCTATTCAATTGAGCTACGGGGCCATCCGATCGCTGACCGGGCCGCAAATATAGGCAAAATTTCTAAGTGAAAAGAAGGATAGCCGGCCTGCTCCCGCTTAAGGTTTTGGTTTACGGTCCCGCCAGTCAGGTACATACTTATCCAGCAATGCCTGGAATTCTTTATAATTTTTTAATCCAAACAGGTCGGGATCTGCCACCAGGTTTTCTGTATTCTTATACCCCCTCTCAAATGCCTGCCGCAAATAAAGAATGGCCTGTTCCGGTTTATTGGCAAGGGCATAGCTGCAGGCCAGCTGGTAATACGTTTTTCCTTTGGTAGGATCCAGGCGAATGGCCTGCTGGATATGTACAATGGCGGAGTCATATCGCTGCATGGCATGATAGACCAGTCCAAGGTTCAGGGAAGTGCTTTGCGATGTGGGATCAAGCTGCAGCGCTTTGTTGAGATAAACAAAAGCCGAATCATTCATCTCCATCTGCATGAAAATGCTGCCGATCTCGGTGTAAGGTCCAATATAAGTACTGTCCGCGGCTATAGCTTTTTTAAAATAAACAATGGCCGAGTCATACATTTTCATTTCGTCAAAGACATTACCGATGATATAATAAGCCTGGGCACCCGGTCCCGCACGCCAGAAAAGTTGTTTTTTATAATAGTACGCAGCTGAATCAGGGAGCTTTAAATTCCTGAACACATTGCCCATATTCGACCAGAAAACCGGGTTCTCGGGATCCAGCCTCATGGCCCGTTGCATATAAATTTTCGCGGAGTCGTACTTTTTCATTCCCTGGAATACCAGGCTCATATTATTCAGCAACTGCGCATTTGTTGGATCCTTTTGCAAACCTGTACGGAAATATTTCCGGGCCGAGTCATATCGCTTCTGTGTAAGAAAAGCAAGGCCCATATCATTCATAAAGGCCGGGGTAGCCGGGTCAAACAGGGATGAACCCTTGAGGAAATTCGTAACAGAATCCAGTTGGTTCATCTCCCTGAATATCTTCATCAGGTTATTCGATGCCGGTTTGTAATCAGGTTTTAAAAACAGGGCCCGCCGGAAGTATTTCTTGGCTGAATCAAAACTCTTATCCTGCCCGTAAATAACCCCGAGGTTGTTGATGATAGAGGGATTGCCCGGCTCTAACCGGATCGCCTGCTGGAAATAACTGTAGGTGGAATCAGGCAGTTTTAATTCTTTAAAAACCATACCCATGTTGATCAGCGCATAGGCAGAATATGGATTGGCCACCAAAGCCCGCCGGTAATAGATCTGCGCTGAATCATATTGTTTTAACGAAAAACTCGCCCGGCCCAGGTTATTAAAAGCTTCTTCGTAATTGGCATCAAGGTCAGCTGCCTTCCGGTAATATACTTTGGCTGAATCATACTCTTTGAGATCCTTGTAGAGGTTGCCGATATAGACATTCACAATAGACTTGTCCTGGTAGTGCGCAAAAGCTCTTTCATAGTAGATCCTCGCCGAATCATATTGCTGTGTTTTAAAGAAAGTCTTGGCGAGGCCGTTATAAGCATTGATCAGCCGGGGGTCGGCCTGTATGCTTTTTTTAAAATAAGCAATGGACTGGTCATACATCTTGCGGTCCTGGTAAAGCCACCCGATATTATTGGAAGCATACATGTTATTGGGTTCTATCTGCAGGGCCTTTTCATAGTTTGCAATGGCAGAATCTCCTTTTGACAACGAATAATAAAAATGGCCGATGTCCACATAAGCATCTGCATTGCCGGGATCCACATCAATCGACTTCCGGTAATACTTTATCGCTGAATCAGGCTTGTTAAGCGTTTTATAGGAAAAAGCGAGTGTGACATAGGGATACCTCCATTTAGGAGCGGCAATGATGGCTTTCTTTGCATAAAAAATAGCGCTGTCGATATTATTATTATCGAGGTGCAGCGAGGAAAGCGTATTCAGTACATAAGCTGCATTTTTATCCGATGCAAACGCCGTATACGCATAATCGAAAGCGCTTTTTATATCCACCAGTTTACGGTTCCTGCCAAAATAACCACGTGCCTTAAAAAAATACATTCTGCCTAACAGCGTTTTTGCAAACTCGGGATCGTCCGGCATGATATAGCTGATCGCTTTTTCCAGCATATTCCCTACTTCGTAGAATTCCTGCTGGGCAACTTTCTCCATCCTGTTTAACGTGGTGCTGACCTCATCCGAATTATCTTCTTCGGCGATCTGTGTCCGTAAACGCTGGATCGAGGAAGCATCTTTGCAATCGAGGTATAAATTGATCTTGGCCTGTGCGAAATTTATGAATTCTACTGCCAGTGTTGATTGGGCATCTACGGTATAAGTAGTACCGGGAAAATTCTTTTCCATCAGGTTATAATAATATTCCGCAGAGGCCTTGCCCGTTAACCGGCTTTGTTTTACCGCATTATTAAACAGGTTATAGGTTTCAATCAGCAAGGTATCTGCCGGACCCGACAATAAACTCCTTCCTCTCGGTGAAACCGATGTACCGGGTCCTTTAGCCTGTAATTTTTTTGCCAGCAACCACCTGCGCAGGTAAGCAGTATCCACGATGGACACTACCTTGTCACTGCTCTCATGACAACAAAAGAAGGGATCCTGTTTTCTTTTAAAGACCTGCTGGGCAATAGACGGAACATTCCTGTCGATGTATTTTTGAATTTCTGCCAGGGTGATCTTGCTGTCCGGCTCGCCGACAGAATCCGCCATGCCTGTCAGCCCGTCCACGAGGTAATAAGTAAATAATCCGTGACCGGACCCGATGGTAGCGTCCTCGAGTGATTCCTGCCCCGCTCCTGTCGCCAGCATGATGATCTCGCCGGCTTTCTTCTCAGATACCGCGGCATTCAAAAAACCCTGTCCTTCTTTTCCACCCGGGAGTTCATTGCTCCGGCAGGCGTCCATGATAAAGAACACTTCCACTCCTTTTCCTGTTTCCCGCTGAATTTTTAGTTTCAGGTTGTATAATTGAATAACTCCACCGGCGAGGTAATTATTTTTATCGCCCGCCGGGTTACAGTCATAAGCAATATAAAAGAACTGGTCCTCATCGATTGCATCCCCGTGACCGGCCAGGTAAATAAACAGCTTATCTCCCTGCCTGAGTTTTTTTGCATCGAGCCACTTGAACCCTTTGGCCCAAAAAGTAGTAGAGACGGCCTGGTCGTTCAGCAAACAAAAGATATTATCTTCTGCGACTTTTCCACCACCCGGGGATTTGAGAAAGTCGCGGAACATTTCCGCATCTTTATCCGCATAAGTGAGCGGCCGAACATATTTATAATTAGAAATTCCCATGATCATCGCGAAGGTCTGGGGTCCCTGTATAGTTGTATCCCTGGGCTTTGGAGGGCCTAACTGGGCGGCCGCATCCTGTATGAATAATACAAATAAGAGGCAGTGAGCGATTATGGGAAGATATTTTCTCATAAATTACACCTCTAATTTACGGATTTACAAAGGAATGTAACAAACCCACGGGTTGAAACCCCTGCGGCCTTAAAGAGGCTTCATCTTCAACAGCATAAGCGTTAAAGTAGTGCCGGGTTGCAACCCTTGAAATCATCCGTAAATCCTTAGTTTTAAACCAACAGTAAAACATAACTGTTTAGATGAAAAAGCCACTGCATAAACACATCGGTCAGGGTGTAAGAAATGCCCGCAACCATTTCACCAAATACCTGTATGAAAGGGATACCATCTTTGCCACGATCTGGGTGTTTCTCTTTATAGTCATTCTTGGTTCCATACCGCTGAACCTGGGTATCATGAACCCGATCAAACTGGGGCTGAAAGATTTTGACTTTAATGATATCAGTTATTCGGAACTGGGAAAAGGGAATAATAACCCCATTGACAGCCATATCGTGATCATCAATATTTCGGATTCAGACCGGGGGAAGTTGTCGTTCATCATTGAGAAAACCGCCTCGATGAACCCAAAAGTAATAGGTTTGGATGCGCTTTTTTTTGGACCAAAAGATGCTTTGACCGATTCGCTGCTTCGACAAAGTTTCCGGAAACACAAAAACCTGGTGGCGGCTGCCAAGTATGAAGAAGATTCGAACAGGAGCCTCGTCTTATCAATGAATCATTTCCTGAATGATGCTGCCCGGAGTGGTTATGTCAATTTTCCTAATAAAGCACTGGAGACTACCCGGTATTTTTTCCCGGTTAAAAAAACCGGGGATACCATTTTTCCTTTTTTTGCCACTTCGATCCTGCAACTTTATGACGAGGATTGCTATCATAAACTGGTAAAGAAGGGTGACACGAAGGTGATGATCAATTATTCCAGGAATCTTACCCCGATCCGTAAGCAGTACCAGGTGCTCGATGTTGAACAACTCCTGGCAGACCAGATTGATTCTTCTGCCATTCAAGGTAAGATAGCATTGTTGGGTTATATAAACGAGAGCCCGGATTTCATCGAGGATAAGAAGTTCACACCGATGAATGAAAAATTTGCCGGCAAGTCAATACCTGATATGAACGGGATCGTGGTACACGCCAACATTCTTTCCATGGCCCTGGAAAAAAATTATATAAAAAAGTTACCTTCGTGGGGATCATGGTTGTTCGCATTTTTAGTGTGCTGGCTTCACATGTCGTTCTTCATCCGGTATTACCTGGAAAACCACATCTGGTTCCACTTGGTAGCAAAAATTGCACAGGTTCTTTCCGCTATCTTATTTGTCGGGCTGGGCATTCATCTTTTTGATGAATACCGCTTAAAAGTAGATATGAAAATAAGCCTGATTGCCATCATCATGGCGGTTGACGTCATCTATTTCTATGAGGCATGGGCAACCTGGATGCATAAAAAATATAATTACCGGACTGTATTTAAACCACACCATCATTAAATTAAACCTTAAATACCAAAAGATGAAAAAGTTACCATTCCTTATCCTGCTGAGTTGTTTTACGGGCCTGTTGTCGGCGCAAAGTTCCAGTTTCCTGCTCTACAGTTTTAAAGGCAATGTTTCCGTGGTGGAAAAAAACGTTGAAAGCAAAGCAAAAGTGGGCAAGATGCTGAACAATGCCGGCTCCGTTAAAGTAGCCAATGGTTCGGCCGTTACACTGATCTGTAATGAGGCGGCCATGTTTACCATTACCAAACCCGGCACCTACCCCTTAAATAAATTCGGTGATTCCTGTAAGATTTCCAATAGCTCCGTCAGTGCTAACTATGTCAAATATGTTTGGGCGCAAATGACCCAATCTACAGGTTCTCCAGGCAGTAACCGCAAAGCTTATATGAATACAGTGGGTGCTGTCAGCCGCGGTGATATCAACAATGTATGGATCGATCCGAGGCTGGATACGGTCAATTATTCCGGGGGTGAAGATTTCCCCCTTTCCTGGAAATCCTATGCCGATGCCAAGGAATTTGAATTCTTCTTGTACAGCAGTGATAATATCAGTGAGCCATTCTACAAAGCCACCGTCAGCAAATTGAAAATACCGGTTGGTGATTTTGAAAAAAAGATGAAACCCGGGAATACTTATTACTGGACCGCCGCTGTAAAAGGAGAAGAAAATGACGACCTGAAAGTTTTCAATTATGTAAATAACAGTACCTATTCCCAAATCGTGGAAGTAATCCGTAATCAGGGCGCCGCTTTTGAAGCCCCGGCGGAACAGGCATACCGGATAGCGTTCATGCTCGAAGATGCCCATTACCTGGCAGAAGCCTACCAGTATTACCTCAAAGCAGCAACGGTTGACCCGGCGAATGTATTATACCGGTCTACGCTGATGTCTTTTAAAAAGGATTACGAAATCAAGTAAATTTTACCGGATAATTAGAAGCCCCTGTAAGCAGGGGCTTTTTTATTTGTGCCGGCCAGCCTACATTTGATTATCATCAAACAGCGCGAAGCGGAAACATGCGAATCTCTTTCTGGTCAATTGGCAAAACCAACGATGCCTATGTGAAAACAGGTATTGAAGACTTTACCCGGCGCATCTCGAAATATTATAAAATAGCATGGTCCCTGATCCCGGTCCCTAAAAACGCGGGGATGCTTAGTGAAATGGACCTGAAGAAAAAAGAAGGCGAAATCATACTCGAATGGCTGGATAAAGATGATTACCTGGTGGCACTCGACGAAAATGGCAAACAATTCAGTTCCGATGGGTTGGCCACTTTTATCCAGGCAAGGGCCAACGGGAGTACGCGGCATCTTGTGTTTCTCATCGGCGGAGCTTTTGGCCTGGATGAGGCGGTGCTGAAAAGGGCAAACCATACGTGGAGCCTCTCACTCCTCACCTTCCCGCACCAGCTGGTCAGGCTGATACTCGCCGAACAGGTGTACAGGGCCTGCACGATTACCAGGAATGAAAAATATCATCATAAATAATAATTATTTTCGGCACTTATCTAATTTAATACAATGGGTCTTTCTATCACGCTTATCATCGTTATTATTACCGCAATTATCTCAATCGGGGGTTTTAATAATGACAAAATAAAAAATGATCTTATTTTTTATCCGCCCGCCATCAACCGCGGGCAGTTGTACCGTTTTATAACACATGGATTACTCCATGCCGATGTGGCCCACCTGGTATTTAATATGATCGCCCTCTATTCGTTCGGGGAAGTAGTGGAACAGGTCTACGAGTTTCCCAGTGTATTTGGAACGAAAGGAAAACTTTTTTATGCTGTCCTGTACCTTAGCGGCCTCGTCATTGCTTCGGTTCCGGATTATTTTAAGCACCGGGATAATTACCATTACAGGTCGCTGGGTGCATCCGGGGCAGTCTCGGCGGTAATATTCTCTGCCATCCTGTTTAATCCAAACGGTGGGATCGGTTTTATGTTCTTACCGGGAATAAATATCCCGGGCTATATTTTCGGTGGTCTCTACCTGATCATTTCTACGATTCTCGCCAAAAAAGGACAGGATAATATTGGTCATGGCGCCCATATCACCGGCGCTATATACGGGCTTGTCTTTACGTATGTAACGACCAAATTGTTTACGGATCTTGACATCCTGCAAATATTCTGGCGGCAGGTAACCGGTGGTTGATCATTTTTTGAAGCTGAGCCGGATGGTTGTTTTTGTTTTCTCCGTCATCCTGAACCGGTCATCAATCCGGTAGCCTACAATCCAGGCGATCCGCTGCCCGCTTTCCACTACCCATACTTTTTCTTTTTCAGCCTTTGAAAGTTTCAGGTCAATAAAAAAGCGCGAAAGCTTTTTCTTTTTTTTCATGCCCAGGGGATAAAAATAGTCCCCGTTCTTCCATTTTCTGAGCAACAGCGGGAACGATATTTGTTTAGCGTCAAGACAGGCAAACTCGTTACCGGTAAGTGGCGGCTTGTTATCCGCAACCTCAATCTTTATTTCTCCCAGTAAAAAAGAAACATGTTTATCTGTTTGTTCAATAATGATATTGGTGGCCTCCCCGGAATGAACGGGACTGACGATGAACCAATGCCGGTGCCTGATGATCCGGAAGGAGCCATTGGGTGACTGGATATACTTCCCTGACTCACTTCCTGCCAGCTTCACCAGTTCGTCAACCTGTTTTTCATGGAAGCCATATTTTGCGATTATCTCGTAAATGAGTGCGCGGTTGCGGAACCCCATTAACTTTTTTACAGGGATATGGATCTCGTTACCTTTTTGTTTAGTTATTTTTTGAATAATACCGTCTGCAGCCAAACGATATAAACTTTCAATCTCCCTGAACCGTTTGATATTATCCTGCAAATTTTCTTTAACCTGCGGGTAAACCCGGCTGACAGCCGGGATGATCTCGTTCCGGAAAAAATTCCGGGTGTATTTGGAAGATTGATTTGAAGAATCCTCCACGAATCCAAGCTGGTGCTCTTTTGCAAACCGGGTAAGTTCTTCTTTACTAAATTCCAGTAAAGGCCGCCGCGTAAATCCAATCCTGGCAGGAATACCTGTTAGTCCATGTAACCCGGTTCCCCGGAAAAAGTGCATGGAAATAGTTTCAATATTATCATCAGCGTGATGGGCGGTAAGCAGGTAAATGGCGACGGGGGAATGGCAAATGGGTTTCGCGGCTGGTTGATTATTCACGGCGGGCAATTGACTGCTCACAAGCTCAGCAAACCAGGTGTACCTTAACTCCCTCGCTGCTTCCTGGATGGAAAGCTTTTTTCCGGAAGCAAAGTTCTCAGTATCAAATTTTTTGATGAATGTTTGTACCGCGTATTCTTTCCCCAATTTTTTTACAAATGCTTCATCTCTCTCACTCTCTGCTCCTCTTAGCTGGAAATTACAATGCGCAATGGTGAAGGCGTAACCCGCCTGTTTGCAGAGTTCACACAATACAACAGAATCCACCCCGCCGCTGACGGCCAGGATGAGCTTATCTTTTGAAGAAAAAAGACTTTCCTGCTTAACCTGCAATACAAAACGTTCAAGTAAATTCATTATTAAACTAATTCACACAATTCAACGATCTACAATTCACAGTTCCACATTTTCCCCTTTTCCTCAGAACGTCAGTTCCTCATAGGCCCCCCGCAATTCTCCAAAAGCATGATGATCCCCTGATCTTTTGGCTTCCTCCATTCCTTTTTCATAGACTTTAATTGCGGCGTCCGGCTCATCATTCCGCTCCAGCAACTTAGCCAGGTGATAATATGAGCCCACATATCCAGGCTCTTTTTCCACAATTTCCATAAAGAGTTTCCGGGCAACACTATCATCGCCCGCTTTGATATATTCCAGTGCAAGCGCATGCTTCAGGAAACTGTCTTCCGGGCTCTCCTCCAAAAATTCCTGTAATTTTTTTATCCTGTCCATGTTAGTATAAAAAATTTGCCCTGATTTTCCCGGAATTACCTTTGCATCACTTATCTTTGTTTTAGTTGCATAAACAACCTTTTCTAATATTCGCCCTTTCCGCGGGTGACATCAAACAAACAACATGAAGATCTTAGTTTGTATCAGTAAAACACCGGACACTACGGCAAAAATAGCTTTCACCGATAACAACACGAAATTCGATACGGCCGGCGTACAATGGATTATCAACCCCTATGATGAATGGTATTCGCTGGTTCGTGCACTTGAACTGAAAGAAGCAGATCCTTCCAGCACGATTCATTTAGTAACAGTCGGCGGGGCAGATGCTGACCCTATTATCCGGAAAGCGCTGGCATTGGGCGGTGACGAGGCCATCCGCGTAAATGCCGACAGCCATGACAGTTATTATATCGCTTCTCAGATTGCTGAGATAGCAAAGCAGGGAGCTTATGATTTAATATTTACCGGAAAAGAAACGATTGATTACAACGGATCCTCTATTGGCGGCATGGTGGCGGAATTAACAGATCTCCCCTATGTTTCGCTGGCCACCAAATTTGAAATCGCCGGCACCAGGGCCACCGTGACCCGTGAGATTGAGGGTGGGGAAGAAATTTGTGAAGTGGATTTACCGCTGGTAGTTAGTTGCCAAAAAGGTGTGGCTGAACAACGGATACCGAATATGAGAGGTATCATGGCCGCCCGTACTAAACCATTAAAAGCCGTGGAGCCCGTTGCGGCCGATGCACTTACTACGGTTGCTGGTTTTGGTCTTCCTCCGGCCAAAGCAGGTGTGAAGCTGGTAGATCCTGATAATGTAGATGAACTGGTGCGGCTTTTACATGAAGAAGCAAAAGCAATTTAAACCCTGATCCAAACTTAAAACGCTAAACTTATTATATGCCGGTATTAATTTTTATAGACAGCGCAGAAGGTCATGTAAAAAAAGCCTCGCTGGAAGTCCTGACTTATGGCGCCAAAGTAGCTGAACAGTCAGGCACCACTGCGGAAGCGGTGGTATTGGGGACAATCAATGAAGACCTGGCTGCCCTTGGCAAATACGGTGTAAAGAAAATTCACCACGTAAAAAATGAAGCCCTGGACCATCTCGATGCGCAGGTGCACACTAAAGTAATTGCACAGGTGGCGGATGCTATCAAGGCCAGCGTGATTATCTTCTCGAATAATGTAGACGGAAAAGCAATTGCTCCACGCCTGTCGGTCCGTCTGAAAGCAGGGTTGGTATCAGGTGCCGTGGCCTTGCCGGACAGCAGCAATGGTTTCGTGGTGAAAAAGAATGTTTTTTCTGGAAAGGCTTTTGCGAATATGGCTGTAAGCACACCTGTGAAGATCATTTCCCTTAGTCCAAATGCCTACAAAATTGTAGCCGGTGAAGGAACGGCAGAAGTAGTTCCTTTCAATGCAACTGTTGACCAGGCACGAGTGAAAGTGATCAACACAACAAAAGCAAGCGGGGAAGTGCCGCTGACAGAAGCTGAAATAGTAGTGAGTGCCGGTCGTGGATTAAAAGGCCCCGAGAACTGGGGCATGGTAGAAGACCTCGGTAAGGTTTTGCATGCCGCTCTTGCCTGCAGCCGCCCGGTTGCGGATGCACACTGGCGGCCGCATAACGAACACGTGGGACAAACCGGTATTGCCATCGCTCCAAATTTATATATTGCTATCGGCATCTCGGGTGCTATCCAGCACCTGGCGGGCGTCAACCGCAGCAAGGTTATTGTAGTAATCAATAAGGACCCGGAAGCACCCTTTTTTAAAGCGGCTGATTATGGTATTGTAGGAGATGCGTTTGATGTAGTACCCAAGCTTACCGCGTCAATCAAAAAATTAAAAGGAATAGCCTGAGATCAATAAGGACTCAATCGTCAATGCTAAATCGAATGAACACAAATGCTGAAATGTTTGTGGTCATTCTTTTAAGTAGGTTTAACCGGGTTGAATGCGCGGATTTTTTAGGTAACGCGGGCTTCTTTTTATCACAGGCATTATGCGGACAATATCCTTTTGCGCAAAAAATTTCCTCCGGACTGGGTACCCGGTCATGGGGTAATACCACCTGAAATACTCTAGCTTTGCTCCCATATGAGAAAACCAGATTTGACGAACCCCCTGTTAGCAACCCGCACTGTTTCCTTGCTATTTCTTTTTTACCTGATGTTTACGGCAAGTGTCAATGCCCAAACCGGGTTTGAAGGATATATAAGATACAAAGCCTCGCCACCGGAGAGCCCCATCCTTCATGAAAAAGAAGACGACCCTGTGGAAATTAAAATATTTTTCACGGTTGGTAAACTCCTGATCAGAACTAATAAGAACGGGGAAGAAAATGAAGAACACATCCTGGTGTTGATTGACTCCGCCAAAGTTTACCGGATCGATCGCAGGGAAAAAAACTACCGGGTAAAAAAATTGTCCGGTAACCAACAACTGTTGAAAGCGGAAAAAGAAATCATTGCCGGTTATACAGCCACCCCGTTCCAGATCAACAACGGTAATATGTCACAGTTGGCAGGCGCCAATGCTACCTTGTGGTATGCCGACAATCTTTTTTTTTATGTTCCTGAAAAGTATGAAGGGAATGAAGAAATGATGATGGTAAAAAATAACCGGATATTGCTGAAAGCGCTCATAAAAATGGATGATTACAGCTCCCGCTATGAAACTGACGGGGAGGAAACAGAAAGAACCGGTGAGGAAAACGTTGTTACGCTTACCGCCATCGAAGTGGTGCCGGGGAAAATTGATCCCTCCCTTTTTATGATACCTTCCGCCTTTACCAGGGCAATTTCGGCTGAGCCCTTTATGACCGACACTGCCATGATATACATGGATACTGTGGCCAGGTTAATGACGGACACGGTTGCCGCAAAAGCTGAGGCCCTAAAAGCGCCTGAAGCCCCGGCAAAAAAACCAGCAAAAAAGCCAGTAAAGTCAACCAGTTCAACCAATGGCGAAATGCAAAAGGAGGAATGAATACCTCCTATTTTTGGCATAGTTATTTTAGTGAAAAGCATTAGTTTCGCATGATATTTTATGAAAAAGATTGAACTGGAAATTGTGGCTTTATCGCACAGCATTACGCAGACACATTCATATGCTGTGGTGCTGGGAGAAGTGAATGGATTAAGGCGTTTACCGATCGTTATTGGCGGTTTCGAGGCACAGGCAATTGCTGTTGCCCTTGAGAAAATGCAACCCAGCCGCCCGCTTACCCACGACCTGATGAAGAATTTCATGAATGCATTTGCCATCGACCTGCTGGAAATAAATATCACTGACCTGCAGGAAGGCATATTCTACTCCAAACTGGTATGTTCTACCGAAAATGACACTGTCGAGATCGACTCCAGGACTTCAGATGCGATTGCCCTGGCGGTACGTTTTGGCTGCCCGATCTATACGTTTGAAAACATCCTCGAAAGCGCAGGCATCTTAATGGAAGATACCGCTGAAAAAGGCAAAAAGAAAAAGGCGAAACAGGAGGTGATGGTCGAAGAAGACAGGCCAACTGGAAATGAAGACCTGAAAACCATGACTTTAGAAGAATTAAATAATCTTTTAGGCGAAGTGCTGGATTCAGAAGATTATATCCGTGCAATTGCCATCCGTGATGAAATAAATAGCAGGAAAAAAAAGAAGTAGCTATTTTTAAATCTCTTTTTTTCATCCTTCCACCCATGATCGTTTTCCCCAACTGCAAAATAAACCTGGGCCTGAATATTCTGCGAAAACGCAATGACGGATACCATGACCTCGAAACTATCTTCTACCCGGTTCCACTGTCGGATATCCTGGAGGTAGTTACTTATAATGATTCCCGCAGTTCTTCGATCCCTTTTACATTAAGCGGGCTGGGCATTGAAGGAGATGCCGCTTCCAATCTCTGCCTGAAAGCATACAGGATATTGAAAAAAGATTTTCCTGAAATTCCCCATATACAAATGCATCTCCACAAAGTGATCCCTTCCGGGGCAGGCCTGGGCGGAGGAAGTGCTGATGCATCATTCGCCCTGAAACTGTTCAATACCATTTTCAAACTCGGTCTTTCCGACAAACAACTTATTGCCTATAGCATACAATTAGGAAGTGATTGTCCCTTTTTCATTCTTAACAAACCATGCCTTGCAACCGGGAAAGGGGAAATGCTGGAAGAAATATTTCTTGATCTTTCTGCGTATAAACTCGTGCTGGTAAACCCGGGCATTCATGTAAGCACCGGTGATGCATTCCGTTATCTCCGTCCCCAGGTACCGGATAAACCCTTAAAAGAAATTATCCAATACCCCGTGCAAAAATGGAAAGACGAACTCTCCAATGATTTTGAAAAAGTGATCTTTAAAAAACACCGTGAAGTTGTAGACATAAAAGATAGTTTATACCTGAGTGGTGCTGTTTATGCTTCCATGAGCGGGAGCGGCAGTACGGTGTTTGGGTTATTTCCCAAACTGGCAAGTCCAGCCTTATCCTTTCCGCCCGGTTATTTTGTAAAAGAATTATCACTCCACTAATTTCAACAGTTCGTCAAGGTCCAGCGGCGCTGTGATCATTTGGAGGTTGCCCTCCTCGTCTCTCGGCCATTCCTCTTTTGGCCTGTCCCAATATAGTTCCACCCCGTTCTTATCCGGGTCATCCAGGTAAATTGCTTCAGATACACCATGATCTGCAGCACCTGTTAACGGGTAGCCTGCATCAACCAGTCTTTTCAGTGCCAGGGCCAGGTCTTTTCTTTCCGGGAAAACGACTGCGGTGTGGTATAACCCGGGTGCTTTGATGGGCGCCGGCCCGGCATTTTTACTATGCCAGGTATTCAACCCAATATGATGATGATAACCCCCGGCTGAAATAAATGCGGCACTCTCACCGAATAATTGCTGCAGTTCAAAACCCAGCAGGTCGCGGTAAAATTTTAATGACCGGTCCAGGTCAGCTACTTTTAAATGCACATGGCCGATCCGGGTGCCGGCGGGGATCGTATAGGATCTGTTTGACATCTTGCCTGATTTTTGTACCTTGCATCAAATTTCGGATTATCCAACAGCATTCTCACATATCTTTTTTCCTGCAGCAGAATCTTGACCTGCTCAATCATCGATGATGATACCCGTTTAACCGGCTGCGGGCAGCCGGTGATTTTTGTTATTTTTTCTTCATTTACATTTTTTTTATGCAATCAATTATCACTATGTCTGAACAGGCATCTTACTATCTTGAACTTGAGGAACGGTACGGAGCACATAATTACCATCCTGTTCCCGTGGTACTAAGCCGGGGGAAAGGGGTTCATGTATGGGATGTGGACGGGAAGAAGTATTATGATTTCCTGAGTGGTTATTCGGCCGTTAACCAGGGCCATTGTCATCCAAAGATCGTGGAGGCCCTGGTTGGGCAATCACAAAAACTAACATTGACGAGTCGTGCCTTTCACAGTGACATACTGGGGGAATATGCAAAATTCATTACCGGTTTTTTTGGTTATGATAAAGTGCTGCCGATGAACACCGGTGTGGAAGCCGTAGAGACAGGGATCAAATTATGCCGCAAGTGGGCCTATGAAGTAAAAGGCATTGAAGAAAACAAGGCCATCATCCTGGTGTGCGGGGGAAATTTTCATGGCCGCACTTCCACCGTGATTTCCTTCAGCAGTGATCCGCAGGCCAGGAAGAATTTTGGTCCTTTTATGCCGGGCTTTGAAATTATACCGTATAATGATATTCCAGCGCTGGCAAAAGCCCTCACGAAAAAAAACGTAGCTGGCTTCCTGGTGGAACCTATACAGGGTGAAGCCGGCGTACTGGTGCCGGATGACGGGTACCTCAGCACGGCAAAACAGTTGTGTGAAGATGCCAATGTACTTTTCATTGCCGATGAAATACAAACTGGCCTGGCAAGGACCGGTAAGATGCTTGCCTGCGATCATGAAAATGTTCGTCCCGATATTTTGTTACTGGGCAAAGCATTGAGCGGGGGTATGCTGCCTGCCAGTGCCGTCCTCTGTGATAACGAGATCATGCTCACGATCAAACCCGGCGAGCATGGCTCTACCTATGGAGGAAATCCATTGGCCTGCAAAGTAGCTATTACATCCCTGCAGGTATTGAAAGAAGAGAATATGGCGGACAATGCGTTCGTTATGGGAGAACTGCTGAGAAATGAATTAAAGAAACTGGGTTCTCCCCATACCAGCATTATCCGGGGGAAAGGCTTGCTGAATGCGATTGTGATCGGGCACAGTAATAAAGACGCAGCATGGGATCTATGCCTGCAGTTAAAAGAAAATGGCCTGCTGGCAAAACCTACTCATGGCGATAAAATACGTTTTGCCCCTCCCCTGGTGATCACGAAAGAACAGGTTTTGGATTGCGTAGACATCATCAGGAAATCATTAACTTGTCTGGATTAATTCACGTTAAATCTTCGTTGTTCATTATTCACAATTGGCTATGGATACCCACCTGCACCATGATCCACTCCCCCACGACGAGAAACACCTGAAAAGCAGTGACGCACTTCGTGATATTGTTATTGGAATGAGTGACGGGCTGACGGTCCCCTTTGCACTGGCGGCAGGTCTGAGCGGAGCTGTTAATTCCACCTCCATCATCGTAATTGCAGGAATAGCTGAAGTAGCCGCAGGCTCCATTGCTATGGGCCTGGGTGGTTATCTCGCGGGCAAAACCGAACAGGATCATTATAACAGTGAACTCAAAAGAGAATATTACGAGGTGGAACATCTCCACCACCGGGAAATAGAAGAAACAAAAGAATTCTTTGCCGGCATCGGGCTGAGCGAGGAACTGCAGGTTAAAGCCACCGAAGAAATTGCCCGGGATAAAAAACAATGGGTAGACTTCATGATGAAGTATGAACTCGGTCTTGAAAAACCCGATCCGAAAAGAGCGACCAAATCGGCACTGAATATAGGTCTGTCCTATGTGGCTGGTGGCCTGGTGCCACTCAGCCCTTACTTCTTTGTATCATCGCCGGTTGAAGGATTAAAGATCTCTGCAGTTGTTACACTTCTCTGTTTGTTCATCTTTGGTTATTTTAAAAGCCGCATCACGGGTGTTAACGCCTGGCAGGGGGCATTGCGGGTTATGCTGATCGGCGCTGTAGCCGCTACGGCAGCTTTCGGAATAGCAAAATTATTTGAAGGATAAATTTTATATCCACGGAGTATTCTGATAAAAAGAACCATGTTTCCATGGTCCTAACCTACTCACGCCGGTTTCCCATGAGTATCATCACTGACTGTACCGGCTTATTGTTTAGCAAAGCCCAGGACTGATCTTCCTCCCGGTACCAGCGCGACCATTTGATATAACCCTGCCGGCAATTCGCCTGCATGCATCGTAAGAACTGTATTTCCCTCCCCTAGATCCGCCTCCCATTGTTTAACGGCAATACCATTCATATTGTAGATTACAAACCTGCCCTTCCCGGCCCGGCCACTACTCACCGTGAATGTTACCTGCCGGTTTACAGGATTGGGAAAAAGAGAAGTGATCGATATGGCCGGATGGGCGTTGATAACAGCAACGATTTTACTGTAAGACAGTTTCCCATTGGCATCTATGATTTTTAAACGGTAATTAGTAACTCCCGGGCCAAGCTGGTCATCTGACAATTCATAGTACCGGTTTGAAGCACTGCCAGGCAGTTGGGCAAACGTTTTAAAGTTTCTATCGCCTGTTGATTTTTGTACATCAAACCAGATTTTTCCGGCGCAGCAGGCAGCTAGCTCCCATTTGACAGCTGCCGCAGTATGGCCGACCTTAACTGCATCAAAATTCAGCAGGTTTAGCGGCAGAGGATTAATACCCGGGGGATCTGTTGTTGCTAACGTAAATATTCCAAAATTTGAAACAGCATTTCCCGTGATTGACCCCGTAACATAAGGCGGGAAAGGCGGCCCTGCAACAACGGTATTTAGTCCTTCATTTTTCCATTCTCCATCTCCCGTATTATACCTTGCCACTAATAACGTGTTTAAGTTTGTTGCAAAACTTTCCGGGTTTACGGCAAGTGCTATTTTTTTTGTGGCGGTCCCTGAACTCTGCAATAAGCTCCAATATTCCACCATGCTTACATGATCGATCGGCGATTGATAATTGACGCCATAAACACTTCTTGGATCAACGCGTATGTATTTCGCCGTAAAAGCATCGGAAGGATCTTCCCCGGAAACATTCCCAATCCCGATTGGCGCATAAATACTTCCGGCCCCTACCGGGAAGATAAAATCAGTATTTCCCCGCTTCCTGACCGGGCCTTCAACAAAACTGAGATTGGAACCACCAATAACGCTGCTTCCTGCTTCCATCACTAAAACCCGGGCCGGGCTGGCAGTATTTAATTTACCGTTCGTTAACTGTAATTTATAAGCTAACGAAAAGGTGGTGATGACTAGAATACCGGCGGGATTATTAATTTTTAGAGTAACATCACTCAGGATTCCGCCCGCAATAAGCAGGTTTTGATTTGAACTGCCATTTAATTCAAGAACCGGTAAGCCTGTACCACTTTCCGTTATACTCCCATTAGAGGTAACATGGCCCCGAACTCTTACCAGGTTGTTATTTCCTGAAGTTTGTAAATTAAAAACCGAATTCGAGCCAACAAAGCAACTGCCCTGCACTTGTATATCCGCAGACAAACTGATACTCAACCTGGCAGTGTTTGCAATCCGCAGGTTTCCCCTGACTGTTAAAATCATTGATCCACTTCCTATATAAGTTATATTGGTTCCGGAAAGTCCGGACAAGGTCAGGGATCCAAAAGTTCTGCCGCTTAACGACAGGATATAACTGCCACCCAGGTCAGGAATATCAAATTCGAATTCTCCCAATTCAGTTCCGGCTGCAATTGATAGTTGGCTTACTATGGCTGCGTTTCCCCTACCCGTATTATGAATATAATGCCCGCCATTATTTATCCGGAAAGAGTTTGTAATTGAAACGCCGCTCCCGGCTATCGCCAGGGAAGAATTTTTTAAGACCGCTCCATTGTTTAATACCAACCCGTCACCCATTCCGGTAACGCTTAACCCGGGGTTAGCGGTATTTGAATTCGGAAGTGTTAGGGTAATATTATTTGCCGCGGATGGCGTAATAGTCAACGTGCTAACAGTGGTCGTAACTGCACCCCCGGGAAGAGTTACGGTATAGGTTGCCAATACAACAGCATTATCCAATATAACATCATCTCCCGGGCCTGGAACAATATTTCCAACCCAGTTCGCCGCAGTTGCCCAGAGCCCATCACCACCACCTCCATCCCAGGTAATAATTGCAGCAAAGGAATTACCTGCACAGCATAAAGAAATAAGATAAATACAGCTCTTCCGCATATGGCCCGGTTAGGTAATTTAGAATCAACTGTACAGACCCCGGCTTAAGGAAGGGGCAGGAACCAGGATTGAAAAAATAATTAAGTCACCGAAACTATACGTTTCAGAAAATAAGGTGAAAATAAAAGCTCATTAATTTTTGCTTTTTTCCCGGTGTAATTTTATGTCCGGGAACAAGGTTGATAACATCATCAGCAGCGAGGCGATGAGCAGGAGCCAGATACCGGCCTGCCGCGCGGGGCATTCGCCTCCCGAACACATAGCCAGTGCAAAAAAATTTCTTGCCGTCCAGGCACAGTTAACAGCAGCTATAAATACGTTCCATTGCTTGGCCCAGATACGGGGAATAAAACTGAAGAATAAAAAGAAAACACTGAATACAAAATGCCAGTAAGCGGGTCTGCCAAATTTGTCACCGGCCTCGAGCCCGGTAATAGTAAAGTTTTTCCAGTCCAGGTAATACCAGGGTAAGAAACAGGCAACGATCAGCAGTAACGCAGCAGCTACACCGATCCATTTCATATACTTCATGCAGGAGAAATTGGTGGCCTGCAAGATAATGATTCGCCGGGCAGGCTATAATAAAACCACAGCGGTCAACGCAACAAAGCAAAAAACTTAGCGCCGCTGTGACCGCCGTGGTTATGAAATATATCTACTCCTGGTGAGATTGAACCTAGAGCTTGATTCCAAGGGTAAGACTGATAACCCGGTGCTTATTCCTGTCATCCGAACTGCTGCTGCTGCCGGATTGCAGTTTGGCAAGTCCAAAGCCATAGTGTAAGGCTATTACCGAGTTGGGCAATTCAATCCCCGCAGTACCATTCAGCCCATAATCAAACCGTTTCAGAATACCGTATCCGGCCCCTTCTTCATAATCAAGCGTAGCGGGATCGTCATTTGACCATTCAATATTTTTTTCGCTGCTGAAAGAAGTGCCCAGCAGTTTACCATCAACTTTATTCTTGCCCCCGATACCAATTGCCAGGTAGGGTCCGGCACCTGCAAAAAATTTAATGGGGCCGGGACTTTTTAAAACAAAATTGGCAGGTATCTCGATATAATAAGGATTTGTTGTTGCACGGTAATAAGTCGGATCCGTTGTTTCACCCGATGAGGTTTTGGAGCCTTTACCGGTTAAAATGATACCAGGCTGGAAGAAAAAGAAGGGTGCCAGTTTAAGATTACCATTAAACCCAACCTGGAAACTGGTTAGGGTTTTGTTTTCGTCTATATCGCCGTCACTGCTGATGGTGACATTTGCGAAATTAACACCGGCCCTCAAAGTCTGTGATTGTGAAGCAATGCTGGTGCAGGTGAGAACTGCCACAGCTATCATCTTTGTTTTCATATACATACAGTTTTATTCACCCCTGTTTTACAAAAGTCCTGCCAAAACCAGTGCTGGGGCATCTTCCGGGTGTAGAAAAATCTATGACAAATTTTTTACATGCCTGGCAGAACAGGGGAAGATCAGGCGTTATTATACACTTTTATAACCGGCTCCCGGAGTATCGCCGCCGCGGGAGAACAATAAAAGGAGATGATATCAGCAATAGATTCCGGCTTTACCCAGTTGGCAGGGTCGGAATCCGGCATGGATGCCCGGTTTTGGGGCGTATCAATCGTGGAAGGAACGACAACACTGCAGACAATATTTTTTCCCTTCGCCTCATCATTAATGAGTTCGGCCAGCCGGAAGATGAGTGATTTGGCCAGGCCATAAGCTACCATTCCTTTGCTTTTATGCATATCCGATCCGGGCTTTGATCCGACCAAAAAAATGCGGCCGCTCCCCTGCTTCATCATCCGGATCAAAACAGGACGGGCAACATGATAAGCTGTTTCAAAGTTTAACTTGTATTGCTTCAGGATATCCGCTGCTTTGGTTTCAGTAACACTGCCCATCGCAAAGCCACCAACTGTCAGCACCACCGCATCAATGCTTCCCTGTTTTTCGGCAACTGCATTGACAAAATCCATTGCACTGGTTTCATTCATCAGGTCCGCGGTGGCTGTTTCAAAATGTTGATGATGTATATCCAGCTTTACCGGGTCGTTGGGGATCACAGTGCCTGTCACATGAAAGCCTTCGCTCAGGAGTTTTTTTATCACTGCCTGTCCCATATTCCCGGAGGCGCCGGTTACAATTGCCGTTTTCATAACCTGTTTGTTATACGGCGAAAATACGACATTGACCAGCCCCAACCGGGCCACGCGGGAGCTTTGCGGATTGTTTTGTAAATTAGGGATGGCATTAGCAGCGTTGTGATAAGTTTAGCCGTTCCAGTGTAGTCATTACACCTGTATGATTAAAACAATTTGCCGGATCGCCCTTTTAATTTTGTCATCCTTACCGGTGAAGGCACAGCTTTGCACCTTCCCCGGGCAAACTCCCGAAACAGCGGTACTGGTCTGCGGCAGCGAAACATTCTATCAATATACTCCCACTTATTGCGGCATCATTGATATGGCCGTTCCCTGCCCTGGCGGGTTTACTTACCAGAATAACAATCCCAGTTTTTTCAGGATGGCCTGCTTTACTTCCGGTACGCTCGGTTTTTTGATCACCCCCGATGACCCGATGGCTAACTATAACTGGCAGCTTTTTGATATCACCAATACAAACCCGAACAGTGTGTTTACTGTTCCGTCTTTATTTGTTGCCTGTAACTGGTCGAGCGAACCCGGCGAGACCGGTGCTACCGCAGACGGAACCAGCCTGATTGTTTGTGGAGGATCCGGGGGAGCCCTGTTCAGTATGATGCCCGGTATCGTAGCAGGTCGTTCTTATATGCTGATGATTTCAAACCAAAGTGCCTCCCCTTTTGGGTATCAACTCACCTTTACCGGTGGCACGGCTAGTATTACAGATAACATTGAGCCGCACCTTCAAAAAGCAACCGTGGGTTGCAGCGGGAACACGGTTGTCGTAAGATTAAACAAGAAGATCACTTGCGGTTCAATTACTCCCGATGGAAGTGACTTCAGTATCAGTGGTGGTATAACAATTTTATCGGCCGCGGCCAGTGATTGCAGTTCATTGCTCGGGACTGATTCGGTCATATTAACGCTCAGCCAGCCACTTCCTTTTGGCAATTACACGCTATCCGTAGTGAATGGAACGGATGGAAACACATTGGAAGACATCTGCAACCGGCTGATACCGGAAGGCGAAACGGTGGGATTGAGTTCAGGCCCCTTGTTGCCTACTCCCCTGGACAGTGTATTCAAAACAGGCTGCGCCCCTACATTTATTGAGCTCGTTTTCCGGAAGCCAATACGTTGTAATTCCATTGCTCCTGATGGAAGCGATTTTATTGTAACCGGGCCGCAGGCGGTTTCATCCACCGTGATGCTGACCAGTTGCAATACCCAGCAAAACATTTTCATCATCCGGTTGAATTTTACCACCCCGTTGCTGGTTGCCGGCACTTACCGTGTAGAGTTAACCACCGGTACCGACGGTAATACTATACTTGACATTTGCGGTCAACCCACGCCGGCAGGTTCTGCGGTCTTATTTAATGTAGATGATCCTCTCTCCTCCTTATTCACCATGGATGCACCTCCGTCCTGCAAAGAGACCAGGGTTTCTTTTTTTCATGATGGAAATAATAATACAGCTTCATGGAAATGGGACTTCGGCGACGGTTCATTTTCAACCGAGCAGAATCCTGTGAGGGTCTACACCGTTGGGGGACAGTACCGGGTAAAACTCACCGTAGCCAATAACAAGTGTATTGACACTTCTTCGCAGGAAATAACGATAACCGGTTCGCTTGAAGCCGCTTTTGATGCACCAAAAATTATATGCCCGGCTGATACGATCCGGTTCATTAATAAAAGTACAGGCGGATTTACCAGCTGGAAATGGAATTTCGGGAACGGCGTGCAGAGCACTGAAAAAAATCCGGGAGTACAAAAATATCCATTGTCCAACCAGGAAATCTATTATACCGTCTCCCTGGTCGCTTCTAATACACTTCTAAATTGCCACGATACGGTGACCCAGCTTATCAAATCATTAAGTAACTGTTATATTGCCGTACCAGCTGCCTTTACACCCAATGGCGATGGGAGAAATGATTACCTGTACCCGCTGAATGCGCTAAAAGCTGATCAGCTGGAGTTCAGGGTGTTTAACCGTTACGGACAACAGGTATTCGCTACGCGGGACTGGACAAAGAAATGGGATGGCAGGATCAACGGGGTATTACAGCAAACCGGGGTGTATGCGTGGCTACTGAGCTATATCCATCATGATACGGGTGTAAGAGTCTTTACCAAGGGAACCGTCTTGCTGCTGAATTAAAAAAACCGGCTGCATAGCCGGCCTTTACTAACCCATATGATACGATCATTATATCACCCTGTTCCATCCATAAATATCTTCACTCAATCCTAAACGGATTTTTTGCAACCCGTCCTTGACCCTGTTCAGTAAACTTTGCGGGCCGTACGCCGGTAACATATAATCTGTATCGCCAATGCATATTGTGTCGATGGGAGCTACGACAGCAGCTGTGCCGGCCCCGAAAGCTTCCCTGATGGTATTGTTCCTGAATGCATTTTCCAGCTCGGCAATGGAAACGGGTCTTTCTTCCGTTTCGTAACCCAGCCCGGCAGCGAGGGTGAGTAAGGAATCCCGGGTTATCCCATCCAGTATTGAATCGGATAAGGGTGGTGTAACCAGTTTGTTATTCAACACAAACATCACGTTCATCATACCGGATTCTTCAATGAATTTATTTTCTTTGGCGTCTGTCCAAAGCACCTGGTCATATCCCTGTTTTCTTGCCAGTTGCGTGGGATAATATGCACCGCCGTAATTACCGCCGCATTTGGCAAACCCGGTTCCCCCCTTTGCAGCCCTTACATAATTTGTTTCCACTTTTACCCTGATTGGTTTTGCATACAACTCCGGCACCGGGCCCGTGATGATGATAAACCGGTATTCATCTGAAATCTTAACCCCAAACCTGGCTTCACTGGCAAAAACAAAAGGTCGCAGGTATAACGAACAGCCTGCTTGTTGCGGCACCCACGATTTATCAGTGGAGACCAGTTTCAATAATCCCTCCGTAAACATTTCTTGTGGCGGCACCGCCATGCACATTCTTTCCAGGGATCGTGCAAAGCGCTCATAATGTTTTTCCAACCGGAAAATATTGATATGCCCATCGTGCATGCGGAATGCTTTCATTCCTTCGAACACGGTTTGGCCGTAATGCAAGGCCAGCGAAGCGGGACTCATGGAAAGATTGGCATAGGGTACAATGACCGGTAATTGCCATTCCCCGGCTTTAAAATCACATACCAGCATGTGATCGGATACATATTTGCCGAATTCAAGGTTATTAAAATCAACTTCCATGACCCGGGAACGGTATACTCTTTTTACAGGGATGTCGGTAAGTAACTCCATATTGATTGGTTTTAGGTGAATGACATTTCTTTTTTATAGTTGTTGGCGGCCTGCACAGCATCCGTAATCGCAATCTCCATTTTTACATTGGCTCTTTCGTACACGCCTTTCTCCACCGGCACATGATGAAACCCTATTTTCTCATATAACTTTATGGCGCCAGCATTTTTTGTATTCGAATAGAGGATCACTTTCCTGGCTCCCAGTTCAACAGCCTTTTCAAAACTGGCGTAACTGATAGCCTCCGCGATACCCAACCGGCGGAAATTTTTATCTACCGCCATTTTGGTGAACTCGTAAGTTTCTTCATCTACCTTTCTCAAGCCCACGGTTCCGGCAATGGTTCCTTTATAGGTGGCCATTAAAATGGCCCCGCCTGGTTCCAGGATAGCTTTGTCCGGGTAGGTCACGACCCATTCGTCTACCGGCTCCATGGTAAACATTGCTTCGATCCAGTCCCGGTTGAATTTTTCAAACCAGGGCTGGTGTTCAGCTTGATAATCTATTACGATGATGTCGTTCATTGTTTAACTTTTTTGAATTCGCGGTTAACTAAATAAACACCGGCCAGGGTTATGATCATCCCTACCAGCATGATCATATTCATTTTCTCGGCAAGCAATAACCAGCCAAGTCCTACGGCCACGATGGGATTGATATAAGCGTAAACAGAAACCAGTGTGGGTGGCAGTTTGCTGATCGCAAATACATAGGCTGTGTAAGCTACCAGCGAACCGAAAATGATCAGGTAAATTAACGCGAGCCAGGAACGTTGACCTGCCTCGGCCAGGTTAACATATTTCCCGGTAATGCCACAGACAATGAGCATAATGATTCCGGCAATAAACATTTGTAACCCCACATTAAACAGGATATCAATAGATGATTTTTGTTTTGAACTATATACGGTGCCAAAAGACCAGGATAAAACAGAGATCAGGGATAATACTATCCCAATGACAAATTTCCTGCTTTGCATTTCACCGAGGTAGTCGGAAAAAATAACCAGGACACCTGCAAAACCAATCACCAATCCCAGGACCATCCACCTGGTAACCTTTGCGCATTTGGAAAGCGCCACACTGAATAATGCAATAAACATCGGTACCAGGGCCACAATAATGGCGGCCAGCCCGCCGCTGATATATTCCATGGCCCAGGTAAGAAGTCCATTGGCAATACATAAAAGGAAGATCCCCTGAACGGAGATCCGTTTGATCTCCCTCCATTCCGGCAGTCTAAATCCCCGGGCCAGGAAAAAGCTTACCAGGATCAACCCGGAAAGAAATTGGCGAACGCCCGCCATGAACAAACCGGGCATCTGCTGCGCACCCACCCGGGCTGCCACATAGGTGGTACCCCAAAAAAAACTGACAAGCGCCAGGGCGATATACGCGTTTCGTAATTCCTTTTTCATATTCCGCTTTATGCCGGGTTTCCCGTTGTGGAAAAACCTGGTACAAATTTCTTACTGATTTTTCTAAAAAAACAGATTCAGATTTTGTATTTTTGACTATATCAGATTTTAACCCCCCATGCGAAAAAACGATTTTACTGCCGATGATCACCTGTATATGCAGGTGGCCGACGGGCTGGAAAAAATGATTGACGGCGATGTACTCAAGATTGGTGATAAACTCCCGTCTGTCCGTGTACTGAGTGACGAATATGGTATCAGTATGGGTACGGCGTTCCAGGCCTATTATTACCTGGAAGGAAAGGGATTGATTGAATCAAGGCCCAAATCAGGCTATTATGTACGGTTCAATCAAAAACGTTATCCCGCGTTACCCAAAATGATTGCGCCGGACCCCTTATCGCACGATGTGAGTGTGAAAGAAATGATCGCTTCCATTTATGCGGACATTGCCACGCATCATGAAAAGATCATCAATTTTGCCTTAGCGGTTCCTGACCCGGTCTTATTGCCCACGGCAAAAATTAATAAATCAGTCATGCAGGCATTGCGGAACAGCAAGGATTCCTGCATCAGTTACGAACACACACAGGGCAATGTGGAATTAAGAAAGCAAATCGCGAAGCTGGCCTTTAACTGGGGTGGCAAAATAAAACCCGATGAAGTGGTGGTGACAAATGGCTGCCTGGAAGCTATCACCTTATGCATTAAGGCTGTGACACAACCGGGAGATACGGTAGCAGTTGAATCCCCCAACTATTTTGGGATCTTCCAGTCACTGGAAAACATGGGATTGAAAGTGGTTGAATTGTCTTCTTCGCCTGTTACGGGTCTTGACCTGGATTGTTTGCAGAAAGCCATAAAAAATTATCCCATCAAAGCCTGCGTGGTGATACCGAATTTTAATAACCCGTTAGGAGGCTGTATGCCGGATGAGCATAAGAAGAAATTGGTAGAGATCATTACGAAGCAAAACATTCCATTGATTGAAGACGATATTTATGGCGAACTCTATTTTGGCAAGAACAGGCCCCGCACCTGTAAATACTACGATACAAAAGGGATGGTGATGCATTGTTCTTCACTGAGCAAATCGTTATCACCGGGATACCGCATCGGCTGGGTTATCCCGGGTAAGTTCCTGGAACAGGTAAAACAGATCAAGCGTATACACAATATCAGTTCCCCAACCCTCACGCAGGCGGCTATGGCCCATTACCTGCAGAATGGCCGTTATGAATACCATTTAAAGAATTTGCGAAAGGCATTGTACACGCAATGTCTCCGTTACCTGCAGGCTATTATCGATTATTTCCCGGAGGACACCAAGGTTTCACGCCCGCATGGTGGATTTATACTGTGGGTACAGCTCAATAAGAAAGTGAATACATTCAAACTCCGCGTGGAAGCGATGAAACATCATATCTCCATTGTTCCAGGCAAAATTTTCTCGGCGAGTTGCAATTATAATAATTGCCTCCGTATCAGTTTTGGAAGTCCTTGGGATGATGAGGCTGATTATGGATTGATGATGCTGGGAAAGCTGATCCATAAAATGCTCTGACTTTTTTTTGTTCCCGCTTATTCAATTCTGCGGGCTTTACCCGGATGGGTTATGGATGTTCATTCATGAACATCCCCCGTTTTTTTTGTTTTGAAATAAAAGTATAGTGGAATACCCAGGGCTGTGATAACAATTCCCAATAAAGAATTTACAACCGGCTGCCGGTGGTTAATATAATTGGTGATATCATTATATACCGTGATGCTGAGAAAAACTGCGGTAAAGGCAATAAACAACAAGGTCACGAAGGGATGCATCCATATTTTGTATGGTCTGTCCAGGTCCGGCATTTTTTTCCGGAGCATGAAAATACCGATGGCCCCGAGACCATAGGCGATCCAGGTGATAAATACCATCATATCCGCCAGCATATCGAATGAACCCGAAATAATCAGTACAGAGATCCAGGCTGCATGCAGCCACAAAGCATTCCCGGGTGTTTGAAATTTTTTATGCTCCCTGCCTGTCCAGGGCATGAATACCCGGTCCTTTCCCATGGCATAAGTGACCCGGGTGGTTGCCATCACATTTCCATTTATAGAGCCCAGTGTGCAGATCACAATCATAGCGGCTACCGCGGCTTCACCAGTACTTCCTAAAGCCATTCCGATTGCATCTGACGCAACCAGGGATGATGACGCAATTTTTTCTACAGGCAACACATAGAGGTAGGCCTGGTTCACCAGCACATAAACTATAATGCACACAATCACCCCTGTGAATAAACTTTTTGGAATGTTCCGTTGAGGTTGTTTTATCTCACCGGCTATATAGGTTATGTTGATCCATCCGTCGTACGCAAAAAAAGCGCCGGTGAGAGCAGCGATCACTCCACTCAGCAATGCCCCGCCCTGTTTTGGATTCTCCGACTGAAAAAAATGCTGAACCGAGCCATTCCCAAAAAAGAAAATACCAATTATCAATGCGCCGATCACAGCTATTTTCACAATGGTGGACACGACCTGGAAGGAACTCCCTGCCTTTACGCTCCGGTAATTCAGCCAGGTAAGGGCCGCTATTATTGTTATCGCCAGTGATTTTACGCCAAAATTCTTCAACGGGTACAGGTCACCAATAAAAGGTAAATGCCAGGCCACAGATTGTTCTGTCACCGGATCGAACCTTGGCAACTGCAAAAAATAATCGGCGTACTGGGCACAAACAAATGCAATGGCTGCGACCGCCGCGGTGTTCATCACGGAAAAAGCAGCCCACCCGTAAAGGAAAGCGAAAAAATCGCCGAACATTTTCCGGAAATAAACATAGATACCACCTGTCTCAGGCATCATCGCTCCCAGTTCAGCATATACTAATGCACCAAACAGTGAAAAAAGTCCGGCTATCACCCAAACAATGGTCAACCAAACCGGGGAACCGAGCTGTGCTGCCATGCTGGCCGGTTTCATAAACACACCGGAGCCGATAATACTGCCAATGATAATGGAAGTAGCGGACCAGAATCCGATTCTTTTGGCAAGGGTTGAGGTTTGGGACATATTATCAAGGAAGATAAGGAAGAAAATAACCAGAAGTGCCTGTATTTACCGGGCAGGGCAAAAACTTGAAAATAAAAAACCCTTCCTGCATCCAGGAAGGGTTAAACTTTTTAAGTAGCTTTCTTTGGCTTCAACCCGAATCTCCGCTTGTTGCGAACATACCTTCCGGCCGGATACTAATTTTTCCCGGAAAGATTAACAGGTACGGTAGGCATGGATCTCAGGAAGTGCAACAGAATTAATTCAGGGATCAAGATAGAAATAAGTTTTTTTCCGGGCAAGAAACAGGATCATTATTTTGCAGGAGATCATATCGGAAATTTACGCGTCCCGATAAAAATTTTTGACAGCCTGCCTACCGGCAGGCAGGCTCGCCACTCCCCACTTCCCACTCCCCACTCGCTACTCCCTATTCCACTGCTCATTTATACAACTCTTCTTTCAGCGCCTTTACCCGCTCATCTACCAGGTATTCATCAAAGGTCATGAGGCGGTCTATTATTCCTTTTGGCGTTAATTCAATGACGCGGTTGGCGACTGTCTGCATGAACGTATGATCATGGCTGGTTAACAGCACAATGCCTTTGTAATCGGTACACTGCTCGTTAAAGCTCTGGATACTTTCCAGATCCAGGTGATTGGTTGGCTGATCGAGTAGTATCACATTGGGGCTTTGCAGCATCATCCGGCTCAGCATACAACGCACTTTTTCTCCCCCGCTTAACACGTTGGTCGTTTTTAAAACATCATCACCGCTGAATAACATTTTGCCCAGGAACCCTCTCAGGAATGGTTCATCCACATCTTTCACATGATCCGGCACATACTGGCGGAGCCAGTCCATCAGGTTGTCCCGGCCATTAAAGAACTGGTTGTTTTCCTGTGGAAGATAGGCATGTGTAACGGTGGTGCCCCATTCGTAGGAACCGCTGTCAGCGATAGTTTCAGCCGTAATGATATTAAAGAATGCAGTAACAGCCAGCGGGTCACGGCTGAGCAGGGCTATTTTATCTCCTTTATTAACTGTAAATGTGACGTCTTTGAAGAGAACACGACCGTCAACTGATTTAGTCAGTTTTTCAGTATTCAATATCTGGTTGCCGACTTCACGGAGTGGTTGAAAAATGATGCCGGGATATTTCCGGTAACTGGGTTCTATTTCTTCAATGCTGAGTTTCTCCAGCGCTTTCTTTCTTGATGTGGCCTGTTTGCTTTTTGATGCGTTGGCACTGAAGCGGGCGATAAAATCAATCAGTGCCTGTCTTTTTTCTTCCGTTTTCTTGTTCTTATCATTTACCTGGCGGGCCATCAGTTGTGATGATTCATACCAGAAGGTATAGTTACCGGTGAATATTTTAATTTTCTGCCGGTCTACGTCTGCCACATGGGTACATACCGCATCCAGGAAGTGACGGTCGTGGCTCACCACTAAAACAATATTCTCATAATCTGCCAGGAAATTTTCCAGCCAGCTGATCGTTTCAATATCCAGTCCGTTGGTGGGCTCATCCAGTAAAAGGATGTCCGGGTTACCAAATATGGCCTGTGCCAATAATACCCGGACTTTTAAATTGGAAGGAATATCTTTCATCAGCGAGCTGTGAAAATGCTCCTCCACGCCCAGTTCACCCAACAAAGTTCCAGCGTCACTCTCAGCCGTATAACCACCCATTTCTCCAAATTCACCTTCCAGTTCACCGGCTCTCATGCCATCTTCTTCAGTAAAGTCAGCAAGGGCATAAATACTTTCTCTCTCTTTTGCTATTTTCCAAAGCCTGGTATGGCCCATCATGACCGTGTTCAGCACGGTTTCTTCATCAAATTCAAACTGGTTCTGTTTCAATACGGCCATTCGTTCCCCGGGCGTAATTTCCACTGAGCCTTTATTGGGTTCTATTTCCCCGCTTAATATTTTAAGGAAGGTACTTTTGCCGGCACCATTGGCGCCAATCACACCATAGCAATTACCTTTTGTGAAATTGAGATTGACTTCTTCAAACAATACTCTTTTCCCATAGGCCAGTTTCAGATCTTTTACACTGATCATTTAATATCTTTTTTTGAAGCCGCAAAGGTAATGCAAACAGGGCTTTTTTGGAGAAGAGATAATAACAAAATGCAGCCTGCTCAGGTTTTTAACACACTTCGTTTATTTGCGCCCCTGTCGAATAGTTTTACCAGCAGGAGACCGGCCACAAATCCCCCAATATGAGCAGCATAGGCCACGCCGCCACCGCCTTCTGAACCACCGAGCATACCCATACCACTGATCACCTGGAACACGATCCAGATACCCAATGCCACGAAGGCCGGAACCTCGCCAACGCCCCTGCCCATAAAGACCCGTACTTTCCTGGAGGGGAACAATAGCATATAACCACCCATTACCCCGGATATCGCTCCCGAAGCACCCAGGCTCGGTATCAGTGAATTTTCTGAATTTGCCCCGGAGATAAATACATGGCTGAGTGAGGCAATGATTCCACAAAGCAGGTAAAAAGCCAGGTACCTCGCATGACCCATACGGTTTTCAATATTATCGCCGAAGACCCATAAGAATAACATGTTGCCACCCAGGTGAGCCCAGCCACCGTGCATAAACATAGCTGTAATCAGGGTCAGGTAAACAGGTACGGGCGTTGGCTGAAGGCCATTGGTAGCAATGTCCTCACCCCGGAGGATCTCTGCAGGTACCGTTGAAAAAGCATACGTGAAGTCCAGGTTACTCCCCATCCCCTGGAAAAATATAAAGACCAGGATATTGATGGCAATTAAAATATAATTCACCATGGGGGTTAGGTGCCTGTCTGAATTATCATCGCCTATTGGGATCATGATTGCTGAGTTTAGTTACCCTTCATACAAAGATCAGGCCTTTCAGAAAACCGGCTCGAAATACAAGAAACCGTGCTGATCTGCGTTCTTATAGCCGGGTATGAACAGGACATTTTATTTCACCGGCCACAGCACAGGTATTATTCTGAAATCATTCTTTGCAGGAATAGCCGTTCTCTTTTCTGTGGCTGCCTGTTCGCAAATATCAATCACTGTTTATTTTGACTTTAATAAATATGAACTTACGGATAAAACTGAACTGGAACTTGATAATTTCCTGGTACAGCAAAAAACCGGCAGGACTGATCTCAAACTTGAATTGCATGGGCATTGCGACAGCATTGGGGCGGACGGGTACAACCTGCAACTTTCAAAAAAAAGAGTAACCGCTGTGAAGAATTACCTGGTGGCAGGCGGGTGGGCTGCGAGCCGTATTGTTGCTGCGGTTGGTTATGGAAAACGAAACCCGCTCAATGACAATAAAACGGAAGAAGAAAGACAGCTTAACAGGCGTGTTGAATTAAAAATAATACCTGACGGGGCGGGCTTGTCATTAAAAGAAAAAATTGCTGACTCATCGACTGTGGCAGGCACCAGCATCGTTTTACGGAATATCAACTTTGCCGGGGGAAGGGATCTTTTTCTACCGGAATCACAACCCATGCTGAACGAATTACTGGATGCGATGCGCACTTATCCAACATTGATTATCCGGGTAGAGGGACATATCTGCTGCGAACCGCATGCGGCAGATGGCCTGGATGCAGGAACAGGTCTCAACAATCTGTCCGAGGCAAGAGCAAAAGCAGTGATGGACTACCTGGTCATCAACAGCATTGCGCCGGAGCGTGTGAGTTATAAAGGATTTGGTCATGCGGCCCCACTTTTCCTTTACCCTGAAAAAACCGAAGAAGAAAGAATAGCGAACCGGCGAGTAGAAATTAAAATCATTAAGAAATAAAAAGTCCCGCTGTTTAAAGCGGGACTTAATTTTATTGATTGTGTAACCCCCTTATTTATAGATCACCACACTTACTCCTCTCTTATCCACTCTTCCGTTCTCATTATTAAAGAGGAATAAATGATAGACCCCGGATCCCAGTCTTGACAGGTCTATGGATAGTACGCTGCCATAAGCAATACCGTCGAACATCCGGCTCTGGACCATTTGCCCACTGCTGTTATAGGCTTTCACACCCAGTTCAGTGTACAGGTCCGTATTGATCCGGATATTGAACTGGCCATTGCTTGGGTTCGGGTATACGATCACGGCCGGGTACTGATCCAGTGTCAGGTGACGCTCTGCACACTCATTCACCAAAATCACTCTCGATGATACCGATGTACATCCGGCATTCGTGGCTGTATATGTTACCGTTGCTGCTCCCACTCCCGCTACCGATGGCGTAAACGTATTGCCC
>JANWIJ010000107.1 GCA_025449935.1 Chitinophagaceae bacterium
ATCAAATTGATTTCAATCTTTTAGCACAAATGGCTATTTTTGCCGCCCGAATGCCGGGGTAGCTCAGCTGGTTAGAGCATCGGATTCATAACCCGAAGGTCGGCAGTTCAAGTCTGCTCTCCGGTACTAGCTCAAATCTTTAATAATTAGGGATTTGGGCTTTTTTTATTCCCCATTTTTGATTGTAGTGTCTGCGAAAAGAGAAACTTGCTGGCTGCAACCGTTTTCTTACCTGTCTCTTATTTCAATCCATACGGGTGCATGATCACTTGTTTTTTCCCATCCTCTTACATGCATATCCACTTCTGCTTTCTTCAAACGTTTTAAAATGCCAGGGCTGAGTAAGAAATGATCGATGCGAAGTCCGGCGTTACGGGCATAAGCGTTGCGGAAATAATCCCAGAAGGTATAAATAATCTCATCGGGGTGCCTGGTACGTAAAGCATCGGTCCACCCCTGTGCCATTAATTTACTGAACGCCGCACGGCTCTCTACCCTGAACAATGCATCATTAACCCAACGCTCGGGCTTGTACACATCTCTTTCCGCAGGGATCACATTAAAATCACCCGCGAGAATGACTGGAACTTTCTTGTTCCATAACTTTTTGGCATGCGTGGTAAAACGCTTCATCCATTTTAATTTGTATTCGAATTTGGGACCGGGGTAGGGATTACCATTAGGCAGGTAAAGGCAACCGATCGTGATACCTTTTACTACCGCTTCGATATAGCGGCTGTGCAAATCCTCCGGGTCACCCGGCAGACCACGCCGGGTTTCTTTCATCGCATGCCTTGAGAGTATCGCCACACCATTCCAGCTTTTCTGTCCATGCCAGATCGCCTGGTAACCTGCCTTAACAATTGCCCCGAGTGGAAATCTCTCTTCCGGCGCTTTTAACTCCTGCAGGCACACGACATCCGGGGAAGTCTCTTTCAGCCACCGCAAGAGGACCGGCAAACGGCCATTCACACCATTCACATTGTAGGTAGCGATTTTCATGCTGTTCCCCCGGCATTATTTTTCCCGATATTGCCGTCATGCGGGTTTTCCTTTTCCTTACCGGGAGAAATTGAATGCCCTGTTTTTTTTTCTTCATCAGGTACTTTCGTCCCCTTGTTATAACTGGGATCCTGCTCACTGCCCTGGTTAAAGGCTCCGCTTCCGGCATTCATATCTGTCTTATCGGTGATACCGCCAGCTGCCTGGTCTTTTTTATTTTTCATGTTTATTTATTTTTTAAATCTTTATCAGGATTTGTTCCTTTCCCGGATAAACCTAAGAATATCGCCTTCACTCCTATTCTCCATAGCACCAGCAGTATAAATATTGTACCAGATTTACAACCGATCATCGCAGAACCATGGCACGCCCTTTGAACCGCAGGGCCGGCTCTTACTTTTGCCGAAATGCAAATGATCCATACATCGGAATAGTATAGCGGTACCGGTGGGGAACAGAATGCCCATTACGACCTTTTCTAAATTGCAGGTATGACAGCAGTAACCGGAAAACTCAGGATAGGAACCAGCAACGGCTACATGCCGGGCAGCAAAAATTCCTTCCCGCCCGAATACAAGGTAAAAAGCCGCCTTAATTATTACAGTACACTATTTAATAGCATCGAGGTTAACAGTTGTTTTTATAAGACACCGCTGCGCTCCACCTATGAAAAGTGGGCTAATGATGTGCCGGAGGACTTCCAGTTTACCTTAAAACTGAGCAAAGATGTTACGCACGCGAAAGACTTGACCGGTGACCTGGCCTGTATGGAAAACTTCCTGCAATCAGCAACAGGAGCCGGGCATAAGAAAGGCTGCCTGCTAATCCAGTTTCCCGGAAAAATTACGTTAGAACATTTCAACCAGGTGGAACTCATACTGGAGCAGCTCCGGATTCATGACCCTGCCCGCGCATGGCGGCCCGCTGTCGAGTTCCGGCATGAAAGCTGGTATGTTGGTGAAACAACGGAACTGATGAATGAATATAATGCTGCCATGGTCCTGCATGATTTTTCAAAAGCAAAGAATTCAACGTTGCCTGGTAAGGCCGGTTTCGTCTATATGCGTTTTCACGGACCGGCCGGCAATTACCGCGACTCGTATGCTGACCTGTTCCTGGCAGAAAGGGCTGAAGAAATAACTGAGATGCTAAGGGAGGGGAAAGATGTATATGCTTATTTTAATAATACTATTGGCAGCGCGTTCCAGAACGCCAGGTCTCTCCAGGCGAAAATAATTAGCCGGGATTTTGTTCCAATCTTATCACCATAAAAGGCCCGGGTCCTGCATATTCCCGGCCGCATCAGGGCCTCCATTCCCGTTAAACTTTCCCTTTTATTTCCTCATAAAAATAAAATCTCCACCCATATGCCCGGCCAGTTCCAGGGTGCCATAACGGGGTTCCGTTTTAGTTTCGGTCATCACGGCTTCAATGATATGATTGATGAACATCTTTTGGGCCGTCATGTATTTGTCTTTGTTTTCACTCAGCGCCTTGACGAGGTATTTCATAAAAACACTCTTATCCGGAACCTCGGTATCATTTCCCGAGGTGATCGCCACCCGGCTGATCTTTTCATTCAGCTGCTGCACGGAAACAGGCATGTCAGCATTCAATCCCCTTGTTTTAAAAACTGACCCGGAAAAACAGGCATCGGTAATCAGTAAAGTATGTCTTGCCGGGAGACGGGCGATCATTTCCAGCATCTCCTTGTTGGATAACCAGGTATTGTTATCATCCAGTTTTGCATCGGTAAGCATCCAGTAACCTTTTTTCTCTTTGCCGGACCAAATGCCATGACCGGCATAAAAAATCACCAGGTTATCTTCCGGCCGGATGGTATTGTTCAGTTCGAGCAGTTGTCTCCTGATATCATTTGTTTCCGGGTTAAACAGTGTAATAATTTCATCTTCCGAAAAATTATAATCGTTCTTCAGGATAAGCTTCAGTTTTACGGCATCCGCCACGGGATTTTCCAGGGAAGGAATATTACCGTCCTTGTAATTCTGAGCCGCCACCAGCAAGGCATAGTTTTTCCCTTCTTTAACCGGTATGGCTGCTGTGGCCAGCCCCTGTTTTTTTTCAAGTTCATAAACCTGTTCACTTTTATTTCCTGCCACATCGGTTGCGACGATCGTTATTTTATTTAGTCCCTCCTTTAAAACGACCTCTCCCCAGAAATTTCCATCCTCCTGGTTATAGACATCCTGCCCGTTTATGAGGATGCTCCGGATACCGGATGGATCGGAGGCAAATCCTTTTACGAGGGCGGTGGTGGAGGTTGAGGTAACGACCAGTCCCCGCTGGGGTGAGGGCTCCAGCAAACTAACAACAGGAGGCGTTTTATCGGTGGCAATTTCCCCGGCATAACTTTTTTCCAGCGCAGCCAGCGAAGTTAGAGCAGGTTCATAACCGGGATAAGCCAGCAGGGCTACCTGGTAATTGTCCTTTGCCTTGCCGTATAACTTAAGACCAGCATAGGCATCTCCCATGGCTTTGTACACTTTCCACTTTTCAACCAGCATATAAACTTCATTTCCTTTCTTACCTCTTTTGCTGACAGATATCTGTAATTTATGAATGGCCTCTTCATATTTTTTATCCTGGATGTCAATCAATCCAAGTACATAATAATTAGCATTCATATTTGCGTTCACAAATTCCGGCGGCAATTGATGGTAGTGCTGCATCGCCAGGGTCGTTTTTTTCAGCACCGCGTTGATATAAAACAACCAGGAATTGGCGGCATTTTTGAAAAGCGGGCTGGTGCCAAGGATATTAATTTGCTGAACAGCTCCCTGGTAATCCCCCATCTCGCAAAGAATGGGAATGATGGATTGCGCTTTTGATTCCCAGGATCCATACACAGAATTGGGTGGGGCATTCTGTATGAAAAAAACAGCGTCGCGGTATTTCTGCTGCAGGCAAAGCAACTCCACCCGCAATACCTGCTGCATGGCCACGTAATAATCAAAACTGTTGGGAATGGCTTCCCGGACAGGCACTTTTGAAGCTTCGGTCAAACTGTATTCCATCCAGCTGCGTACGCCAAATGCTTTGTTCACCTCGTATGCTTTGAGCAAAAAACCAAAGTATGCATATTGCCGGTCGCATTCAGCCAGGCCTTTAAAAGGCAAATCGATCCATATTCGCGGCTTCTTAAATGTCAGCACTTTTATCCTGGCCATATCCATGATCAAATTGCTGCCCGCCATATCAGGTAGTTCTCCCCGGGTAAGTGCATAATCAAAAACGGAAAGTGTGGGATATAAAGCGATTGATTTTCTTATCAGCGAATCGGCGATCCGCACTTCTCCTTTAATCAATTGCTGGTTCGCTTCCTTCGCCAATTTATCCGCGGCAGCATAATCTTCCTTATCCTGGCAAAAAGCAGGTTGAAAGGAGGCGGCAATAATAAAAAGGATCAATAAAGTACTGGCTTTCATTGTATGTTTTACAGGCTACAGAAAAGTCCGGTGATCTGCTGGCTTCCCGTCAAACTGCAAATTAATACCATAGAACTGACAGTTGGTTATAAATAATCTCCCGGGGTTATCATATTAAAAAACCTCCCCATATCGGGGAGGTCTTCGTCCGGAACCGTCCTCTTAAAAATCAGTTTTTCGCTATATCGAATTTCTTAAAGATTGACCTCACGGCCACCTGGATTTCACGGGTTGTCAGATTCCTGTTATTCACTTCGTCGGTGGTCCATCCCTGCCATACCACTTTATCCGTTTTTGTATCGATCATCGAAATGGTCACTGTACCTTCCCGTATGGCCCGCTCATCTCTTTCATATCCCACAAACTGTGAAGGATAATAAATCGTAGAATAACGGCGCGTATAGGGGTTGTAAACCATTCTCGAAAAAGGTCTTGAATAGACAGGGTTTGTCGATTCTTTGGTACCTCTTTCAACCAATACATCATAACTCAATACTACATCCGGCCTGTTCTTTACTTCCCTCCAGCCCGATGTCTTTTCCAATTCTGCTTTAACCGCCTGCTTGATCCTTTCTTCGGTCAGGTCATTTTTGCGGTCCTTGTCATCCCGGCCTTCCCCATCTTTATCTAACCAGGCAAAGGATCTGTACTGGCTAAAATCGACGGAATCGTCTTTTTCGATATGAGCTGTGGAAGTACAACTTGCCAGCAGGAAGACGAAAGCCAGGTATCCGGTCCACAGTTTCAAATGCTTCTTCATGTTTTCTCCTTTTTTTACGTGTAAAAAAAATTATTAATACTTCTCAAAGCAAAGGAGGTCAGGAATACAGCATAATAAACGGCAAAAAAGGTGCTGGGATTACTAAGAAGATGTGAAAATCTGGTTATAATTCAGGCCAGGGCTTATAAATAATCAGGTAAGGCCGATCTCATAGTGCTGTTCGGGGATTTCAATGTCAAAATATCCTTTTTTAAGCAGGCGTTGTTTAAAATCCTGCTGTACCGCATACTCACCATGAACAAGGAAAAGCTTTTTGACCTGGCGTTTGTCCTGGCAGGCCAGCCATTGGCTCAGGTCTTCATAATCACCATGGGCACTCATGCTTCGGATAGATCCAATTTCTGCATGCACCTCATGCTTAATTCCAAAAATCCCCACTTCTTTTTCCCCTGCCATCAGTCTCCCTCCCAATGAACGGGGCTCACAATAGCCGGTCAGTAAAATGGTGTTGCGGCTGTTCTCAATATTATTACTGATATGATGTTTCACTCTTCCTCCTTCTGCCATCCCGCTGGCAGAAATAATCACCATCGGGCCATTTTGAAAATTGAGCTGCTTGGATTGGTCTACTGTTTGGACATACCGCAATCCCTTAAAAGCAAAAGGATCCTTGTCTGATTTCATGATGTGTTGGATCGTTTTATTAAAATATTCGGGGTAATTTTTTACCACCATGGTTGCCTGGATGCTTAAAGGGCTGTCCACGTAATAGTCCAGGTCCGGCAAGCGATTCTCATTCTCCAGCTGGTTTAATGCAAACAACAATTCCTGGGTACGACCCACGCTGAACGCGGGCATAATCAACTTGCCTTTTTTCTCCAGGCATGCTTTTTTTATCCAGCCCAGCAGCAGGTCGGGTGTAGTAAAGATATCTTCATGGAGGCTGTTGCCATACGTTGACTCCAGCAGGATATAATCTGCCTGTGGAAATGTCTCCGGTGATTTCAATATGGCATCCCGGTAGCGACCTACATCGCCACTGAATACAAGCCGGATTTCTTTACCGTCCTCTTTCACTTTTATATTTACACAGGCGCTCCCGATAATATGGCCTGCATCTGTATACATAGCTTCTACTCCATCGGTGACCTTGAACCATTGGCCGTAATTTTCTTCAACAAAAAACTCATTGGCTTTTTTGGCGTCTTCCAGGGTATACAAGGGTTGCAGGTAAGGCAACCCTTCCGCTGCCCGGCGCTTGTTCTGGTATTTGACGTCATCTTCCTGTATCCCGGCTGAGTCTTCCAGTAAAATAGCCGTGAGGTCTTTGGTGGCCGGGGTACAGAATATTTTGCCCGAAAAGCCACCGGCTACCAGCCGCGGTATAAGACCACTATGATCAATGTGCGCATGGGAAAGTATCATCACATCCACGTCCCGCGGATCAAAACCAAAGTCCCTGTTCAACGGGTCGGTTTCTTTCCCCATCCCCTGGAACATGCCGCAATCCAATAAAATTTTCTTCCCGTTCTTTAAGGTAAGCAGGTGTTTGGATCCGGTGACCGTTCTCGCTGCTCCGTGAAATGCTATTTTCATATGTCTATTTTACGCGCTTAACTTTAAATGACCAGGTGATATAGAATTCCGCCACTGTTTCACCGGCCGGGTTCCTGCCGGTTGATCTTGCGCGAAAGATTTTTCCTTCCCCGGTGGCAATGCTGTCCTGTATGGTTTGCCGCATGGCTTCCCCGTCTTCACAGGTAAACGTTGTCCGCCGGGTTGCTTTTTTAAAATATTCTGACTCCACTTTAACCACCAGCATCGAAACGGGTGGATTGATTTTATACAAATGCACCATCGCCAGCGACCCGGTGCTCATTTCTGCGGCCATACTGAGGCAGGCAAAATAAGTGGAGCGAAAAGGGTTTTGTGATAACCATTTATAGGGAACGGTTACCACGCATTTTTTTTCATCTATTTCCCTCACTCTTACGCCTGCAAAATAAGCCGCGGGAAGTTTTGAAAACAGAAACATCCTGAACTTAACAGGATGTCTCATCTTCTTTATAAATGCAGCAGTATCAGAATTCATTGCCAATTTATTGTTTGTCTATCGCCACGATGCAAGCTACCGCTTTGTTGCTGTTGGCATCTACTTTAAAATAAATTCCTCCATTCGGGGTATTATTAAACCTGGCAGAACTGATCAGGATACTACGCATCGCCTCGTTTACTTTGCCCGCGTAATCCGGCCGGGTGCTCCTGCTGATCGCCTGGTTCAGGGAATTATAATCCAAATCGTCTTTGCTGACAACAATCGCAATATAATCCCGGTTACCAATCGTGTCGGCCTCCATCGACTGTGCCTTGGGAAATAACCGGTACCCGGTGATTCCGCAGTAGGGAGAATGTTTGGAAATCGTTTCTCCCTGTTTCAGGTAAGGAAACAAAACATAACTGCTCCCATCGACTTCCATCCCAAAAACATAGATATAGCATTCCGTTACGTTTTCAATTGACATTTTGAAACGGGTGCCTTTTTTTATAGGAGTGCCGGTTTGAAATATATTGGCCCCGGCCATCCTGATCGGGATATTAATGCCCCCGTCATTGTTGACAAGGCCAATGGTACATTCTAACGGAATATTGGCCACATTACTTCTTTTGGGTAATGGATCTATGCCATAGGCCTCCCGTACATAATTTTTGAAATCGCCGTAACGAACCCAGGCCACCCCGTTCTTTCCCCATTCAGGACCCCAGCTGTTCATAATCTGGAATGCCCCGCCAAACTTGCTGTCATCATAACCTATAACCGCCATGGCATGGCCGCCCATTCCCATTTGTGATTCGTCCATTCCTCCTGGCCGCCACAGTTCCTGCCCGATCATATCCTGCATGAAACTCTGGCCAACCATCATGCCAATCGCGACGGGTGCGTTTTTCGCCAGGTGTTCCTTTATGCCCCTGACGCTTATTTCATTAATATTATCTCCGTTGGTGATCCTTGTAAATCCATGAATCACGTTTTGGCGGCCGGCCTGCACATCCGATGAAGTGGGCTCTTTTTCACAATCCTGGTCATTATAAGGATATTCCCTTAAAGGCACACCCCCGTTTCGTTGCATGGCTTCCATAGCTCGTTGCAGGTAAGAGCCCTGGCATCCTTCCAGTTTTATCTGGTTGTATAAATAAGCCGGACTGAATACGATCTGGTTGGGATCGGCCCCTGTGGCCGCAGCAGTTAAAATAGTCTGGGATGCATAGGCACAACTCCAGGCAACACAACTCCCCTGTTGTCCCTGGTTGCTCCTGTCCGGCGCAAAACGCAATAAAGAAACGGCTTCAGGCAACGGGTTCTTACCCGCATCATCTTCCAGGCCCTCGTATACAGATGCTTTATTAAATTCCGTTGGATTAAAACTGTACCCGCTTTCAGAGAATTTTTTTACGAGGTCCGCGGGGTTACATCCGCCGCTTTTATTCAATAAGAAATAAGCACCAGCAGCCAGGGCCAGCAGCAGGATAATTCCTTTCCCCTTAAAGAGTCCAAGCAACATAGGCAGCAGGGATGCAAGACCGCCACCACCACCGCCGGGTAAATTGGGACCTCTTCCGCCCCCACCGCCATCATCGTTCTGCTGGTTGGGGTCCACCGGGTCGTCTGTCATTCTGATTGGCATAGCAAAGTTTTAAGCACAAAAGGTAAATAAAAAACAGGAACGACAGCAGAATTTATAACCGTATAAGCTTGTTCAACCGCATTTATTTTAATCTTCTGCAACGATTGTGACTAAGATTCGTCAAATTTGATAATTAACATAACTTCCAGATATGAAAAAAATTGCTGCTTTGATTTGTTGCCTGTTGGTGATCACCGTCATGGCCCTTGGCCAAAAGACAACGGGTAACTTAAAATTTGAGCAGGGGCAAACACTGGAAATAACGATGGAAGTGAAGACAACCATAGCCCAGCAAGCCGGTGGCCAGGCAATAGACTTTATTGTTGACGCTACCGGCATACATAATTATAAGGTCACCAACAGCACAGCAGATAACACGACATTACATCACCAGGTTGACCGGATCAAATTTTCTTTTGATGGCATGGGACAAAAAAGATCCTTTGACTCCAATGAAGAAAAAGATATTAATGGTCCTTTTG
>JANWIJ010000108.1 GCA_025449935.1 Chitinophagaceae bacterium
ATTATGTTAAGTAGAAGATTCATGAGAAAAGCCACTTTCCAGTGGCTTCCCTTAAACTTAATTATTTGATGCTTTCATACCGGTCATTCCACTTCTTCTCTTCCGCTGCATATTTGGCCTGGTCGGCTGGTTTTCCCTTAGCCTGTACTTTTTTGTACGCAAATACATCGGACAGGTAACTGACAGCCTTCTTGTATTGTTGTTTGTCCCGGAGACTCAACTGGGTTGTTTTTGCCGCAAAGATCTCTGCGGCTTTTTCATAAGGTTCGCGGGACGCCTCGAGCGCCTCCCCGTATTTTTTGTCCAGTTCGTCTCTTTTTTTAATATCCTCGGGGGAAGATTTTGTTCCGGGTTTTGTTCTTGCCTGCATTGCTTTTACATGAGCTTCCCTTTCTTCATTTGCTTTTACCGCTTTATTAATGAAGTGGTCTCCCATATACAGGTAAGGATTCTCTGTTCCGGGTTTTGCTGCCGCCGATTTTGTGAACGCCGCAAGCATTTTCTTTTCAAGTTCCGGGTAATTTTCAGGAATCACGGCATGATCATCCCGCGGGTTCAGGGTATCGTAAATCAGCTCACCCAGGATCTGGTTGGCCTTATAATTACCCGGGTCAGTAGCCAATACCTCATCGATGGCTTTTAACTTATTATTAAATCCTTCTGCCAGGCCAACGGCAAAATCGACTTTATCGTAATTGAAGTATTCGCTTTTTGGAAATAACTCTTTGCCATAGTTTTTATACTTCTCAAAAGCTTCCATATTTTTCTTTTCAAAAGAATGGCTTACCATAAAACGGTATACACTTTCGAAACCATCACCAATGATCTTATTATCTGCCAGGCGGCCATAATAGGCAGCGGCCTCATCTCTTTTACCGCTTTGCTCTGCCGTGATACCTGCCAGGATAAGCACATTGGTATCCAGGGTTCCCGGTAATATTTTTTTCGTCATGAGCAGGTCAGACAACTCAACTGCCCTTTTAAATTTCGGGTATGCTGCCTGGTATTTCTTAGCTGTATAATCCGTATAGCCGGATGAAAAATAACTGGAATAAAGATTGATTGGACCATTCTGGTATACAGGATCAGTAACCAGGGATAATTCAGGCTCCATTTCTTTGTACTTTGCAAATGCTGCATCGGCTTCTGTGGTAAGCTGTTCGCCGGAAGGTTTTGACTTATTTTCCTCGGCCATGGCCAATCCTGCATAAATAGCTGCTTTTAATATATACGCTTCTGCTTTAGCGGCAAACTTTGCATTGGGCATTGCTTTGTCGAACTCTTCTTTGGCTTTGGTATACTGGTTAATAGCCAGCATATTTTTTATTTGCGTGTAGTTCTGCGCCCCGGCGATATAAGCAGTCAAACTCATTGCTGCTAGAAGGAACATTCTTTTCATGTCTGATGTCAGGTTTATTAACAAATTAGATATTGATTATCAATTGCCATCGTTAGATGGATTTTCTCCTGTTCCGGTTGCGTTGCTCTCATCTTCCGGCGCATCAGGCTGCGCCCCATTTTCCCCATTACCATTCTGTGCCTGGTCATCCAGTTGTGTGATCGCCGCGATTTCGTCACCTTCATCCAGTTTGATGAGCTTTACTCCCTGGGTTGCCCGGCCCTGTTCGCTGATCCCGGTAACGGGCATCCGGATCGTGACACCACTTTTACAGGTAATCATGATATCCTCATTCTGCGCGACATCCAGCAAACCCACCAGTGAACCGGTCTTTTCTGTGACATTGATTGTCTTCACTCCTTTTCCACCCCGGTTGGTATAACGGTATTCTTCAACGGCTGTTCGCTTTCCAAATCCTTTTTCACTCACCACCAGCACAGTCCTTGATGCATCTGTTTCGGGGTTAACGCAGATCATACCCACCACTTCATCATTATCATCCTCCACTTCAATACCGGCAACCCCGATGGCACCCCGGCCCGTAGCCCTTACTTTTTCTTCGGAAAAACGAATGGCCCGTCCACTTTTTACGGCCATCATGATCTCGCATTTTCCATCCGTCATTTTTGCTTCCAGGAGTTCATCACCTTCCACAATATTTATGGCATTGACACCCGTCTGGCGGGGACGGCTGAAATCCAGCAATTCTGTTTTTTTAATGATCCCTTTTTTGGTGCACAGAACAATATTATGTGATTTCACAAATTCTTCATCTTTCAGATCCCTGACATCTATAATCGCTCTTACTTTGTCATCGGGTGGCAACTGGACCAGGTTCTGGATAGCTCTTCCTTTCCCGGTCTTCTCTCCTTCCGGGATTTCCCAGATATTCAGCCAGTAGCACCGGCCCTTTTCGGTAAAGAAAAGCATGGTATGATGTGTGGAAGCCACAAAAAGATGTTCGATATAATCTTCTTCCCGGGTCCTTCCCCCGATTACTCCCCGTCCACCACGGCGTTGCGCCCTGTATTCGTCAGCCGGAGTTCTTTTTATGTACCCAAGATGTGATATGGTTATAACAACATCTTCTTCTTTAATCAGGTCCTTGATCTTGACTTCATCATCGAGGTACGTGATCTCTGTTTTCCGACCGTCACCAAATTTTTCTTTGATCTCTGTCAGCTCCGTTTTAATGAGATCAAAACGCATTGTTTCATTGGACAACAGTTCATTCAGGTGAGCAATCAGTTTCATCAACTCATCATATTCGTCTTTAATTTTTTCCCTTTCCATACCGGTCAGCCGCTGTAAACGTAACTCCAGTATTGCTTTTGCCTGTATATCACTCAATCCCCATCCGGCATTAATAAGATTTTCTTTTGCTATATCGGGGGTGGCTGAATTACGAATTAAGGAAATTACTTCATCCAGGTGATCAAGTGCGATCAGGTATCCCTGTAAAATATGAGCCCTTTTTTCCGCTTCTCTTAATTCAAATTTTGTTCTTCGTACCACCACATCATGCCGGAACTCCACGAACTCACTGATGAGTTCTTTCAGGTTTAGCGTTTTAGGTCTGCCTTTGACGATGGTTACATTATTGATCCCGTATGAAGTTTGAAGGTCTGTGAGCTTATAGATCTGGTTGATGATCACATTGGCAATCGCATCCCGTTTCAGATCGATGACCAGGCGGGTGCCTTCTTTGTTATTGGATTCATTGTTTACATGCGCGATCCCGTCTATTATTTTTTCATTTACCAGTTCACCGATACGGTTGGTAAGCGCATCCCGGTTTACCTGGTAAGGTACTTCCGTAATGATGATCTGCTCCCTGCCACTGGGTTTTGTCTCCACCGTGAGTTTACCCCTGACCACTACCCTGCCCCTTCCAAAATGCATGGCAGCTTTAACCCCTTCCATCCCGTAGATTACTCCGCCCGTTGGAAAATCGGGGGCTTTCACAAACTGCATCAGTTCCTCAATAGTGATCTGCCTGTTATCTATAAAAGCAATACAACCATCTATGACTTCCGTAAGATTATGCGGCATCATATTGGTGGCCATGCCTACAGCAATACCACTGGACCCGTTGATCAGCAACTGGGGCACTCTTGTCGGGAGTACTGAAGGTTCAGTTTCGGAATCGTCAAAATTGGGTTGAAAATCGACCGTATCCTTTTCAATATCATCCAGTAAATGCTCCGCGAGTCTCTCCAGTCTTGCCTCGGTGTACCGCATGGCTGCCGGACCATCACCATCCTGGTTACCAAAGTTTCCCTGGCCATCCACCATTGTATACCGCATGCTCCACTCCTGGGCCATTCTAACCATGGCATCGTACACAGAAGTATCTCCGTGCGGGTGGTACTTACCCAATACTTCCCCCACCAGGCGGGCTGATTTTTTATATGGCTTATTGTAATGGAGGCCCAGTTGGTTCATCGCAAAAAGAATGCGGCGATGAACAGGTTTCAGGCCATCCCTGACATCCGGGAGTGCACGGCCAACTATTACCGACATTGAATAATCAATGTAGGCCGTCTTCATTTGCTCCTCAATATTGACTGGAATTATCCGGTTATTGTCATTCGTTTCCTGCAAGGCTAAATTTTCTTCCATCAGTTTTTTCCTTCTTCTTTTTGTTAGATTTCTTTCCTCAAAATGTCGTGTAACAGAGGGGTCTTTTGAAGGTCTGCAAATTTACCTTTTTGAGCCGTCATAACCTGATAAAAAGACAGTTTTTTGAGCTATTTTTTCCCGTTTTTACCCCTATTTTTCACCATCCCAGGGATGGACATTTATAACAAGCCTTTTGCACTTGGCGGCATGTATTTTTCTTACATTGGGACACGGATCATAAATGAAAAACAGCTATATTTTACTGCGCAACAACAAGGAAAACGGCCCATATAACCTGGCGCAATTAGAAACCATTGGGCTGAAACGGGATGACCTCGTTTGGGTAGAAGGACAAAGTGTAGCATGGCTAAGGCCGGGGGAGATAGCGGAACTGAGATCTGTGATATCACCCGTTGCTCCCGCATCTTCTTTATCGGCGGATTCGGAAAAATATACAGAAAATATTACCGGGGAAATACCGGTAACTTTTGAAAATATCCCGGAGAAAAAAAAATCGGTCTTTGTTTCAATGCCCCCGGATCAAACTTCGCATCCGGATAAGGTAAATTCTTCTATACTGGCAACTTCATCGACAAAAGCAGTGAGTGATGATCCGGCTGTGCCAGAGACAAAATATTCACAGCCGCTCGATGAGATCAAAGACATGTATGTAAAACGGCTGCAGGAACGGAAAGAAAAATCGATCCGTAGCAAAAACTTGGTCAAATACCTTAAACGTGCAGCCATCTTTATTGGCCTGCCTGTTGTTGGAGCGATTACCGGCATTACTTTACAGAAATCATTTAAGAAAAATGCACCTCTTATCCAAACGCAGAAACTGCAGCAACCAGCCTCTCCTGAATTAATACCCGGGAATGTGGACCAGCAGGTATCAGCCAGCACGGTTGTGGACGAGGAAAGAGTATTGGGAAAAGACAAAAGCACGGTATCTCCAACCGCGACAGTGCAAAAGACAGAAAAAACACAGGAGCCGGTGACTGTGAATAAGGTCGCTACCGACAGGGATGAAAACAGTCCGGAACAAATTCCGGTCGTGGGTGCAAACAGCTCCCCCGGGCATGAAGAGAGAAACAGTAAGTCTCGCAATGAAGCAACCCGCTCCGTCAGTATGCCGGATGAAAACATTTCATCCCTGGTGGCTGTTAAAAGCAATAATTATAAAACAGGTTCTTTCGGAGGCGTGAGGGATCTCCAGCTGACTGTTACGAATGATTCAAAATATGCGCTGGAGAATGTCCTGGTGGAATTACAATACTTGAACCTGGATGAAGAAATAATCAAAACGCAAACGATTCATTTTACGGCTGTGCCGGCTAATGGTTCAAAAACCATTGCTATCGCCAGGAGTAACCGGGGTGTAAAAATCGCCTGCAAAATCCTGAAAGTTGAACCTAAAGCGGCTGAAAACATTGCCGGGTTCTAGGGATACCCGCCTGGTGATAACCGGGGCTTATTTTGTGCCGCATAAATGATCGGCGAAAAGCTACTATCCAATACATTCCGGGAACCTCATTATTGATTTCACGAAGTAAAAGCCCTGTTTATTTTGTGACCAACATGAGAGATATTTGCTGGATGAAGCAGATTCTTCTTTTTGGGGCGGGCAAATCAGCCACCGTTTTAATTGACTACCTGCTGGAGAATGCCATTACTGAAAACTGGAAGGTTATTGTGGCCGATGCAGACCTCGAACTGGCCCGGTCCAAAACCGGTACAACCAAAGTGGCAGAAGCTGTTTCAATTGATATCCGCGACGATCACCAAAGGAGCAGTTATATACGCAGGGCTGATATCGTTATTTCCCTGCTTCCCCCCTCCCTGCATATTGAAGTAGCCAGGGATTGCGTAAAGCACCATAAGAACTTACTGACTGCTTCTTATGTTGATGATGACGTTCGTAAACTACAGCCCGATATTGAAAAGAATAAATTGCTTTTTCTTTACGAGATGGGATTGGACCCGGGTATCGACCACATGAGTGCCATGCAGATTATCGATGCTATTCATGCCAAAGGTGGCCGTGTCACATCCTTCCGTTCTCATTGCGGCGGACTGGTGGCGCCCGAAAGCGATGACAATCCCTGGCATTATAAAATAAGCTGGAACCCACGAAATATTATTATGGCCGGAAAGGCAGGTTCTCATTTCAGGGAAAACGGCATAGAGCGAAGAATCCCTTATGAAGAATTGTTTACGGCCGAACGACTGGTTGAAATACAGGATATAGGGATGCTGAGTTGGTATCCTAACAGGGATTCTTTGAGTTATACGGCATTATATGGATTGGAAGATGCGCCCACTTTTTTGCGGACTACATTGCGTCATCCTGATTTTATGTATGGCTGGAAGAATGTGATAGACCTCAAGCTTACCGATGAAACACCCCGATACGAAACCGACGGTAAAACGCTTTACGAAGCATTTAAACAGCATATGGATGTCAACGGGTTTGGGGAATGGTTACAGCAAAAACTGGATGAACGATTTGCAGAAACCAAGAGTATGATGGAGAACCTGATGAAACTGATGGAAGCGGAAAACGATGTCAAGGAAGAAGGAGCTAAAATGCCTGAATCATTTATGGCAGCCGATGAAAGGGGAAATATTGAGGAAATTGAAATTGATGAAGTAAAAAGCAGGGCAGCTGCTTTCCTCGCTCATAAAATGCATGAGGCAAACCTCACACTTAAACAACTTTTCTTTTTAGGACTTGATGACCAGCAAACCCTCGTGAATAAAGGTTTCTGCAGCCCGGCCGATATCCTGCAGTTTGCCGTAGAAAAAAAATTATCCCTGCGTCCCTACGATAAGGACATGATCGTTATGCAGCATGAGATCGAATATGAAACAGGTCAAAAGAAAGCTGAAATAAAAAGCTCGCTGGTGGTCAAAGGCGAAAATAATCTCCGAACGGCCATGGCCAAAACCGTGGGTTTGCCATTAGGCATAGCCGCAAAACTGATCCTGAATGGAAAGATCAGGCTAAACGGTCTTCACATTCCTACCACCCGGGAAATATATGAACCTGTTTTAAAGGAATTGGAATTATATAATGTCAGATTCAGAGAAGAGAGCCGGGAAATGTAAACTGCATTGCAGGTATTATTGATGTGCTTGTAAAAGGGTTAGCAGCTCCCCCACTCCCGCCGTGGCGGGTTTCTCAATGCTGGTAAGGTTACGGATGGATGAAGTGTAGGGAATAGTCTTGTCAATTATAAACTTTGGTATTAGTTCAGGCGCATAATTTACCAGCCCCGCTGCCGGGTAAACAGCCAGTGAAGTACCCACTACAACAAAGATATCGGCTGTATAAACTACCGGCACTGCTTCTTCCATTTTGGTGACGGGTTCTTCGAACCATACAATATGGGGTCTTAATTGTCCCCCATCCCTGGCAACATCACCGAGCTTAATATCCTTTTTTATCTCATAAATGTTTTCTTCATCCCATTCACTCCTCATTTTAAATATTTCGCCGTGAAGGTGTAACACTTTCGTGGAGCCTGCCCGTTCATGCAGGTCATCAATATTCTGGGTAATGATGGTCACATCAAAATGATCCTGCAGTTTGGCTAAACCATAATGAGCTGCATTTGGGTTTGCTTCCGCCACATTTTTGCGGCGGAGATTATAAAAATCCAGTACCAGCCCGGGATTTCTTTTCCAGGCTCTTGGCGTAGCAACATCTTCAATATTGTAACCTTCCCAAAGGCCATCGCTGTCACGGAATGTTTTCAACCCGCTTTCAGCACTGATCCCGGCCCCGGTTAATACAACCAGTTTCTTTTTTACCATGATCAAATGTAAAACAGAACCGGGTGATTATGCCTGTTTGGGTTTTTGAATTCTTGTCCTTTTCAGGATGATAATCACTACGGAGATCAATAAAAATAGCGGCCATACGGAGACCAACCCGACAAAGAGCTCTCCTGTCCAGTTCCATCCAGACCGGAATGCACTGCCAAGTTTGGTTCCCCATCCGGGCTCACGGTTATCTTTTGCTGAAGGATCTAGAACCTGGTAATAAGTAAGGCTGATGGTACTGAATGCAGCTGCATGTCCCAGGTAACTGATGCGCCCGGTTGCTGATTCAATTTCTTCCTGGATCTCATTGATCTCCGATTGAACGTTTAGTATTTCTTCCATATTCCCGGCCTGCTTCAACAGGTCCATATACCGTTGCCGTACCTGTTTTTTGGCTTCAATCCTGGATTTGGTATCGATATATTCTCCCGTAACATCCTGGGACGTTATTTTCTTTTCATTCAGTTTTTCCACTTCATTGGTTAATACTGCAAGTGCGTTATCAAACTGGTCTGCCGGTATTTTAAGGGTAAGGATATTTTCGATCCTGTAGTCATCCTGGTTTTGTTCTTCCTGGGCTACATAGCCCCCAAGCCCTTTTACTTTTTCTCTCAGCCTGGCGTAATAGCCTTTGAAGTCTTTTATTTCAAAATCAAGGGAGGCATTCTTAATTATTTTTTTATCCCAGTCCGGATCTGCTGTTGAGGAGGAAGAAGGCTGTTTTTGCCGTCTCTGTTCCTGGTCCGTGGTATAAGGAATGGTTGTATCCGCTACCGAATTTTCCTTTCCGGATTTAAACTGACCGGCCGGCTCTTCCCCGGCTACCGTGTTTTTATTCATCTTGTAATGATCGGCCTGCTTTGAATTGCGCCCACAGGCTATCATCAGCAGCATAGCTGCCAATACAGTGAGAATGATTTTCATTGCTGAAGTTTTACGTGATGATCAGATGCGGAAATTAATATATTGTATAAATAAAGGGCCCTGTATAGCCGGGCCCTTTATTTTACTTTGCCCGGGTAAATAAAATAGGAAGACTGTCCTTTGGTTGAATCTGCAGGCTATCCTCCGTTAGCTTTGTCACCGCAAAATTTCTGCTTCCGGACTGACGGCTGTTTTCTTTCCACAACAGCTCCTGGTTCTTGTTCCATTCATAAAACAAGGTATCCGTTTTTGTCGTGTCACCGTAGGAACGCAATACAATTCCATCTTTCGTGAATTCATATAGCTGTTTCACCGACGTTGAATCTGTAGCGGGCTGAACGGGAGTCCACTTGCCGATAATCATCTCTTTGTTGATGGCGGGTTTGTCGGGTTTATTTTTTTTGCGGAGTAAAAAGTAAGCTCTCGCCCCGGCTGCTACGATGAGCAGCCCGATGAATAGTTTGTTCATGGTTATACTTTTTTAGGTTAAATGAGCATCAGCCATTGATACTGCAATACATAAAAAAGTAACCTGGGTTTTCGATTAAATAAGCTGGAGGCTGGCAGCATTAACTTTGCTTTATAGCTGCATGGCAGATAGATTAACGGGGATATTCATTTCTCCCCGGCCATTTCCATAACCAGTTTCCATTCTGCACCCGTAACGGGTTGCACAGATAAACGGCCAATTCTTACCAGGGCCATATCCGCGAGACGTTTATCTTTTTTTATGGTCTCCAGGGAGACAGGGGTCTTTAGCTTTTTTTTCGGTTTGAGATCCACCGCCACCCAGCGGTCATCATCTGTGCTGGGATCCTGGTAATGCTCTTTTGCTACCAGGGCAATACCAACAATAGCGGTTCCATCATTACTGTGATAGAAAAACACTTCATCTCCTTTCTTCATACCCCGTAAATGCAGCCTGGCGGCATAGTTTCGTACCCCGCTCCAGCAGGTTTGCGTTTCTTTTACCAGGTCATCCCATGAATAAACGGAGGGTTCTGATTTTACCAGCCAGTAAGCCATACAACAAAATTTTAGTGTTTGTTCCAACACGCCAGGGTCAGGAAGCTTTCTCAAATTTACGGCGTCAGGGGAGAAAAAATCTTCGGTCTTTTAAATCCGGATCATTTCGGGCTGACGTATCTGATGCGGGTCAACGACAAACAAATCAATAACAAAAAAATTAATCTAATGAAATCGCTCAAACAGGTCAGTCTGATGCTCGCCGCAGCATTATTGTTTAATGTCTCTTTCGGCCAGAATATGAAAGAAGAAACCGTGGAAGTGGGTGGTGCACCCATGTATCCTTCCAAAAACATCGTGGAGAATGCCGTGAACTCCAAAGACCACACCACCCTGGTTGCGGCTGTAAAAGCTGCCGGGCTGGTGGAAACGCTGATGAGTGCAGGCCCTTTTACTGTATTCGCACCGACAAATTCTGCCTTCGACCTGTTACCTGCCGGAACGGTGGAAACACTGGTCAAACCGGAGAATAAAGCCAAACTGACAAATATCCTCACCTATCATGTAGTTGCAGGCAGGCTGGATGCAGATGCCCTGAAAGCAAGAATCCAGGCAGGCAATGGAACAGCAGAACTGGCTACGGTGGCGGGTGGAAAATTATGGATAATGAAAAAGGACGGAAAGCTATGGCTGAAAGACGAAAACGGTGGGATAGCCACTATCACTATTAAAAATGTGAACCAGAGCAACGGCGTGATTCATGTCATCGATCATGTATTATTGCCTAAATAAAAAGTAAGTAAAATCTCCGCCAATCACGGGGGATTTTAGTTTCTTAGATAACCCCGAAACATCATTACGCTATATGTGATTTTTTTTAAGTCAGGTCAAACAGGCCGGTATTCTTCGAATGCCGGTTTTTTGGTAATTGTCTTTATCCTGACAAAGTATCTTCATTCAAATGATAATATTGCAGGCAGGTTAAGAAGACAATTAAGTAAATTACGAAGAGTATCCACTGAGCTATGACTAAAAAGATTGTCAGGAAACACCCGCTGGCTATCCGCTGGTTTCATTGGTTTAATTTCCCTGTCCTTGGAATCATGATCTGGAGCGGCCTGCTGATATATTGGGCCAATGACGTGTACAAAATAGGGTTTGGGGACAGGACGCTGCTGAAATTTTTCCCTGATTCATTTTACAAAGCACTGAATGTTCCTTTTCGCCTGTCAGAAGGAATGGCTTATCATTTTATTTTTATGTGGCTTTTCTTCCTGAATGGGATAGCCTATGTCCTTTACACCATTATTTCCGGTGAATGGCGATCCCTTGTTCCCAACAGGAGATCGTTTAAAGAAGCCTGGCAGGTATTACTGCATGATGTTCGGATCCGTAAAACCGCTCCCCCTGTTCAGGGTAAATACAATTCGGCCCAGAAAATTGCTTATACAGCCATCATTATAATGGGGATCGGATCTGTCCTGACAGGTCTTGCCATTTACAAACCTGTGCAGCTGGAGTGGCTTTGTACTTTATTTGGCGGTTATAAAATGGCCCGCATTCTTCATTTTGCCTTAACCATCGGCTATGTGTTATTCTTCCTGATTCATATAATACAGGTATTACTGGCAGGTTGGAATAATTTCCGGGCTATGATCACCGGTTTTGAAGTGAAAAAAATAAACGAAGAACCCCCGGTTGACGAACCGGAAAAATAAATAGTATGGCAAATTTTTTTAAAAATCTCTTCACCAGGAATTCCGGGCTGACCACCTCCCAGGTTATTGAGAAGAAGACGGTGATTTCCTTTTTTTTCTTTTTTCTATTTATGGGCGGTGCGATCGCCGGATGGACCTGGTTGCGCCGGCAACCATCTGATTCCGGGAAAACCAGCTCACCCATCCGGTCAGTACTTGATGTCAACGAAAAAATATTTGACGGTCTGCTCTCAGACAAACACCTCGCGAAGGAATACCCGGTTTCGCAAGCTGCCAACCCCGCCCGCGTTAATGGGGACCTGGGTCTGAAAACTCCTTTTGATCCTGTTGCATGGAAAATGAATGTGATAAAGGCCAGCGGAGATACACTCAAGTTAAACCTGGACGATTTAAAGAAGCTGCCTAAGACAGAAATCGTTTTCAATTTTAAATGTATTGAAGGCTGGAGCCAGGTGACACACTGGGGCGGAGTCCGGTTTTCCGCTTTCATGAAAGCTTATGGACTTGATGAAGAAGCGGCGATGAAATACCTTGGCCTCAGCACACCGGACAAACAATATTATGTAGGAATTGATATGCCCAGTGCCCTGCACCCGCAAACTTTATTGTGTTATGAACTGAATGGTCAGCCACTCCCCATGAACCAGGGCTATCCACTGCGGCTGATCATTCCTGTAAAATATGGCGTAAAAAGCCTGAAACGGATCGGCGATATGTATTTCTCCAATCAAAGGACACCGGATTATTGGTCAGATAAGAAGGGATATGATTATTATTCAGGTTTATAAAAACCGATGATAATTACCAGCCGGAAGCTAATACATCTGCCAAATGCATGGTCTGCAGTTTATAACCTTTGTGCCGGATATATCCCTCCAGGTGCATCAGGCAGGAATGATCGGTGGAAATAAGATAATCAGCACCGGTAGCTAAAGCGTTTTCGACTTTTTGCTCCCCCATCGCTACTGAAATTCCTTCAAATTTTACAGCGAAAGTGCCCCCGAAACCGCAGCAGGTTTCCACATCATTCATTTCGGCCAGTTCAAGACCTCTCACCTGTGAAAGAAGTTTTCTTGGTTCCTCCTTGATTTTGCATTCCCGCAACCCTGCACAGGAGTCGTGATAAGTAGCTTTGCCCGGCAAGGATGCCCCGACATTTTCAATTTTCAGGATATGGGTGAGGAATTCCGAAAATTCGAAAATGCGTTTCCCTGTGTCAACCACTTCATGGTGCATGGAAGAATTCTCAAATAATTTGGAATAATAATTCCTGACAAACCCCACGCAACTTGCACTGGGGGAAACAATGTATTCGTTGCCGCTGAAATCTTTGAGGAATTTAGTACAAACCGATTTGGCTTCGTCCCAGAAACCGGCATTGAATGCGGGCTGCCCGCAACAGGTTTGTGCAGTGTTATAGCTGACCGTACATCCCGCTTTCTCCAGCACTTTTATCATATTGAAGGCTGTGGCGGGGAAAAGCTGGTCAACAAAACAGGGTATAAAGATCTGTACGTTCAATGTTTATTTCTTGATGGATTTGACCAGGCTGATCATTTTCAACGCGGTGATCGCGGCCTCCTCTCCTTTATGTCCGTGTTTGCCACCGGTTCTTTCTGCTGCCTGCTCCGTATTATCTACAGTCAGGATTCCAAAGATGCTGGGAACAGGCAAACTAAGATTTAATAGAAGCACACCATCTGTTACGGCTTTACAGACATAATCAAAATGCGGCGTGTCACCCCGGACCACACAACCCAGGGCAATAAAGGCATCCGGCTTCTTCTTTTTATGTTCCCAATAGCTTTTTATCCCAAATGGAATTTCCACTGCACCGGGAACGGTGACCGTTATGATTTTTCTGACATCATACTTTTGCAATTCACTGATGCATCCCTTTTCCAGTTCATCCACGATAGCAGCATTCCATTCAGTCTTCACCAAAACGATACAGGCATCCTGTACTTTCAGAATGCCTGTGCCTGTTCGCAATAATTTGCTGTTGCTTACATCCGCCATGATCAGTTATCAATTGTATAAACTCCCAGTTGCGCCAGGTGGTTCTCTGCATCAAACGCCTGTTGGGTTTTGGGAAATTTTTCTTTTACTTCTTTATACAAGGCAATCGCTTCTTTCGAGTCTTTCATGACGCGGTCTGCCAGGAACGCGGCCATAAAAAGATACTCGGCAGCATTGCTTTCATCACTTTCAAAATGGCGGGCTGCTTTTTTATACGAGGAAACAGCATCCGCATTCTTTCCCAGGTCCGCATAGGCATCGCCCAGCAATTTATATGCCCTGGCCTGGATGGGTTTGGAACTACTGCTGAACTTTTCAAGCTGTTTTACAGCTTTTTCATTGTCATTTAGTTTGATATAACAACTGCCAGCATAAAACCGGGCGAGTTTGCCGGCTTTTGTACCACCGTACTTATCAATTATTTTCAGGAAACCCCAGCTCTGGCCATCGCCATTTAATGCCAGGTTTACTGAATCCATCCGGTAATACTCCTCGGCCCTGAATATTGCTTCAGCCGCTTTTGTTTCTTTGGGTTTTACCATAAACTCCTGGTAAGCATACCAGCCACCAATCGCCAGGATCAGGATGGTGGAAACGATCATCAGCGGCTTATTATACCGGGTCCAGAAATCTTTTGCTTTCGCAATCACGACTTCACTGTTATCCGCATCCTGCACATTTTTCTTGTCTGCCATAAAATATAGGTTACTTGTTTTATTTACTGTTAGTCAACTATAAAGGGATAGTTCTGATCCACGTATACATCTTTCAGGACTTCGCTGTCATCCGGCCAGGGACTCTCTTCCGCAAATTTTACTGACTCATTTACAATAGCATCCACTCTTTTGTTGATTGCGGCAATTTCCTGTTCGGTGGCGTATTTGTGATCGTAAATTATTTTCAATACCTGCTGGATCGGGTCTTTGCCTTTGTATTCATCCACCTCTTCCTTGGTCCTGTATTTCTGCGGATCGCTGATGGAGTGGCCTTTGTACCGGTAGGTTTTGATCTCGAGTAATGTTGGTCCGCCTTTTTCCCTTGCTCTTTTTACGGCCCGGCTGATTCCTTCATGTACATCTTCAGCGCTCATGCCGTTTAAAGTGTCCGCCGGCATTTCATATGCATCAGCCAGCTTATAGATATCAATGACATTAGAGGTACGTTCAATGGAAGTACCCATGGCATAGTTGTTATTCTCACAAATAAAGATCACCGGTAGTTTCCACAGCATTGCCAGGTTAAATGTTTCATGCAGCATACCCTGCCTCGCCGCGCCGTCCCCAAAGAAACACAGAACGATATTATCCGTGTTCCTGTATTGTTCAGCAAAAGCCAGCCCGGCACCTGTTCCTATCTGGGCACCCACGATTCCATGACCGCCGTAAAAATTTACATCCTTGCCAAAAAAATGCATGCTGCCACCTTTGCCTTTGGCGCAGCCTGTTGCTTTGCCGTACAGTTCGGCCATACAGCTGTTTACTGAAACCCCTTTTGCTATTGCAAGCCCATGGTCGCGGTAAGCCGTAATAAAAAGATCTTCAGGCCTGGTGCCGGTCATACAACCCGCTGCAATTGCTTCCTGCCCGATATAGGCATGGAAAAAGCCCCGGATCTTGCCTTCCATTTTGTATTTCTCTTCCGCCATGAGTTCAAACTGGCGGATCAGCTGCATTAATTCATACCAATAGAGGTATGTTTCCTTTGAAAATTTGGTAGCCACCGGCTAAAAATTTGAGTCGCAAAAATAAGGGGAAAAAAGGAATTTTAAAGCAGTGATTTTGAAGGAATAATCAGGGTTCTGATTCCCATTTGAGCCCATACCCCTGATTCCAATAAGCAGTTGTTTCACCCGGGGATATCTTCCCTTTTCCGGCCAGGGAAAAATGGGGTGAATCCGTTCCAATCCTGGTATTTCGACGGCATTGTTCCTTGGATCATCGCCTTTATCTTGCACTTAATGCTTCGTCTTCAAGCCATATCACTGATTCAATTCAAAAACTACAGCAAACGTTCTTTTGACTTCAAAGAGCGGGTTGTAGGTATCTGTGGCAAGAACGGGGTGGGTAAAACCAACCTGCTGGATGCCATCCATTATCTCTGCTTTACCAAAAGTTATTTTAGCCGCCAGGATGCCAACAACGTACAGATAGGAAAAAGCGGTTTCAGGATTGAAGGAAATATAGAATTGCAGGATAAACCGGAGAAGGCAGTCTGCATCCTGCGCGAAACGGGCCGGAAAGAAATGATCGTGAATGAAAGCATATATGATAAATTTTCTCATCATATTGGGCGCTATCCCTGCGTGGTTATAGCGCCGGATGACGCTGAACTGATCACGGGAGGCAGCGAAGAAAGGAGAAAATTCATAGATGCTTTATTGTCCCAACTGGATCCTGAATACCTGCAGCAACTGATCGTATATGTCAAACTCTTGCAGCAACGGAACTCTTTGTTAAAATCATTTACGGAAACCGGGGTAAAGAATCTTGAATTGCTGGATGTACTGGATGAACAACTGGAAAAACCAGGCAAATTTATTTTTAACCGGCGGAAGGAATTCCTGGTTTCCTTTTTACCACTGGTGAAACACCTGTATAACAGTATTGCCAGTGAGCCCGAGGATGTACATCTCTTTTATGAAAGTGAATTGCTGGAAGCTGATTTACCGGAACTGCTGAAAGTAAACCGGAACAGGGACTGCCTGCTGCAGCGAACCACTTCCGGAATCCACAAGGATGATCTTGATATACAATTGGGGCAGCACGTTTTCCGCTGGATAGCATCACAGGGACAACGAAAGAGCCTGTTATTTGCCCTGAAACTGGGGGAAATGGAAGTGTTGAGAAAAGAAAAAGGCTTTGCTCCTCTCCTGCTCCTGGACGATGTGTTTGAGAAATTAGACGAAGACCGCATCAGCAACCTGCTGAAAAAAGTTTGCGTGGAAAATGAAGGACAGGTTTTTATTACCGATACAAATGAAGAGCGGCTTGGCAGTCACCTATCCGGGTTGAATGTTCCCTTCGAAATGATTCGGCTATAACCTGTTTTTGGTTCCAGGCTTAAAGTTATTTCCTGATGAGCATTCCTTAACGAAACGTGTATGCTTTAAAGACAATAACCTTAAAAGTTAAACCTGTAACTTTACCATATGGCACAGCTCTCAATCGGCGATGCGATTAAAGAATTCCTGAATAAAAGCCGTATCAAGGGCGGTATACAGGCCCTGCAGATAGAAGATATCTGGGAGGATATTATGGGGAAGACCATCGCCCGTTATACCGATAAACTACAGATCATTGGCGATAAACTGATCATTACAACCAGTGTCGGCCCCTTGAAAAATGAACTGATCTACCAGAAAGAAAAAATAAAACAACGGGTTAATGAAGCCCTGCAGCAAAAAGTAGTGAATGAAGTGATCATTCAATAACGGTTACGCTATAATTTTTTCCATATCAAAAATAATGGCACCACGGCTTACGGCTTCTTCCAGGATGTCATCACTTGAAACGATTCCAATAAAATCATGGTTGGCAAAAACCGGGAGGTAGCGGACATGATGCCGTCTCATCACGCGCATACATTGTTCTACGGTGTCTTCTGCAGCCACCACGGGCAACCGCGTATTCATTATTTCCATTACCCTTGTCTTTGAAAAGGGCTGTGTGGCAAATATAGATTTGGTAGCTATATCATGCTCTGTCACCAGGCCCAAAAATCTTTCATTATCATCCATGACGATCAGGTAGTCCGTATTCTGCGTGCTCATCCTGCATAAGGCATCACTAATCGTACAACCGGGAGAAATTTTTTGAAAATGAAGTTGTTTCCTTGCCAGGATTTCGGTTACTTTTTCCATAGACTTTTGATTTATTAGTTAGTTTTTCCCCCTGTGGAACCTGCGTATAGTGCAATAATGAAGCCCTTCTCTTAAAGTTACAAAAGAAAAAAAGTGAAAATGACAACCTGCAGACAATGTGAAGAAAAATGTAGCAACCCTCATTGTCGTGTACGCAGAACATCCTTATTGTATCCGCACCCTGGGGTCCACCACCCCATAGAGGATATCAGCCAGGATATTAATAAGTATAAAAAAGCTGGCAGCTACCAGTACCGAACCCATTAATACCGGGTAATCCAGTTTCTCCAGTGCATCCACTGTTACTTTGCCGATTCCCTGCCAGTTAAAAATATATTCCACAAAAAAGGCTCCGGCCAATAACTCGGCAAACCACCCGGTAATGGCCGTGATCACCGGGTTCAGGGCATTCCGCAACCCATGTTTCCAGACAACAGTTCGTTTACTCAAACCCTTTGCATAAGCGGTACGGATATAATCCTGGTCAAGGACATCGAGCATGGCGCTACGGGTCAGTTGGGTGATAATGGCCAGTGGACGAATACCCAGGGTGATTGCAGGAAGGATGAGGTTTTGCAGCGATAATCGTTTTTGACCTGTTTCATCATCAATATTCAGCCAGCTCCCCGCAATATTCAACCCCGTCCAGTCACTGAGCAAAAATCCAAAAATGTACATCATGATTATACCCATAAAAAAAGACGGGGCAGAGATACCCACTATACTGGAAAAAATCGCGGAAGTATCCACCCAGGTATTTTGTTTTACGGCTGCCAGCACGCCCAGCGGAATGCCAATCAAAACCGCAATGAACATGGCAGCGAATGCCAGCATCAGCGTGCCCGGTAAAGCCTGCATGAGTATACTCCACACTTCTCTTTTACTTTGGTAAGATTTGCGGAGATAAGGAACTTTAAGCCCAAATTTATTTTCACTCCCAACAAAAATTCCTTTCAGCTTCTTTTTTTCAATGTCTTCCCGGCTGTGGAAGCAAACTGGTGAAACGTCGTTCAGGTAAAAAACAAACTGTTTCCATTTCGACTGATCCAGGTAAAGCTCTTTACGGATATTGGCCTGGGTAGCGGAATCACCTGTCTGTCCCATCACAAGCCGGGAAGGATCACCAAAACCCTGGAACAGGAAAAATACCAGCACCACTACTCCCACCAGGACCAGGAGGCCGTAAAATAATTTCCTGGTAACCAGTTTTATCATGGCAGTTGGTTGCTGGTTGAGGGTTGCTGGTTAATGCTATCCGGCGAAACAAGTTGCGGAAGTTGCGGCGGCTCCTGTACTCCAAGCTCTTTCAGATGAGCGGTTACATTCTTCATTCTCCGGTAACTCCATTTATCTATTACCGTTCCTGCTTTTAGCAGATACAGGCAAGGGTTGGTTCTTGCCGCAGTAAGAATGGTCTTAAAATCACATTTGAAGATTTGAACACCGGCAAAAGCTGTACCGGCTACGTTGCTTACTGCATCATCCGGTTTGGCAGTAACCATGTACACCGGGATATTTTTTTTGCTGGCCTGCCGGTATATTTCCTCAAAATCCTTTTTCCATTTTGAAACGGGCACGGTAAAGTCTTCGCAGAACAGTATCACGGTATAGGGTTGCGCCAGCACTACCCCGGTTGAATCCAGGTTCGTGGGACCTGTCAAAATAAATCCTTTTATGGGGGGCTCATTATTTTTTCCTTTTTTTACAATCCTGTCGTATCGGCGAACCAGTTTGTAGTCGGTGGCGTTGAAATCGGCCGGGAACTTATCTGCGGTAAATTCAATTTGTTTCCCTCCCTTCTCATACACAAAAGTGATCACGGTACTGTCCGGCACTGCATCAGCAGGCATCTTCATCTTCTCAGTGATATTATTTCCTTTTTTAAAAGGGAGGCAATCAACCAACGGCAGGTAGGTCAGGGAATACCATTGAAAACCAAAACTAAAGACTGTAACAGCCAGCATAGCGAGGGTTGTGCTTTTTGCCGGGAAGACGGGTTTGATCTTATTCCTGTTATAAAAAAGAAATCCAATCAAAACGGTAAGTGCCACATCTTTCAGGAAGGAAGTTTTGGAACTGATGGGCAGGCAATCTCCAAAGCAGCCACAGTTAACAGGCTTGCCGGTGATATATGTGTAACCGGTAAGAAAAGTGAAGAAAACAATCATCAACAATAACAGCCAGCTGAACAACCTTATTCTCCACCCCAGCAGCAACGCAAAGCCGGCAATGATTTCGAAGGCATTCATCAGCACCGACAGCAGCAGGGTCCATGAATTAAACTGGTGTATCCCCCATATCTCAAAATACTCCTGCATCTTATAGCTCAGGCCATGGGGGTCATTCGCCTTTACCAGGCCGGAAAAGATGAATAGAATCCCCACGATTATCCTGGCTGGTGTAACGGCTATTTTCATTTTACATCAGAATTAAAGCAAATACAGCGTAATTAATAATATCCAGGTAGTTGGCATCAATTCCTTCACTGATGATGGTTTTCCCATCATTGCTTAATATTTGGCGGATTCGCTGCAGTTTCATCAGGACCAGGTCTACGAAGCTTTCCTGGCTCATGCTGCGCCACGCCTCACCGTAATCATGATTCTTGTCCTGCATCAGGCTTTTGGCCAGCGCTACATATTTCCCGTAGAGCGCAGTTATATCTTCTGCATTCATTTCTTCAGGAGCTTCTTCGGGCAATTCCAGTTGAATGAGACCAATAACTGCGTAATTAATGATCCCTTTAAATTCCGCTGCGATGCCGTCTGAAATTTTTTGTTCTCCTTTTTCCTGGATGGTCCTTACCCGCTGTGCTTTAATAAATATCTGGTCCACGATGGATATGGCCCGCAATACCCTCCAGGCGGTGCCGTAATCTTTTGCTTTCTTTAGAAAAATCTCTTTACAGGATGAAATAACCTGGTCGTATTGTTTATCCGTGTCAGTCATAATAGTCATATCAGTCATAAGTCTTTCCAGCTGTCAAAAGTAATATGCAGGTGACATATTTGACTTACCTGACAAACTGAGTTCTCTTATCTTTAGCTTCAAAAATAACGAACAAAGACTAATGTTTACGCTCAATTGTAACGGGAGATTGCTGGTAATAGATAAACCGGTCATTATGGGTATCATTAATACTACGCCCGATTCTTTTTACAACAATAGCCGGTTCAGCGGAACATCCCTTGTTTTGAAACAGGCCGAACAAATGCTCAGCGAAGGAGCCACTATTCTTGATATTGGCGGGCAAAGTACGAGACCCGGAAGTGAAAGAATCAGCGCGGAGGAAGAATTGAGCAGGGTCACCGGCCCCATCGCTGCCCTGCATAAAACTTTCCCGGGAGCATTTATATCCATTGATACATATTATTCAAAAGTGGCACAGGAAGCCGTGGCCGCCGGGGCTTCCCTGGTTAATGATATAAGTGCAGGAAGTATGGACCCTGACATGATCGGCACCGCGGCAGCACTGCAGGTTCCATATGTATTAATGCATATGCAGGGCACCCCGGCCACCATGCAGCAGGAACCTGCCTATCAAAATGTAACTGGTGAAATCCTTGATTTCTTTATCCGTGAAAAGTCCAGGCTGAATAAAGCGGGTATTAATGATATTATCATTGATCCGGGTTTCGGGTTTGGAAAAACAATCCCCCATAATTTTCAATTATTGCGGCACCTCGCCGTCTTTAAGATGTTGCAGGCTCCCCTGTTAATCGGGGTTTCACGGAAATCGACCATTTATAAAACACTTGGCATCACGGTAGAAGAAGCCTTAAATGGTACTACGGTGCTTAACACCATCGGGTTAATGCACGGGGCCTCTATACTGCGGGTGCATGATGTAAAAGAAGCAGCCGAAGCAGTTCAGCTGTTCAGCGACTGCATGGGTACATAAGTTTAAAGCCCAGCCGGGGCTGAGCTTTTCACGATGCCATTCCATCATTTAGAAAATGAGATGCTTTCTCTTCAGCAGGTACAAATTATTTATGGACAAGGTAAAAAGTACGGGGCTTGTTTAAGTTTCCGGGCACACTCTTTCAGTTGGTTCGGAAGGTTTGATATGGATCATGGACTAAAAACGGGACCTCTCAAAAATACCTGCCCCATCATCAGGGGCAGGTACAAAGTTGCAATATTATTGAATACGATCTTTATTTTTTTACCGGCGGCATGTTCCCCATTTGCGGGCTGACCGGGGCCTGGTCTTTTACATCAACGATTTCAATATCAAACACCAGGTTTTCATAAGGTTTTATCAGGGGGGAACTCGGGTTAGGGCCATAGGCCAGTGAAGAGGGAATATATACTTTTGCCGACCCACCCTTATTCAAAAACATAACAGCCTCATCAAAACCTTTGATCATTTCAGCTGCTCCCGCTGTAAAACCATAGGGCTCCGGGTGATGGAAACTGGTGTCTGTGTTGCTGTCAAACCGTTTACCGGAGAAGCTGGTTCCTGTATAATTTACGAGAACATATTTACCGGAATCAACGGCGTTGCCTGTACCGGGATTAATAACCTGGATATAGGCACCCGAAGGAGTTTTTTGGGTGTTAATCTTTTTTTCAGCGAGGTACTGGGCCAGGGAAACAATCTCATTTTCCTGCCATTTCTTTTTTTCCATCGCTTCGTCACTGGTGGCATCAACAGCTGTTTTGAAAACGCCCAGAATTTTGACGTAAGTCGTAATCCTGTCGCCACGTTTAAAGGGTTCCCGGATATTCTGCGGGTTTCTTTTAATGAAAGTATCCATCATCTGGACCGCGACAACGCTGTCGCCAACATGCAATTTTGTCCATATTTCAGACAGGTCGTATGGCATGGTCGTTTCACTTACCGGGGTATAAAAAGGAGGCTTACCCACGTTGGAAAAATAAACACTGTCGTTTATTTTTTGCGTAAAACTGATCTTAATTATACTCTTTGCAGAAATTTGCTGTGTATCGCTGCCTTTATACAGCTGGTACGGCATGCCTCCCGGAGTTTTGCGGTAGGTAGCTTTGTTACAACCGGCTGCCAGGGCTCCTGCAACCAGGATAATACATAGTTTTTTAACTGATCTCATACTTCGAATTGTTATTGTAATAAATGTTCGTTTTCTTTAATTGCTGCTTTAAACCGTTGAACTGTTTTTTCCAGGCTCTCGGTGCTCCGACCTCCTGCTGCGTTGAAATGGCCGCCTCCTTCAAAGTATTTCCGGGCAAATGTATTACAGTCAAATCCACCTTTGCTTCTGAAACTCCATTTTCTTTCTTCATCCCTGTCAATCACCAGCGCCACCAGTTTGATACCCTGGATGGATTGTGGGAAATTGACGAGTCCTTCCGTATCACCAGTTTTAATGTGGTATTTCAGCAGGTCACCTTTAGGAACGGCAATCAGCGCCGTATTGTATTCATAAAAAACTTCCATGCGGTGAAGGAGCGCATGACCCACAAACCGGAGACGGTTCTCTAAAAAATTATCATATAATTGTTCATGCACCACCCCGTGTTCCAGCCCTCTCGATTTCAGGTCCGCCACCAGTTTATGCACGCCGGCATGGGCGGATGAAAAACGGAAGGAACCGGTGTCACCCACTACGCCCGCATAAATACATTCGCCAACTTTTTCATTGATCTTATCAGCATGGCCGGAATCCACGATGAAATCATAGACCATTTCGCAGGTAGAACTTTTGGAAGTGTCACTCACGCCGTAATCAAAGGAAGGTTCATCCGGTTCCTGGTGATGGTCAATCAGTATCTTGGTACAGGTTAAGCGCTGAAGTTTTTCCGTAAGTGTTTTTGTACGGTGGAAAATATTGAAATCAAGGCAAAAAAGCCATTCTGCACTTTCCAGGATTAATTCTGCTTTCTGTTTGTCCTGTTCATAATCCATCACTTCTTTTACGCCCGGCATCCAGTTCACCCAGCCCGCCCAGTTGGTTGGGGAGATCACCGTAACGGAATGGCCCAACTGTTCCAGGAAATGCCGCATGGCCAGCGATGAACCCATGGCGTCCGCATCGGGTTTCTGGTGGGTTGTAATGACCACTTTCCGTGGTTGTGACAATAACGTAAATATTTCCTGTATGGGTTTCATAAAACGGCTGCGAAGGTAGGGCAAATGCGCTGATGTGCCAATTAGGGAACACTATGGGGGCAGGTTATATAAAATTCAGGACGATTATCACATTATCAAATTGGCTGATTAACGAATTGAGCTTACCTTTGCGGCCGAAAAAACAAACGCAATCATGAGCAATAGAACATTCACGATGATCAAACCGGATGCTTTCAAGAACGGGCATGCGGGTGCTATACTTGACCGGATCCTGCAGGAAGGCTACAATATCCGTGCATTGAAAATGACAAAACTTACCCCAGAAAAGGCTTCCGAATTTTATGCCATTCACCGGGAAAGGCCTTTTTTTAAAGACCTGGTTAGTTTTATGTGCGAAGGGCCGATTATCGCCGCGATCCTTGAAAAAGAAAATGCAGTAGATGATTTTCGCAAATTGATCGGCGCCACCGATCCCGCGAAAGCCGAAGAGGGTACAATCCGTAAATTATATGCAGCTTCGGTAGGTGAAAATGCCATTCACGGCAGCGACAGCGATGAGAATGCGAAAATAGAGGGAGACTTTATGTTCTCGGTGCTGGAACAGTTTTAATTAATCTGGTTTCAAAAATAAAGAGAGTCCCGGAGAACCGGGACTCTTCTTATTTACACATCTCTCAAGGGAAAAAATCAGCGGGCGGCCGGTTTTGAATATTCAAAATCATACCAGCCGAATTTGGCGATTACATCTCCTTCTTTATGGATCAGGAGAGTTTCAAAAGAGAGTTTATAATCGCCGGTCTCCAGGTCAAATTCATCATAGGGCATAAAGACCTGCAGGTCGTCGTAGTAAGCAGTATCATAACCCGGGTAGATGCCTCTGTACACGGCGACATTTCCCCCACTGCTGTAATATTTTTGATTTTTGTCTTTTAACGACATTCCTGTCCCATCATTGTAATCAAAGAAACTCGCCACATAGGCTTCTACATCTTTCATACCATACGTCACAAACTTAAAATGGATGATCATGCCCTTGATACCATTTTCATTGGTGATATTATGTTCCACCCATAATTTTTCGAAAGTGGCCCGGGGGCCTGTTGTTTTCAGGGGTATTTTTTTGGCACTGGCGTCTTTCAGGAGAGTAGCACCCCGGTTTCCAGCTCCCCTGCCCTCGTCATTTTTCGTAAAGGTAAAATCTTCATAACCCAGGAAACCAACTGCGCCTGTTTTCGGGGGTTGGTACATCACATAAATATTCATAGATAGATCGTGCGTCCCGGCTTCCACGTCCAGTTCTTTGTAGGGCATAAAAATCTGCACATCTGTAAATACCGAAGTAGGATAAGAGGAGGTAAAATCTTTTCCCACCGAGACGGTGCCATTGGGTGATTTGTAGCGGCCATTGTTGTCTTTCAGCCATACCTGTTCTTTGCCATCGAAATAGGAAAAATAAATGGTTAATTGCGCGGGAATGCTTTCAATGTTATAGGTAGTAAAATCAACATGTACTTTCATTCCGTATTGACCGTTCTCTGTTATGTCATACTCTACCCATACTTTCTGGAGGATGACATCCGGTTCTGCGAAGCGGCCTGCATGGCTGCTGAGTATGATGACAAAAACCAGCGAAAAAAGACAAATGACCTTTTTCATGTTAAACCGTTTAGGGTGTTAATAATGCTGTTTGGTCCTGTTTGCGTCTCCGGGGTCATGGAGCAGTTTTCTGTAGATGGCGGAAGAGGAATTGTGCAAAACAGGACAAAGGAAATGATCCGTGGAGCAGTAAAAAATACTCAATCTTTAGTAGGAGAATGCCTTTTGGCCATGCCGCAGGCCCGCGGCAGGTAAAGCGGGTAACAGGGAGGCCAATAATTTAATCGGCATACTGCACTAAGGAAGACTTAAAGGCTAAATATTGCGTTTTGTATTTATTAAAGGCAGACTGTTGCTTATATTTTATACCAATAACCCAGCCTGTATTTGCCAGGCTGTCTCTTTTTTCCTGGTAGGTTCTTGTGTAGCTGCCATCCTTTGCTGCAATCGTCCACCATTTCAGGAGCTGGTGGCCCGAAGTTTGAGTTTTAGTACTTGTCATTTTCTCTGTGCTTTTCAACAATATATCACTTGCATCCCCACTCCATTGCGGGGAGAAAACATAGAACTCGACGAGTTTATCCGGGGATTCAAAAAAAGCACTTTCATAACCGTTAACCGCTGATGCAGCTTTTAGTGAAGGTTTTGCTGTGAAGGACGCCGGGTATTTCACTTCAAACCACGCCCCTTTGAAGGAAATAGTTTGCCCGGATGATGCGGTTGCAAAACACATAATCAATATGAATAAGAATGGCTTTCTCATCGTGTAATTTTTAGAATGAATTAACTCTATGATTGCATCCGACGTTAGGGCTTTTTGTTGGGCCGGGTTTTGGGTAAATCGTCAGGGCTGAATTGAGTCCGGCTAAGGATACAACAGCGGAAAATATACCTGCATGGCTGATCCTAACCGCCAACACATAAATATAATTCACGCGGGGATAATTCCGCTGATTCAGCGTAGATGGCTGTCACAGCAATTTTTAAATCTCTCTGCCCGACTTTGCTTTATTTTCTACCGGGGTTACTTTATAACCTTCTTTGCGCAATAAGCTGATCACCCCGTTATTCCCTGGTAAATGCCCGGCTCCCACAGCAATTACCAATGATTTATCAGCCAGCAGGGTCTTTAATTTGATCACCCAGTTGCGGTTGCGGTTGCCTAGCAATATATCATCATACTGCATCATACCGTCGCTGCTCTTGCTGATCATTTTACCCAGTTTTTCCAGGTCCTGTTCCTTATAAGCTTTCATCATCTCCCTGAACTCCCTATCTCCCGCTGATTCCTGGTCACCGGCCGTAATGCTTTTCAATAATTCCTGTGCCTGCAGCTTATACGGAATGCTGTCAAATACGCTCATCTGGTAAGCCATGGTTTCCAGCCCTTCTATTCTTTTTCCTTTTGCTTTTGCCTCCTCCATGATGAGTTGTTCCATCGCCACATTGTCTTCGCAGGCCATGCTGGATTCCATCAGCAGTGAAGAAGCCAGCAGCGGTTTGTACGTTTCCAGTACTGAAAAAGGAAGCAGGGAACTTTTTGTTTCAAAATATTCTTTGACAATTTTATATTCTTCGGGGCTGAGCAGGTCGGCGAGAGTGGTGTCATCATTCATTTTCATTTTTGACATAGCTCCCAGCAATTCAAAAAGATTGTCCATGTCCAGTTCCAGGTAAACGCGGTCGGCCTTTTCGATGGCTGTCCGCAGGTTCTGGCTGAGATAGGCATCTTCCTTGCACAGGATATGAATAGTGCCAAAAAGATAAGAAGGCTTTTCCAGCCCGTTGCCGCTGATCTTCCAGAGCAGTGTATTATTTTCCTTATTGGATTGGGCAAAACTGGTAAGGGCCAGGAGACTCACTAATAATCCCGCACTAAATCGTTTCATAAATTAATTTTAAGCAAATTAGGGAAAAGACGTTCTATCAATGCAGACAGATGCAGGAATGGTTAATTTCCATGACGGAGCCTGTACAAATACCTGTCCAGATAAGGTTTGATGTCTTTGTGTCAGGATTTCATTTCCTTACCCCACTTATAGCAGCCGGGTATTTAATATTGAAAACATTGAGCTCAGTAAAACACCTCGTTCCAATAGCGGGAAAACCGGGTTCCCCATTTTACAAACAATTCTTCCGGCAGGATCGGCAGGCCCAGTTCCTGTTTTATTGCCAGTACGGGCAGGTTGACACCGGCACCCAGTGCTGCGGATATGGTTCCCTGGACACGGGGATTGATCTCTAAAATAAGAAACTGCCCCGTTGCTGACCGTTTTACCTGTATGCCAATATTGCCATGCAACTGCAGTTCTTTGATGACCTGCTGGCAGTAAGTTATAATGGTTTCTTCTTTTACAAATTCTCCTTCCACCGTAATGCCATTGATCATTTTCCTGCGAATCCTGGGGACAACGACAAGGGTTTCTCCATGTCTGGCCAGGCAATCAACGGAATACTCTTCACCCGGAAGGTATTCGCTCACCAATAATTCGGGGAATGGCGCGGCTGATAAAATACGCAACGCATCATCCAGTTTAATATAGGTGGAACTGGGTTTGTAATTAAACAACAGGTCCGCTTCCTCAACCTGTTCACTAAGAATCCGGAACCCCCTGCTGCCGTTGGAAACAGATGGTTTGAAACAAACGGGTTGCTTTGGGTAGCCCAGTTCATTAACAGCTGCTGTAAACTGCCCGGTGGTTTCTACCACCCGGAATTCGGGAACCGCTATTTCCCGCCATTGTAAAAATTCATATAGCCTGCTTTTGTTATTGGCTATCTCCAGCGATGCAGTGGGCGATAATAATAATTTAGCCCCGGCCAATTCAAATTCATTCACACGTCCTGACAAGGGGAGCAATTCCCGGGTCACCAATGGCATGACCACGTGGATGTTCCTTCGCCTGCAAATGGATAGAACGGTGTCGGGAAATTCCGGGTCATTTGCAAAAGGAATCGTTTCAAAATCTTTATTCAGGTATTTGCCAACAGCATCGGGGTTTGCATCCGCGACAATAACCTGGAATGAATTGTTCTGGTACAAACATTTTAGAATACCAGCAGCGCCGGGAGCGCCACCACCCGTCATCAGGATATTGACGGTTTTATTGTCGACACCGGGTGGAGAACTCAGATCAGTATATTCTTTTTTTTCTGCCATGACAAAAGAGGATGCTCAGGCCACCACGGCCTCTTCACCGTATAGCTGGTCTTTAAATTTAAGAGAAGGGGAAGGAATAAAAGGACCAATACTCAATTCGCTCCATTTTTTATCGACGGCTTTTATCGTCTCATTGTCGGCTACAATAATATTGGGCCAGTCGCGGTTGAAATCATCATATTCTTTTGTTTTCCTGGTTCCGTCAAAACCCATGCAGGCGGTATAACCGGGAGACATTGAAGTGTTTCTTTTATTAAGATGATGATCTCTTTTGGGATCCAGGTTGTTACAGAACCGCCATAAGGCAGTTGGCAGGTCATGGGCATCCACCGTATGCTCAACGTATAAAATTATCTTTACTCCTGCCGTTTCTCTTAATGCTGTGATCCCTTCATGTAATTCTTTGATATGTTCTTTCCGGTTCTTTTTTACCGAAATGACGAGGCAGGGTATGTTTTTTTTCAGCAACGAAGTATTGACAGCTGCCAGTTCGGGAAAATTATTTTTTAAACTGGATTCGAGGTCTCCTCTTTCCGGGCTATTGACCCCTGGTTTAAAATTATCATCCTGTTCTTCTTCAAACTTAAACGTTCCATCGATACACATCTTTCCGCCAAATCCCAGTTTGCTGCAACTATGATCCAGCACATCCATCGGCCCGGTTGAAAAATAAATATCAGTGGCCGGGTTAAGGTTATTGAAAACATATTTAGCCACCGACTCATAGTTTTGGATGTTCACCTCCCCGTCGGCGAGCACTAAAATCTTATTGAACATCATCTGCCCGGCTCCCCACATAGCATTCATTACTTTTTGTCCCTGGCCCGCATAATCCTTTTTGATTTTCGTGATTACAAGGTTATGAAAAACCCCTTCCACGGGCATATCCATATCCACGATCTCCGGGACCATGGTCATTTTTATCGGGGCGAGGAAAATCCGTTCGGTGGCTTTTCCCAGCCAGGCATCTTCCTGCGGGGGTATGCCCACAATCGTGGCAGGATAAACCGCATTCTTTTTATGGGTGATGGCCGTGATGTGAAACCGGGGATACCAATCCGGCAGCGAATAATAGCCCGTGTGATCGCCAAAAGGACCTTCCCAGATCATTTCATCCCCAGGATCTACATAGCCTTCGATGATAAAATCCGCATCGGCGGGGACTTCCACACCGGGCTGTGATATACACCTGACCAGTTCCACTTTTTTCTTTCTTAAAAAACCGGCCAGCATGTATTCATCCACGTTTTCCGGCAAAGGTGCTGTGGCCGAATAAGCATAGACGGGATCACCCCCCAATGCAACAGCCACGGGCATCCGTTTATTCAGTTTTTTGTATTCAGCAAAATGTTTGGCCGAAACCTTGTGTTTATGCCAGTGCATACCCGTCAATGCAGGACCAAAAACCTGCATGCGATACATGCCTACATTCCTTGAGTGGTTGTTTGGATCCTTGGTATGAATAATGGGTAGGGTAACAAAGGGACCTCCATCTTTTGGCCAGCAGGTGATCACCGGGAGTTTGGTTATATCAGGTTCTTTCATGATCACTTCCTGGCATTCACCTTTCCCTGTTTTTACTTTAGGCATCCAGCTTGCAAACTGGCCCAGTTTAGGGAGCAATTTTAATTTATCGAGTATCCCTTCTTTGGGGGCAGCTAATAATTTAAAGAGATTTTCAATTTCGCCTGCTACATCGTCAAGGTGGTTCACCCCCAATGCCAGGCACATTCTCTTTTCACTTCCATATGCATTCATCAGTACGGGGAAATCATAACCGGTATTTTCAAAAAGCAACGCTTTGCCGCCGTTGCCGGATTTACTTACCCGGTCTGTTATCTCGGCCATTTCGAGTTTTGGATTTACATAACTACTGATGCGGACCAGTTCGCCGGCTTTTTCCAATGCATCGATAAATTGTTGCTGATTTTTCCAGGCCATAATTAATTAAACTCCGCAAAGGTACAACACTGAAAAGGGAATAATGGTTGGGAAAACAGGAACCGGAAAATTGAAAAAATCTTTTCCCGGACTGAAATAAGATGGGTTGACCTATGAATCAAAATTTGAATTCCGGTCCAGGAGATGCCGGGATCAGTAAACGTTGACAGGACAACCTGTGCGGTTTTTCCCGCCACCTCTTGCACCATAACCGCTACCCACCCTGTAAGTAAGATGAATGCCCCCGAAATAGTAATAATCCTTGTTTTTAGCACCTCCACGCTGCGCACCTTTAACAGGATAAACAGGGCTGCCACCGACCTCATCTCCCCGGTAAGACATATCAACGGCAAACTGGCCTTTTGCCGCAAGCAGATCAGCCTGGTCCGCATAATTAGTGCTGACGTCATCGAGATAGTCGGTAAATAATTTTCTCAACCCGCCTTCGATACCTGCCCTGAGGTTATCAGTGATTGCAAATTTTACCCCACCACCAAACGGAATGGCCAGTTGGGTCAGCTTATATGGTTTGCCGGGATAACCGGTAATACCCTGCCCTTCGGTGCTGAGAGGCTGCAGGAAAACTTTTTGATTATTGTTATTGATATTAAACGCGTATGGATTGAAATGAAATAATGCCAGCCCGGCAAAAGCATACGGAGAATATTTGTGTTCATTCATGTTTAATAAATAATATTCACCCAGGACACTAAATTCCAGGAGCGATGTCTCAAAGGACAAATTCCGGAGTTTCATTTCGTCATCATCACTGAACCGGTCAGCGCCGCCAACTACTGCATAAGTTAAACCACCTCTCAACATAATATGGTCGGTGAGTTCGTAATTGCCGGTAATTCCGAGGGCACCGTTTGTTACTTTTTTGGGCAGTATTTTTTCAGTCAGGTCGCCATTATAAGCGGCAAGTCCGCCAAAGACGCCGATATGCAGCCGTTGCGCAGAAAGAGAAGCTGAGAAAATTAAGAAAACAAATATCAGTTTATACTTATTCATAACCTGGCTTTAGGCCATACTGCAAATTTAAGACCGTAGTATTATTTCTAAGCGGTAAACGTAAAAAAACTGGAATAAGTGTGTAAATCCTGCAGGATTTAATAGCCGGATACGTTACGGGGACAGCGCTGGCTGGCAACGGTTTTCGTGCCATGAAACAGGTTTCCCAATGAGTGGAGTTTTATTTCAGTATTGAGACCAAAAAAGTAATACCAATCCATTTCCGAAGGTGTTCCTCTTTGTTCTCCGTGTAAAGGATATTGTGGCATACCTCCCGGTGACTGCCCACCCCGGTAGGCTAACTCAACCGCTTTTTCTCCTCTTTCCTGCAGCAGCACATTCCTGTCCACGTAATGGGAACTAACGTCATCAAGGTAATCGGTAAATGTCTTTCGCTGGCTGAATTCAATACCGATGCAGATCGCATCTGATATGGCGAACTTTGCTCCTCCTCCAAAAGATAGTGCGAATTGTACCAGGTTATAAGGTTTTTGCTCCGGGTATTGCGACAGACCCTGGCCTTCCGTACTCAAGGGTTTCAGGTATGTTTTATTCCCTGCATTATCATAGGTCCACGGGTTAAACTGGAAAACAGCAAGTCCTCCATATAAATAAGGAGTAAACCGGCTGGCTGCCATATCAAGTACATTCACTTCCATGCCTGCGTGGGCTTCCTTGATATTGGTGACAACACTGAGGTTTCGGGGTTTGAGGTATTCCCTGTTCCACCTGTCTGCAGCTTCAATCTTTCCCAGGATAAAGCCTGCCCGCAACGTAAACCAGCGGTTAAGGGGTTTACGTAAAAGCAGACCCGCAGCAAAATTCGAATGCTTAAATGTAAAACTGTTGGGATTCAGGTCTCCCTGGTAATTGATGGCACCTGTAAAAAGGGAAATGCTTGTCGATTTGTCCAAATCCTGGGAAAAGGAATTCTTATACAGCAACAACAAGAAAATAACACACAGGGTCTTTCGTGTTTTCAACGGGTCAGGATTTTGGATTCAGGACTATTGGTTCGGAATATTTAACGTCTTTTAAACTAAAATCGTATCCGTTTATCACATATTTTTTTGCCAGGCAGCTGATTTACTTATTTTTAGCGATTGTAAATCATATAACTATGCGATTATTTTTTCCCGTCCTGGCTGTAAGCACAGCTACGTTTTTTCTTATTTCCTGCAAGAGCCATCCAAAATCTGAAAGCGGCAAGCCTGATGCGCTGGCCGCAAATATGGATACAACCACAAGCCCGGGGCAGGATTTTTTCCAGTATGCAAATGGCGGGTGGATTAAGAATAACAGTATTCCCGAGGATCAATCATCCTGGGGTATCGGCAACCTGGTGGTGGAAGAAAACCTGAAACGACTCCGGGAAATAGCCGAAAAGTCTGCTGCTTCTTCGGCAGCCAAAGGAAGCGCCGAACAAAAGATCGGCGATTTCTGGAGCATGGCAATGGATAGCGTAAAGATCGAAGCAGACGGACTTAAGCCATTGCAACCGCTGCTGGATAAAGTAAATTCCATTACGGATGTAAAAAGCCTGGTAGCCACCGTAGCCTTTTTAAAAAAAGCGGGTTCATCCACCCTCTTCAGTGATTTTGTAACACAGGATGATAAGAACAGTGATGTAATGACTTATAAACTCTGGCAGGGAGGAATTGGCTTGCCGGAGCGGGAGTATTATTTTAAAGCAGACAGCATTACCATTAATATCCGCACCGCCTATTTAAAGCATATTACCAATATGCTCACGATGGCCGGCGAAGATTCCACGAATGCTGCGGCCGCCGCAAAAAATATCCTGGCACTGGAAACAAAACTGGCGCAGGCCAGCCGCAAACTGGAAGACCTCCGGGATCCGTACAGTAACTATAATAAAATGGCCATTTCCGAGCTTGGCAAGATGAATGCGGCTGTGAATTGGTCAGATTTCTTAGCCGTTACAGGCGTGAAAGCTATTGATTCAGTCATTGTCGGGCAGCCTGAATTTTTCAAAGCGCTTGATATGGTCCTAAAAACAGTCCCCATACAGGACTGGAAGAGCTATGTAAAATTCAATGTCATCAGTGATTTTTCGGGAGCGTTGCCAGATAAGTTTGGAGAGGCCGCATTTAATTTCAACAAACTCTTCAGCGGTGCCAAAGCCAGGAAGCCAAGGTGGAAAAGAGCGATACAGAGCGAAGAGAATGTGATGGGAGAAATGCTGGGCCAGTTATATGTCAAAGAATTCTTCAATGAAAAAGCAAAGAAGCGGTACGAAGATATGGTAGAAGCAATCCGGGCGGCACTGAAGGACAGGATCGCTGGCCTGACCTGGATGAGTGACAGTACAAAAGCAAAAGCCTATGCTAAACTGGCTGCGATTAAAAAGAAAGTTGGTTACCCGGATAAATGGAAGGATTTCAGCAGCATGGAGATCGGCCGCGAAAGCTACCTGCAAAACCTGGTCAGTGCAAATACCTGGTTACATAACTATGAAATGAACAAATTAGGGAAACCTGTTGACCGCGACGAATGGGGTATGTCTCCCCAGACCTACAATGCTTATTACAATGCTTCCAATAACGAGATCGTCTTACCGGCTGGAATCTTTACCGTACCCGGTTACCGGGACGAAGAACTGGATGATGCAACGGTATATGGATATGCCGGCGCTTCCACCATCGGGCATGAGATCATTCATGGATTCGATGATGAAGGCAGGCAGTTTGATGCCAAAGGCAACCTGGTGAGCTGGTGGACCGCCACAGATGAAGAAGCATTTAAGAAAAGAGCGGAAGTCATGATAAAACAGTTTGATGAATACGAGCCCTTACCCGGTTACCATATTAATGGCAAAGCAACACTTGGTGAGAATATCGCGGACCTGGGCGGAATTTTACTGGGCATCGAGGCCTACAAAAAAACCAATGAATACAAAGCCAATAAAAGCATAGCGGGCCTTACTCCCATGCAGCGCTATTTCCTGGGGTATTCTTTAGGCTGGCTTGGGCATATCCGCGAAGAGAATTTAAGAAACCGTTTACTGACCGATGTACACTCACCTGCCAGGTACCGGGTAAACGGACCATTTGTGGATGTGGATGAATTCTATTCAACATTTAATATCAAACCAGGCGATAGAATGTACCGCGCCGACAGCCTGCGGGTGAAAATCTGGTAAACAGGAATTGATATGCAATAATAAAAAAGCTGCCCGTTTGAGGCAGCTTTTTTTTATGCTTAAGGCTTTATTATTTATAATAACTCAGCAGTAATTCTACCCGGCGGTTTTGTTTGCGGCCGGCTGGTGTTCTATTATCAGCAATCGGCTGCATTTCCCCATGCCCGGCAGAAACAATACGGGATGCCTGGATACCCCGGCTGACGATATAATTCTTCACTGAAGCTGCCCTGTTCTCACTCAGCAGCTGGTTATTCTCGTTAGTGCCTACACTGTCCGTATGACCATCGATGGACAGTTCCATTTCCGGGTTGTCCCGCATGATCTTTACCACTTCATTCAAACCTGTAAATGATTTAGCCTGCAGGTCTGAACTTCCCGTAATAAACAGGATGTTCTTCGCGGCCGTATTCACTTTCTTTTTTACTTCAGCAGAAATCGGCGGGCATCCCTGGTTATCTTTTACGCCGGGAAGGTTGGGGCATTTATCTTCCTCATCGTTAAAGCCATCTTTATCGCTGTCGGGTACAGGACAACCCTGGTAACGAATTACACCGGCCACTGCCGGACATTTATCTTCATCATCGTTTATCCCGTCTTTATCCGCATCCGGCACCGGGCAGCCCTGGTAATGGCTGACTCCTTTCAATTCAGGGCATTTATCATCTTTATCCGCAATACCATCCTCATCACGGTCCGGGCAACCCTGCAACGCTACTACGCCGGCACTGTCAGGGCAGGCATCCACATTATCAGTTACACCATCCTTATCCCTGTCTTTGACCCGGGCATTCTTTTTCCTTGAATAGATGGAGCGGGTCAATCCCACTGAATAGAACATATTATGCGGTAATTCATCTGTATCCAGGCTGTAACGGTAATTTGCCTGGACCAGGAAATAGAATTCATTCTTAAAATTGAATTGCAAACCTCCACCGGCCAGTTCATAGCGCTTCCAGCTGTCCTTTTTATAATTCCCGATACCTACACCAGCTGAAAGAAAAGGATTTATGGCCTTTTCGTTTCTCAGAGCCTTAACATGAAGGGAAATTTCAAATTCACTGCTCATCCTGTTTTTATCGGAGGTGATAAAGTCATTATTAATTTTATTGGAAAAGATCCCGTTGTACCGAACGGAAAGATCAAATCGTTTACTAAGCCCCTGCCAATACATCGCAGAGAACCCGTAAATGGAATCCTTTCTGGGTACCGACGGGTCAAAATCCACCAGGTCAAAGGCAAAACCAAAATTTGGCCATTTCTTTCCTTTATTGACCGGGTTGCTTTTCTGTGCCAGTAAACTATGTATCGGGAAAATGAGCAGGAATCCAAATAACAATTTTTTCATAGCAATTGAATTCATTGGTTTAGTAGTACCCGGCAGTTAATAAATTAACCAAAGAGATCCCGGGAATTGTGTTGCTTGCTTAATAAATATAAGCAAAGCTTCTTTATTTATTATACAAGCCGGTATAAATTATTCCAAGCCCCGGACCGGTGGAGTAGGAAATTCTACCGTACTCATACCCTATCCCGGTTGCGACATCTTCCTGTAATAACAGCGGACCATCCATATCTACGTGGTCAATAAAAGGAAGTAAATGTGCAATGGCTGCAGAACCTACTGTGGATTCGTTCATACAACCCACCATTATTTTCAGATCCAGTTCCCTGGCTTTTTTGATCATTCGCCGGGCCGGCGTAATGCCGCTGCACTTGGTCAGTTTAATATTGATGCCATGAAAGTGATGATAACATCGTTCAACATCCTGTTCAAAAACGCAGGACTCGTCGGCGTACAGGGGCAAGGGAGATGCCTGGTATAATTTCTTCATTCCTTCCCAGTCATCTTTGGCCAGGGGTTGTTCTACCAATTCTACGCCCAGTTGTTGTAACTGTGGAATTAATTTTAAGGCCGTTTCCAGGTCCCAGGCTGCATTGGCGTCTACCCGCAGGACAGCATCGGTGTTTTCCCGTAATGCTTTTACAATGGCAATGTCGTCAGCGGTCCCCACTTTGATTTTATATATGGGCCAGGGTTTTTCCTTCAATTTAAAAACCATCTTTTCGATACTATCAATACCGATGGTATAATCGCACACGGCGTTTTGCGAAATATCACCTCCCCAGATTTCGTACAGTTTTTTGTTTTTGAGTTTTCCATAAATATCCCAGGCGGCTATGTCCAATGCACAAACCAAAAAAGGATTCTGAGGAAACAGGTGATGTAAGTAGTGCCAGTAACGCTCGGGATCGGTAAAAGCAAATTTTTCGACCAGGGCCTTCCTGTTTTCCAGGTCCGCGATCATTTTTTCTACCGGTATATTGTAATAAGCAATTTCGGGAGCTTCACCATAACCCCTGATGCCGAAATGTTCCAGCTCAACGATCAACGTAGGCTGCCGGGTTTTGGTGCCTTTTGAAATAGTAAAGGGATACCTGAATTTTAGATTAAATGGCCAATACCGGACTTTCATGCAGGCAAATATAGTTTATCCCCTGCCGCTGTTTGTCACATATCCTTTCAGCTCCTCATTGAATTCTTTTTCCAGGATAAGATCTTCGAGAAAGATGTGCATGCGATACTGCCAGTAATTTTTTGGATTTGCCGGGTTATTGATCCGCTCTTCCTCCGGGTTTTCCCGCCGCAAAGTTTCACTCATGCCTAATATATCCTGCAACTGGAAAACACTCCACATAGCCGGTGAGTATAAGTGTTGCAATACGATGGCGCGATTGATCCAGGATTCACAAAACTGTGGTGCTTCGCCCCACTGCTCCATGACCTGGTTGTAAAAATGCTGTGTGCGTTCGCGGTTTTCTTCCCACCAGCTGCGGATGGTGCTCATGTCGTGGGTGGAAGGAGTGATAACGGACATATAAGGAGCGTCGGCAGGAATAAAAAATTCTTTTTGGGGATCCTTGGGCATCCGTTGTATTTCCAGGCTGAGAATCCCCAGCTGCTGCATGACATCGGGAACACAATGTGGTACCATGCCCAGGTCTTCGCCACATACCAGCATGTTGGTTGCGGCTTTGAGCTGCGGCAATTTATGCATCGCTTCTTTGAACCAGAAATCATCCTGGCGGCGGTAGAAATAATTTATATAAAGCGCTTTCAGCTTTTCCTGGACATGTGGAATCAGGTGCTGGTAAGAGATAGTTTTTTCCATGGAAATGCGGAAATGAAAGTGTTCGCCCTGTGATCCCTCTTCCTCGAAAAATATCACATTTGAAATAAGATCGAACAGCCCGAGTTTTAATTTTTCATTTTCCGCTGACTCATCCAGGGCTGCAAAATATTCCCCGGCCTGGAGCTGGTTCTCGAAGCCGGGCATCAGGTCATAGCCGCCGAAATCATTGGGAGTAAGAAATTCTTTTTTTACTTTACCGGACAGCACGCCAAAGATTTCCTCAACGATCCCGTCCGTGATATAGGGCCGGCAATAACGCTGGTAGTCAAACCATATACCATTCTCGCCAAATTCATTGATGTGGACAGGAAGACAGGGTACAAACCTTCCCATAATTCCCTGTACCGCGTTAGCCGGAATACTCCAGATGCGGAAAAACCCCAGGATATGATCAATCCGGAATGCATCAAAATAGTTGCTCATTTGTTCGAACCGCTGCTTCCACCAGGAGAAATCATTCTCCTGCATCCGTTTCCAGTTATAAGTCGGGAAACCCCAGTTTTGTCCAACCGCGGTAAAATCATCCGGTGGTGCTCCGGCCTGCCAGCACATATTGTACATATCGGGAGAAACCCAGGCATCACAACCATAGCGGTAAATGCCAATCGGGATATCTCCTTTCAGCACGATGCCTTTTTTATGTGCATAATCCGCTGCTTCTTTCAGTTGCAGGTTAAGGTGATACTGGATGAAGCAATAATAGCCTGCTTCGCGGAACGAAGGAGATTTTGGGGAGAACAATTTTTCAACCTCTGCCTGGTGGTAAATGCCATTTGTTTTCCATTCATCAAAGTGGGAAGTGCCGTATTTATCCCTGAAAAAACAAAAGGCTGCATAAGGCTGTAACCAATGAGCATTATTTTTAAAAAATTTTTTGTACTCTTCCGATTCAAAACACGCTTCCCCCATTACATCATAGAGCTCTTTTAAAACTGATAATTTATATTTTATCACTTCTTCATAATCGATGGCCGGGAGCTCATTTAATTGTTTTTGCTTTTTCTTCAGGGAGCCCAGCTGCCCGGCATAATCTTTACCCGCAACTTTTACCAGGTTAATGTAGAGGGGATGAAGCGCAAAGGCCGATATGGCAGCATAGGGATAGGAATCCATCCAGGTATGCGTGGCTATTGTGTCGTTGATGGGAAGCAGCTGTACCAGTTTAAGTCCGGCAGCCCTGGTCCAGTCAACCAGGAGCTTGATATCCGAAAATTCCCCAACACCAAAACTTTTTTTACTACGCAGGCTGAATACAGGTATTGCTACCCCCGATCCTTTCCAGGTGTTATTGGGTAAAAAAATAAATCCATCATGCAGGATAGTGATTTTCTTTTTATCCGCATCGCTGTACACGAGCCGGTTGTCACCCCCCTCGTAGGCGACAAAAGTCTTTTCCCGGGTATCATATATTGCATACTTGTAGGCCACCGGAAATCCAGAGCCGGACAGGTCCACTTTTGCAACCCACCAGTTGCCATCCCGGGACATCATTATAGGTTTGACCGTTTCCCAATTGCCTAATCTTTCACCGGTGCCCAGCAAACAGACCGCTTCATTCTTTTTGAGAAGGGGAGCTTTTATTTTAAAGGCGTGGGTGAAATTTTTACGGGGTCCTTCTTTACCTTTTCCTGCCGGCTGGTTCAGCAACACTTCTTTAAACGGAGCTGAAAAAAAAGCATTTTCATACTCGCCAGCATGGTTCCACACATCGACGGCCTGTATTTCACTCACCTCCTTCTTGTAACCCTGCAGTTGCCGGTCATTGCCCCATTCCTGTAATAATTCTCCATCTTCATTCTTCAGGAAATATTTGTAGCTGATGGCCTTGGGTAAGCCTTTTCTTTTTGCATCCACCTCGGTGAACCAGAACTCATCATTCAGGTAATTCATGGATATGGCTTTGGCAGGATCGTTATTGCCGAGTTCATCTATGTTCCCTGATACCCATAAGCTTTGGCCATACCGGGTATGAAACCGTAAATAAAACTGGAGCTTCATCGCAATCGTTGGTTCTGTGGTTATGAGTTATTCGTTGTGTTTCTGAAACACATTACAACGAAAGTAGAAAAAACCTTTAAGGTTTGTATTTTTATTTCAAAGAAAAGTCAAAAAAAATAATGTAAACATATGACTCTTAAATATAAAGACTGGCAACGGTTCTTCCTGTTTTGCCTGGGTTTATTCCTGGGTACGGCTTTCTGCATGAAATGGATGGAAGGCGATTTTCTTCAAAACGGGGAAAAATTCACGATTATCGGTTTAGAAATGTCCTACCAAAAAAATGAAGTTATGAGCATATTATCGGGGCTTGACAATCCTGTTAAGACCATTCTCCGTTACCACCTGGTCTTTGATTTTGTTTTTATGGCGGGTGTTTATCCCGGGATTGCGGCCCTGTGCATGATGAGCCGGGAAAAAGTAACAGCTTATGGATTGAAGATGCTCTTCTTCGGCGTTGCGGTTCTGCAGTTGTTTGCATGGGGTTGCGATATTGCTGAAAACCTTTATTTATTAAAATGGATCAGCCAGCCGGTTATTGGAAAAGAATTTGGACTCTATCATTTAATCGTTGCCACTAAATGGATCATTGCCCTGGCGGGGGCATTGTTGTGCTTATCCTTTTTATTATGGCCTAAAAAGTCCGGGGCAGCAGGTTGAAAACTCTTTTTTTCATTCAGCGGTTCAAGCTTATTTTTGCGAAAATTTTTGACATGGAACAAACAAAGAAAAATAAAGGAATCTGGTGGCTGGTTTTCCTGGCTTCGACCGCGGCATTGATCTTTGCTATTGTCACCCACTGGGAATGGCTGACGCTGATCCTCCCCTTCCAAACCACCGCTTTTGTAAAAGCAATGGATATCATGTAATAATTCACACCTGTTAATATATTTTGTAGCCCTGGCCGATTGTTAGGGCTATTTTTATAACCTGACTTGCCGCCAGGACAGTTTCACGGTTCAGTAAACCTTAAACAACTATTATGAGAAAAAAGTTAGTTATTCTCCTAGCTGTACTGATGTTGTACACGGCGGGCAACACTTCTGTTGCGGCGGTAATCGTGCCTTCGTCTGTATCCATCACCGAGCCGGATCCCGCAACCGTGAAAGCGGCAATAAAAGAATTCAAGAATCTTTCGGGGAAAGAAAAGAAGATGCGGCTGAAGCAGGCGAAAAAAGAAATTAAAGCCTTCAAAATGGCGCGGAAGCAAGGGAGTGACCCGGATACCAATACGCTGCTGCTGGTAATCATTGCCATATTCCTTCCTCCGCTGGCCGTATATCTTCACCAGGGAGAGGTGAATAATAAATTCTGGATCACGTTGCTTTTATTTTTACTGGGTGTTTTTGCTGTTTTCTTTTTAAGCTGGCTTGCTTTGCTTGCCGCCATAATTTACGCCCTGATCGTTATCCTCGGAAATTAACAGCAACACCCGCCCGATTTTGCAACGGAGGGGATATGATCACAAACTGTCTTAAATAAAAAAAGGTCTCTCATGGTTGATGAGAGACCTTTTTCTTTTTGACCAGGAAATTATTTTACCGAATCTACCAGGGTTTTAAAAGTCTCCGGGTTATTCATGGCCAGGTCGGCCAGCACTTTCCGGTCCAGTTCAATTCCTTTTTTGTTCAGTTTGCTGATAAATTCAGAATAAGTTAATCCTTCCGCACGGACAGCCGCATTGATACGGGCGATCCATAAAGAACGGTATTCTCTTTTTTTAAGTTTACGGCCTACAAACATGTAGGTCATCCCTTTCTCTACGACGTTTTTGGCTACCGTCAATACATTTTTACGTTTACCGTAAAAGCCTTTGGCTTGTTTTAATATTTTTTTGCGGCGGGCTTTGGAGGCCACTGCATTTTTGGAACGAGGCATATTATAAGATGTTTAAAGTTGAAAATTGATAATTAACGCAATGCTGAAAGTGGGAAGAATGGCTTCTTACTTCAGCCTTAACAGGCGTTTTACAAAATCAATATGTGATTTTGCTACTGTCCCGTCTTTCCGCATGTTACGTTTACGTTTTTTGGATTTCTTCGTCAGGATGTGACGTTTGAAAGCTTTTTGATGCATGATCTTCCCGGTCGCCGTCACTTTAAAGCGTTTTTTGGCGCTGGAATTTGTTTTTACTTTAGGCATTTTACCCAGTATTTAATATTACACCCTTGAGGCATTCTCCACAGGGAGACCTTTGTCGAACCTCTTCAGGCAATGCTTGCC
>JANWIJ010000109.1 GCA_025449935.1 Chitinophagaceae bacterium
AAACGGAGGATGAATTATTCCGGTAATACAAAGATGGAAAACTGTCATACAGGGCAAACTCCGGGATGAACATTTCAAAGTCAGGTTTTATGATCGTATTGGTGCGGTTGGGAACAAATCTTTTTACCGCCTGCGTATAGTTTCCTTCCCTGCTGAGACTATCATCATGCTGCAGCATAAAATTTATCTCCGAAGTATTTCCGTTCGCATCCCTCACTTCAATCCTTACGGCATGAAGAGCGGTATCATTCAGCATAATTACCCCATCCCCCCGGGTTTGTTTATAAACAGATCCCCTGTCCCCCGGCATTATTGAAAGATGCTGAAGGTATACGCCCCCCTTGTAGTCATGCCTGTAATCAATGTGGGCATTCATATAAAGTGTCTCTTCGTATGCAATGCTGTCCAGTATGAATTTTAACCGGGACTCCCCGTCCAGGAAAAGTTCAGCTGAAAAAATTCCGTTGGGGCTTCCGCCCCCGTTCACTTTATCCTGGGCCTGGATGGCAAAACTTAGCTGGTTAAGGCCCGTTCGAAGGACGGGCTGTTTTGGAATAATATAACCGCTATCCGTTTTTTTTAAAGAAAATATCTGGGGGCTTTGTTCATACACACTTTTACTCCGGTCATAGGTGGCCAGCCGCAAAATGTCGGGTGGCACATTATCCGCCAGTTGAAATCCAAATAACAGGGGGTTTAGCCTTTTTGATGTTTTGGTATCGAATATTTCAAAGTGCAGATGCGGACCCTGTGACCCCCCGGTGTTTCCGCTAAAAGCTATAAATTTTCCTTTTTGAACCGGGAACTGTTCCCTTGAAGGGTCCAGTTCCAATGCCCAGGACTCCTGCTTATATTGCCGGGCTATTACATATTCTTCCAATTCAGGGTAGAAATCATTGAGGTGACCATATAGAGTAGAAAGACCATTGGGGTGGTTGATAATAATAAATCGTCCAAAACTTTGCGGACGGATCCCGATATGGGAAATATACCCTTCGGCGGCTGCGTACACCGGCAGGTTTTCCTTTTGATTGGTCCTTATATCCAATCCCATATGCCAGTGATCAGGCCTGAGTTCTCCAAAATTAGCTGACAACTGGAGCGGTATCCCCAGCGGGTTACGAAAATAATTTTGCGGATAAGGTGATGGTTGTGCCTTGAGATACAACGAAGAGAAAAGCACCAGAGCCAGTAACAGGAATCTACACCCCATATACAAATTTAAGTAATAGCCTTACGTCATGCCACAAAGAAAATGACAAAATCTGTTTAGGTTTAACGCTGGTCTTATAAATATAACTTACTATACTTTACCGGTCATTTCGACCGGGATATCCGGGAAGGAATAAAAAGTTCATCAGTGGCAATCAACCGCCAAACCACAAACCATAAATCATAAACAACAAAGATTTTCCTGCTATAGGAAAAGTTGGTTATTGTTCGTATCTTTTTTGCTCTTTTTTATGACACTTAAAAAGCTTCTGTTATCATTACCGCTGGCTGTTGTATTATATGCCTGTCCCTTCGAATCAACAGTACCGCTGGCCCCTCATCCTGCAGAACCCGTCGATACCACCCTGTTTGGTTACTGGTATGGGATTGTGAAGGATGGAAGTGACTATTTTGGTGTCGAAGCGCTGGATATTGAAAAACATTCAGATTCTGTTTACGCTATTACCCGGTATGGAAAAGCGGTAAAGGGAGATATCATCCTGCCGGATACAGCACATTTTACCGGCTATGTGTCCTATATCGGCGACCAGCGCTTTATGAATATTGAAGGCTCCGTGGTTATTACCACCTTAAGAGGAAGGAAACCTCCTGAGATAAAAGTCTATAAAGTATACTATTTATCCAGTATGGGTAGGAGCCATGATACCTTAAGTGTAAAAACAATTGTGGAGAAATTTTCTCCATCCCGCCAATTCTTTAACAGCCCGGAGAAATTAAAACAGGAGGTAATAGACATGCTGGCCCAGGGTAAAAATATTTTTGATGATCTTTATTCGCTTTCTTACCGGAAAATTGCAAAGCCAACGCCGATGAAACCCTTTTAAGGTGGAAAAAAATACAGGTACTATCTTTCAAAACCCCTCTATTCCCTTACTTTTGCGCAATTTGTGCCAGCAAGCTCCCTGTCAGCGTTTATTTTGATGGCTGCCAGCATTATTTAAAAACAAAAGATGCCAAAAGACAATTCTATCAAGTCGGTGCTGATTATCGGTTCAGGTCCTATCATTATCGGGCAAGCCTGTGAATTTGATTATTCCGGCACACAGGCTGCCCGCAGTTTACGGGAAGAAGGCATTAAAGTTATCCTCATCAACAGCAACCCCGCCACTATTATGACCGACCCGATGATGTCTGACCGGGTTTACCTGCTTCCCCTTACCGTGGAGAGTATTGAACAGATACTGCAGGAAAATCAAATTGACGCGGTTTTATCAACGATGGGAGGACAAACCGCTTTGAACCTGGCAAAAGAAGCCGAAGACCTTGGGATATGGAAACAATACAATGTCCGGTTGATCGGTGTTGACATAAAAGCCATTGATAAGGCCGAAGACAGGGAAAAATTCCGCAAGTGGATGATTGAACTGGGCGTGAGCGTTGCGCAGGCAAAAACTGCCAATTCATTCCTTGAAGGAAAAGAGTTTGCCCAGGAAATTGGATTTCCGCTGGTGATACGCCCATCCTTTACACTGGGTGGTACGGGCGGAAGTTTTGTACATGATAAAGATGAACTGGACGAAGCCCTCAACCGGGGGCTGCAGGCTTCTCCCATCCATGAAGTGTTGGTTGAAAAGGCAGTATTAGGCTGGAAGGAATTTGAACTGGAGTTGTTGCGGGATGCTGCCGATAATGTTTGTATTATCTGTACAGTAGAGAATTTTGACCCGATGGGGATTCACACGGGGGATTCTATTACCGTAGCACCGGCCATGACACTAAGCGATACGGCCATGCAGTTAATGAGGAATACGGCCATAAGGATGATGAGAGATTTGGGGAATTTTGCGGGAGGCTGCAATGTTCAGTTTGCATTAAACCCGGATACAGAAGAAATTATTGCTATCGAGATCAACCCGAGGGTAAGCCGTTCATCTGCCCTGGCATCAAAAGCAACCGGGTACCCAATCGCCAAGATCGCCGCAAAACTGGCCATTGGTTACAACCTGGATGAATTGGAGAACCAGATCACTAAAACAACTTCAGCCTATTTTGAACCTGCGCTGGATTATGTAATTGTGAAAATACCCCGGTGGAATTTTGATAAATTCAAAGGTGCTAACGATACACTGGGTCTTCAAATGAAAAGTGTGGGTGAAGTGATGGGGATTGGAAGAAGTTTTACCGAAGCAGTACAAAAAGCCTGTCAGAGCCTGGAGAATAATGCCATAGGGCTGGGTTATTACGGTAAAAGCCTGATGCATACCGATGAATTACTTGAGTACATCAAGGTTCCGAAATGGGATCGCATTTTTCGTATCAAAGATGCATTAATGGCCGGCATTTCTGTAGGCACTATTTCCAAAGCCACTAATGGTATTGACCGCTGGTTTCTCTATGAAATACAGAAGATAGTTAACCTGGAAAAAGAGATTACGAAATATAACCTCGACACCCTTCCTATTGAACTGCTGCGGGAAGCGAAAGTGAATGGCTTTAGTGATGAACAGATCAGCCAGCTCTGCGGGCATGGCGATGAAGAAGCGGTATATGCAAAGAGAAAAGCAGCCGGCATAACCCGGGTGTATAAGATGGTAGATACCTGCAGCGCTGAGTTTGAAGCGAAAACGCCGTACTTCTATTCCACGTTCGAAGGTGGCAACGACAATGAAAGTAAAGTTTCGGATAAAAAGAAGGTTATCGTTCTTGGCTCCGGCCCCAACCGTATCGGACAGGGTATTGAATTTGACTATTGTTGTGTACATGGTTTGCTCGCGGTTAAGGAGTGCGGGTACGAGGCAATTATGATCAACTGCAATCCCGAAACCGTCTCTACCGACTTTGATGTAGCTGATAAACTATACTTCGAACCGGTTTACTGGGAACATGTATGGGAGATCATCGAACACGAAAAACCTTATGGGGTAATTGTACAGCTGGGTGGCCAGACCGCTTTGAAGATGGCGGAAAAACTGCACCAAAAGGGAATCAGGATCATCGGAACTTCCTTTGACAATATGGATATTGCCGAGGACCGGGGTCGTTTTAGCGACAGGCTCAAGCAGCTGGACATTCCTTACCCGGATTATGGAACCGCACATGATGTGGATGAAGCGATCAAAGTGGCAAACAAGGTAGGCTACCCGGTATTGGTCCGTCCTTCCTATGTATTGGGTGGACAAAGAATGAGAATTGTACTGAATGATGATGAAGTGGAAAAAGCAGTCATCAGCCTGCTGAAACATATCCCTGGTAATAAAATATTGGTTGATCATTTCCTTGACCGTTGCCAGGAAGCAGAAATAGATGCGATCTGTGATGGGGAAAAATTCCATGTAATGGGTATCATGGAACATATTGAGCCGGCGGGTATTCACAGCGGCGACAGCAACGCGGTTCTGCCTGCGTTCAATCTCACCCCGCTGGAAATCCAGGATATGGTGGATTATGCCAAAAAGATTGCCCTGGAATTAAATGTAATCGGGCTGATCAATATCCAGTTTGCCATAAAAGATGGTAAAGTATATGTGATCGAAGCCAATCCAAGAGCTTCCAGAACGACTCCGTTTATAGCAAAAGCATACCAGAAGCCTTACCTGAACTATGCAACCAAAGTAATGCTGGGAGAAATTAAAGTACCCGATATTCCCGAAGAGAAGATCCTGGATGGCTTTGCAATCAAGGAGCCTGTTTTCAGTTTTAATAAATTCCCCAATGTAAATAAGGAACTGGGCCCTGAAATGAAATCAACGGGTGAAGCAATCCGGTTTATTAAAAACCTGCGGGATCCCTACTTCCGGCAATTATACAAAGACCGGAGCATGTACCTGAGCAAGTAAAATTATCCATAAATCAGCCGCCGGCCTGTTTGCCGTGTTAGAAGAACACCCCCCCCACTTATCAAAAGCAGCCAAATAATTTTTTTGCAGCTGGAAGTTTTGCAACGTTTATCGGGAACCGTTAAAACGATATAAGGGGAGATTGTAAAACCCATTATCCGGGTTAAATAAAAAAGGAAACCTGCTACCCATATTCTATGTTCGAGAATGAGGATAACAGGTTTAATGGTTAATGGTCTTTGATTAGAACCCGGCAGTTGGTGTTGGTTATGGCTTAAAAACTCTTTTGCTGACTGCCGGCATAAATGTACTGTCTCATGGAGCGGCCCAGATTTATTATTTGCTTATTAATTCTGTTCATCTGGTAGCCATTTGCTCACATTCATTCACATATAATACTGAATATCAATAAATTATAATCTTAATTAAGGTGATGTTATTTGTTGCATTATACTTAAACCGCTATCTTTAAACTGATAAGATTTAATAGAAATACCAAACCTGCTCACCGTGAAATCTTCTTCTGACTTTATCTGGCAGCTTATCCATTCGCTAAGCAGCAATGAAAAGCTCTTCTTCAAAAGAAATTTCCTGAAAGGACATTCAACGGGTAATCGTTTGTACATCAGGTTGTTTAATGCGATTGCCACCCAAAAGACTTATAACGAGGCGGCTATTCTAAAGAAATTTCATCCTTCTTTAAACAAGAAGAACATGGCTTCTCAAAAACATTACCTCCAGCGGCAGGTTTGTGATGCCCTTGTGCAGTACGACAGTCGAAATCATACCGGTCACGATATCTACAACCAGGTGTTGCTGATCCGGGTTTTAAGAAAGAAGGGATTACTGGAAGATGCGCATGCCATCTGGAAAAAAGCCATGGCCAAAGCCCGGGAAGCTGAATCCTATGCACTGGTAAACCTCCTGAAGACCGAGTTTGAAAAAATGATTCTTTTCAGCAGCCTGCATGCCAGCAATGATGACCTCTATGCAATTTTTAAGGGTCATATCATCAGTTACAGCGGGTATGCTGAAATGATAACGTTACGGGATATCTACGCCGAAACGGTTTTGCTGAAACGAAAAGCTCATTTTGACATTGATAAGGCCCTGAAAGATAAGATAACTGCCATGTTTGAACTGGTGAGCAAAACGGATATGGCGGCCCATGGCAAATCATTTTGGTTCTGTCATTATTACCAGATGAGTAAAGCCACCTTACTCTATTTACTCAATGATATTCCGGGATCATTAACGCTGTTAAAACAGGTCGTGAATGACTGGAAAAAAAATACTTCCTATTTAAAAACGGACGGAGAATATTATATCGAGTTACTCTACATGATAAATTATGCCGGCATCCTGGATGGATCTTATCGGTATGTAACCGATGTTTTTAATGATGAGCTGAATGACCAGATCACGGACCCCGCCCAACGGGCCAGTTTTGAAGTCATTAAGTACCTGGCTTTAAACAAGATTTATAATAAAACAGCCCGATACGGGGAGGTGGAAAAGCTGGTTCAGTTTATGAAATTACGGTACCGCAAATGGGAGCCCCTGATCAATGCAGACCTGAACAGCACCGTCAACATTTCACTGGGTATTGGCTGTTTTGTCCTGGAACAGTACGATGATGCCCTTTATTTTACCAAAAGAGGTATCACCTATTTTAAGGAGGGAACCCGCGAGGAACATATTGCTGTGGCCCAAATCCTGCTTTTACTGATTACGTATAACCTTAACAATGCCCGGCTGTTTGATGCCCAGCAAAAAACAACTTATACTTATTTTTATAAGCGAAAGAAAAAACACCCTTTTGAAACCGCGCTGGTCCAATGCCTGAGCCGCACCTTTTATATGAAAGAGAAAAAAAATAAGATAGAAGCCTACAAAAAAACGGTGGCCGTATTAGAAAAAAATAAAAATGACACGGTACAACAAATGGCTTTCAGCATTTTTAATTATGCCGGCTGGCTGATCAGCCAGGTACAACGAACCAGTTACCGGGATTATGTGGCAAAAACCGTAAAAGAGAAAAAAATAACTGAATTATATTAAGACATGGCTAAAAAAACAGAAGTTCAGTCAATCACTGCATCCTTTGACAATATATTATCAGGGCAACCCTGGTTTGGCCGTGCGGTGTATAAAATTTTGGAAGAAGTTGACCCTGCCAGGGCGTTTATCAAACCAAACAATACCGGACATTCATTATGCGAGTTGCTCTGGCATATGATAACCTGGGCGGAGTTTACATTAAACCGGGTAAAGGGGGATACAGAAAATGACCTGGCTGCTTCGGAAAGCCTCGACTGGCGGGTCATGGATCCAAAGCAACATAGCTGGAAAAAAGGAATAAAAGAATTCCAGGATATTCACAAAAAGATTGTTCAACTACTAAAGAAAAAAGATGACAACTGGCTCAATGAAAAAGTTGATTACCGGAAATATAATTTTCGCTTTTTACTGGAAGGATTGATACAACATGATATATACCACCTTGGGCAGATCGCTTACATAAATAAGTTGCTTCCAGAATAACCTAAAAATGGTATTGTCGCTTGTAGTCCGTTTTAGTACCTTTTCATCATGCTGGCCGCTGCATTGCATTTCTGGAAGAAAACTCCTTTCCTCCGGCTTTTATTGCCCCTGATAGCAGGCATCCTCGTGCAATGGTATTTTCAGCCGGACATTCGTACCTGCTGGATATTATTAGCTTTTTCATTTCTCTTTCTAACCGCTTTCTTTTTTATTCCTTTCTTCCGCCGGTACCAGCTATCAGGCTGGGCAGGCATCGTTACGGCACTGCTTTTCTTTTGCCTCGGCGCCGCGTTGTCATGGCAAAGAGATATCCGGAATAATAGTAATTGGATTAAAAACAAATATTCACCGGGCGACGCACTGGTCGCTCAATTTGATGAACCCTTAACAGAAAAAACAAAATCGATCAAAGTCAATGCGACAGTCAGTCATATCATTCGCAGGGGTACAGCCATTGCTGTAAAGGGGAAAATCATAGTATATTTCAAAAAGGATTCTTTGCCAGCAGTTCTTGGATATGGGTCTAAAATCATTTTCAGAAAGGCCTTACAGGAAATTAAAAACACGGGCAACCCGGGCGGCTTTAATTATAAACGTTACTGTCTTTTCCATGATATTACACAACAGGTGTATCTGCAGCCCGGTGAATATGAAATACTGCCGGAAAAGACAGGTGGGAAATTGCAACAATTTATTTTTTCTTCCCGGGAAAAAATTTTAAAAATTCTCCGGAACAATATACAGGGAGAAAAAGAGCTCGGGTTAGCGGAAGCCCTGTTGATCGGCTATAAAAATGACCTGGATAAAACCCTTGTGCAATCTTATACCAATACAGGCGTAGTCCATATCATTGCGATCTCGGGTCTTCATCTCGGGCTGATCTATTGGTTGCTGGCACAATTGCTCAAACCATTCAGGCGGACAAAAAAAACAAGATGGCTCAGCCCCTTACTTATTATTGCGGGCTTATGGCTTTTCAGCCTGCTGGCAGGTGCACAACCTTCTATACTCCGTTCCGCTTTAATGTTCACCTGTATTGTAATTGGCGAAAGCCTTGACAGGAAAACGTCCATTTTTAACACCATGGCTGTGTCCGCCTTTATCCTGCTTTGTATTAATCCCTTCTTGCTGTGGGACGTAGGATTCCAGTTATCCTATGCGGCTGTTTCGAGTATCATCATTTTTATGCGGCCTGTCTATAACTGGTTTTATATCAGGAACAGGTTGCTGGATCTACTGTGGAAATTAAATGCCGTTACCATCGCTGCCCAGGTACTTACCATCCCGTTAAGCATTTACCATTTTCACCAGTTTCCCTCCTGGTTCCTGCTTACCAATTTTATTGCTGTCCCTTTGTCCAGTGTTATTTTGTTGGGAGAAATATTACTTTGTGTCATTTCCTTTATTCCCGCTATTGCCTCGTTCACAGGCAACCTCTTATCCTGGCTGATCCGGGTAATGAATACGTATGTCGAACGGGTTGAGGTTCTGCCATTCTACCTCCTTGACAGCATCCAGATCAGTGTTATCCAGGCTGTTCTATTGTTGCTGTTTTTAGCAGGCCTGGCCTGGTGGCTGATGGAAAAATCAACCGGCGGTTTATTAGCCGGACTCATGGCTTTACTCTTTTTCATGGCGACCCGATCCTTTCACCTGATCCGGGCCAATAACCAGCAAATAGTCATCGTTTATAATGTCCCGCAGCAACAGGCCATTGACTTTATAAATGGGAGAAATTATTTCTTTGTTGGAGACAGCGGGCTGGTGACCGATGATTTTAACCGGAAATTTCACCTCAATCCTTCCAGGATACTGTACCGGGCCGTTGCAGGTGAACAACCGGCTGGCATGGAATTTTATGAAAACCATATCCGCTTTAATGATAAACATATCCTGTTACTGGACAAGCCTGTTTCTTATTCATCACTTGAAAACAAACCCGTGATCGATTTATTAATTATCTCGAAAAATCCAAAAATATTTATCCGCCAAATGGCGGGTTCGCTTGTGATAAAACAAATTGTGTTTGATGGTTCTGTTCCTGCGTGGAAAACCCGTTACTGGAAAAAGGATTGTGATTCGTTGCATATTCCCTGGTATGATGTAACAACCCATGGTGCTTTTGTGATGAATTTATAGACACTTACCTTTGCGGCTTCCGGCGATTTGCCTGCCTGTCAATCCAACAGATTATGAACAAGAAGATTCAAGCTGCCCTTATTTCTGTTTTTTACAAAGACGGCCTTGAAAAGATTGTGCAGCAGTTAGCCGGGCTGGGCATTACCATCTATTCCACCGGTGGCACTCAAACATTTATTGAACAACTGGGAGTAAAAGTAATCCCCGTGGAAGACCTTACAACTTATCCATCCATCCTGGGGGGCCGGGTAAAAACGCTTCATCCTTCCGTGTTTGGCGGTATCCTGGGGAAAAGAGAAGATGCGGTGCACAGGCAGGAAATGGCACAATACAATATTCCGGAAATTGACCTGGTCATTGTCGATCTCTATCCTTTTGAAGAAACCCTTGCCTCCACGAACGACGAGAAATTGATTATTGAAAAAATTGACATCGGTGGACCTTCCATGATCCGTGCTGCTGCCAAGAATTTCAAAGATGTGGTGGTAATCGCCGCTAAAAAGGATTATGCAACCCTGGAAGAGTTACTGGCTGCGCAGCATGGTGAAACTACGCTGGAGCAAAGGAAATCCTTTGCTGCAAAAGCTTTTGAGGTGGTGGCACATTATGATGTCGCCATAGCAAAATATTTTAATCCTGTAGCGCCTTTGTATTTTTTTGAATCCATCAACCACCCGAAAGCCATGCGTTATGGCGAAAACCCGCACCAGCCCGGTGTTTTTTATGGAGACTTACATAAACTATTCACACAACTAAACGGCAAGGAGCTGTCCTATAATAACCTGGTTGACGTGGATGCAGCATTCCAATTGATAAAAGAATTCAGCGTCACGACATTTGGCATCATCAAGCATACCAATGTCTGCGGTATTGCCCAGCGCCCCACGGTGAAAGAAAGTTGGGACGCCGCGCTGGCCGGTGACCCGGAAAGTGCATTTGGTGGGGTACTGGTCTGTAATTCCCATATTGACAGGGCAACATCAGAAGCCATCAGTGAAATCTTTTTTGAAGTATTGATCGCAACGTCTTTTGATGACGATGCTTTAATGATCCTTAAATCCAAAAAGAACCGCATCATCCTGCAATTAAACCATCAGCCAACAAATAAAGAGCAATATAAATCCGTTCTGAACGGTGTACTGGTACAGGGTACCGATGCCGGGAGTTTTGCTGAATGGAAAGAAATGGGCGGGCGGGAAAGCCTCCCCGCAGAAAAGGAAGATTTAATGTTTGCCAACCTGGTTTGCAAACATTTGAAATCAAACGCTATTGCCCTGGTAAAAAATAAACAGCTTATAGGTAAAGGTTGCGGGCAAACCAGCCGGATTGATTCACTCCGGCAGGCCGTTGAAAAAGCAAAACAATTCAATTTTGATTTGAAAGGGGCCATTATGGCCAGCGATGCTTTTTTCCCATTCAATGATTGTGTAAAACTTGGACACCAGGCCGGGATATCAGCATTCATCCAGCCCGGCGGTTCCATAAGAGACAATGACTCCATAGAGTATTGTAAAGAAAATAAACTCGTTATGATTATTACAGGCATGAGACATTTCAAACATTAATGAACTTTTTTGATTTTCATAAAACCATTATCCAGTCCTCTGCCGATTCCTTAAGAAAATTATCGGTATTCAATCCGCTTACCATTCACAAAAAAGGAACAAGGTCCAAAGCCCTGTTTGCGCTGGCCCTGGTATGTTTTTTCTGGGGTACCACCTGGATAGCCTCTAAAGAAGGGGTCAGGCATATGCCTGCCTTACAATTGGCCGGTATCCGCCAGCTTATTGCCGGCCTGTTATATGTTGGGTTCTTCCTTTATAAAGGAGCTGTGTTACCAAAAGGAAAAGAATGGATCCCCATTCTTGTATTGAGTTTCCTGAATTTTATTATGAGCAATGGACTCAGCACCTGGGGAGTAAAGTATATTTCTGCGGGTCTTGGTTCTATCATGGGAGCTATTTTCCCTTTATGGCTTGTCGTGATAGGCTTATTTATTTCGAAAGAAAAGCTTCCCCGGAAAGCGCTTATCGGGTTGTTGCTTGGTTTTAGCGGTGTTTGCATCATTTTTTACGAACACCTGCAGGATTTCTTAATTCCTGATTTTCGTTTTGGTATCATCCTGTCGCTTATCGCCACGTGGACATGGGCTTTTGCCACTTTATATACTAAAAAACAAGCCGCGCATTTTAATCCTTATTTCAGTCTTGGTTTGCAAATGTTGATTTCTGCCTTGTCATTGATTTGTTTTACAGGCGCTACGGGTAATGCTATTCCTTTGAGTGATATACCCTGGCAATCCTGGGCGGCTATTGCTTACCTCGTTCTTTTTGGTTCCCTGATTGCTTTTGTTTGCTATTTATATGCATTGCAAAACCTGCCAACTGAGCAGGCCTCTATTTATGCCTATATCAATCCCATGGTAGCCGTATTGTGCGGATGGCTTGTATTCAATGAAAAGATAACCATCTTTATTACCGTAGGCGGGGCCGTAACACTGCTGGGCGTTTACCTGGTCAACAAAGCATTTAAAGCCATACCTCCGCCTGAACAGCCGGAACCAGAAGGTGTTTAAGCGGAAACTTCCCTGAGGAATTGACTATATACTTGTCTCCAACCTGCGAAAATGTTGCTTGTTCCTAAAAAAGTATTGTGCCAGATAGTGATAAAGGTTCCCTGCACAGCTTTTACCTGCCCGTGATAATGCCGCATTTCCTCCAGGGCCTGCCCGGGAGCATATTTCTGTTCATAGAAGGAATTTGCTTCCATGTAACAGAAAGGAAAAAGCCGGAGATAACTGGCCTGTTCCTTTTCGAGGTCGTACCAATTAAAAGGTGAAGCCACGGAGGCCCTGAATCCATTGATACTTCCATAGCCCATGGAAAAATCTTCTGTAATACCTGCATCCGCAAGTTGCCGGTAGGTGACCGGCAAACTAAGCCGGATAAAATGCTGACGGGATGAAGTAATCTTTATTTTAGTGATGCTCTCAATCGTTTTAATTTCCTGCAAGAGCAATTCATAATCATCCCCGCTTTGCCAGGAGGGGTGTATGCCAACCCTGTATTTCCTTGCATGCACACCAATTAGGTTTTGTAACGCAGGACTACCCGGCAATATATTCCGGTCATATTTTCCTGTTTTACGCGCAACAAGAAAAAAATAACGGGGGTTGAACCGAAATGGCCGGTGCAGGTCGTCCATCCATTCGTATGAATCAAAAGGATCGGGCACAGCTCCGTCCAGGACCTTTCGCCTCAATGAAAAATTCGCATATTTCCCGTTCAATAAATCTCTTATAGCCCCCCCGGCGCTTCTTCTCCAACCTTTATGCCTGAATGAATAAGCTTCATCAATATCATAAGTTGGAATAAAGGTGAAAACCGGTGAAGGAGGGATGAACAAAGGAAATCGCTGCTTTAGTTGCTCTTTAAAATGCTGAAGCCAGATATTAACCAAAGGAATATCCAGGAAGCCTTCCTTAAACGCCAGGGAATTCTCATGCGCGTAACGGCCATACATATCTTTTTGATGCGGCAGGTATTCCTCGTACCGGCTAAGCAGGTAAAAGCAAGCAGCAAAAATATCAAAAGGTAAATCCCCTTCAGTTTTGAAGAAGGCCCTGAAACCATTTACAACAAAGCAAGTGACAGGTTGCGGACGAATCTCTTTTTCAAATAATAGGGGATGTGGCTTCAGCCAGAATTCATCTGTACTCATTCTTTCCTGGCTGTAATTGATCTTCGGCCCCCTGAAAGATTGAAATCTGTCTTTATCCATTGTAAGCTGAAATGCTTCAGTCCCCAGCTCCTGGCCTGCAAATTCAGTAATGTACTGAAAACGATGCGGTATGGAATTGGCATAAACAAGCATATTGCTTTATTCGGTCAGCGAATATACTTATCCATCCCTGAAATAATTCTGCTTTCGCCGTGCAGCCTTTTTAAAAGAAGGCCGTCTTCCCTGCAACCAACATGCCCCTGCCGGTGAGAAAACTCTCAGCCATTTTTATTATTTGCATCTTTGGCATTTCCCAGTACGCCAAACAACTCAGCTACCTTGAATGCAGGTTGACCAATAATTTCAAATCCGCATCCCTGCAATGCGACTGTGAAAAAAGACTGGAAACCGGTAAGACATCCAGCCCTGAATTACCTGACACAAAACCACATAGCCATCTCCACCCGGATGATTTTTTCTTTACAAGCCTGGAATCACCTGGTCATTTATCTATGAACTGCATACTGGATAAAGAGGGTAACGACTATAACGATGAATGTGAGGGAATTCACTACCCACCTTTCCACCCTCCCCGTTGTTGATATCAGACGGCACCGAGAGTATCCCTCCCGGGATACCTTGTATCATTTACGACTTTAAACAATTGTTTTACTCATAAATTCATTTTATGTATAAATTAATCATTGTACTATGTGTATGTCTTTCCGTTAATGTCTATGCACAAGTCTCCGCCGAAAAACCAAGAATCCTGTACGGTGTCTGCACCCGGGATAGCCTGATGGCAACACCATTTGATGAGTGGTTCAAACCGAATTATGACGCCTATCATTCCAATAGCCTGATCACACCCGCCTTAAGGAACCGGGATTACAGGGATATCAGGATCCAGGTATTTTTTGGAACATGGTGTGGTGACAGTAAGAGAGAAGTGCCCCGGTTTTTAAAGCTGATGCAGGAAATATCATTTCCTGAAAAAAATATTTCACTGATTGCTACAGGCGGGAGTGATTCACTGGTAAAGCAAAGTCCTCAACACGAAGAAGCAGGGAAAGGCATTTACCGGGTACCTACTTTTATTATTTATAAAAATGGTAAAGAGATGAACCGCATCAATGAATTCCCGGTTTTTTCGTTGGAAAAGGACCTCCTGAACATATTTGATCAACAGGCTTATACTCCTAATTATCCAGCCTTCGCTCCTGTTCTCCAATGGGTGGAGGATGGCAGCCTGGTTGACGGGAATGTCAGCATTGCCGGTCTCACTGAGCAACTGAGGTTGCTGGTAAGCAACGAACATGTATTAAACAGCCTTGGCTATCTTCTTTTGAAACAGGACAAAAAGCAAGAAGCATTAAGATTATTTCAGATCAATAATAATTTATACCCCGGGTCCGCGAATGTCATTTCGAGCCTTGGTGAAGGATATTACGAAACCGGTGATTTTAAGAAGGCTATTTCGTCGCTGGAGAAATCGCTGGAATTGAATAAAGATCCAAAAGCGATACCCGGTATATTATCCATTTTGTATAAGGCCAGGGAAAAGATCTGAGATTTATTCCGGGAATCTTTCCCCGCAGGCGATGAACAGCTTCTGAGGGGAAAGATTCTATTTAGGGCTATGCTTCTCTTTCCACAACTCGTTAAATGATTTTTTGGGGAATTCCATTTCACCGCGATGTTTTGACCAGCCTTTTACCAGCGTGTTCACGATCCAGTTCTTGGTGCTTCCCCCCGCCATATTCATCCATTTGCGGCGCAGCATGCCCTGTTTCCACATTTTCCAGGCTATTTTTTCTCCGAAGCTGCTGTGGCCTTCTTCAACAGCTTCATGCCTGTTTTCCAATAATAATTCATGCAGGTTAATTTTTACGGCGCAAACTTCGGTGCAATTTCCGCAAAGTGAAGAGGCATAGCTCAGGTGTTTCCACTCGCCCATGTTTTTCAGGTGAGGTGTAATGACAGAACCGATAGGGCCGCTGTACGTGGCAGCGTAAGTATGACCCCCAATATTTTTATAAACCGGGCAAGCATTCAGGCAGGCCCCGCAACGAATACAATACAGGCTTTCTCTTTGCTTTTCGTTGGCCAGGATATTAGTCCGGCCATTATCCAGCAGGATCACATACATATCTTCCGGTCCATCCTGTTCCCCGCTTTGCCGGGGTCCTGAAATAACTGTATTATATACGGTCACTTTCTGACCGGTTCCAAAAGTGGCCAGCAGCGGCCAGAACAAGCCCAGGTCCGTCATAGATGGGATCACTTTTTCAATACCTGCAATGACAATATGAGTTTTAGGCCAGGCACAGCTCAACCTGGCATTACCTTCATTTTCTGTTACTGCAATTGCACCGATATCAGCAATAATAAAGTTGGCGCCGGTTACGCCCACTTCCGCCTGCACATATTTATCTCTTAATACTTTCCTGGCTGTCAATGTCAGCTGTTCGGGGGTGGCCGCCGGGTCAGTTCCGAGTTTTTCAGCAAACAGCTTCGCAACATCCTCTTTGCTTTTATGCATGGCAGGTGTGACGATATGATAAGGTGGCTCACCATCCAATTGCTGAATGTATTCTCCCAGGTCAGTTTCTACACTTTCGATTCCGTTTTTTTCCAAAAAATCGTTCAGGTGAATTTCCTCCGTTACCATGCTCTTGCTTTTCACCAGCGTCTTGCAGTTCTTTTCCCTGCAGATTTTCTGGATAGCCTCCAGCGCCTGCTGTGCATCCTCTGCCCAGATGACTTTTGCGCCCCGTCTCGTAATATTAGCTTCAAACGTTTCTAACTGGTTATCCAGCGTTTCGATTGCTTTCCATTTAATGTTTTTAGCTCTTTCCCGGGCAAGGTGAATATCCGCAAATTGTTGTTTGCCCTGCGGTACTACTGCATTATATTTCCCTATGTTGAAATTGATTTTCCGCCGGTGTTCTTTATCGGCGGCCTTAACGGAACTTTTTGCAATAAAATCAGATGCAGTTTCTTTCACGGCGTGCTGCTTAATTTATTTTCCTTTTTGGCAGCCTTCAGATGTGCCGCCTTATCCAAAGCGCGGTAAAATTCTTCCCCATATTTTCTTACCAGTGGTTCTTTCAAAAATTCATAAGCCGGTACCTCCAGTTTCTTCCCTAATCCACAGGCTGGGTTACATAATTTTTCCCTGGGTTCATAATTTATCCTGTCAAAACCGCCGTTTTTTCCTTTGTGAGCAATAAAGGGAAACAAGTGACAACTAACAGGTTTTTTCCAGGGAATGACCCCATCATAATATGCCTGTTCGAAAGCACATTTGATAATTCCCTTTCCATCGCGGTTGCCATACACACATATTTCATTATCGTTGCCCAGCGTGGGCGTCACCCATCCAAATTCCTTATTATAAACGTATTTCCCTTTTTTTTCTACTTCTTTGATTGCTTGTTCGGAAAGGTAAGGCTTGATCTTTTCATACATTTCTAAAACAATTTCCAGTTCTTCTTTATCCAGGGGAGCGCCGGCATCGCCATCTTCGCAACACCCCCCCCGGCATTTATTCAGGTCGCAGACAAATTGTTTTTCGACCACCTCGTCACTAACCAGTATGTTATCAATAACTATCAAACTTTCTTAATTTTTGCAAAGGTAAGACCTATCAAACATTTCCCTGGTTTCTTCTGCGGAGAAAACGGTTTTTAAGGTGATGACCAGCCGAAGTCAGCCGGTTATGAGAGGTAAGGTATTTAATGACCCGGTGCTCAATCCAGTGATGAAGGGGCAAGAGCAGGGCGGCAAGACTGATCATGAACAACAAATCCTTCCATGGCTCCCCTTTGGTAATAGAATAAATATTCTTTTTAAAGATCAGGAAGATAAATTCAAAGAACATGAGGAAGGCAAAAAATCCAATCATCTTTATGGTGGTGGCCGATACTTTGAACATACCCAGCACCACCAGCGCAATGAATAGGCCGATGATGCCAAAGGTGATCATCATATACTGGATATTGTTCCTGCGGCGATCCTTTTCCAGTTTTTCCTTTAGTGCTCTTTCCTGCCGCTGCTGTTCGTCAGCTGCTTCAATCTGCATCAGGTCCTTTTCTTCCCCCAGTTTGTCCAGGCTGTCCTTATATTTTGTATTCAGCGAAGCAAAGTACATGGCTTGTTTGTAATCGCCCTTTTGCTGGTACACTGAATCCAGCATCGTTGCCACGTTTCTCATCTGGTCAAGACTGCCTATCTGGTCGGCTATTCGCTTGGCTTTTAAATAATACTCGAGGGATTTATCCACTTCACCTGTTTTGGCGTAGAGCATCCCAAGCTGGTAATAGTAGCCGAACTGGTTATTGACATTTACATCTTTTTCGAAAAACGCTGACACCCGGTTGTAATAAAATTTAGCGGAATCATATTTTCCAAGCATCGTATAGATATACCCGTACGACTGATCTACAAAATGGCCAAAATTGACCCGTTGCAAAAAATCCTTAAGCTGCGGGTGCTCATTAAAATAATCGAGTGCCTTCCGGGGCTGGCCGGAGCTGAGATAATTATTAACGATACTCCGGTAACTCATAGCCTTGATGGGCTCATACTTCAACGAATCAGCCAGCTTCAACGATTTTTCGTAGTAGAAAGAAGCCATTTCATAATTCTTTTTAAACGCATGCAAATCCCCCACCCGGTTTAGCTCCTGTACTTTCAGGTAAGGACCCTGTGCAGTATGAAGTTTATCGATCAGCTGTATAGATTTTACCTGGAAATCTATTGAACGGTCATAATCTTCAATAACTGCATAGAAACCGGAAAGCTTATTGTAACCCGAACGTAGCAACGATGTATTTTTCAGGTCTTCCGCAATCCTGACTGCAGCAAAAAAACTACGGAGTGCCAGCAATTTTTCATCCTTCCCTATGTAAACGGAGCCATACTCCAGGTGAACCCGGGCCGCTATGCTGTCGTTGCTTAATATTACATTATAGGAATTAGCCTGGTTGCAGTAATTCAGGGCTTTGTCATAGTCGGGTATGTACCGGCTAATCTCAGATAAGGACAAGTACGCCTTTACGATCATACTGTCAATCTTATTCTCACGGGCCAGGTTTAAGGCCCGGTTATAAAACCCCATCGACTTGTCGATATTATCCCTCCTGCCCGCCAGGTATGAATATCTTTCCCCGTTGATCAGCAGCGCATTGATCATTAACTGCCTGTCCCGGGAAGTTTCGGCAATTTCAATCAACTGTTGTCCAAATTCGTCAGCCATAGCCGGATTCACATTCATCATGATCTTCGAAAGCTGTGCGGTAAGCTCAAATCTTTCTTTGTCGGTAGTCGCTTTTTCAAGCTTGATTTTCAATGAATCGATAACGGCCGGCTGGGGCTGTGCAATTGACAACAGCACCATGCTGTTGAGGAGCAGCAGGCAAAATGATTTTCGCATACCTGAAAATAAATCTTTTCTCTTTAACACAGTTGTAACACTGGTTATTTATGGACGAAATCCCGCAGCAGCATCCCTATCCTCAAACCACCTGTATGCTAAATACCAGGATACTTACCCTTCAGAAGTCAGCTAAAGTATTTTTCCGTATGTTGTTCTGGGTACCCGTAGTAGGTTTCAGCTTATTACTTATTTACAATACACTACCCTATTTCTCTTTCAGCAAAGATTTTGACTTTATCCAGGAAAGAAGTTTCCTGTTTGAGAGCAGCCTTTACAAAACCTGTTTCTATATTCATATTACAGCCGGCGCTATTTGCATCGGGACTGCCCTGATCCAGTTTTCGCGATACCTCTTAAAAAAATCAAAAGCCATACACCGTTTTTCTGGTAAGATATATGTAGCAGTGGTCCTTTTCCTGGGAGCTCCGACGGGGCTTTATATGGCATTTTTTGCCAAAGGCAGTTTTTGGGAAAGGGTCTTATTTATGTTTATGGCGGGATGGTGGTTTGTAACAACACTCAACGGGCTGACTACGATCCACAAGAGAAACGTAATTGCACACAAAGTATGGATGATGCGCAGTTACTCAATGGCGATGACCGCCGTCACTTTCCGGGTATACTATATTATCCTCTACCTGCTGGACTGGCAACTGCTGGAAAATTACCAGTTTTCTCTGTGGATCAGTGTGATCGGCAACATGTTGATTGCCGAATGGATCATTTACCGGCAAAGCAGGCATTATCTAAAATCATTTGCGACATAAACTAAGCAAACAATTATCGTAAAATTTTAAAAACAATCAAATGAAGTCAATCCTGTACGTAGGCGCCACGTTAATGATCGGTGCCAGCATTTACGGCTTTGTGGATTACAAACAAACAAGCCATAAAAAAGAGTTTAAAAGCCTGTATACCGTTGAGACGGTAAAAGAACCCCCTGTTGCGATGACAGATGACAAAACAGATCCTGTTGTAAAGAAAGAAATAATTACGATGCGGGAGAAACCCGTATCCAGGAAACAGGATCTTAAGGAAACCACAACCATTGCCCCGGTGAAGCCAATAGCCGAAGACGAAAAAATGAATCCTGGCGAAACCAAAAAGATCGAAGAGGTAGCAGTGGCCGTTAACCCGTCTGCCAATAACAAAGTGATCCGGAAAGCTAAAAAGAAAAAATTAAACAGTAAGCTATTCAGCCGGGCACCTTTAAGAGAGGAAATGGAAGAAGTAAATGTGGAGACATTGCGGAAAGCTGATGCTAAAAAAACGGAGAAGAAAGAACGGTAAACATTTTACCGTAACCTCCATCCCGATGGTACCCGTCGGGATTTTTTATTTCCATTTGAGTGTGTTAATGAGATGCTCGAGATCTTTTTTCAGAAAATCATTGACAATCCCGAGCGAATCCATGTTGGGTGCCGCATCAAAATAGAGCGCCCCGCGCAAAAAATGGTGGTTACTGTCAGTAAGAAAAAACTGGTTGGCTGTGGCTGTATTCCCTCCCAGGGCAAAATACATACCCCCGATATTATTAGGGGTTTGGATATTAATTTCTTCGATACCGGTGGAAATGTCCGCATGTTGTTTGTAGGCCATTTTAAATCCATCCCTCACCAGCGAGTCAAATTTATTTTCCTTCCCTATTGCTTTATAACTGATATAGATCCGCCCGGCAAACTGCGGCACATCAATATTAATCCACCAGTCACCGGCCTTATCATCAAAAAAAACAGAGTCTTTGGAAACGGTGGCATACACCGGGTATTCAAATGAATAAGGATAACCCGGACGTTCAAATGCCTGGTATTTTTTTTCGGGGAAATCAATTCTAAAATACCCCTTTTTCTTCCCGATCGAATAATCACTGTTGCAGGAAAATAAGCAGCTGGCAACTATCCAGGCATGTATAAAACTTGATAAAAGGTTCTTCATACTATTTCCCCGGTGAGTTAACGGTTACTTTCACGAGTTGAATACGGTTATTGTCTATTTCCATGATTGTAAATTCAAAATCCCCGCACGGAATCACCCACTCCGATGCCGGAAATTCTCCGGCCACTTCCAGGACCAGCCCGGCTAATGATTCACTATCACCCTTTACGCCGTCAAATGTATACATCGGCAATTTCATAATCCGGCACATATCATGGATCATGATTTTACCCTCAAAAATATAATTGTTCTCGTCCAGTTTATAATTATCGCTTTCTTCTTCATCAAACTCATCCTTAATATCACCAATCACTTCCTCCAGTATATCCTCCATCGTTACAATACCACTGGTTCCTCCAAACTCATCCACTACAATAGCGAAATGGACTCTTTTCTGCTGGAATTCGATCAGCAGGTCCTCGATCAGTTTTGGCTCCGGAACAAAATAAGGCTGGCGCATCAGGGGGTGCCAGTCAAAATCCGCTGGCTCCTGCAGATGCGGAATCAGGTCCTTGGTATTTATTACCCCAACCACTTCATCCAGGTTCTCTTTAAAAACCGGAAGTCTTGAATAATGAAGCTCTTCTACTTTTTTAACCAGGCTGCCAAACGAAATTCTATATTCAATCCCGCTTACATCCAGCCGGCTGCGCATAATCTGCTTGACTGAAATATTTCCAAACTTTACAATTCCTTTCATGATGTTTTTTTCCTGCAGCGAGGCTTCATCAGCCGTTTTTACATCGATGGCTTCATCCAGCTCCTGCATGCTCATGGTTTGTGTTTTATCGGCCCCGGCCCTTTTACCGATGCCATCAGCCAACGACACGATCCACCTGCTGACCCGGCGCAATAACAGGTGCAAGGATTCCACGACAAAGGAGGATCCATATGCAAAGCGGAGATTATTTTGTGTAGCCCAGACCTTGGGTAAAATTTTCCCGATAAATACGATAGCGAAACCGATAATGATCACCCTCAACAGTAATTCAATAAAAAAATTGAAATTATCCTGCTTCGGCGGGAAAGGGCTGATACTCCCATATGGAATATAGTTATTGATCAAAGAATTGGAGAGCACAATGATGCTTATGTTCACAAAAGTGCCTGCAATCAGCAGGGAGGCGTATACCTCCTTTGATTCTTCCAGCAAGGTAATGATCCGCTTCGCTGAGGTGTGCTGTTTTGTCTTCAGCATATTCACATCTTTGCTGTTAAGGGAAAAGAGGGCTACTTCTGCCCCGGAAATCGTGAAGGTCAGCAGCAATAATACAATCAATGTTATGGTCAGAACCGTAGCGCCCTGCGGGTTAGCTGCCAACAAAACATATAATAGTAAATCTGAAATGGAACCAGGTGCGGGGTAACTGTCCAAAGCAAGGAATTTTGTTTATCAATTCTAATCATAAAGGCAGGTCGGTATGGCCTGCCCCTGATCCGGGCAAAGTTATTGCTTTAAAATTTGTTGTCAGAAAGGCAGCGTTTCGGAAGGGTCGCCCATTGGGGTATCAGATCCGCTCATACCTTCCACGCCGGAGTCACCACCGGAGTTCCCGCCGTCGATTCTTTTATCCAGCATGATGAGGTTATCTCCCACTACTTCCGTTGCGAATTTTCGGTTACCATCTTTGTCATCCCAGCTACGGGTTCTCAAACGTCCTTCTATATATACCAGGCTGCTTTTATGCAGGTATTTCTGAGCCAGTTCTGCCAAACCACGCCAAAGCACAACGGTATGCCATTCTGTTTGGGAGACCAGCTTACCGGAACGGTCCTTAAAAGTTTCAGTAGTTGCCAGTGGAAATTTAGCGACGGCAATATTTCCTTCCAGGTGCTGAACATCGGGGTCTTTTCCCAGGTTGCCAATGAGCATTACACGGTTTACGCCTCTCATACATTTACTCTTTAGAATTAATAAATCACCGAAGGACTCTTTATGTTCTTTAAAGTTAATTTTTTTTGTGTTGAATCTGCAAAAAATAAGGCTTCAAAAACACTTCACCAGCTCATTATATTCGCAGCACTCATGGCCTTTTACGGAGGTATTGGTTAATATAGTTGGGAAAGGGGAATTGGCCGATTTTGGATTTTGATACCCATAACCAGTCATTTTTCAGCCGGGGCTTTTCCTGCAGCCTGATTTTAAAAAACTGGCCTGTTATCAGCTGGTGTGATAGTTGTTGCCTTATTACCGTGGAAACGGCTGGCAAACTGTTATTCACCCGCGGTATCCATTTTTTCTTTACTGCCTCCTGAAGTACCCATTTATTTTCTGTCTCTTTTGCGGGTTCAATTAACGGGAATTCATAGAGGTCCTGCCAGATATCCTTTGCTACACGTTTGCGGATAGCCAGGTGATTTTTATACTCCAGCACGACATAATAGAACCAACGTTTTTTGATGCCTGGCTTTTTTTCTTTGACAGGCAAATCATTCACTTTGTTATTAATGAAGGCGAAGCAGCTTTTCCGGAAGGGGCAAATTGTACAGAGCGGTAATGCGGGTTTGCAGATTACAGCACCAAAATCCATGATAGCCTGGTTATACAAACCGGGTTGCTTCTTATCCAACAAAACATTCGCCAATTCATTAAAAATCTTTTTCCCCTCTGTAGAATCAATGGGCCGGGTAATCCCAAAAACTCTTGATAATACCCGGTACACATTTCCATCAACAACCGCATAGGGCAGGTTGAACGCAAAAGAAGAAATGGCCGCCGCCGTATAGGGCCCGATTCCCTTCAGGGATCTTATTTCATCATAATTTGCCGGAAATATTCCTTTTTTTTCCCGGGCGACCTGCTTCGCAGTGGCAATGAGGTTTCTGCACCGGGTGTAATAACCCAGGCCTTCCCAAAGCTTGAAAACTTTGGCCTCCCCTGCTTTCGCCAGCTTATGAACATCCGGAAATGCCTTAATAAATTTTTTGTAATAATTCCATCCCTGTTCCACCCGGGTTTGCTGCAGGATAATTTCACTCAACCAAATTTTATATGGATCTTTTTCGCCTTTCCAGGGCATCTGGCGGGTATTGCTGTTTTTGTTCCATTTCAGCAGCCGCCGGGAAAAATCGGGGACTTGCTGTTCGGGTCTGTTTTTTTTCATTCAGGTATCTTCCGGCAGGGGTTTTAGGTGCTAAATATCCAATATTTCCGGGTGACAGGCATTATTGATTAAAAAAAAATTATCCCTATTTGGTTGACAATCATATTATTTTGTCCTAAATTAGACGCATAATCCTCCGGGATACAATTCACTAAAACCTGCAATAATGAGAAAAGCTGACCTGGTTAATCAGATTTCTGAAAAGACAGGGATACCCAAGGTAGATGTCCTTGTAACCCTTGAAACCATGTTCAAGGAAGTAAAAGATTCCCTTGCCGCCGGCGAAAATATTTATATCCGGGGCTTTGGTAGTTTTATAACAAAGAAAAGAGCAGCCAAGATCGGCCGGAATATCAAAAAAAATATTGCCGTTCACATTCCCGAGCATTATATCCCTGCTTTTAAGCCTGCCAAAGAATTTGTTGCCGAAGTTAAGAAACTCGTAGAACCCAAGCCTGATGCCGGTCCGGGAGAAGATGCCTGACAACCACTATACTGGACTGTCTTTCCTATTATCTGGATTTTATAAGAGTCTTTCGGGTAACTTTGCATCCTTAATTTTTGCAAAGTGAAAAAACCTCAATGGATTACTGTGGGTGTGGCCGTATTACTTACAACCGCCCTGTACGTACTGGGCAGAACCGTTCCAACTAAAAAAATAATTCCAACCAAAAATAATCAGCATAGCCCTGATGACGGACATGATCATGGCACTGAGTCAGTTATTTCTATTGATACCATCCTTAACCTGGCCAAGAAAAAATTGAGTAACGAACAGGTCGTGCGGATCAATACCCTCGAAGACTCCATTACCCGGGGGGATGTAAAAGATCAGCAATTACATGTTTATCACCAGTTAGCCCGTTTTTGGTCAGATTCTGCCGGAATTTTTGAACCATATGCCTGGTACGAGGCGGAAGCCGCACGATTGGAAAATTCGGAAAAAACCCTCACCTTTGCCGCCCGACTGTTTTTGGACAACCTGCAAAATGATGATGTTCCTGAAAGAAGACAATGGAAAGCCCTGCAGGCCAAAGATTTGTTCGAAAGATCTTTGAGAATTAACCCTGATAATGATTCAGCCACCGTGGGCCTGGGCGCCTGTTATCTTTTTGGAAATATCTCTGCCGCTCCTATGGAAGGGATTGCCAGGATAAGAGCGGTTGTTGAGAAAGACAGTACCAATGTGTATGCGCAGCTGATGCTGGCGAAGGGATCATTCCTATCCGGACAATATGATAAAGCTATCAGCCGTTTACAAACGATAACCCGCCTGCAATCCAATAATATCGAAGCTATTCTGTTATTGGCTGATATGTATGAGCGTACCGGCGATAAAGCCAATGCGGTTAGCTGGTACCGTAAAAGCCTTTCTTTGATCAGCCTGCCTGGTATGAAAAAGGCGATTGAGAAAAGAATTGAAGAATTGGAAAAATAGAAGTTGAACAAACTTATTATAAACGTTATTAAAAAAATATTTGATTATGCCTTGTGGTAAAAAGAGGAAGCGTCATAAAATTGCGACGCATAAACGTAAAAAAAGACTGAGAAAGAACCGTCACAAGAAGAGAAATAAATAATTTCCTTTCTGAAACGAATTTTCAGCTCCCTTAAACGGGAGCTGATTCAGTTCACCGGTTGTTTGCCGTATAAGTTTGCAGCCCGCCAATTTAGCCGCAAAATATCCTTCAGTTATATCTCCGCAACCGATACGGATTTCTGGCAACTGGTGTTTACAGCACTAAGGTGATTCATTTATGTAAGCTGTAATGAACAAAGAACTAATTATTAATGCAGCCCCCCAGGGCGTGGAAATTGCCCTGCTGGAGGACAAAAAACTGGTAGAACTGCATAGCGAAAAAAGCGATGCCCGTTTTGCTGTAGGCGATCTATACCTGGGGAAAGTAAAAAAATTGATCCCGGGTCTTAATGCTGCTTTTGTGGATGTTGGGTTTGAAAAGGATGCTTTTCTTCACTATACCGACCTTAGCCCTTATGCGAAATCCCTGCTGAAATTTACCAATATGTGCATGCAGGACAAAAGCGAGACCGGTTTGGATTTTGGTAAATTCACCATTGAACCGGAAATCATTAAAACCGGCAAGATCAATGAGGTGCTCAGCGGGAAACCAAATATTCTCGTCCAGATTTTAAAAGAACCAATCGCAGCCAAGGGACCCAGGCTAAGTTGTGAAATCTCCTTGCCGGGTCGTTTTGTCGTACTCACACCCTTTAATGACATTGTAGCTGTATCAAGGAAGATCCATTCGTCGGAAGAAAGAAAAAGGTTGCAGAAAATTGTTGAAGCCATTAAATCAAAAAATTTTGGCGTAATTGTAAGAACGGCGGCAGAAGGAAAAAACACCGCGGAGCTCCACGAAGATCTTTCTGCCCTGGTGGAAATGTGGAAGAGTATCCAGCGCAACCTGAAAGGCGCCGTTTCACCCACCCGGATATTAAGCGAGCAAACCAAAGCGACCAGTATTCTCCGTGACCTGCTGAATGAAGATTTCAACAAGATCGTTGTTAACGACAGGAATATATTCAGCGATACAAAAAATTACATCCAGCGTATTGCGCCTGAGAAGGCAGATATCGTTTCATTTTATCAGAACGGTTCGCCTATTTTCGATTCCTTCGGCATCACCAAACAAGTAAAATCTTCTTTTGGCAAAACCGTGAATCTTGACAGTGGTGCCTATCTTATCATAGAACATACGGAAGCTCTCCACGTGATTGATGTGAACAGTGGTTATAAAAGTGTAAGCAATAACCAGGAACAAAATGCCCTGGAAACCAACCTGGAAGCCGCCGAGGAAATTGCCCGGCAATTACGCCTGCGGGATCTGGGTGGTATCATCGTGGTAGACTTCATTGATATGAAGCTCCCGGACAACAAGCGCCGGCTGATGGAAAAAATGGAAGAGTTCATGAATCCGGACCGGGCCAAGCATGCGGTGCTTCCAATTTCCAAATTCGGGCTAATGCAAATCACCCGGCAGCGGATGAAACCCGAGGTGAACATTAATACCCAGGAAGTCTGTCCAAGCTGCAATGGTACCGGCAAGATTTCTTCTACCTTGCTTTTGGAAGATGAAATTGAAAAAAACCTCAGTTACCTGATCACGCACAAAAACGGCAACCTGAAACTGGTGGTCAATCCTATTATATATGCTTATCTCAGCAAGGGATGGCCCTGGAGCACGAGGATGGCAAAATGGAAAAAGAAATTTGGACAGAAAACAAGGCTGGAAGAAAACAGCAATTATCACCTGACTGAATACAAGTTTTTTGACCAGCACGACGAAGAAATAAAATTATAATCATAAAAAACCCTCTGCATAACAGAGGGTTTTTTTTATCAGGTTTGCTGCGGTTATTGTTTTGGATTAACAACAGCGGCACTGCCACCGGCAGGGGGATTATAGGTCAACTCATTGCCGGGAACATCCCAGTAATCAAGAAAATTATACTCAAGTGTAGCATTGGTACTTACAAACCCGGTGTTTTTTAATGCAACACAGCCGTTGCGGCCACCACCCTGTGCAGTAGCGTCAATTACTTTCCACCGGCGGGCATCATAAAATGACAGGCCCCTGAAAGCACATACAATTCTGCGTTCACGGCGAAGCTCTTCTTTTGCCTGTGCTAAGGTTAGACCTGTTCCGGAAACAGCGGCAAGACCAGCCCCCTGCAAGGTCCGGATTGCATCGATGACAGCCAGTCCCTGGTCAATCTGGGCCGTATTAATTAAAGCTTCTGCTCTCATCAGCTGGTTTTCTTCGTAATCGCCTGCCAGGTGTAACTCATACGCACCTACGGCGGTATTTGCATACACGGCAACACCAGGTAAACCAGTACCCCCATCTTTTAATGAAAACCTCGTAAAATGTGCATTCCCCCGGTCTGCCTGGCCAAGGTAAGGAGTACCCTGCACACAATTTTGGGCTTTGCGTAAATCACCAGTCTTAAATTCCTGAACCCAGCGTTCACTCAGTTTATAGGTAGCACCACCGGGAATGTTTGATTGTGTTCTTCCCATCACCAATTGGGTTGCCGTAAATAAGTCACCACGGGCATCTGTTCGTATGGTAAAAATATTATCCGTTGAGGTAATGCCTGCATTGGTCATAGTAATAACGTTATTCCAGTCTGCCGGGGTCATATCCGCCGCCGTTTTATTAACCATGAGGTTACGGGCTTTCAGGGTGCTCACGTTCCGTGCAAGCATGGCGGGCGTAGGTGCACCACCCCGCCCAACCTGGATAAAACTTGGGATGATTCTCTGCAGCATGGCTACGAATTCGCCCGCGTCAGGCGCAGCATTCGCTTCCGTTACTGCTTTATCAAGGTTTGAATTTGCTTCGGTAATGATAGCTTCTTTGGTAACATAATTTCCATTGGTTTGCTGGTAAGAACCGTTGATAAGACCGGCATAATAAATGGAACCAATCCGGCTATAAGCAAATCCCTTCCACCAATATGCCCAGGCTTTTACGGCGGCCTTTTTAGAATCCCCATCGCCGGAAAAATTCACGGCATCAGCTTTTTCCAATAAAAGATTACAGGAACTGATCAGGTTGTACATATACGCCCACTCGTAATACAAGAAATTATTGCCCGCAGACTGGTTCGTATTGGCCTGCCGGATAAGGGCAATTTGCTTATTGGGAGAATTGGGGTTTAATACCACGGTAGCATCGTCATGCACCACTCTTTCGGGACAACCCATCTGGTTTATAAATGCATTAGCCGCATCTGCTCCAATTACATCAGCCATCAATTCGTGAAACCCGATGGCCCCGCTCCAGAAGGGACCAAAAACCCCATCGGTATACTTGACGTTTTTAAACCCGTTTATATATATACCTCCGGAAGCATAACTAACAATACCGGATTCGCTGTTTATTGATTCCGGCGAAGGATTGTTAGGATTCTGGATGGCCAGATCCTTTTTACAGCTGCTTACGAATAAGCAAGCTCCCAGGATCATATATGATAGTTTATAATATTTCATACGTAATTATTTAATTGGTTAAAAACCCAGTGTTAAACCAACCTGGTATGTTTTAATGTTTGGAATGGTGTTGTGATCCACGCCCCGGTCAAAGGCTGAATTAGCTGTACCGGAACTTACTTCCGGATCCATACCCGTATAATCCGTAATGGTCAAAAGATTACGGCCTGTCAGCACAAGGTGGATGCGGTTCAATCCTTTAATTTTTACAAACCTGGCAAGGTCAACGCCCAATGCCACATTGCGGAGTCTCAGGAATGACGCGTCTTCCATGAAGTAGCTTTTAGTTCCATTGGCCTGCACTACTGCGTAAGCACCACGGTAAAAAGCTGTCCATGCCTCAGTCTGGCCGTTAATAGTAATAGGTTCTGCATAATCTTTGTGAATTCCATCCCGGTACATCCACTCTTTTGTCTGGTTATAGAGGTTGCTTTTATAGATCCAATCGAACTGGAACCCAAAAGTCAGGAACCCTTTGTAATTAAAATCGTTGATAAAAGACATGTTGAATTTAGGGTTAGGATCACCCAAAGAATAGCGGCCAGGGGTAGCAAATGGTTGCTTGGTTGTTTTGTTTACTACATATCCATTGCTGGCTACTTCCCAGTTACCCTGGCTGGCTACGGGGATAAATGGAACTCCTTTATCATCCGCCTGGTCAACGCTGGTCAAAAACAGGTATCCATATATTTGTCCTATTTGTTCACCGGCGCGGATAACGTAAGACGAACTGCCGGCAGCCGACAGGATAATTACTTCTGAATTACCCAATACTTTGTCGATCACTGATTTTTGTTTGCTGTAATTAGTGGTAAAATTCCAATTCAGGTTTTTAGACGAGAACATGCCCAGGTTTAAAGAGGCCTGAATTCCATCTGAACTTAAATCCACTGCATTGGTCAACTGCTTTCCTATTCCAACACTTGGGGCCACATCCACTTCAAGGTAAGCATCCCTGGTTTTTCTCTTCCAGTAGTTAAAACTAAAGTTGGCATTCTTCAGCCAGCTGCCATTCAATATATTTAATGTCATATCCGTACCCAGTTCCAGCTCGTCTACGACAGATAACTTAAGATTGGGATTTTTTGAGGTGACAAGGTCGCCCAATGTACTTTGGGTTCCAAGTACACTCGGCAATAATATCGGGAACCTGTCATAAGCCCGTGGTTGTACACCTGCCTGGCCAAAGGATCCCCGAAGTCTCCATTCTTTTATTACATTGAAAACGCTGCTGTTCTTCCAAAAATCAAAACTGCTTATTCTTACATAAGCATCTCCCCGGTACATGGTTGCAGGTTTGGAACCGCTGCCAAATGCTGAAGAATAGTCACTTCTCAACCCACCGCCAATTCCAAAATAATCTTTGTATTCGAAACGCTGTGTAACAAAAAACCCGTAAGTCACAAACTCTTCAAGGTAGTCCCGCTGAATTTTATAGTTGGCCATATCTGAAGCACGGTAAGGGGTAAATTCCGGGGCGTCTGTACCATAGGTGATATAGTCAGTAATCACTTTTTTCCGGTAATCCCATCCTGCATACGTGGTGGAACTGACCGGCAGGTTCATTTTAAAATCTTTTTCAAAATCAAATTTTACTGTTGCCGTGCCTAAGAAATTATGAAAGGTTTCGACATATTCCCGCTGGTTGATCTCGCCGGATTCGTCTGAACTCGCCGGTACTCCGTAAGATGTTCTCGGTGAATACCACTCCGTCCAGTATTCCCAGTAAGCCGCTCCTTCACTGTGGCTTTGCTCAGCTATATCAAACCGGCTGGTAAAAATGCTGCGGTTCAGCCCGTATTTCGCATCCAGCTCCAAAAACTTTGGAAATTTATAATTAAGGTTCACGCTCTGAACAACGTCAATCGTTTTATCTTTTACTTTAGCATTCTCAATGTTGTAATTAAAATTATAGCCATTTACACCGACCGCATCACCGAAATAAGGCGAGTGAAAGCCCATGGCATCTCTTTGCTCATAGTTGGCAAAAGGACGGGAATTATTGATGGCATAAAACATATTGCGCCCGTCCGGATCGAGCTGTGTATTACGGGTATACGCGAGCTGCGTAATAGAACGGAACTTTAATCCCTTGGCCAGCTCAACCCCAAAATTTGCGGAAAAATTAGTTCGGCGAAAATCGCCATTGTTCTTAAAAACGGTTTCCTGGCTGGTGTTGGAAAGGATAAAACTGTAATCAAACTTTTCGGCACCACCACTGATGTTTATAGAATTATTATAGGTAGTAGCTTTCTGGAAAAACATTTTGTAGTGATCATAAAACTGGAGGTTCTTATTATATTCCTTATTGGCAATGCTTGTAGGAGAAATCAGGTTAAACACCGGGTTGGTCAGGTATGAACCTGTCACCGGATCAAGCTCCAGGGGTACACCTGCACCATCCACCACATCTCCGTTGGCATTTACATTAAATGAATGGAATCTTGATTTCTGAAGACCCCCTACATTCAACAATTCATTTACGCCAACACTGGAGGAAAGTTGAATACTCACTTTTCCAGCCTTGCCTCTTTTCGAAAAAAGCTGGATGACACCGTTAGCTCCCTGTGCCCCATAGATTGTTGAGGCTGCAGGTCCCTGAACAATTTCAATCCTTTCCACATTACTCAGGTCCAGGCTTTCCAGGCTGGTGGCTTTTACTTCCACACCATCCAGTAAAATAAGCGGCGCTGTTCCTGTGATCACCCCATTAATACCGCGCAGCAAAATGTTGGTAGGTGAACCGGGACTTCCGTTAACACTTGATATCTGGGCACCCGGGATCTTTCCAACCAGGGCACTCCCCACATCGGCTGTAGGTGTGGCCGGAAGTTTGTCTGCTGTAATGGACTCTACGGCAAACGATAATCTTTTTTTACTGGTAGCCGCACCGGTACCGGTGACTACTACTTCACTCATGGCCCTCGTGTCCAGGACAAGCTGGATACCTACATTGGCGGAAGACCCGATATTGATTTCCTGGGTCTCATAACCAACAGCGCTGATAATTAAAACAGCATTGGAAGCAGCATTGATTTTGAAATTGCCATCGGCGCCCGCACTGGTGCCGCCACGCTGATTTTTTACACGTACAGTAGCACCATTCACCGGGCTACCGTTTGCATCAGTAACCTTTCCGGTTACTTCCCTCGTCTGGGCCAGGAGGAGTTGAACGCATAGCAGAGTAGCGCCCAATAAGAGCAGTTTTAGTTTTCTCATGTGTGTGGTTTTAAAAAAAGAAGTTGTAGTTAAATATATGTTAACTAAACAATAACAAAACAAAAAAACCATGCTCGTTGCTGCATGGCTTTTAAATTTGATTGAGGTCAACTAACAACCGTTAGCTTCTGTCACGGCTCCCCAGATAGATCATAATATATTGAATAAGCGTGACTACAGCTGCTAATGCGGCCACAACATAGGTGGTTGCCGCCCATTTTAAAGCATCCTTCGCCTTCGGATATTCATTCGGGTTAGTAATGTTTGTCCTGTCCAGCCAGGCCAGTGCTCTCTTGCTGGCATCAAACTCGACAGGGAGCGTGATAAGTGTAAATATTACCGTAATACTCATGATTATGATACCTATCAGCAGTACGGTTGGATTCCTGGTAGTAGCCAGGACAATCATCCCTGCCAACAGTATCCAGTTGACCAGCATGGAACTCACCTGTACCGCGGGGACCAGCTTGCTCCGTAGCATCAGGGGACCATACGCTGTTGCATGCTGCACGGCATGACCGCATTCGTGGGCAGCCACCGCAGCAGCTGAAACACTCCTTCCGTTGTACACCTCCGGGCTCAGGTTCACGGTCTTATTGGCAGGATTATAGTGGTCGGAAAGAAACCCCTCCACTGAAGTCACTTTTACGTCATAAAGGCCATTTTCCTGCAGCATTTTTTGGGCTATTTCCTGCCCGGACATACCGTTGGAAAGGGCTATCTTACTGTATTTTGTAAACTTGCTTTTCAATATCGCCGAAACGATAAAACTGATACCCAAAAAAACCAGGGAAACAATAAAAATCTCATTTGACATCATCATATAAATTGTATTTTAATCTGATAGTATAACAAATTTATTACCATTTAGATTAACGGCTATGTTTAAGCCGTTTTGTCATCCCGCTCCTTCAAAATTGAAATAATTAAGACAGCCATATTTAAGGGTTTATATCTACTTCAGAGAAGTAATTTATTAATAATCAATATATTGCAAGGCGTTCGTAATTTTTCAACCCTCCTCTTTTTTAGAGGCTGCACAGGAGGGAAGTTATGCACAGGCGGAAAAATTTATTTTGAAATGTGGGGCATAATTGTAACTTAGCAATAGAATTTAATGGGTTAGTAAGTAAGGGGGTCAATCGAAAGATTGACCCTTTTTACATTTCCCCTGATCCGGTAAGAGGAAATAATTTTTGCCGGGTTTATCACGCGCAATCTGCTAAAGATTTTCCACAGCATCTACGTGGAAGCATGTGTCAATCTTCCTACTTTTTACAAACACAAGGCAATCAGTTAATTTTATTGTATGAGTAAGGTAAAGACATCTTTTTTCTGCCAGAATTGCGGTTATGAAAGTGTCAAATGGGTTGGTCAGTGTCCATCCTGTAATCAATGGAATACGTTTGTGGAAGAGACGGTTCATAAAGAACCGTTGAAGAACAATAATGGCTGGAAAGATTATAATGGGGAAAAAAGATCCAGCCGGACGATCTCACTCAACGAAATCAAAAGCAGCGAAGAAAAAAGATTACCAACTTCAGACTCCGAATTAAACAGGGTGTTGGGCGGTGGCATCGTTCCGGGAAGCCTGGTATTGGTAGCCGGTGAGCCGGGCATTGGAAAATCCACCTTGTTTTTACAAAACGGTTTATGGCTAAAAGGAATAAAGATCCTTTACATCAGCGGCGAAGAGAGCGAACAGCAAATTAAAATGAGAGCAGAGCGTTTAAAGTTAGCGAATGATAATTTTTACCTGCTGACAGAAACTTCAACGCAGGTAATTTTCCAGGAGGTTAAAAAATTAAAGCCCCAATTAATTATTGTTGATTCGATACAAACAATGCAAACGCCTTTTATTGATTCGTCTCCCGGCAGTGTTTCGCAGATACGGGAATGTGCCGCGGAATTCCAGCGGTTTGCCAAAGAAACCAATACACCTGTTTTTTTAATTGGTCATATCACCAAGGACGGAAGCATTGCGGGTCCGAAGATCCTGGAACATATGGTAGATACGGTTTTGCAGTTTGAAGGCGACCGCCATTATGCTTACCGCCTGTTGCGTACTTTAAAGAACCGGTTTGGCAGCACATCCGAATTAGGCATTTATGAAATGACTGATGAAGGCATGAAAGCTGTGCTTAACCCGAGTGAAATACTCATCACCCAGAAAGAAGACCAGTTGAGCGGGATTGCGATTGCTGCCACCATCGAGGGGATGCGGCCCTTGTTAATCGAAGTTCAGGCATTGGTTACCCAATCCGTTTATGGCACACCTCAAAGAACGGTCAGTGGTTTTGATCTCCGCCGGTTACAATTGCTCCTGGCTGTATTGGAAAAAAGAGGTGGGTTTCATTTCGGCGTAAAAGATGTTTTTTTAAACATAGCGGGAGGTTTAAAAATAGAAGATCCATCTATTGACCTGGCCGTTCTTTGCGCCTTGTTATCCTCCTACGAAGATGTTCCCCTGGCCAATCATCTTTGTTTTGCCGGGGAGGTTGGACTGAGTGGGGAAATCAGGGCAGTAAACCGGATTGATCAGCGGATTGCCGAAGCTGAAAAAATGGGTTTTGAAAAAATCATAGTTTCCAAATACAACCAGCCGGCAGGCAGGCAGGGGCATAAGAGCCCCGCAAAACAGAAATACAACATTGAAGTGATCACGATGGGGAGGGTTGAAGAAGTGTATAAATATCTTTTTTAAGGCTCATGACAGACCTGAAAGAAATAAAAAATTCATTTATTCACCTGCTTTTCCCGCATATATGCTGCGGGTGTGGGAGTGATATTCTAAGTGAAAAAAATGCATTGTGCATGCGCTGTCTCGAAGCAATGCCAGAAACAAATTTTGAACTATATCCCGGTAATCCCGTTGAAAAACTTTTTTGGGGCCGGTTGCAGCTGTTCGCGGCAACAGGGCAATTTTATTTTACCAAGGAATCCCTCATGCAGCACCTGATGCACCAGTTCAAATACAAAGGAAACAGGGAACTTGGGTTACAACTCGGCAGGATCATGGGGGAACAAATACAGCGATCGGGGCGGTTCAGGGCTGATGCACTGGTTCCCCTGCCTCTTTTCCCGGCGAAAGAAAAAAGAAGGGGTTATAACCAGGCTGCCGTTTTATGCGAGGGTATCCAGAAAGTCCTAAACATTCCCCTGCTGGATAAAGTAATTATTCGACCCCAGCATACTGAAACCCAAACAAAAAAAGGAAGGATTGAAAGATGGAAGAATATGGAAGGTAAATTTATACTCACAGATCCCGGCCCGCTCAGTCACAAACATATCTTATTAATAGATGACGTGGCAACAACCGGGGCTACCCTTGAAGCCTGTGGGATGGAGCTGATGAAAGCAGAAAATATGACACTGAGCGTGGCAACGCTTTGTGTTGCTTCTCGTTAATCTCAATTTCTTCTGTTATTTTTGGAGTCAATGAAAATCCCTGGAATTCTGCTCCTATCCCTGCTCGTCTTTATTTTTTCCTGCAGAAAAGATTCCTATATCACTTCCCCGGATGCCCGGGTTACTATTTCAGCCGACACTCTGAAATATGACACCGTTTTTGTTACAGCTGGTTCCATTTACCAGTCATTTACCATCATTAATGAAAATAACCAGAAGCTCCGTTTATCCTCAGTAAAACTGATGGGCGGCGCTGCATCTTCCTATAAAATGAATGTGGATGGAATTGCAGGTGCGCAGTTCACTGATCTTGAAATTGAAGCTAATGACAGTATTTATGTATTTGTACAGGTTAATGTCGATCCCGCTACCGGGAGTCTTCCCTTTATTATCCGGGACAGTATTCAGGTCAGGTATAACGGGACTGACCGGCTGGTTCAACTGGAAGCATGGGGAAAGAATGCACATTTTTTCCGGGATAAAGTGATCATGGCAGATGAAACATGGAACAATGATCTGCCTTATGTCATCCTGGGTTCTTTACTGATCGACGCCGGCAAAACTCTCACCATTAATCAAGGCTGCAAGGTTTACGTGCATGCGGATGCCCCGGTTATTGTGGACGGAACTCTCCGGGTAAATGGACAAAAAGATACAGCTGACCGGGTTTATTTCCAGGGAGACCGCCTGGATGAACCATACAGGAGCTTCCCTGCCAGCTGGCCAGGTATATTTTTCCGGAATACTTCCCGGGACAACCTGCTTTCTTATGCTGTAATAAAAAATGCATACCAGGCCATTGCAGTACAGGATCCTTCTCCCAATACAAATCCAAAGGTGACGCTGCAGGAATGTGTAATTGACAATGCTTTTGACGCGGGTATCATTGCGGTCAACTCAAGTATAACTGCCCGGAATTGCCTGGTCAGTAATTGCGGAAAAAATATTTTGCTTGTCAAAGGTGGTAATTACCAATTCACTCATTGCACCGTGGTTACCTATGCCAACCGGTTTATCGATCATAAAGACCCGGTACTTACTGTAACGAACTTTGCGAATAACGCCACAGCTGACCTGAATGCCAGCTTTATCAATTGTATTTTCTGGGGCGAGAATGGCCTGGCTACTGATGAAGTGGTGGTTTTAAAAACAGGTTCCACTGTATTCAATGTAACATTTGATCATAACCTGTGGAAAGTACAGTCAGTCCCGGCCAATATTAATCCCCCGCTGGGTATGATTAATAATCAACCGCCGCGGTTTGACAGCATTAATACTTCTGATCATTATTATGATTTCCGTTTGAAAACAGGTTCACCCGCCCTGAATACGGGAACCAGCGCTGGAATAACCAGTGATCTGGATGGGAAACCAAGGCCGGTTGGATTACCGGACCTGGGGTGTTTCGAAAAACAATAACCTCCGGCAACGACCCGGAAACTTAGCACGATTACAGAAGGGTATTGGCTTTATCTTTGTTGTTCACAGGCTTGATTCAGCTTCATTCAAACTATCTATCATGAAATCATTATTGCTCACACTCATCTTATCTGCCACACTAACCGGTGGTTCTATTTACGATTTCAAAGTGCCGGGCCTGGACGGAGAGATCGATTTTTCGAAATACAAGGGGAAGAAAATAATGATTGTCAATACCGCCTCACAATGTGGCAACACCCCGCAATACAAGGACCTGGAATCCCTGTATGAAAAATATAAGGAGAAACTGGTGATTGTTGGTTTCCCGGCCAACAATTTTGGAGGACAGGAGCCGGGGACAAACGCAGAAATAAAGGCATTTTGCTCGAAGGAGTTTAATGTAACCTTCCCCATGGCAGAAAAAATATCCGTGAAAGGTGAGGATATTCACCCGTTATACAAATGGCTGACTGACCAGTCAAAAGAAATGGCAAAAAATGTTCCGGCCGATAATTCAAAGGACCTGGTCTGGAAAAGTTTTTTACAAAACCCGGTTACCTGGAATTTCACCAAATTCCTGATTGATGAGAAAGGAAACTTAGTTGCCATATTTCATCATAAAGTGAACCCGATGAGCCCGGAAATTTTAAAGTACCTGAATTAAGTGTAACGGCTTACATCGATCTGTAGGAACAAAAGGAAAAGTGATGCTGGCATTCCAGGTCACTTTTTTTATTTAGAGAAAGTTTACTTTCGCTGTCCATGCAATTCGCCCACATCATTGGTCAAACCCCTGTTAAACAGCAACTGGCGGAACTGGTACAACATAACCGTCTCAGTCATGCATTGTTGTTTTTGGGCAAAGAGGGATCTGGCTCCTTATCGCTGGCGCTGGGATTTGCACAATACCTTGTTTGTGAAAAAGTGAATGAACGAAAGCCGGGTACCGCGGTTCAGGAGACAGGGCCTTCGCTGTTTGAAGCTGCAGCACCCGTTGCGGGCAAACAGCAACCAATAACCAGCAACGATTCCTGCGGTATATGCCCGGCTTGTTTAAAAGCAAATCAACTTATTCACCCGGACATTCATTTTTCTTATCCCACAGTCACGAAAAAACCAGGAGATAAACCGGTTGCCACCGATTTTATAGCTGATTGGCGGGAGTTTATCCGGTTGAATCTCTATGGAAATTTGTATGACTGGATAGAGCAAATTAAAGAAAAAGAAAATAGCCAGGGAAAGATAACCGCCGAAGAATGTAACGACATAATCCGAAAACTGAGCCTGAAGAGTTTTGAAAGTGAGTATAAGATTTTAATTATGTGGATGCCCGAAATGCTGGGTACCGAAGGCAATAAATTACTCAAGCTGATTGAGGAGCCTCCACCGAATACCCTGTTCATACTGGTGACAGAAAATGAAGCACAGGTTTTACAAACCATCGTCAGCCGGTGCCAGTTAATAAAAATCCCTTCACTTGAAACCAAAGACATCGAAGAAGCGCTGATCAGCCGGAACAAAACTGAACCCTCTATTGCCCGGCAGGTGGCCGGGGTGAGTGAAGGAAATTACCGGGAGGCTCTCCAAATGGTACAACATGCAGAAGAGGACTGGCAGGGACTTCTCCGGGAATGGCTGAATGCGATTTTGAAAACAGGCCCCGTAGCCCAGGCTAAATGGGTTGAAGAAATAAGCCGTCTGGGGAGGGAAAAACAAAAGCAGTTTCTCCGTTATTTTAATCATTTACTGGAACAGGCCATTCATGTAAGGATCGCTTCCATGGGAGCTCCGGACGGGACAGTCCCCCCTGCCCTGGCCGGGGGCAGACCAGATTCAGAACGGGATTTTGCAGAGAGGCTGAATAAAATAGCGGGAATTGAGCAGCAACAGGCCATTATCGCGGAATTGGACAAGGCCAGCTATTACATAGAACGGAATGCCCACGGTAAAATGCTCTTTCATGCCCTGACCATTAAACTATACCATATCATTCAGGACAAAATTGTATTTTTGATGGATTGAGGTGGGAAGTGGGGAATGGCCAGTGTTATGAAGAAACCCTAAAGTCCTGAATTTCTAAAATGCTTCGTTTGTTTTTTCCACATATAACTGTCTCACAAACATCGGACTGTGGCAATTATTGCCCGGTAGAATTACCGAACGTTGAAGAGTGCGACGCAACGAAAGCTGAATAGAATTACTGCGGCCGGGTCCATTATCTCCTCAATTTTTAATTACTAATTATCAATTATTCATTCGAATAATGAGTTGTACAAGTTGCAGTACCGCTTCGAACGGTAAACCGGGTGGATGTAAGAGCAATGGCGGGTGCAGTACCGGTGGATGTAACCGTATGAACACCCATGACTGGCTCCGCAACCTGCCAATAAGTGATGTGTCCAGCACCTGCAAAGTGATGGAAGTTAGCTTTAGCCAGGGAACCCGTAAGGATTTTTACCGCAACCCGACCTTACAACCTTTTGAAAAAGGAGACCTGATCTCTGTAGAAGGGGTCAGCGGTTTTGATGTAGGTGAAGTGTCCCTGACCGGCGAGATTGTTCGCCTGCAATTGAAGAAACGGAACGTGAAGGAAGACAATCCTGAAATGAAAAAAGTATTACGGGTTGCTACCGACCGTGATATAGATATCTGGAAACAGAACAAGGCCCGGGAACCGGAGGCTGTTATCCGTAGCCGCGCCATTGCCAGGCAATTGAAACTGGATATGAAAATAAGCCAGGTGGAAATGCAGGCTGATGGAAGAAAAGCAACCTTTTTTTATATAGCAGATGGCCGTGTAGATTTCAGGGAACTGATCAAAGTATACGCATCTGAATTTAGGGTAAAGGTGGAGATGCGGCAGATCGGCGCCAGGCAGGAAGCCGGTAAAGTAGGTGGAATTGGCAGTTGCGGCAGGGAACTATGCTGCAGTACCTGGCTGACCGATTTTAAATCGGTAAACACTGCCGCAGCCCGTTACCAGAACCTTTCCATAAACCAGACGAAACTAAGCGGGCAGTGTGGCCGGTTGAAATGTTGTTTGAATTATGAGCTGGACACTTACCTCGATGCTTTACAACATTTTCCCGATAACTGTGATGTGATACAGGTGACAAAAGGCAATGCCTTCCTGATCAAAAAAGATATTTTCAAAAACCTGATGTGGTACACATTGCCTGACAGCAATAAACAGTACCCGCTGACGATTGAAAGAGTTCGAAAAATTAAATCCCTGAACCAGCAGGGTGTTATCCCGGATGAACTGGAACCCGTGGAAGTAGTGTCAGGTAAACCCAAAGAAGCCGAACCGGAATTTGTGGAATTAGTTGGCCAGATAAGTTTACGCAGCCTGGATAAAGCCGCCGATAAAAAACGCCGTCAAAATCAACCGGGTAACCAGCAAAGAGGTCAAAGACCCCAGCAAAGACAACAGGGAGGACAACAGCAAGGCGGTGGACAGCAGAGACAGCAAGGTGGCGGGCAACAGCGGCAGCAGGGAGGTCAGCAACAAAGGCCGTCACGTAACCAGCAAGGTGGTAATCAGCAGCGACCAAACAATCCAAACAGGAATAATCAGCAGCGGCCAAACAACCCTAACAGGAATAACCAGCAACGGCCGGATAATCCGAACCAGGGAAAGGATAAATAATTTAATTTAACTACTCTTTAATTGCCCTGATTAAAGCATCCTGTATTTTACCTCTTATCAGCATTTGTCCCAACTTATTATTGTTCCGGGTAGGATGAACCCGGTTGGATAAAAAGATATAAACCAGGTCCTGTACCGGATCAACCCATACACAGGTACCGGTATAACCCGTATGTCCATACGTTCCAGGAGAAGCTAAGGCAGAAGGGTAAGGTTCTTTCCTGGTATCATTGTCTTTTTCGGGTTTATCAAATCCTAAACCACGCCGGCTGATATCACTTCCATAGGAAGTAAACAGGCTTATCGTTTCCGGTTTCAGGTACCGTTCCCCGTTCAGTTCTCCACCATTCAGCAACATCTGGTAAAGTAAGGAGAGGTCGTATGCATTTGAAAATAATCCTGCATGGCCCGCTACCCCGCCAAACATGGAGGCACCTTCATCGTGAACATCCCCGATGGTTGTCTGGCGCCGGAAATGCTTTTCCGTTTCCGTGGGTACCAGGCATTCCAGCTGGAACCGGTTACGCGGTTTGAAACCCGTCGAATACATTCCGAGCGGGTTATAGAATGTTTTTTGCGTATACTGATCTAAGGTCAACCCTGAAATCTGTTCAACAATTTTTCCTAAAAAAATAAAATCATTATCACTGTACACATATTTATTTTTAGGACCCAGCGGACTTTTGATGATACGGCTGAACATGGTGTCGTTCCAGTCATTCCTCATATAAATATTTTCGGCCACGCGGATATCGAAACCGGGTCCGGGTCTATCGGAATAAATGGCCGGGTTGGGAATACCGGTATTGGTATCGATGGTTTCTTTATAAAATGCAATAAAAGGGACCAGGCCTGCCTGGTGTAGTAAAATATCCCTGATCTCCAGCTCCCCTTTATTTGTTCCTTTTACCTGCGGCAGGTAATCTTTCAGCTTTTTATCCAGTTTAATTTTGCCTTCCTCGTATAATTTCATCACAGAAACAGTCGTGGCCGAGATCTTGGTAACAGAGGCCAGGTCAAAAATACTTTCGGGGCTCATGGGCGGGGAAGTTTCATATTCATAATTACCAAAAGCCTTGTGATAGATAATATTTCCTTTGTGCGCAGCCAGTATCACACACCCGGGATATGCTTTCTGGGTAAGTCCATCCAGGGCAATGGAATCCACTTCACTGAATTTTTCTTTTTGAATACCTGCTTTGGGGGATTTGATGCCGCCATGTACTATACCATCTCCATACTTAAAGTTGCAGAATGATACCGGCAGCTTTCCCATGGAGAAGATCTTTCCTTCCAGGAGGTCGGCAGCGGCCTGCTGGGTTATTGCATCATCCTGGTAACAGGCAGCCAATGTCCAGGCATCACAGAAATTTTTTGTGGCCAGCACATTCCCAAACGTCAGGGTAATGGTTTTGATAAAGTTCAGCTCCTTGTATAATCGTATAGCCACAGTGCTTAATCCAAAATTATCGGCCGGCCGGAGGGAGTAGTTATGAACGCCAATGATGATAGCATCATATTTCCCATCTTTTGGGACAGCTTTTAATATTTCGTCGGCTTTATCCTGGCCGTCTTTATAGGATAATAAAAAAACATCAGCATTGTAATCCTGCTGCAGTCTTTTGCCAAATTCGTTCACTGTAGAGGTTCCAATACCCACATACGCGATTTTCTTTTGTTGCCCGGACAAGGGGATCTGGGCATAATCCGTACGCGAAGCTGTAGTGCCTGCCAGGGAAAGTACCGTGATACCGTTTTGTGCAACCTCCCGCCGAATCGCATCGGTTTTGACATTCAGGTCATCCAGCAGGTTATTCGTATCAACCGGTGACCATTGGTGCAAGCCAAGGTTGTATTTTGACAGCAGTACCTTTTTTACTTTTTTATTGATATCCTCCCAGTTTAGTTTCTTCTCTTTAATTGCTTTTTTGACCGCTTCGATTGATTCTTTTACGTTTTCGGGTAAACAAAGCATGTCATTACCCGCAACCAGTGCTTCTACCGAAATCGTACCCCCGGGAAAGAACTTGGTAACCCCTTTCATCTCCAGCGCATCTGTGAAAGTGAGGCCATCGTAATTCATTTTCTTTTTCAACAGGTCCGTAACATTTTTTCGCGATATGGAGGTGGCTTTATTGGCGGTATTATCAATAGCAGGGATATATAAGTGTGCAATCATCACACTGCCGATACCCGCATCAAAGACCGCTTTAAAAGGAACCAGCTCCATAGCTTCCAGCTGATCCATCGATTTATTGATAACCGGCAGGTCAAAATGAGAATCTACATCCACATCTCCATGCCCGGGAAAATGTTTGGCACAAGCCATGATACCCGCATCCTGCATTCCTTTCATATATGCCACGCCAAATCTTGAAACTTTCTCTTTGTCCTCGCCAAACGAACGATACCCGATAACCGGGTTGTTCGGGTTATTATTAATGTCGACAACCGGGGCATAGTTAACATGTACGCCGATGCGTTTGCATTGCTCCCCAACCGCCACACCCATCCTGTAAACAAGGTCCTCATAGTTCAGGGCACCCAGGGTAAGCTGGTAAGGAAATTTAATCACACTGTCCAGCCGCATTCCCAATCCCCATTCCCCGTCAATAGTGACCATCAGGGGTGTCCTGGCGATACTTTGGTAATAGTTGGTCAGCTTAGCCTGCCGGACGGGTCCCCCCTGGAAAAAACATAAACCCCCGACGTTGTATTTTTTGATATCATTCACCACTTTGGCTACATGATCCGGACCAAGATTGGAATGTGCCCGGATGACCATGAGCTGCGCGATTCTCTCGTCATTGCCCAGGCTTTTAAACACGCTATCGGTCC
>JANWIJ010000110.1 GCA_025449935.1 Chitinophagaceae bacterium
GCTGTTATCTTTCCAGTCATAATGCTCCTTGAAATGCAAGTGGGCATCCGAGAATACATCGGTGAATTTGCATTTTTCTGTTTTCACCACAACTTTTCCGCCCGCTCTTTCCGCGGATAGAATCTGGCGGACGGAATGATTACGGAAAAAAACGAAACTGCCAGGCTCCAGTTTTTCCAGGCCGGATGCTCCGGAAGAAAAAACATATTCACCGGTTTTCATATCGGCCTTCTCCAGGTGGTTCATATCTACATCCGGCACTTCCATTGCTCCCGGTTGCATTTTTACTTCGGAGGCTATTATTTGGTCCGGTGCAGACAATGCCCACCGGATACCCGCGTTTTCATCCGCCTGATCAACCGGGTTGCTCCTGCCTTTATTACCGGCGTCCTTATCTTTCCCGTTGCTGCAATTAATATTTGGTTGCAGAAATATAAATAATAGGGTGAAGAGCAGGACGCCAAACCGGCTGGCAGCATTTTTTTTCATTTTGGTTATTTTATATAACGTGTATCGTTATTGTTTACTAAACGACACCGAACACTTACGAATTTCACCGGGCTGGCGAAAATTATTGCACACGAATGACATGTCTCTGCCTTCGTTCATCCCCTGAAAACCGAAACAGGTATTGACCGGGCTGGGCAAAGGACTCTGCAAAAACGATCCCTCCCATTCCGTTTGTCACTACGAAACCATCCAGGTTCCAGTCATCGCTGAAAATGTCGCTGCCAAAACTTGTGGTCAACATGAAATGATTTATATCTGACTTCCGGACTGCCCTGTTTAGTTCCAAATGCACGGTTTGTGTACTGTTATCAATCCACCTCGCCCCGTTATTTACGTTGGGAAAGCTCTGCTTTGTGCCGTCAGCATAAGTTACGGTTACCGAAACGTTGTCGTTGCCTCCACGCAGATCATCGCCCCCCGTAATAAATTCAACATAAAGATGCCGGATACTGCCTTCCGGTTCCCCTTCGGGAAAATTACGAATGTCACGCGGGGGAGTATGGTCATTATCATACCGGGTATTGACAAAATAAGTTCTCCAAACTTTACCGCTTTCAATTTCAAAAAAGCATTGACCCTCCATATTGGGTACCAATGTTGTCGTCTGGTTTCTATGGTTAGGATTATAAACAAGAATTTTGTAGTCACCGGGATGGCCATCAAAATTTCCGGTGTACCTGCCTAATGCATATCCCATAGCAAGCACCACATGGTTTCCGCCGCTGCCCCCGTCTATACTGGGCACACCACCACCAAACAGCCCGATCGGTACGGACCGGCCGGCATCAATGGCGTTTTTTAATTCCTCCAGCCTGCCGCCTCCAAATCCCTGCATGCCCCAGCGGAAAATTTCACCTCCCCGGGTATTGTAGGCCACTTCCAGCTCGGACCATTTTTCATTCACATTCCACATCGAGTGTTGCTGACGCTGGTAGATGTAGGACTGAAGCGTGGTAGCATTGGCGGGTGTGTAAGATTGAGTGGGTATGGGAATACCGGTACGGAAATAATCCAGCGCGGTATAGATCATACCCCCGCATAAACCGCCCCAGCGGATAAAATCTTCTCCATTGAATGTATTGATAAAGCGGAATCCATTTCTTGCCGGATCAAAAGTAGTGGTCTTTCTCCTGTCATTGTTCATCTTTATTAACTGCCACTTTTGAAAGGAGCTGTTGTCCCTTCCGTTTTTGAGACCGGCAACTGTACCGTTCGCGACCTGGCTCATATACACACCGAGGTATTGGCCACTTTTTGATTTAATATAATAGTTACCGTTATCCGCTTCTTCTAATTGCCAGAGTTGATTATCCGTATTGGCTTCCGCCTTTGAAACGGCATAGAAAGTGGTGCGTCCTCCCATTTCAAGAAAAAGCCCGGTACCGGATCGCAACTTATAGTATCCCCCCGGCTTTTGAATAAAGTTCCAAAACTGGCTGTTTAACGCCCAGGAGGCATATCCAAATACTACAGAGGATTTACTCAGATCATCCTTGACGGTAAGGTAGCGGTAATCCCGAACCGTACGGATAAGAAATGCGCCCTGCCCGAGGTATAATTCGTCGGCTGTCACCAGCGTGGTATTGGGTGTAACGGTGACAGGCGCTGCCACATAGGTTACTGAATCTTTTTTGACCAGGGGCCTGACCGGTTTGATCTCCTGTTTCGGTTGCGTGGCATTCCTCGGTAACTGTGGTTGCTGGGCGATAGATGCCTGCCACAAAAACAAACAAAAAAGCAGCAGGTTTTTTTTACTGTACTGTTTATTCATAGTGATTGATTTATTGGTACTGATCAATCCGAACCTTCACTGTGCAATCAATTCCGTTTACGCTCAACACTTCAAATCTCCGCTTATCCCTGTTAAAACGCCAGGCTTGCCTGGCAGGTTTCAGGAATTCCTGGGTTGTCGAAGATTTTACAAGTGCGACAATTTCAATATTGTCTATTTTATTCCGGCGGCAGAAGGCTGTTCTTAGCTGCCAACCCTTTTGCACATTTTTTATTTCAACGAGGTCCATGATAGTATACAAAGCAGATAGCGTATCCTCCCGGATACTGAAAAAAACCAGCCAGGTGGTTCCCCGCTGAAAAACATCTGCGGTAATGGTCTCGGGATTATCAACGGGCGTCACCAGGTTCCCTTCCCTGAACTCCCAGCCTGCCAGCCCGGGAATATTCCGGCTATATGTGTAGGTTTTACCTACCAGGCTTTTTTTTGTTCCGGCATATTTACCCTGTGCGTGGGCGGTAGATATTAAAAAAAAGCATGCCGTGATGAATGCCAGGCTGTTTTTCATAAATACTGATAGAAATAGGCACCTTTAAATTACAATTAATTGTTATGAAAAGCAGTTATATTTTTGCGATCTATGACGGAAAATCCCCTGATACTTTTCGATGGTGTTTGTAATTTCTGCAATTACTGGGTCAACTTCGCAAGCAGGCATGATCAAAAAAAACGCCTGCGGTTTGCCTCGCTCCAGGGAGAAACAGCCAGGGAAATTCTTCCCCGCTACCAGCTTGATCCTTCCAAACTTAGTTCCGTGATCCTGGTAGATAACGGGAAGGCCTATACCCAGTCATCAGCCTGCTTAAGAATTTGTAAATACCTTGGGGGTGGGTGGAAACTGGTTTATGCATTGATGATTATTCCAAAATTCCTGCGCGACGCTGTCTATAATCTCGTCGCGAGGAACCGGTACAGGTGGTTTGGCAAAAAAGACAGTTGTATGATACCCCCGGCGGATTGGAAGGACCGGTTTTTTCCTTAAAGTGTGACGGTACCCTTCATGTAAAAAACGCAGGTTCCTCCCATGATCACCCTTTCTCCTTTCTGTTCGCAATAGATATCTCCCCCTCGCCGGGATAATTGTTTTGCCATCATCTTTTTCTTACCCAATTTTTCACTCCAGAAAGGGATTAGTTGCGAATGCGCGGACCCGGTTACGGGATCTTCATCAATACCGGCAGACGGGGCAAAAAACCTGGATACAAAGTCAACCTCCTTACCTGGTGCAGTAATGATTATTTTCTCGCCGGTTTTTTTCAGGGCCGAGAAATCCGGGTTTGCCTGCCGTACCTCTTCTTCCTGATTCAGTTCCACCAGCAGGTCACGGTGTTTATATACCGCGACAATTTCATTTACACCCAATGCCTCTTTTAAACCCGGGGGATACTCATTGATCTTCTCCGGTTTCCAGGACGGGAAGTCCATTTCAAGCATTTTTTTCTTTTTAGTGACGGTGAGCAGACCGCTTTTTGAATTAAACACGACTTTCTTTTTTTTTGCTTCCAGGATTTCGAAAATAACCTGGGCCGATGCGAGGGTCGCATGCCCACAAAGATTGATTTCCAATTCGGGCGTAAACCAGCGGATATCAAAATCTGCTTTTTTATTTTTGGATGGCACAAAAAAAGCGGTTTCAGCCAGGTTGTTTTCCATCGCGATTTTTTGCATCAGCTCCGCGTCGATCCATTTACGCAGGGGGATCACGGCGGCCGGGTTGCCGGTGAATAACCTGTTCGTAAAAGCATCGAGCTGGTAAATGGTGAGATTCATAATAACGTTTTTAATTCCTGTAAAATTGAGGTAAGGAGAGTTTATACCGCACCGCCAATACGCGAATGGAAAAAATGATAAGAATACCCAGAATGGTGGCCACATCTGCGTCGATGTTCATCCGGCGCATCAAGAAATAAATCAGCCCGCCCGCAATGCAGGCCAGTGCATAGATCTCTTTCCGGAATAACAACGGAATAGTATTCAGCAGCACATCTCGTACCACCCCCCCAAAGCAGGCGGTGATCGTGCCCAGGGCAATGCAGACACCCACGCCATAGTGCAGGGCAATCCCCAGTTTTATACCAACAATGGTAAACAACCCCAATCCCAGTGCATCAAACAAAAACAAAGTCGTGGTGAGATGTCTGAGGAAGCGCCCAAAGAACATGGTCACAACCGCTGAAGAAAAAATGACGATCGTGGCGGTTTCATTCTTTAACCAGCTGACCGGTAAGTTGCCTATCAGGATATCGCGAAGGGTTCCTCCACCGATGGCCGTAACAAATGAAAGCACGAGCACACCGAAAGGATCCAGTTTTTTTTCGATCGCCAGGAATGCTCCTGATACGGCAAACGAGATGGTTCCCAGGATGTCTATGATATAGAGAAAATGCGTGGGCATGCCATGAATCGCTGGTTCATGAAAAAAATCCCGCTGGTAACGGGATGACTAAAAATATGAAATGACCGGTGATTATTTATTATCATCATCCAGCCGGAAGGATACTTTACAGATAACCCCGTATGATTTGATCTTCCCGTCCTTCACATGCACTTTCATATCTTTTACCCAGACAGAATCGATATTACGGATGGTTTTGGAAGCTTCCTTTACTGCCTGCTTTACAGCATCATCAAATCCCTTATCTGACGAAGCAATCAACTCAATGACTTTTACTACTGACATGGTAAATTATTTAAAGATTAAGAAAACATTTATCCAGAGAAATTACAACATTTCAGCTGAATCAAACTTCTTTCATTATTCTGCCATCATCTGCCGGATAACCCCAATTATTTCCTCTGCATTGGGCTTACTGAAATAATCTCCGTCACTTCCATAGGCCGGGCGGTGAGGTTTGGCGGTGATTGTCCGGGGTGCAACATCCAAATGGCGGTACCCTCCCTGTTCTTCCATTACCTGGCTGAACATATAAGCGGCCGCACCCCCGGGCACATCCTCATCCACAAAAACGATCCGGTTCGTTTTTTTTAATGAATCTAAAATCTTATGGTGAATATCAAAAGGTAAAAGCGTTTGTACATCCACTATTTCGCAGCTGGTTCCCTCTGCTTCCAGCACGTCCGCGGCTTCCTGTACTACCCGTAAGGTAGAACCGTAGCCCACAATAGTTACATCAGTTCCTTCTTTAATTATTTCCGGCACCCCCAGCGGAACCGTAAATTCCAGCAGGTTTTCGGGGAGTTTCTCTTTCAACCGGTATCCATTCAAACATTCAATAACCAACCCGGGGTCATTGCTGCGTAATAAAGTATTGTACATACCTGCGGCCTGCGTCATATTCCTGGGTACACATACATAGATACCCCGGAGGGCATTGATCACCATACCCATCGGTGAACCGCTATGCCAGATTCCTTCGAGCCGATGTCCCCTGGTTCGGATGATTACCGGGCAACTTTGTTGTCCGGCTGTACGGTAATGGAGCGTAGCCACATCATCACTTAAGGGTTGCAAACCGTAGAGCAGGTAATCGAGGTATTGTATTTCAGCAATGGGTCTCAGTCCCCGTACCGCCAAACCAATACCCTGCCCCATGATCGTCAGTTCGCGGATGCCTGTATCAAAGATCCGCAGGTCTCCATGTTTTTGCTGCAAACCGCTGAATCCCTGGTTCACATCACCGATATAGCCAAGGTCCTCACCAAAGGCCACTACGCGGGGATTATTCGAGAATAATTCATCAAAGAACCTATTCAATACTTCAAAGCCGTTCATCGTACTCTCATCGTCCGGATAAACAGCCTTTACTTCTTCCACTTTTAATGCACTCTTCGGGCCTTCATTATACAAGTGCGTATTATATAGTTTTTTATTCTCTTCAGCCAACTCCTTATAATAGTCTTTTGTGAAACCGGCAGCATCAGCATTCCCCGCAAGATCCAGTGCAGCGTATAATGTTTTCATGATATCTCTCCGCAATGGTTCCCTGTTTGCCAATAATTCAGCAACCAGGTTTTCGAGCGCAGGTTTCTGATCAGGCACGGCATCCCCCATCCTGCTCAGATGGTCTGCGGTCCGGGTCACCTGTTCTTTAACAGGCGCCATGAATTTATTCCAGGCCTGGGCCTTACTTTCCTTTACATGCTGTTTGGCATTGTTCGCAACCTCCTCTATTTCCGTTTCAATAGCCAGTGCATTTGCAATGATCCATTCTTTCATTTTCTTCAACCCATCCCAGTCCCTTTCCCATTCAAGCCGTTCAGGGGATTTATATCTTTCGTGGCTTCCGGACGTGGAATGACCCTGCGGCTGTGTGATCTCCTCCACATGAAAAAGAACAGGAGTATGTGTTTCCCTCGCCAGCCTGATCCCTTCTTCAAACGCTTCACACATGCCCGCATAATCCCAGCCCTTTACCTTGTATATATTTATACCATTCGTTCCTTCTTTTTTCTGCATCCCGCTCAGGGCGTCAGACACCGAGGCTTTTATTGTCTGGTATTCTTTGGGAACTGAAATGCCGTAGCCATCATCCCATACAAAAACCGCCAGCGGTACCTGCAGAACCCCGGCCGCATTGATTGTTTCCCAAAAATGTCCTTCACTCGTGGATGCATCTCCAATCGTAGCAAAACAAACTTCGTTGCCATTATCCGTGAGCGTGGAAAAACCATGAAGTTGTTCAATATGGCGGAATAATTTGGAAGCAAAGGCTAATCCCAGCGCCCTGGGCATCTGTCCGGCAGTTGGGGCAATGTCACTGGAAACGTTTTTGAGCCCCGCCAGGTTGAGCCATTCCCCATCGCTGTTCACCATTTTAGTGGCAAAATGACAATTCATCTGGCGCCCGGCGCTGAAAGGTTCATTATTGATATCGGGGTCAGCATACAACTGGGCAAACACCTGTTCCGTGGTGGCCAGCCCGGCAGCCATCATAAATGTCTGGTCACGGTAATATCCGCTGCGGAAATCCCCTGGTTGAAAAAATTTTGCCATTGCCACCTGGGCCACCTCCTTACCATCTCCAAAAATGCCAAATTTAGCCTTTCCACCCAACACTTCTTTTCTGCCTAAGAGGCTGGCTTCCCGACTTATACAGGCTATCCGGTAATCGTTTAATACGGCCTCCCTGAATTTTTCAAATGACAGTTTATCAGCATCCGAAATAATACCCATATTCGTATTTTCCATGCAACAAAAATAGGAATATTGACTGGGGTAAAGCCGCTGTTAAAAAATACCTCAAAAGGCTGCAACCACGCTGGTAAATATGCCATCTTTACCGTAAATTTGAACTCTTCAATCAGCTAAAAATGAAGAAAATAACCCTTGCCCTTTTATCCTTCACGCTGTTGGCAGGAATTAACGCCCAGCAGCCCGCACATTCTGATCATGATGGGCATAATCATGCTGCAGCTGCCCCGGCGACGGATGATGTGCTCAAATTAAAAGAGAGCGTACACGATTTCGGAAAGATCCCACAGGGCAAACCGGTTTACTATTCTTTTGAAATTATCAATACAGGTAAAACTGAACTGAAGCTGGATAATGTCCAGGCAAGTTGCGGATGCACCACTCCCGAATGGAGCCGTGATCCCATTGCAGCGGGTGGAACCGCCACGATCAAAGTGGGTTATAATGCAGCTGCCGAAGGCACGTTTGACAAACCCATCACGATCACTTACCATACAAGTCAAAGCAAGCAGATCAGGATAATAGGTACGGTGTGGAAAGCACCCGAAGGTCCTGCTCCCGGCAATGCTTCAATTAATTTATTAAAAAAACAATCCTTTTAAATTTTCTAAACCATGAAAAAGATTTTCCTCCTTGCCACTGCATTTGTTATTGCACTCACTGCCATGTCACAAGCCAAACCCGATGACGTGGTGAAACTGAATGTTGAAAAATATGATTTTGGAAAAATAAAAGTAGGCAACCCGGTTACTTATTCTTTCGAGATCAAGAATGTCAGCGATAAACCGGTAGTGGTAGAAAATTCCTGGGCCAGTTGCGGTTGTACGACCCCTGAAAAAATCGTTGATCCAATTATGCCCGGTGGTAC
>JANWIJ010000111.1 GCA_025449935.1 Chitinophagaceae bacterium
GCAATTCCTTTGCTGTGACAGGAATCGACAAATTCTTTCAGCGAATTCTTAGGCCCATAATATTTATCCGGGGCCAAAAAGAAATCGGGATTATAGCCCCAGCTTTCATTTCCTTCAAATTCATTAAAAGGCATAATCTCGATGGCATTTATCCCCATTTTTTTGAAATAGCTCAATGTGTCCTTCAAAGTTTTCCAATCATGGGCTGCAAGGAAATCTCTTAATAATAATTCATAGATGACCAGGTTCCTTTTGTCAGGCCTTGGGAAATTATTAACGGCCCAGTTATAAGAAGGAGAATTGGTTTGCAGCACGCTTACAATCCCGGTTGTCTGCCCCGTTGGATAAGGCTTAAGACCCGGGTAGGTGGAACTGCTGATAAACCCGTCAGCGGAAGGATCCAGGATTTTTTCACTGTATGGTTCACCCGTTTTTAACGTACCATCCACGAGGTATTGAAAAGCATATTCGGTCCCGGGCGTCAATCCCACAATACGAAGCCACCAGTAATTACCGTCCGGCGTTTTATTCATTACATAATTGGTCTGTTCAACCCAGTTACTTCCGGGGAACTCCCCGATCACCGAAACCCGCGTTTTGCCGGGCGCATACAATACCAGGACGGCCGTGGTATTCCCGGTTTCATAATTTATTCCGTCTCTTACCCCGGCCGGTAAAGGCAGGACAGCCGGAGTAACCGGGATAAAAAATTGCAGGGTGTCTCTTTTCGTTTCGGTACCATCATTGGCTTCCGCAATAATTAACTGGTTACCCGGCACCGTTAGCGTGGGGTTGGCGGAAATAGTCGTCACACCGGCGGCGGATTGTATTTCTGTCCCGTTCAGGAACAGCTTCATGGTTGAAGATTTATTGGCAATGGCGGTTAAATTGATATTATCACCCACCTGTTTGGTAATGGGTTCAGGAATCCGGTTATAGGTAGGCTGGAACAATGGCACCGTAAAACGAACCGCCACGGAATTATCATAAACAGGAATATACATATCACTCCCATCCGTATTGGCTTGTTTGACAGTTCCATTCCCGTTCCGGAAAAGAATGGCAATTCTGAAAATGGTTTCCCCGCCCGGAACACCATAATAGGCGCGGATATTGGTTATGTCGAACTTCCATTTATTTCCTCCCAGCGAAGTTGCCTGGAGCTGGGCATTGGGCTGGTTGAAATTCTGATTGAACTTCACATATCGCCAGTTACCGGGGCCGGTACTCAGGTTCGTTATAACTCCGGTATGCACATACACATCCGATACCGGGGAATAATTCAGCAAACCCTGGTTACCTTTTGAAGCATCAACCGTGATTGAAATATTATCATTATCCCTGGCAAAGTCAGGGGACCAGGTCAGCAACTGGGCTTTGCCGGCAAAGGATAGCAAAACTGCCATGGTAAGCAGTGAAAAAATTTTCTTCATAGCAAGCATTTTCAAACTACAGAATCGTTAATAAGAAACAGCTGTCATGCAGGCTGTTTATGTCAGGCAATATGAAGATAATAAATATGTACTTACGACACATTAATTTGATGATCTTATTTTCCGGCCTTGTTTCTTTTCTTTGCCAGTAATTAACTTTACGGCGAACAGCTCCAGATATGTATTCAAAAGAAACTACGAAGCAGCTGCAAAAGGTTACAGCTGAATTGCTTAAGAAGGATCCAGCCTCGCTCACCAAAAAGGAGCTGGAAGCGCTGCGGTCGGCGCTCCGCTTTCATGAATATCGTTATTATATATTAAACGATCCCCTGGTTGCCGATTTCGAATATGACCAGCTTTACAAAGCCCTTGAAAAAATTGAAGGGCTGGACCCGGGGTTGATTACTCCCGACTCGCCTACGCAGCGGGTGGCAAAAGGCCTCACGAAGGACTTTCCCAATGCCCCCCACCTGGTTCCAATGCTCTCCCTGGATAATTCTTATAATAGTGATGACCTGCTTGATTTTGACAGGAAAGCAAGGGAGCTGACGGGACTAAATGTCATCGAATATTGCGTGGAACCTAAGTTCGACGGCGGGAGTATTTCCCTGGTTTATGAAAATGATATCCTCGTTCGCGGGGCTACACGCGGTGATGGAGTTGAGGGAGATGAAGTGACGACCAATATTAAACAAATACGTTCCCTTCCCCTGTCGGCGAAGTTTTCGGATTATGGACTACAGGTAGTGGAAATAAGAGGAGAAGTGCTGATAAACAAAACCAATTTTGCAAAATACAACCAGCATTTGATTGAGCAGGGACTTGCACCCTTAGCCAATCCGCGCAATGCGGCGGCCGGAACCTTACGTATCAAGGACCCGGCAGAGGTAGCAAAAAGAAACCTTGAAGCTTTTGTTTACCATGTTAGTTATTATTCGTTGGCCAGGGGGAAGAAAATTCCAGCTGAGCTTACCAGCCATGCTGCTTCGCTTAAAATGTTATGGGATCTTGGCTTCCGGAGTCCTGAGAGAGAAAAAAAAGTTTTTAAAGGGATGGAAGGAGTTATCAGGCACTGCAGTGAATTCGAGGTGAAAAGAGATAACCTGCCCTATGAAATTGACGGGATGGTGATTAAAGTAAATGACCTGGCGCTGCAGGATAAACTGGGCATGACCTCTCACCATCCCCGGTGGGCCATTGCCTGTAAGTTTAAAGCCAGGCAGGGCACCAGTAAATTACTGAATGTAGAGTTCCAGGTAGGAAGAACCGGTTCCATTACACCTGTTGCAAAAATTCAACCGGTCCCGATTGGTGGAGTTACCGTTTCTTCTGTGTCACTATTCAACGAAGAAGTAATCAGGGAAAAAGATTTAAAGATCGGTGATACGGTACTGGTGGAAAGAGCCGGTGATGTTATCCCTTATATTGTTAAGTCGCTGGCTGATGCTAGATCGGGAAAGGAAAAGAAAATTATTTTCCCGAAAACCTGCCCGGTGTGTAACAGCCCGTTGTTCAAGGAGGAGGAAGAAGCGGTCTGGCGCTGTATCAATATCGAATGCCCGGCACAGGTGGTGGAACGTATCATTCATTTTGTGAGTAAAGACGCGATGGATATCCGTGGCCTGGGTGATGCCAATGTGCGGAAATTTTACGACCTGGGTTTAATAAAAGACATCCCGGGCATCTATACGCTTGATTTTAATAAAATCGGAACTATGGAAGGTTTCGGACAAAAATCCATTGATAACCTGCAGGCGGCCATACTCCACTCAAAAAAACAACCTCTTCACCGGCTCCTTTTTGCACTCGGTATCCGGTTTGTGGGTGAAACAACAGCTAAAACACTGGCCCAGGCCATCAATCACCTGCTGGATCTTAAAAAATTCTCCCCCGAACAATTGCAGGGCCTGGAAGATGTGGGACCCAAAGTAGCGGGCAGTATTTACCATTTCTTCAGCAATAAAAATAATATTGACATATTGGAACAGCTCGAAAAACTGGGTTTGCAATTAAAAAATCAAAAGAAAGAATTATCTGCCGCGGGTAATTTAAAAGGGCAGACCTTCTTATTTACCGGTACGTTGCCCACGTTGAAACGAAGTGATGCTGAAGCCATGGTGGAAGAAAACGGGGGGCAGATACTTACCGGTGTAAGCACCAAACTGAATTACCTGGTTGTGGGTGAGGATGCGGGCAGCAAACTGGAAAAAGCTAAAAAGATAAATACGGTAAGAATCATATCTGAAGCAGAATTCCTGCAAATGATCCGTAAAAAATAATCTTTCTCTTACTGTATTTTTTTTACCTTAGTACTTTACTGCACCCTCCTGCTCTGACAATTTATTTTGGACAGTTATTCCCTGCAACTGTCACTGGCTAAAAATTACTTTTATGATAAAAAAATTAGCCGGCGAAGTCTGGAAGCCGCTTGTATTTTCCGGATGGAGGCAACTCAGAAACCGATATGCTGTATCGAGTGCAGGTCGGATTGCCAGTTATAAAACCGACGCACTGAAAGGTGGTAAGGTGTTGAATGGATCACTCACGACGGGTTACCGGACCCTGAACCTCCACCGGCCTGATAATAAAGGTACCTTGTACATACACCGGGAAATGGCTAAAATATTCCTGGAGAAACCGTCTGTAAAACATAAATATGTTATTCACCAAAATCACAATAAACTCGACAACAACATCAAAAATCTCCGCTGGGCCACCCTGGAAAAAATGATCACTCACCAGCAGGAAAGCCCCGCAAAAATCGCCTATAAAGAAAAACAGGCCAACAGAACAGTAGGGCTGAAGCTGACCGCTTCCCAGGTAAAAAAAATCAAGGACATCCTCAACAGTAAGACCCGTAAGATCACCATTAAACAACTGGCAAAAAAATACGGGGTAAGCGAAATGACCATGTACCGGATCAAAAGCGGGGAAAACTGGGGAAGAATATAGCTTAGTGAACGGCCTGCCACCCGGCAGGTTCATTTAAGTGGATCATGAGGAAAGCTTCGTTAATTTTATTTCAATATAAATCCTCCATTGTCCAACCAACCCGGTTCAGTATGCTGCAGCCTTCTACTATTAAATTCCTGAAAGATTTAAAAAAGAATAACCATAAGCCCTGGTTTGACCAGAACAGGAAACTATACGAAACAGCGAAAGCTGATTTTGCCGGCTTTATCCAGCAGGTAATTGACCAGCACGCACAAAAAGATCCTTCCATAAAAAACCTGGTCGCCAAAGACTGTATGTTCCGCATCAACCGGGATATTCGTTTTTCAAAAGATAAATCTCCTTACAAATCCAACTTTGGCGCCAGTATAAACAAAGGCGGACGCAAAGCCATGAACTCAGCCGGGTATTATTTTCACCTGGAACCGGGCGGAAGTTTTACCGGTGGAGGTATCTATATGCCAATGCCCGGTGAACTGAAAAAATTAAGGCAGGAAATCGATTACAATTATCCCACATTTAAAAAAATCATCCGTGCTAAGAAGTTTAAATCTTTGTATGGGGATCTTGATCAAAGTGCGGAATTCCTGCTAAGCCGCGTACCAAAGGGATATGAAGCGGATAATCCCGCAGCAGGGTACCTGCGGTTGAAAAGTTATATTGCCATGATTAATGTTAGTGATAAAGATCTTGTTTCAAAGGACCTGGTGAAGAAGACAGTTGCTGCTTTCGAAGCCCTGCAACCACTGATCGGTTTTGTTAATGAATCAATGAATTGACTATGAAAAGGATAGTTTTTATGCTGCCGGTACTGGCAGCCTGCGCATTGCTAAATGCACAAAATTTTTCCATCCGGCTTCCTGATTCACTCAGCAAGAAGCCTCTTCATGGTAGATTACTGTTGTTATTCTCGGCGAACCCCGGCATTGAGCCCAGGTTTAGCCTGGCGAATGGTCCCCAAACCCAACAGGTATTCGGAATGGATGTAGAAAACTGGTTACCCGGTACCACAAAACTATTTTCAACAGCTGCTTTTGGCTACCCGGTAGAAAAATTGGCTGATTTACCGGCAGGTGAATATTATGTGCAGGCTCTTCTGCATGTTTACGAAATTTTCCCCCGGAAGGACGGCCATGTGCTAAGGTTACCGATGGACCGCGGTGAGGGCCAGCACTGGAACCTGGCACCAGGTAATTTGTATTCTGCGCCGGCGAAAATCAGCTTCAATCCCCGGACAAAAAATATACAAACCGTCCACCTTACTAAAATCATTCCTCCCATAAAAGAGCCGGATGATACAAAGTACATAAAGCATATAAAAGTCCGGAGCAAACTCCTTTCAGATTTTTGGGGAAGGCCCATGTACCTGGGTGCCCACGTATTATTACCGGAAGGCTGGGATACACACCCGAATGTTAAATATCCGCTGGCTGTTTTCCATGGACATTTTCCGGGAGATTTTGGCAACTGGAGAACAACACCCCCTGACGAAAACCTGAAACCAGATACCTTTTCAAGATTCAACCTGGTTGGCTACAATAAAATTGTGCAGCAGGAAGCTTATGATTTTTATAAACGCTGGACCGGACCGGGATTTCCGCGGGTGATCGCGATAGAAATACAGCATACCAATCCTTACTACGATGATTCTTATGCGGTAAACTCAGCCAACCTGGGTCCCTACGGTGATGCGATCACTTATGAACTGATCCCGGAAATTGAAAAACGGTTTCGTGGTATCGGTGAAGGATGGGCGAGATTTATGTATGGCGGGAGCACAGGGGGTTGGGAAGTCCTGGCAGCACAGATCTTTTACCCAGATGATTATAATGGATGCTATTCCGCCTGCCCCGATCCCATCGATTTCAATCATTACAGCACCATTAATATCTATAAAGATAAAAACGCTTATTACCAGGAAGGGCCCTTCAGAAAAACATTACGCCCGGGTCAAAGAAATTATTTAGGCCATGTAAGCGCCACGGTCAGGGACATGAATTACCTTGAACTGGCCCTGGGAACAAAAAGCAGGAGCGGCGGCCAGTGGGATATCTGGGAAGCTGTTTATTCCCCCGTTGGGAAAGATGGTTATCCCGAAAGAATTTATGATAAATACACCGGGGAGATAAATAAAAAAGCCGCACAATACTGGAAAGATAATTATGACCTGGTGCATATTATCAAAAGAGACTGGCCAACCATTGGCAGGAAACTGGCCGGGAAAATTCATATCTACGTGGGCGACATGGATAATTATTACCTGAACAATGCAGTTTACGCGGCAGAGGATATGATTAAAAAACTGGAAAACCCTGCTTGTAATTGCGAGGTAGATTACGGTGACCGCGCTGAACATTGCTGGAACGGCGATCATACCCAGCCTATTTATATCAGCCGGCTTCGCTATCACCAGCTGTTTATTCCCAAATGGGCGGAGGAAGTAAAAAGCAGGGCACCTCACCATGCAGACCTGATAAGCTGGCTTTACTGAAAAGAAGAACCAGTCATCATTTAAAGCAATTCTTTTTTAACCAGGTATTCCGCGATCTGTATGGCATTGGTAGCCGCTCCCTTTCTTAAATTGTCCGACACCACCCACATATTAAGCGTCCTGGGCTGACTTTCATCTCTTCGAAGCCTTCCCACGAAGACATCGTCTTTTTCATGTGCTGTCATGGGCATCGGGTATTGCTGGTTGGCCGGATCATCGACGACAACTATTCCGGGAGAAGAAGCCAGCAATTCGCGTATGTCCCCGAGTTCAAACTCTTTTTCAAACTCAACATTAATCGCTTCACTGTGCCCGCCCATCACCGGTATCCGCACTGTGGTAGACGTAATGCGGATTGAATCATCGCGCATGATCTTTTTCGTTTCATTTACCATTTTCATTTCTTCTTTGGTGTAGCCATTATCAAGAAATGAATCAATTTGCGGAATAGCGTTGAGGTCAATAGGATATTTATAGGCCATGGCATACTGGCTGCCTGAACCATTCACTTCTTTTTCCCTTTCGCCC
>JANWIJ010000112.1 GCA_025449935.1 Chitinophagaceae bacterium
ACTCCCACCCCTGCAAAACTCACATCTACTCATTTATTGTTTGAATACTATCAAGGTAGTATAGCTATGGCTATGCCGCCCAGACAAACTGTGCTTTTTCCGATTGAAAATTTAATAAACCACCAAAACTGAATTTTATGCGAAAAATTCTTTTGCCCCTGCTCTTCCTGCTGCTGTACTTTACAGCCAATGCGCAAACAAATGAACAGGTCTCTTATTACTACAAAGGCCAGAAAGTGTATTACCCGGTCTCTTACGACCGGCTTGTGGTTGGTATAGCACCCGGCCGTTCATTTAATCAATTAAAAGGAACCGTTGCCAGCTTAATCGCCATATCGGCCGATTCACTGCAGGAGACTTTGGACGGTAAACAATTCCTGATAAAGCTGGGCCATAAAGTAAAAGATATTGCCCCGCTCATTTCAAAGTTGAAACAAAACAATTCTATTTTATATGCCCGGCCGGTTTTTCTCAGTGAATCCGGCAAATACAATAGTTACGGGGATGAATTTATCGTCAACATGAAACCGACCACGAGTTTTGCCAGCCTGCAAAACCTGATCCAGCAAACCGGCAGCCGCCTGGTCCGGAAATATCCTTTCCAGGAAGATATGTATATCCTCGCCGCCGGTCAACAGGCCAATTATGACGGGCTGGCCATGGCCAATCTTTTTTATGAAACGAACTTATTTGATTACGCAGAGCCAAACAAGTATGTATATGATGCAAAACATGTGGATCCAACCGATCCATTATATTATTTGCAATGGGCACATAAGAACACCGGTTCGGCGGCGCAGTTTAACGGCACTCCGGGTGCGGATATGAAAGTCCAGGAAGCATGGGCGGTGAGCATGGGTAGCGCCACCATTAAAATTGGTGTAATTGATGAAGGAGTTGACCTTACTCATCCTGACCTCCAGGCCAATCTTTTGCAGGGTTTCCATGGTGGATCCATGTCATCGGGCCCGGGAGATGGTGGACCTACTTATGCGGGTGGTGCACACGGCACCAATTGTGCCGGTATCATCGCCGGCATCGCCAATAACGGAATAGGAGTGGCCGGTGTAGCACCCAATTGTAAAATTATTCCCACCGTCATTTTTGGTGGAACAAATGGAGCATACCTTGGCGATGCTGCGGTAGCGGCTTGTTTTGATTATGTAAGAACTAACGCCGGCGATGTGATTTCCAATTCCTGGGGAGGCGGATCGGTGAGTGCAACGATTGATGCGGCGATCGACCGTGCGGTTACTCTTGGAAGAGGTGGACTGGGATGTATCGTGTTGTTTTCAAGCGGAAATGATAATTCGGTTGTGGCCTATCCCGCCAACAATCCACAGGTTATTTCGGTAGGTGGTATCAATATGTGCAACCAGCGTAAATCACCCACATCCTGCGACGGGGAGACCTGGTGGGGAGCTAACTTCGGAACAGGTCTTAATATAGTTGCCCCCTGTGTAAAAATAGCCTCCACCGATATACAGGGTACAGCTGGTTATAATACACTTGCGGGTGTAGCGGGAGATTATTTTGAGACCTTCAACGGCACTTCATCTTCCTGCCCCAACGCAGCTGGTGTAGCCGCCCTGATATTATCAGTTAACAGTACCCTGACACTGGCCCAGGCAACGGCGATCCTGGAGTTGAGTTGTGATAAGATACCCGGTTACAGTTTTGCCACTACGGCCGGGCAGCCCAACGGTACCTGGAACAATGAACTGGGTCATGGACGGGTGAATGCATTGACAGCCGTTCAAATGGCGCTGATTTGTCCGCGCCCAACCATAGCGGCACCAACGGTAACACAAGCAGTTTGTCCTTCAACACCGGCATCTATTGTGGTCAATGCTACGGGTAGTGGTACAATAGAATACAGTCTTAACGGCGGAACTTATCAAACATCCAATACATTCAGCAACCTTTCGGCCGGCAACTATTACATTACCGCCAGAATCCAGGGCGGGGATCCTAACTGCATTGCTTTTTACGGTGGTAATCCCGTCGTCATCAATCAGCCGCCTTCTACCATTGTATTTACTGCACCCGGTGTTACACAGCCCGCCTGTCCTTCACCGGTAACAGGTACTATTGTGGTTAATGCTACGGGAAGCGGCACATTAGAATATCGCCTAAACGGTGGGGCTTACCAATCATCCAATACATTCAGTGGACTGGCCCCTGGCAGCTATAACATCTCGGCAAGATTGCAGGGGACAACCGCCTGTACGGAAAATTACAGTGGTAACCCAGTTGTCATTTCACCGGCTAATACCGCGGTTTCAACAATAAGTTATACCGGGCCAGCTGTGGCCATTCCTGATGGTAACCTCGCGGGAGTAGATATACCCCTGGTTGTAAGCGGGCTGGGAACTTCGATCACCGATCTCAATTTCAGGTTTGATGCGAATTCAACGGGGACCTGTGATGCTGCCATTGGAAATACCAATGCAGCCGTTGACCATACCTGGCTGGGTGATTTAATTTTTAGTTTAACTTCTCCCGGAGGCACAACCGTAACATTTATTAACCAGGCCGGGGGTGGAGGATTTAGCGGGAACAATATCTGTACGGCTACTATTGATGACGATGGTGGATTTCCATCCATCCAAACCGTAACTACAGCACCGATAGCGGGCAATTTTTCGCCTGCCAGTCTCTTATCTGCATTTGACGGGGAGGCTCCAAACGGCACCTGGATATTACATGTAGAAGATGTCTTTAGTATTGATGTGGGTTCAGTACGCCGGTTCTCGCTGATCATTACGGCTGCAAGCCCATGTCCAGCAGTACCAACTGTTACGACAACCGGTACACTGAATGCCTTTACAGCTTGCGCCGGCACAGCCTCGGCAGAACAATCCTTTACGGTATCAGGGTCTAACCTGACCAACAATCTTACAGTGACCGCGCCTGCTGGTTTTCAAGTATCAACCACACCAGGATCTGATTTTGCATCCAGCATTCCACCACTGGTGCCATCCGGCGGAAACGTTCCCAGCACTACTATTTACGTAAGAATGGCAGCCGACGCAACGGGTACGCCTTCCGGAAATATTGCCTGTGCATCAGCCGGTGCTACTACGGCCAACGTGGCGGTGAGCGGAACAGTTACTGCACTGCCTGTGATCAGTGCACCAGGAGTGACACAACCTTCCTGCACTACTCCGACAGGAACGATCGTTGTGAATGCGACCGGCGGCGGAACACTGGAATATAGCGTCAATGGAGGATCCAACTACTTTACATCAAATACATTCAGCGGTCTCGCTCCCGGTAATTATAATATCAGGGTTCGCTCACAATCCAATCCTTCCTGCTTCACCATTTATAGCGGTAACCCCGTTGTCCTGGTTGCTGCAACAGGATGTTGTGTACCACCATCCATCTCTGCACCATCGGTAACACAACCCAGCTGCGGCACCCCGACCGGAACGATCGTCGTGAATGCATCGGGTGGCGGAACACTGGAATATAGCGTCAATGGAGGTTCCAACTTCTTTACATCAAATACATTCAGTGGCCTGGCTCCCGGTAATTATAATATCAGGGTACGGCTACAGGCCAGTCCTTCCTGTTTCTCAGATTATGCCAGCAATCCCATTGTATTGACTGCGGCGACAGGATGTGGCAATTGCACCATTACCTGCCCGGCTAATAAAACAGTTAACAGCGCAGCAGGCCAGTGCGGAAAATATGTTACTTACCCGGCTGCAACCAAGACCGGTACCTGCGGTCCACTTACTTATAGTCACCCATCAGGATCATGGTTCCCGGTTGGAACAACCACGGTAACTGTTAGCTCTGCTTCAACAGGGGCAAGCTGTACATTTACTGTTACGGTCAATGACAACCAGTTGCCGGTTATTACTGTTCCGGCCAATATTGTGGTCAATGCAGCACCAAACACCTGCAGCAAAGTGGTAAACTTCGTCGTATCTGCAACGGATAATTGTCCGGGCCTCACATTAACAGCTGTTCCTGCATCTGGAAATGTATTTAATACAGGTGTTACAACCGTTGTGGTGACAGCCACTGACGCTTCAGGAAATACCAGTACCAAGAACTTTACTGTTACGGTAAAAGAAAGTATAAAGCCAGTCATCTCTTGTCCATCTGACATTACGGTGAATGCTGATCCGGGCGTTTGCAACGCAATTGTAGACCCGGGAACCGCTACTGCTATTGATAATTGTCCGGGTGCCATCACCATCACGGGAACAAGGAATGATGGCGAAGCACTTAATGCGCCGTATCCCGTTGGCGTAACAACGATTACCTGGAAGGCCAAAGATGGTTCAGGCAATCAATCAACCTGCAAGCAAAAAATCACGGTGGTAGATAACCAGGCTCCTGTTATTACCGGTGTGAGTGCCACTCCTTCCGTGCTGTGGCCGGCAAACCATACCATGAAAGTCATAACGGTGAATTATACCGTTACCGATAATTGTGGTCCGGAAAATAATTGTCCGATCACCACGGTGCTGAGTGTGACCAGTAATGAACCGATAACAGGCCAGGGCCCTGGCGATCTTTCCCCGGACTGGATCATTGTTGATGCGAATAAAGTGAAATTGCGTGCAGAAAGAAATCCAAATGGAAACGGCAGGATTTACGCTATAAAGATTACGTCTTCGGATGTATCGGGTAACAGCAGCATTTATACTGTTTTCGTGACTGTTCCAATAACCGCTCCGGCTCCTACGGGCAACTCCGGTCAGAACCCTGGCGATAAAGTGATCGATGAGAAAATTGGTTTAACAGCGCAGCTGATGCCTAACCCGACTGAAAATGAATTCAGCCTGGTGGTAAGAGGCGGCAGCAACGAGATGCTGGATATAAGGGTGATGGACATTTCAGGCCGCGAAGTGCAGCGGATCAGGAGTGCAGCCAACAACGTTGCCCGGTTTGGAAATAACCTGGGTCGCGGAACTTATATCATCGAGGTAAGACAGGGTAAGGAAAAAATAGTGCTCAAAGCAGTGAAACAATAGAGCAGCACGATGAAATGCAAAGCCGGTCCGCGAAAGGGCCGGCTTTTTTTTTGATGAAGCTGGAAATTAGGGCGCAGGCCGCGGAGCCTGGGAAATTTTTAGGCGGTTGTATATAGAAGAGAATAAATTTGGGAGCCTGATATCAAAACAGGATTGAGGTATGAAGAAACTGCTCAAACAATACGCGGCTTATAATGTATGGGCAAACCAGCGGATTATTGATCACATCCTTAGTTTGCCGGAAGAAAAACAACTGGCCGAAGTTCCCAGCAGCTTTAACAACTTATACAAAACCCTCCTGCATATCTGGGATGCAGAAAGTATCTGGTGGCAACGGATGAAACTACAGGAAAGGATCGTTGTTCCGAGTGTTGATTTCAGTGGGACCATACAGGAACTGGCCCATGGATTAATCCGGCAATCATTGCAATGGGAAGAATGGGTGGGCGGTGCCTCCGACCTGGTACTTGATCATGTTTTCCAGTACCAGAACAGCAAGCGGGAAACTTTTAAGATGCCCGTTTACCAGATGGTCCATCATGTATTCAATCACGGTACCTATCACCGGGGCCAATTGATCAATATGCTCCGCCAGCTTGGCGTAGAGAAATTGCCGCAAACCGATTTTTCGCTATGGACGAGAAATAAAAAATAAGATCAGCGGGCCCGTCTCACAAAAAATTCTCCTTCGGTCAATTCGAGTGATTCATCATCGATATCATCATAGAGATAATTGCCGGTGAAGGTTCCTTTCAGCGTGGTGCTGGTAATGGCGGTCACATTTACCGTGAATTTACAGGCCGGGCGGCCAGGTGCATCACTGATCTGGTAGAATTTGGCGTTCCCCGAAGCGTCCTTCAGGTAATCAATAACAATATAATAATTGAGATTATCACTGGCGTAGGTGCCGGTGGTAAAATTGCTGCCGTTGATCTGTATGGTGAGGTCGAAAACATCATCCTGGGAGTCATTATTAGCCGTGACCCCAAAATCCGTTTTGGCGGGGTCGGCAAAGTCGGGACCCAGTTCACCGATGGCGGTTTCCCAGGTGATCCAGCTTCCATTGATCTTTAGCTTAACGTAGTAACCGTCCCCGCTGGATTTTTTACAGCCAAAAAAAGAGAAAACTGCCAGTAGCAGCAGGAATGTTTTAAATGTATTAGTTTTCATTGGAACGTTGATTTTGAACAAAATAATAATAATTTTTTTTAAAATCAAATGCAGCGGGTTAACCGTCATTCACAGATCACCAGGTCAATAAGCCCAGTTTACCAGTGTGGCACCCCAGGTAAAACCACCCCCAAAGGCAGCCAATACTATTTTGTCGCCTTTATTAAGTTGATTTTCCCATTCCCATAAACAAAGCGGGATGGTGCCGGAAGTAGTGTTGCCATATTTCTGGATATTTATCATCACTTTTTCTTTCGGCAATTTCATGCGGCTGGCCGTGGCATCTATAATTCTCAGGTTGGCCTGGTGTGGAACCAGCCAGGCGATATCTTCCCCGGTGAGATTATTTCTTTCGAGCAACTCGGCGCTTACATCCGCCATGCCTTTTACCGCAAATTTGAATACGGCCTGTCCTTCCTGGTAAGCAAAATGTTCTTTAGCCATTACCGTTTCAATACTCGCTGGCTTTTTGGAGCCGCCTGCTTTCATGTGCAGGTACTGGCACCCGCTTCCATCGCTTCTAAGGATAGAATCCTGAACACCATATCCCTCTTGATTTGGTTCGAGTAAGATAGCGCCCGCGCCATCTCCAAAAATAATACAGGTAGCCCTGTCACTGTAGTCAATGATGGCGCTCATTTTGTCTGCACCCACCACGACGACTTTTTTGTAGCGGCCACTTTCAATAAATGAAGCCCCCGTAGTAACCCCATATAAAAAACCTGAACAGGCTGCCTGTAAGTCAAATCCAAAAGCATTTTTAGCACCGATCTTATCACCAATAATATTGGCTGTGGCCGGAAACACAAGATCGGGTGTAACCGTGCAGCAAATAATACAATCAATTTCAAGTGGGTCAATACCTCTTTTTTTGCAGAGTTCCAATACAGCAGGTACCGCCATGTCTGAAGTGGCCAACCCTTCTCCTTTTAGTATTCTCCTTTCAGAAATTCCGGTCCGGGTTCTTATCCATTCATCATTGGTATCCACCATTTTTTCGAGATCAAAATTGGTGAGTTTTTCTTCAGGAACATAACCGCCGACAGCTGTTATGGCGGCGCTGATTGTTTTATTCATGTGGTATTGGTTGAAAAACTGGAGTCGCGAATATACGACAGGAATTTCTTGTATATATGGAGCAGCAAGGGACTCTTCAGCGCCGTGAAAAACCGGTCATCCCTGTTTAATAATGACCCCGGCACCAGACGCATAACCAAAAACCATAAACTGTATACCCAAATCTAATTTCCCCTATTTTCGCAGCTATGATCGCTTACCTGAAAGGAGATTTTGTGCGAAAGAGTCCGGCGGTGGTCCAGGTCGAAGTAAATGGCGTAGGGTACGAGGTGCAGGTAAGCCTGAATACCTATTCCAAAATCCAGCATCTTGAGAAAGGGATACTACATACCACCCTGCTGATACGGGAGGATGCTCATATCCTGTATGGTTTTTTTGACCTGGCAGAAAAGGAAATGTTTCAGCTCCTGCTCGGTGTTTCCGGTATAGGCGCTTCGACCGCCAGGGTGATGCTGTCCTTTATGAAACCCGACGAACTGGCAAAAGCCATCATCCAGGGGGATACACGGACACTGGAAGGGATAAAAGGGATTGGTAAAAAGACAGCAGAAAGGATGGTTTTGGAACTCAGGGATAAGCTTGCTAAACATCCCTTTGAATCAAATATTTCACCTATGAAAAACAATACTTTGCAACAGGATGCGTTAAATGCTTTAACTGCTCTGGGTATCAATCGTCAGGCCGCTGGACAGGCCCTTGAAAAGACCCTCGCAGCTAATCCAAGCCTGCCTGTTGAGGAACTGATAAAAAAAGCACTTCGTACCCTCTAATCCACTATTTCGGAAACTAATTGATGGAGAAAAAACATTGAACCTTAAGACTGCTCATATCCTCCGTACATTGGTATTATTCACCATTGTGCTTGCTTCGGTTTTGCAGGCAAGTGCCGGCTATTATAATTCCCCATCGGATAATTCAGATACAACCCGCTATCCACTGGCCGATCGCCGGGGAGATCCCTATTCCAACCCCAACCAGAACGGGTTTGACCTGAGGGATACCAGTTTTATAAAACGAACCATCGAGTACGATCCCAAAACCAACCAGTATTATATTATTGAAAAAATTGGTAATAAGTACTACCGGACCCCCACTTCATTCTCTATGGAAGAGTTTCTTCGTCTCCAGGGAAAAAAAGACGAGGAGGATTATTTTAAAAAACGTTCTGCTTTACTGGCTAATATGAACCGGCGCTTGTTCAAACCAAAATTCAAAGTGTCGAACGACTGGTTTAACCGGATCATGGGAGTGGGTCCCGACGGTAAAGTGAAAGTAGATATCAAGCCCTCCGGTTATGTGGATCTGCTGGCCGGCTACCAAGGACAGAATATTAAAAATCCTACCCTTCCTGAACGTGCCCGGAAAAATGGCGGATTTGACTTTAATATGAATTCCCAGTTGCAGGTTGATGCACAGATAGGGGAAAAATTAAAATTGCCCATTAACTATAATACACTTGCCAATTTCAATTTCGAGAACCAGCTAAAACTGGATTTCCAGGGTAAAGATGATGACATCATAAAAATTTTCCAGGCGGGTAATACCAATTTTGCATCCAAGGGGACTTTAATTCCCGGCGCCCAGTCATTGTTTGGCCTGAAGACCCAGTTGCAGTTTGGAAAGCTGTTCGTAACGACAGTCATGGCAAACCAGCAATCGCAGCGGCAGTCACAAAACCTGCAGGGTGGAACGGCGGCCACAAGTTTTTCATTACGAGCGGATGAATATGATGAGAACCGCCACTTCCTGATGGCCCAATATTTCCGGAATAATTACAACAAAGCACTAAAACAATTACCCGTAGTTGATTCCCGGGTGCAGATCCTGAGAATGGAAGTGTGGGTAACCAACCGGAATGGAACAACGACAGATACCAGGGACATTGTTGCTTTTATGGATCTTGGAGAAAGAAACCCCTATAGAACGCCATTGTTAACCGGGTCGGGAAATGACCTGCCCCGTAATGATGCCAATAACCTTTACCAGGCCATCACTTCGAATCCTAATTTCCGCAATTCATCACTGGTGCAGAACGAGCTTACCAGTTTTGGTTTACTGCCCGTGCAGGATTTTGAAAAAACCTTTGCCCGGAAATTACAACCCGGTGACTATTACTTTAACCCCCAGGTTGGTTTTCTTTCCCTGAGTCAACCATTGCAGCCAGATGAAGTTCTGGGTGTGGCTTTCCAGTATACCTATAACGGGAAGGTTTACCAGGTGGGTGAATTTTCGCAGGATGTTCCGCCGGATACAACAGGTTCATCTCAACGGGTTTTATTTTTAAAACTATTGAAAGCAACATCACAGCGTACCAATCTTCCGATCTGGGACCTGATGATGAAGAATGTATATTCTGTTGGCTATGGTCAGCTCGAAAGACAGGATTTTAAACTGGACCTGGTCTATGAAGAGCCAAGCCTGGGTGTAAAAAGATACCTGCCACCCAATGATGTGATAGCAACTTACCAGGGTCAACCTATTCTTTCATTGGTCAACCTGGACCGGCTAAATAACCAGAATGACCCGCAACCCGACGGCATATTTGACTTTATTGAAGGATTTACCGTTATCTCCTCGCAAAGCAGGATCATATTCCCGGTACTCGAACCCTTCGGGCACGACCTTGATTACGTTTATGCCTCGCAACCATTGCGGGATAAATATTTGTATTACCCGCTATATGATACCATTAAAGCCATAGCACAAACTTATGCCAACCTGAACCGGTTTAAGATTACCGGCAGATCAAAATCCTCCGGTTCAGCAGGCGGAACCAGTGATTACCAGCTCGGGTATAATATTCCGCGTGGTTCGGTCACGGTTACTGCCAACGGGCAGGTATTGCAGGAGAATATAGATTACGAGATCAACTATGACCTGGGTACGCTGCGGGTAACTAACCAGGCTGTGATAAATTCAGGGATACCCGTAAGTATTAATTATGAGAACAACCAGGCTTTTGGTTTTCAGCAAAAGAATTTTCTTGGTTTAAGACTGGATTATATCGCCAATAAAAAACTGACATTGGGCGCTACCGTTGTAAGGCTGGGCGAGCGACCATTTTTCATCAAACAATCTTATGGAGAAGACCCGATCAAAAATACCATGTACGGGTTTGATGTAGATTACCGGAATAACCTGCCCCGGCTTACCAAATGGCTGGACAAGCTGCCATTTTATTCTACCAGGGCTATGTCATCCATCACTGCTTACGCGGAAGCTGCTATATTAGATCCGGGTCACGCCAAGCAGATTGGTAAAAAGGAAGAAGGACAGATCTACATTGATGATTTCGAAGGCACCCGCGCGGGTCTTGATCTCCGTTTCCCCTTGCTGAGCTGGACTCTGGCCTCTGTGCCGCAGGGCAACAATGGACCCGGTGGGGCGGGCCCTTTATTTCCTGAATCAGCTTTTAATAATGATCTCAGGAGCGGGTATAACCGGGGAAAAATTGCATGGTATAATATAGAATCTGTTTTGCAGGAAAGACGAAATTCAAATAATCCGCTACAAAACGACCTGGCGGAATTATCCAAACCGGAAACCCGGCAGGTTTTACAGAAAGAAATATTTCCCCGGCGCTCCACGCAATTTGGCGAAGGATTGCTGACAACATTTGATATTGCCTTTTACCCAAAAGACAGAGGACCGTACAATTTTGAAACAAGCAACACCAGGGTAAATACCAATGGAAAATTAATAAATCCTAAACAGGCTTGGGGTGGTTTGATGCGAAATATTGACCAGACCGACCTGGAGACAGCTAATATTGAGTTTATCGAATTCTGGTTACAGGATCCGTTTATTAATAATACCGGCAACCCGACAGGCGGGCAATTATATTTTAACCTGGGAAATATTTCCGAAGATGTATTAAGGGATGGCAAAAGATTGTACGAAAACGGGCTGCCAACTCCAACCAACAATGCCCGGGTTGATGAGAACACGGTTTGGGGCCAGGTTCCGGCCATTCCCTTACAGGTTACCAATGCATTCAGCAATAATGCGGAGGACAGGCAGTTCCAGGATGTGGGGTTTGATGGTTTAACCGATACTGCCGAGCAAAGAAGGTTTACACCCTACCTGAATACACTTGCTGCAGTTTTCGGAACCAGCTCACTTATTTACCAGCAGGCACAGAATGACCCCTCCGCAGATAATTTTAAACCTTACCGGGATGGTTCATTTGACCAGGCTCCTGTGACAGGAATTCTCCAGCGGTATAAGAATATTAATAACCCGCATGGCAATTCCCCGATAGCAGATAATAACACCGAGTTTGTAAATGCCTTTACACAATATCCCGATGCCGAGGAGCTGAACAGGGATAATACCATGAATGAATCGGAAGAGTATTTCCAGTATAAAGTGGACATCAAACCATTTATGACCCAGGGTTCTAACTTTATTACTGATGTAAGAACACCTATTGTCAACCTGGCTGACGGCACCACAAGACCAGAAACCTGGTACCTTTTCCGCATACCCATCGACCAGTTCGAACAAAAAATTGGTAACATCCCGGATTTTAAATCCATTCGTTTTATACGGATGTTTGTTACCGGTTTTGATGATTCGGTTGTGATGCGTTTTGGGAAACTGGAACTGGTGCGTAACCAATGGCGCAAATTCAAAAACAAAATTGATACAACCGGGTTGTTTACTAACCTGCCGGTTCCCGACCTGACACAGGTGAATACATTAGCAGTAAACATTGAAGAGAATGATCAGCGTCAGCCCATCCCATACCGCATTCCTCCCGGCATTGAGCGCCAGCAACAACTGAGCAATAATAACCAGGCGGTTTTCCTGAATGAGCAGTCCATCAGCGTACAGGTTTGCGACCTGCCAAAAAATGAGGCACGTGGTGTATTCAAAACCATGAACCTGGATATGCGCCAGTACGGGAGATTGTCTATGTTCATCCATGCGGAATCCGTGCAGGGAAGACAAACCATTACTTATGGACAAATGAATACCGTAGTTCGTATCGGCAATGACTTTTCGGGTAATTATTACGAGGTCAGGATTCCATTGGAGATCACAGATTTTAATGAAACGGACAGTAACCGGATATGGCCGGAGATAAACAACCTGGATTTTCAATTGCAGGAACTGACAGCGTTGAAGTCAAGAAGAAATAAACTGGGCATTTCCCCATCAGTGTATTATAAGGAAACACTGCCCAGCGGACGCTCTTACGCCATATTAGGGAACCCTAATCTTGGGGAAGTAAGAGGCATGCTCCTGGCAGTGGAAAACCTGGCGCATGAATCCATGTGTACCGAAGTTTGGTTTAATGAACTTCGTTTTTCTCAATTGGATGAAAGAGGCGGCTGGGCAGCCATTGCCCGAACGGATATCAGGCTGGCGGACCTGGGCACGCTGACCATTGCAGGAACAGCCCGCAGCAACGGGTTTGGTACGCTTGAACAACGGGTTAATGACCGCAGCCGGGAAGACCTGTACACCATCGATGCATCGGCCACCATTGAAGCCGGAAAATTATTACCCAAAAAGCTGGGTATGCAAATACCTGTTTATGCAGGTATCAGTAAAACGATCAGCACCCCGGAGTACGATCCCTATGATCTTGACATCAGGCTCAAAGAAAAATTAAAAGATGCAACGGACTCACATGTCAGGGATTCTATCCGCAATGATGCACAGGATATAACCACCATCAAGACGATCAACCTCACCAATGTGCGTAAGCTGAAAACAGATGGGAAACGCCCCAAGCTCTGGAGTGTGACTAATTTTGATTTGAATTATTCTTATATACAAACTCTCAGTCATAATCCCCTCATTGAAAGGGATGAGCTGCGAAGAACCCGGGGCGCTGTAGGATATACCTATGCACCGCAAACCAAACCGTTTGAGCCATTTAAAAAGATGATCAAGTCCAAATCGCAATGGCTGGCGCTTATCCGGGATTTCAACATAAATTATACGCCGTCACAGATTGCATTTAAGGCAGATGTGTTCCGGCAGTTTGGTGCCATACGGCCACGCAATGTCGGGGGTGGTCCTTATAAAATTCCCGAGACCTATAACAAGTACTTCACATTTGACAGGTATTATATCCTGCAATGGAATCTTACGAAATCAATCTCCATTGATTTTAATGCAACGAATAATGCCCGAATTGATGAACCTTTTGGACGGATAGATACCAAGAGCAAGAAGGATTCGGTCAGGGAAAATTTGTTCAAAGGCGGAAGGAATACGAACTACAGGCAGGAGGCAACCATCACCTACAATGTACCTACGCAAAAAATTCCGCTGCTTGACTGGACATCGCTCCGGGTGAGTTACAACACAAAATATAACTGGCTTGCCGGATCATTACTTACCCGTAATGACTCTGTTAACCTGGGGAATATTCTTTCCAACACACAGACAAGGACGGTTAACGGAGAATTTAAATTTGAAGAACTTTATAATAAGTGGAGATTTCTCCGGGCTGTGAACAGTAATACACCAAACCCGGGCGGCAATAATAAAATGGGCAACGGGGGAAAGAATAATACTAAGAGCGGTGATAATAAAACAAATGATGGTAAGATTAATCCTACGCCTGGCAGTGACAACAGCGTGGTGAGGATGGATACCATCAGGAATAAGAAAGGTAAAATTGTCCGGATTAAAAAAGTGAAGGCGAAAAAGGCAAAAGATCCCAAACAGCCCAAACCTTTGCCTGAAATAAGTAATGTCCCTAAATTCTTCCTGCGACTTTTAACATCCCTGAAGCGGGTAGGCATTCAATACACGGAGGATTTTGGAACGACTTTGCCGGGATACATGGACAGTACCAGGGTACTTGGCTATAATCCCAAAAGTGGTCAACCAGGTTTTGATTTTATTTTTGGCTACCAGCCGGATACAAACTGGATAAACCGGTTTGGGTCAAAAGGATTGTTGTCCACTGATACTCTCATATCGGACATGATCCGGCAACGCTATAACCAGCGGCTGAATATCACGGCGCAGGTAAGTCCTTTCCGCGATTTCAACATTGATATTAACCTGGACAAAACATTTGATAAACAATATTCAGAGCTGTACAAAGACACCAGCAAATTTGATAACGTTGGACTGACAAGGCTGAACCCGTACGCATTGGGAAGTTTCAGCGTCAGTTATATTTCATACCAGACATTATTTACGAAGTTTGATCCAAATGTTATATCCGAGACCTTTAAAACATTTGAAAACAACCGGCTCCTCCTTTCTAAGAAACTGGGTGAATTGAATCCATACCAGGGTGGTGCCATCGGCGCTGACGGGTATTACCAGGGTTATGGCCGCTATGCCCAGGATGTCGTCATCCCGGCATTCATTGCAGCCTATACCAATAAAGACCCGCTTAGTGTTAAATTAAACAAGAACAGCAATCCGAATATCCGGTCAAATCCTTTCTCCGGAATCATTCCGAAACCAAACTGGACAATCACTTACAATGGTCTTTCCAGGTTAAGAGGCATGGAAAAAATATTTACGAATTTTTCCATCCGTCACGGGTATCATAGTACTTTCAGCATGAACAGCTTTAATACCGCCCTGCTCTTCCTGGATCCCAGCCGGGTAGGGTACCCGAGTTTTGTGGATCCGCTGACCGGGAACTTTATTCCTTATTTCCTTGTTCCGAATATCACGATACAAGAAAGTTTTGATCCGTTGATTGAAGTAGATATGACATTTACCAACCAGCTCAGTACCCGGTTTGAAATAAGAAAAAGCAGGCAGTTGAGCCTGAGTTTAATTGATTATCAACTTGCCGAGAGTCGTTCTACAGAGGTGACATTTGGTTTTAACTGGCGCAAGAAAGGATTCCCGCTTATTAAAAGGCTTTTCAAAATGAAGCTGGATAATGATGTTACGTTCCGATGCGACTTTAGCATGCGGGATGATGCAACCGCCAACAGTAAACTTGACCAGGGCACATCATTCGGAACAGCCGGGCAGAAAGTAATACGCATTGCTCCCTCTATTGATTATATCGTCAACAACCGCATCAGCATGAAGTTGTATTTCGAGCAAAACCGAAACATACCGAAGATCAGCAATGCTTTCCCGATTACTAATACAAGAGCCGGCCTGCAGGTTCGGATTTCATTAGCCCAATAAGAATTCAGATCCCTCGTGGCTCGGGATGACAAAACACGGGAAACCCTATCTATTTGTCATGCCAGCGAAGTAGGCATCTGCGTTTCAGATCCCTCGTGCCTCGGGATGAAAAACATTATAGTCTTATTGTCTTTTAGAATGCAAATGAAGGCGGCACTTACTTTGTCATGCCGGCGAAAGAGGCATCTGCGTTTCAGATCCCTCGTGCCTCGGGATGACAATCCCTAAAAGCTTATTGTTCTTCTGCGGTCAAGTGTAGGGCCTCCAACTTTTGTCATGCCGACGAAGGAGGCATCTGCGTTCCAGATCCCTCGTGCCTCGGGATGACAAACTCAGGATACTATGTTTATTTTGTCATGCCGGCGAAGGAGACATCGGCGGTCCAGATCCCTCGTGCCTCGGGATGACAAACATTATAACCTTATTGTCTTTTAGAATGCAAATGAAGGCGGCATTTACTTTGTCATGCCGGCGAAGGAGGCATCTGTTAATGGTATTTCTGATCGAAAATTATAGCAACGGCTTTGTAATCCTGAACCATGCTCATGGACAAAAAAAACCGGTCAGTGACCGGGATCGATATTTTACAGGTAGCACCTTTTAGGGATTTCTGAGAGCCGGGGATACAGAGCCAGTATCTGCCGCGGCATTTCGTTTGAACAGCATCACGTAGCCACATAAGTTCTTTTTCTTTTGCTTGTTTACCTGCACGGGTTTCATCATGTGGAATTCAGAGAACTGTGGTATGTATGAATAAACGATAACGTTACCATCCACATCCCCCCATTTTTTCTGCCGGAATACTACCTGGCGTTCCTGCCAGTCGTACATCCTGACTTCATACAAACGGGATGTATAATCGCCAATAAAAACAAACTGGTACCAGCTTCCCTGTGTCAGCGGAACGATCACGGGCATTTCAAATTCACTTTCCATGCTGATAGAAGCTTCTTTCAATAACACATAACCATCTTTACCGTAAAGATTTTTCAGGCTGTCCACCTGCCTGTTGATGAGTTCGTCGGAACATGATTTTAAACGGATAACATCCTGTGCAAGAAGATTACTGCAGAAAAATACGAGCGCAGTAAACAGGAGGTACGGTTTTTTCATAACAGTTTTCATATGTGACTGGAAGGAGACCATAAATATAGATGACCGGTTCTTTTATATAAAATTTTGTGTCTTAAAACTTTACGTTTAAGTAGATTTTCGAGGGGTAAATACGGGCAACATTCGGGCCACGGGGTGGGAGCAGGATCAGGGATTAACAAAATAGATGATAAATCCGGGATTTAAAAGCTTTTTCGTTACGGGTCAGTGGTCTTTTTTCCGGTTAAAATAGATTGTGCTGGCCTGCTGGAGGCAGGTAACCGATAAGTCATTGATACATACATGCGGGGGTAGGGTGGTACAGTAATAGATTATATCGGCGACGTTTGCTGCCGTTAGTGGCTCCAGCCCGTCATAAATTTTTTTAGCCGTCGGGGCATCACCTTTGAACCGGACAACCGAGAATTCCGTATCAGCAGCACCCGGGTTGATGGCCGTTACTTTTATATTATGCCGGAGAAGATCTATCCGCATGGACTGGCTAAGGGCATCCACGGCAAACTTGGTGGCACAATACACGTTTCCTTTCTCGTACACTTCTTTACCGGCCACGGATCCCATGTTGATTATATGACCGGCCGACCCGGCTGAAGTATTCCGGGCAACCATCAGTTGGGAAACTGCTTTGGCTACATATAAGAAACCTTTTACATTGGTATCGATCATCGTATTCCAGTCTTCCAGGTCAGCTTCCTCAAAATAATCACGACCAAGAGCCAGGCCTGCATTATTGACAAGCACATCGATTGCTTTCCAGTCCGCCGGAATATTATTTACAGCATCAAAAACAGCTTTTTGATTTTGTACGTCAAATGCCAGTTGCAGCACAGCTACATTATATTTTTTTTCGATCGCATCGGCCATCACCTGCAAACGCTCCGCCCTTCTTCCATTTAAAATAAGGTCGTAACCATTTTCGGCAAATTTATATGCACAGGCTTCTCCAAATCCCGCAGTGGCACCCGTGATAAAGACGATTTTGGACATAGGCAATAGTCAATAGTGAATGGTCAATGAAGATTGGAAATTCGATTTTAGTCTTTTGATGAGGAACCGACCAAACCTGACAGCAATTTAAAGAATTGATTGAACAATTAAATCGTAGTGGGGAGTTTCCTGGAAATACAGGCATATTCACTATTGCCTATTGACCTTTCACTAGTTGATCAATGCCACGGTCCCTTTCAGGAAGAAAGGCTGACCCAGGTAGTCTACGCCGCTCACCATCCATACAAAGACGCCGCTGTTCTGCATCCGGCCGTTTATTCTTCCATCCCATCCCTGCCCATTAACAGTAGTGGTAAACACCAGCTGCCCCCAGCGGTTGTAAACGCTGAAGAAATTAATTTTTTGAATTCCGACGGCAATCGGCCGTATCAGGTCATTCAACCCATCATTATTTGGAGTAAATGCCGTGGGAACAAATACATAAGGATTGGTTTTGAAAACCCTGACGGTTACAAAGGCAGAATCCGGGCAGCCAGCTGCATCCGTAACCACCAGTTTATAGGTCACGCTGTCAATACTGGCATCATACACACCAATGGGATTTGAAATGGTGGTGCTGGAAAGACCGGTAGAAGGACTCCAAACATAGTTCACGCCGCCACTTCCGTTAAATTGCAATGGCTGGTTAATTACCACGGTCGTATCACGGCCCGCAAAGGCAATGACTTTCGGGTTTACATTAACTACAATTGTGTCGCGGCCAGGTTTGGGGCATCCGAGCGTATCAAAGACGGATAAAATATATTGCGTGGTTCTCGGAGGTGTTGCGACAGGATTTAAAATCGTTGGGTCACTGAGATAAGATACAGGCGACCAGGTGAAGGAGGCGCCGGTTATACCCGCATTTAATTGGACAGACGTATTATAACAAATAGTTGGATCCAGGCCGGCATTCGCAACAGGATAGGGGACAGTAGTCACCACTACCTGGTCCACCGCCCTGCAACTCCCGATGGTAGCAGTTACCTGGTAAGTGGTCGTTGTATTGGTAATGGCTATGGGATTTTTAATATTTGGATTATCAAGGTTTGCGGCTGGCGTCCAGCTAAAACTAAGTCCATCGGAAACGGCATTCAGTTGAATAGGGTCTCCCTGGCAAATGGTCGTATCGGCACCCGCCTGTAAAGAAACAGCAGGTACCACCCTTACCTGTACCGAATCATTATTCAGGCATCCATTGTCATTCAGTCTTACATAATACCAGGTTGTGGTGGTGGGTGAAACGGTAGGTGTCGCCGTATTTGCGCCGACGATATTGATGGGTGGTGTCCAGCTGAACACACCCGTTCCATTTGCAACAAGTTGCACCGCATCATTACGGCAGATAAGTGTATCCGCGAAGTCTACCGTAAGA
>JANWIJ010000113.1 GCA_025449935.1 Chitinophagaceae bacterium
CGGTCCATGCAAATGCTTTCAATAAGGGAACGACAAATGGTCTGCTATTTTTTTGGTATCGGAGTGGATCACCCGGTAAGCCTGGAAGAAATAGCCAAAAAATATGACCTGACCGTTGAACGCGTCAGGCAAATTAAAGACAAAGCATTAATGAGAATGAGGACTACCGGCAGTTACAACCTGCTTAAAGGTTTTCTCTAAGACCCGGGAACATTCAAAAATTCTGCTGAACCCAATACTACCAGTTACCATTAGGGTATTTCACCGGTAATTTTTTCATCGCGATAACGGTAAACCCTTATTAACCGCAGAAATATAAAATTGAGACAACCCGGCCAGCTCCTAAACTGGCACAATTTTGTACCTTGAACCGATAGTTGTCTCTTCACCTTGTGCAGCAAAGCAGGGTGAATTTGTTCGCTTTTTACATATCCCGTGAAAATCCCGTTTCAACGCTGAACCAGTGCCGGCAAAACCAATCAGAAACTGGGTCCGGCCTGCAATTTGCCTAAACCTTACAGCCATCAGCTGTTTAAAAAATTTAGCGGGGTTCCTGTTCATTTGAGATACCATGATAACTGGCCAGGTTATTTGACAGGGAGCCCAAACAAAAATGAAATCTACTTACCGGTATATTGCCAGCACTTCCGCGATCATAACAATGCTGATTGCCTTAATTATCATTGGCAACTGGCTTTTCTTTCCCCCGGAGACCCCTGTGTTAACGGGAACCGGCATTGCTAAATTCAATACGGGGGTCTGCCTCTTATTATCCGCTGCTGCCCTGCTTTTATTAAATCAAAAAAATCCCCGCAGGGCCGCGAAGATTGTTGCAATGGTCAGCAGCCTCGTTGTGCTTCTGCTTGGCTCGCTTACACTGGCCGAACATATATTTAAGATCAACCCCGGCATTGACGAATTGTTCTTGAAAGAAACAAACCCGGCTGCGGCCACGGTATTCCCCGGAAGAATGGCCCCTTTAACGGCCGCGCTTTTTATACTGCTGGGTCTAACCCAGCTTTTGCTGTTAAAAAGAAAGTTTCATTTACTGATCCGGGTAATCCTGGCAACAGGTTTCGTGATCTTATCGCTCATCTTCCTCGTTTATATCACCCGCGTCGATAACGAAAGCCAGTCCCTGTCCAAACCCACGGGCTTGTATACCAGTTTCGGGTTGCTGTTGCTATATACCGGGATCTTTTTAAGTTACCCGGTCAGTTATCTCACTTACTCCTTCCAGAAACGGATGGGTGCTTTTTTCACTTTTTCCATTTTACTGTTAGTCATAGTATTTTTTTCTTTCCAGCGAAGTGTCAACCGCGCGGCGGATACGGCCCGGTGGGTGGAACACACCAATAAAGTGCTTTTCAAAAGCCAGGAAATAATGACCGAAGCCCTGGAAATTGAAACCGGTACGAGGGGATACATTGTATCAGGAGAAGAAATATACCTTGAACCATTCAACAGGGCTTCCGCGGCGATCTACCCGTCCTTCCGGGAACTAAAAGAACTCACCCGTGATAACCCCGGTCAAAAACCAAGAATGGATTCGCTGGAAAAACTGATCGACAGCAACCTGGCATTGAGAAAACAGCAGATCAGCCTGGTGCGTGGCAACAAGCGTGATGATTTACAAAAAATATTTACCGACGGTACCAACCGCAGGCTGATGGACCGGCTCAGGTCCGTGATTGCTTCCATCCAGGCAGAAGAAAATAAACTTTTAAATACCCGGAAGACGACCAATGATAAAACGATTGGCGCGACATCCCGGATCATTATATTGTTCCAGGTTATTACAGCACTTCTTTTGCTGGCTGCCTTTTTCGTGATCTACAGGAATATCCGCTCCCGGAACAAAGCGGAGCAGGAGATCCGCAGATTGAATGAAACCCTCGAACAAAAAGTGGAGGAGAAAACCAATGAATTGCTGAAATCCGAACTGCATTTCCGTAATATACTTGACAACCTGCTGGAAGGCGCGCAGATCATCGGGTTTGACTGGAAGTATATTTATGTGAACAATGCTTTCTTAAAACATGCGACCTACCAGCGGGAAGAATTACTGGGGCATACCGTGCTGGAAAAATACCCGGGGATTGAAAAAACAGAAATATTCAAAGTTTACCACCGCTGCTTTACAGAACGCATACCCATACACCTGGAAAATGAATTTACATTTCCGGGTGGAACCACCGGGTGGTTTGAACTCAGTTTCCAGCCGGTACCGGAAGGAATATTTATTCTTTCGATGGATATTACCGAAAGAAAAAAATCAGAAGAAGCCCTGTTGCAGTTAAATGCCATACTCGATAAAAGGGCTGACGAACTGCAAGTATCTAATACGGAACTCGAACGTTTTGCCTATGTGGCTTCGCATGACCTGCAGGAGCCGCTGCGGATGGTGAGCAGCTTTCTTCATTTGCTGGAAAGAAAACTGGAAGGAAAACTGGACGAGACCAACAAACAATATATTGACTTCGCGGTGGACGGCGCGGAGCGGATGAAAAAACTGATACAGGACCTCCTGCAGTACTCACGCGTGGGCACCAGCCGGGAAAGCATAACAGCGGTCGACTGTAATGAAGTGATGGAAACGGTGCGTTCGGTTTTAGCGCTTTCGATTTATGAAACAAAAGCCACCCTGCAGGTGAATGACTTGCCTGTCATTAAAGCCGTGCACCCGCAAATGGTACAGCTTTTCCAGAACCTGGTGGGGAATGCGCTTAAATATAAGGGAGAGGAGCCGCCCGTAATTGAAGTAGGCTGTATCGCGAAAGGAAACAGGTGGGAGTTTTATGTAAAAGACAACGGGATTGGCATTGACCCCAGGTTTTTTGATAAGATCTTTATTATTTTCCAGCGGCTGCATAACAAAACGGAGTATTCCGGCACAGGTATTGGGTTATCTATCTGTAAGAAGATCGTAGAAAAACATGGTGGCGAAATACGGGTAGCCTCTGAACCCGGGAAGGGAAGCATTTTTTATTTCACCCTCCCAAAAAAATGAATCATGAACAAAGAAGTGCGCATCTTACTGATCGAAGACAATGAAGGAGATATTCTCTTAACCCTGGAAGCTTTAAAAGCAGCCCGGATCCATAATGTTGTTGATGTATTAAAAGATGGTGAAAAAGCCATGCAGTTTTTACGGAAAGAAGGGGAATTCAAAGAGGCCGTTACACCCGACCTTATCCTGCTGGATATAAACCTCCCAAAACTGGACGGGATAGAAGTGCTTGCTAATATTAAAAATGATGAGATATTGAAAATAATACCGGTCGTCATGCTCACCACATCTGATTCTGAAAAAGATATCATGGCCTCCTACAGCAATCACGTGAATTGTTATATCACCAAGCCGGTAGGCTTCCAGAGTTTTATCGAAGTGATCTGCACCCTGAAAGAATTCTGGATCAGTATTGTTCAATTACCTAAAACACCAGGCGCATGAGTTCAGCAAACAATATGATGAAGATGCTGGTGGTGGAAGATAATCCCGGCGATTACGCCTTGCTGAAAGAATACCTGCACATGAGCCGCCTGCCCCCGGGAAAAACATTTCATGCACCCAGCATGTCGGCTGCTGCCGAGATTATCAGGAAAACCGATTTTGATATCGCGCTGCTCGATCTTTCACTCCCCGATAGTTCGGGAATTGATTCCGTCATTACGCTGGACCGGCTTTTACCACAAACCCCGATTGTCGTTTTCTCAGGGCTGTCCGATGTGGAAACCGCTATGGAGGCGATTTCGCTGGGAGCACAGGATTACCTGGTAAAAGGCGAGTTTGACGAAAAGATCCTGGGTAAGATCATTCACTATAGTATTGAGCGGAAAAGGATGGTGGAAAATTTACGGCAAAGCAACGAACGGTATGAGTTCGTCAACAAAGCCACGCTGGATACCATCTGGGAGTGGGACTTCAATTCCGCCACTGGCCAGTGGGGAGAAGGCATCATCAGCACCTTTGGTTATTCCATCGAACAGCTCCGGTATGGCAGCGACTGGGTGAGAAAATACATTCACCCCGAAGACCGGGAAAGAATAGAAAAAGGACTGCAACAGCATACCGAAACCAACAAGCAGCACTGGCAGGATGAATTCCGGTTTCGCTGCGCGGACGGCACATACAAATATGTATATGACCGGGGGTTTATCTTATATGATGAAAAAGGAAACCCGAACCGGATGATCGGGGCCATGACGGATATCACTGAAAAAAGAAAACTGGAAAAAGACCTCGCGGAGCAGGAGCTCTCCCAACAAAAACTGATAACAGAAGTAACTATACAGGCACAGGAAAAAGAAAGGAATGAACTGGGCAAGGAGTTACATGATAATATCAACCAGGTACTGGCCACCATAAAAATGTTCCTGGGTATGTCGCTGGAAAAAGAAGGAATGCGGCCTGACCTGATCAAACGAAGTTTGAGTAATGTCAATTATGCCATTGAGGAAATACGGAAATTGTCGAGGTCGCTGGTCACTCCTTCGCTGGGTGATATCGGGCTGGTGGAGGCCCTGCAGGACCTGGCAGAAGAAATAAGTCTTACGCGGGACCTGCAGGTGGAACTGGTCAACGAAATCAACCCGGAAACCCGGATTGATAAGAATATGGAGCTTATGTTGTACCGGATTGCCCAGGAGCAGTTGAACAATATCCGCAAATATGCAAAGGCTCAGAAAGTCGTAATTACAATCAGATCAGCCGGTAATAACTTGTTTTTTTCTATTGCCGATAACGGCATAGGGTTTGACACTACCCAGAAGGCCAAAGGCATCGGCCTGAAGAATATCAGCAGCCGTGTGGATTTTTATTCAGGCACCATGAATGTCATTTCGGCTCCGGGGGAAGGCTGTACGCTTAACATAACCATCCCCTTATCATAAAACAACCCGATATGAATAAGATTTCTGTTGTTATCGTTGAAGATCACCAGATGGTAAGGGAAATGTGGGTCCAGCTGTTTACTGTAAAAAAAGAAATCGAAGTGGTTGGAAAGACCGGGGGCTTTGATGAAGCTATTGAAATGATCAGGATAAAAAGACCCGATATTGTTTTACTCGATATTAACCTGCCCGGTGCATCGGGCCTGGATGCAGTACCGCTGATCCGGAAATTTTCTCCTGGTTCCCGGATTATCGCCGTATCGATGCACAGCCAGCCGGCCTATGCAAAAAAAATGCTGCAGATGGGAGCCAAAGGATATGTGACCAAGAACTCATCCCATGAAGAAATGTTCGCGGCGATCGACGCGGTTATGAACGGTAAAACATTTGTATGCATGGAGATAAAGAATATTATTTCTGACCAGGCTATGCAGGAACAACCTGCGGGTCCTACCACCAAAGAACTTTCACTCCGGGAAATTGAAGTCATCAAACTGCTGAAAGATGGGCTTTCCTCCAAGGAAATAGCGGAACGCCTGCTGATATCTTCACGCACAGCCGAAGTGCACCGGCATAATATCCTGAAAAAACTGGGTCTTAAAAACACCGCTTCCCTGATCAGTTTTATCAATACGACCGATCTCTCTTTCTAGTGCGGGTTCCTGCATGGCTACTATTTACCAAGCAGTAATGGTAGTAAAAAATACGTATTACATAAAAAAATGAACACCTGAACCCTGTTTTGCTCCGGGTGGCTGTTACTTTTACACGATCCGGCTATTTACATACTAAACTTTTTCTTTAAGACTCCTGGCAGTGGCGGTGAATTGCGAACATCCCTTTTTATGGCGAAGCAGATCACTGTGTTAATTGCTGATGACAACTTTCATATGCGGGAAAGCCTGCGGATATTGCTGTCTCCCCTTGAAAATATGACGATTGCCGGCGAAGCCACAAACGGCGAAGAAGCCATCCTGCTCGCCGCGGAATTACAGCCTGATATTATCCTGATGGATATAAATATGTCGCCCGTGAATGGGTTCGAAGCCACCCGCAAAATCCTGAAACAATTCCCGGCCATAAAGATCATTGGCCTGTCCCTGCATAGCGAACCGGCTTATTGCCGTAACCTGATGCGTTTGGGAGCCAGGGGATATGTGACCAAAAGCTCTCCCTATGAAGAAATCATTATTGCCATCCGGGAAGTGGCAGCCGGGGGAACACATGTCGATAAAGGCGTACCTGGCTGCACCTGAGCCCATGATATTACCGGAACCACTATCATCTATCCCCCTGCAAAGCCCAAAAGCTTTGCAGTTTTTTTTGCTCCCGCAGGGAAAATAGCTGCCGGGCTGAATGACTTTGCAGCGCTTCAGGTGATCATTCATTGCTGCGGGTACCGGGCTGGCCTGTCCCGGGGATTAATGATTTTATTCACTATTCGGGGGTACCGGCTCTATAGGTAAAGAAATAATCTATATTTGACACAGGTAAATACTGAATACCCGTTAACATTCTAAATCTAAAACAACATGGCAACAAAGAAAAAAGCAGCCAAGAAAGCTGCGAAGAAAGCAGCTAAGAAACCAGCAGCTAAAAAAGCAGCGAAGAAGAAGGCTCCTAAGAAAGCCGCTAAAAAGAAATCCGCCCGCAAACCATCTGCAGCATTTATGAGAGCCCTTACACCCAGTGCTGCATTGGCAGAAGTGGTAGGAAGCAAACCAATACCCCGCACCGAAGTAGTGAAAAAAATGTGGGTGTACATCAAAGCGAATAAGCTGCAGGACAAGACCAACAGGCGTATGATCAATGCTGATGCAAAACTGAAAACAGTTTTCAGTGGCAAAGGCCAGGTATCTATGTTTGATATGGCCAAACACATTTCTAAGCACCTGAAATAAGAAATGGTTAAATGAATGAAAGGGCATCGGTTGATGCCCTTTTTTATTTTGCTTAGGTTATGATTGATAAGAATATAATTACGGCAGCTTATCCCTAACCCGGGATCATACGCTTTCCAGGATAGCGAGAAATATTTTTTCTTCCGCGTACAACCCGCTCCCATCGCCACTATTAGCCGGTTTCATTTTTTCCAGCAAGGCATTCATTTTACCATTTTCATACAGGTCAAGCAGCGAAGGATGAACATAGTATTTTTTACAAACGGTTCTCGTATTTCCCAGCTGCTGTGAAACTTTGTCCAGCACTTCCACTATTTTCTGTTTGGCTTCTTTTTCATTTTCAAACGATCCTGCTTCACGTATGGCAGTCAGCGCCGCCATCGATCCGCACCAGGTACGGAGGTCTTTCGCGGTAAATTCCGCTTCGGCTACCTCCTTAATGTATTCATTCACCATCCCGGATTCTATCGATTGGCGTTTACCTTCTTCATCGATGTATTGAAATAATTCTTTCCCGGGTATCTCCCGGCATTGATGCACAATCTTCGATAATTTTTTACTCTGTAAAGACACCTGGTGCTCCACCCCCTTTTTGCCCCGGAAGGTAAATTTCACGGTACCACCGGTAATGGTTACATGTTTATTTTTTAACGTGGTAAGCCCGAATGACCCGTATAATTTTTCATAAAATTCATTCCCGATACGTATGCCAGTCTTTTCCATCAGGCTGATAACGGCAGCCAGCACTTTGTTTTTCGGCATCCCCGGCAGGGCCAGGTCCTTTTCCAATTGCCTGCGGATAACGGGCAATACCCTCCCTAATTCCAGCATCCGGTAAAACTTGGTTTGGTTGCGCAGGTGGTTCCACATGGGGTGGTAGCGGTATTGTTTCCTGTTCATGGCGTCTTTCCCTGTGGCCTGCAGGTGACCATTCTCCAGTGCACATATCCATACATGCTGCCAGGCCGGGGGCAGGACCAGTGACCTGATCCGGCGCAGTTCCTCCTTGTCTTTTATCGTCTTGCCCTGGTATTGATAGGTAAAGCCTTTCCCCTTTTTAATCCTCGCAATCCCTTCATCCGTACTGCTGACGTAAACCAGCCGGACCGCCTTAGCCGTAGCTTCGGGATCAAGGCTCAGCTTTTTAAGCTGGCTCTTCTTCAGCATTACAGGTTGTTGCGGCTCTGCCATCATTTTGATTTGGCCTGTACAGGCATAAACTATACCAGCCTCCCACCACTTTCCGTGGCCGGCCGGGCAGGTTATTTTCGCTCAGAACATTTTTTCCAGGCTGTAAAATACGAATGCCTAATTTCAATTCCTATGCGCAGACCCCCTGTCTTTCTTATCCTGTTACTTCTACCCCTGGTCAGCGCTGCACAGTTGAAAAACGATACACTGCTTAAAAATATTTTATCCCGGGAGCCAGACAGTTTGTTGTCGGCTGTATTAATCCAACCCGATGTTTACCGCTACCAGGTTATTTATACCCGGATCGACCGGGATAAAAACAACCAGCCCTCCTTTAAAAATTATTATTACAATGTGGATGCCCAACGGTATTTCAACCCGGCTTCCGTGGTAAAAATGCCGCTGGCTTTTCTCTCGCTGGAGAAACTGCATTCCCTGCAAACAAAAGGGGTAACCAAATTTACTTCCCTGCTTTTTGACAGTGCCTGGTCCGGGCAAACCAGGTTATATAAAGACAGTACCGCCGAAAATGGTCTGCCTTCCATCGCCCAGTTTATCCGGAAAGCTTTTTTAATAAGTGATAACGATGCCTATAACCGCATGTATGAATTTGTGGGCCAGCAGACCACCAACCTCCGGCTGCATGAAATGGGATATCCTGGAACCCGCATTACCCGCCGCTTTATGCGGATGAGCACCGAAGAAAACAGGCATACCAATCCCATCCGTTTTGTGCGCAGTGATGGTTCATTGATTTACCGGCAACCCCCGGATTACAATAAAGATTCTTTTGACTTCAGCCACATTTATAAACTGGGGAATGCGCATTACAATTCAAAGGACAGTCTTATTCACGAACCCATTGATTTTACAAAAGCTAATAATTTTCCATTGGAAGACATGCAGCAACAGCTCCTGGCCGTGCTGTTTCCCCATTCGGTAAAACCGGAGCACCGCTTTCGGTTAGACAAAGAGGATTATGATTTTCTCTACCGGTTTTTATCCCAGTATCCTTCTGAAACAAGCTATCCAAAATATGATACCAGCGAATTTTATGACAGCTATGTTAAATTCTTTTTCCGGCACGGGAGCCATTCAATGCCATCACATGTCAGGGTATTTAATAAAGTGGGTTGGGCCTATGGTTGTTTAACGGACGTATCCTATGTAGCCGATTTCAAAAACAAGGTTGAGTTTATGCTGGCCGTCACGATATATGTCAATAGTGACGGCATCCTCAATGATGATAAATACGATTATGAAACGGTGGGCTGGCCCTTTTTATACAAGGTAGGGCAGGCTGTTTACCGCTATGAATTAAACCGGCAGCGGAAATATGCTCCCGATCTTTCCCGCTTTAAGTTAGAATACCGTCAACGCCCTGATGATGGAAGACCCGCCATTAAAGAAGTGGACAATTAAGATTCTTCCAGCAACTATTCTTCTAAACATGGTATACCGCTATTGCCGGGATGGCAGGCAATTTGCAGGCATTGTTAAAACTATTGTATGGCAAACAATTCGAAAAAAGCACAGGACAAAGTGGAAGAAGTAATGCGGGAGAAAAAGAGAGGAACGCTCAGGAGCAGTAGTGGTAAAAAAGTAACCAGCCGCAAACAGGCCATTGCCATTGGCTTATCAGAAGCCCGTAAAGCTGGTGCAAAGGTTCCCAAACAGAAAACAGCCGGTAAAAAGAAGGCAACAAAGAAAAGCAGCCGGTAAACCGCCATTGAAATGCCTGAAGGTCCTTCCATTCTAATTATTAAAGAGATACTGGACCCGGTTTTTACCGGCAAAAGAATAACGGGTGTTAAAGGTAATGCAAAGGTTGACAAGGACCTTTTCAGGAATAAGAAAGTAGAGGCAATCCGTTCCTGGGGAAAGCATTTACTCATTCAGTTCCCGGGCTTCACTGCAAGAATTCATTTTTTATTGTTCGGGTCCTACAGTGTGAATGAACAGACGAAGCCAGCAAAGAGCCTGCGTCTTGCCCTGCTGTTCGGTAAAAAGGGAGTTTATTTTTATACCTGCTCTGTTAAAATCCTGGAAGGTGATCCGGACGATTTTTATGATTGGGAAGGAAACCTGCTCAGTAAAAAATGGAATCCTGCAAAAGCAAGGAAAAAATTAAAAGCTATCCCTTCCGCGATGGTATGTGATGCCCTGCTTAACCAGGAGATCTTTGCCGGTGCCGGCAATATCATCAAGAACGAGGTACTCTACAGGATCCGGTTACACCCCGAAACACTTATTAAAAATATCCCGCCGCGCAAACTGGCGGCTTTGATAACAGAAGCCCGGAACTATAGCTTTGATTTTTTGAAATGGAAAAAAGAACTCACCCTGAAAAAGCACTGGCTGGCGCACACTAAAAAAACCTGTCTTCGTTGCAAGCTACCCCTGGTCAAAAAATATGCTGGTAAAACAAAGCGTCGTACTTTCTTCTGTACAAATTGCCAGGTAAAATATTAAGCAGGCGATTGCCTGATCAATTTATTCCCCGCTTTTTTGCAAGAGTGCTTTTATTAAGGCATTCCACTGCAATTCCGAAAGACCTGCAAGCGCACCGGCAGCCACGATCGTATTACGTATTTTATCAGGCAGCTTTGCGGCGTCCGTATTTGGTTTTTCATTCCGGCCATGATAAGAGGCAGTAACTATATTTCCCGTACGTTTTATCAGGAAAGTAGAAGTAGCTCCCTCATTAAAAAAATGGGCAGTGCCTTCTGCTGGTTTAGCCGGGTTTACCGATGCACGCACCGTTAACCCAAAGCTTTCGGATGCACTGGTATCTGCTTTCCGGGTAATGTCCACTACCTGCACCCAATCATAACCATCCCCGGTTACAGGACCCGGTCCCGGGATATCTATGCTGATATAATCATTTACAGCTGCGGGACCGGAAGAGGCTCCATCATTAATTTTTTCCAGTTTAAAAACCGCACTGCCCATGCCTGCCAGTTCATGCCAGGCTGATGGGTTCAGTAATCGTTTAACGGCCCTCCGGAATGTAACGATAGCTTCTTCAACCGAGTTTTCTGTAACAGAACTCTCCAGGTCTACTGACTTACCGGTTTCGTTGGCCGGAACGACGGGGCTGCTTATTGATATGTCTTTCATAATAGAATCAATGGATAAGTTGAGAGGAAAAAGAGTGCCAGAGAATCAACCTGTATACAAACAGGTATCCGCATCTATCCCGGGTGTACCCGGAATAGTAACACGGATTGAATAGTTGAAGTAGAGAGAAAGTTCGCGTAAGTGGAAACAATTAAGAAACATTAGTAACATTTAGCATGCGATAAAACCTGGTCAACAGGGGATGGGTATTAAAATCACTTCACCGGGGAAAATGGCCCTGTTCTGTGTAAATGAATACCCAATTCCCTGGTAATCTGTGTTTAATTAAAAAGGCTAAGTTTTTGTGCTAAGGAGCGAAAGGAGAACGTGAAATGGGGAAGTTACAAACCGCTATGATTATTGATGATGATGTTGAACTGGGTCTTTTGCTGACCGCCATCCTCGAAAACAGGAAAATTCACACCCTGGCCGTGCATTCCCTCCCGGAAGCCGAAGAATACCTGTCCTACATGAAACCTACTGTCATATTCCTGGATAACAGTTTCCCGGATGGCCTGGGGGTAAATTTTATCCGCAATATCAAATCAGCGGATGAGGAAATAAAAATAGTCATGATAACGGCGGACACCAACGACTGGATAGAAAGCAAAGCTTCGGCAGAAGGAGTCAATTATTTTTTAAGGAAGCCCTTAACAACCAAAATAATTGACAACGTATTAGATAAAATGAATTTCAGGAAAGCTTAACAATCCTTCATTGACTTTAAGGACCCTTATATTATTTTAGTAATTATTCTTACAAACGGAGTATAAAAAAATGAATACAATTGATTTAAGTACTGATTGGCATCAAACCAGGACTGATATATTCTGGGGTGAGATTGCCCCCTGCGATCATGTACTTCAAATTTACGAGAACGATGAGGTTTTTTTAGGTGCCCTCGCGGGTTTTGTGGGCGGTGGAATTAATGCAGGTGATTGTTGTATCATTATCGCGACAAAGAATCATCTTGATGCACTGAATGAACGGTTGACCAGTTATGGCATCCAGGTGCATGATTTAATTTCAGAAAAAAGATATTTTCC
>JANWIJ010000114.1 GCA_025449935.1 Chitinophagaceae bacterium
CAGGCCATTAAGAACCCTTCCAGCAAGGTCACCAAGGCCGCCGGGTTATTGAATTCAAAACACCGCCTCTGTATGAGCGGTACCCCTTTACAGAATAACACGTTTGACATTTTTGCCCAGATGAATTTCCTGAATCCGGGTATGCTGGGCACGATGGAATTCTTCCGCCAGGAATTTGCCATACCCATTGATAAGTTTGGCGAACAGGAGCGAAAGGATCATCTTAAGAAAATATTATACCCCTTTATTTTAAGGAGAACGAAGGAACAGGTAGCCAAGGATCTTCCGGAGAAACAGGAGATGATTCTTTTTTGTGAAATGGAAGATGAGCAGCGCAATATTTATGATGCTTACCGGAATGATTTCCGCAACCAGATACTGGGCACCATCGAAACACAGGGCATACAAAAATCACAGCTCACTATCCTGCAGGGATTGATGAAGCTGCGGCAGATCTGCGATTCGCCGGCGATACTGAATGAACAGGAAAAGTTTGAGAATCATTCTATCAAACTGGATGAACTGGCCCGGGAAATCACCGAGAATATCGGTAATCATAAAGCACTTATATTTTCGCAGTTCCTCGGTATGCTGGCGCTTATCCGCGCAAAGCTGGAGGAGTTGGGTGTGAAATACGAATATTTTGATGGCAGCACTTCAGCCCCCGACCGGGAAAAAGCCATCCAGAACTTCCAGCATAACGAAGAGGTGAGGGTTTTCCTGATCTCCCTGAAAGCAGGAGGAGTTGGCCTCAACCTTACCGCGGCCGACTATGTATATATCGTTGACCCCTGGTGGAACCCGGCCGTTGAGCAGCAGGCGATTGACCGCACACACCGGATAGGCCAGACCAAAAACATCTTTGCCTACCGGATGATCTGCAAGGATACCATTGAGGATAAGATCCTTCAGCTCCAGGAAAAGAAACGGGCACTTGCCAAAGACATCATCTCAGACGATGCGACTTTTGTCAAAGCATTGACCCGTGAAGATGTGGAATACCTGTTCAGTTAGAGCCGCTTATCGGTGTTAAAAGCCAGTTCATCGCTTTTTCCCCAAAAAATACCTATTTCCCGAAGGTTGTTTTGCCTTCTTACGTCTATTTTCGTACACTTATTATATTGATTATGAAGAAGATTTTTACCTTATCCCTGGTTTTGTTGACTTTCCTGGCCGCCACGGCCCAAAAATCCGATGGAAGCATTAAGGGGAAACTGGTGGATACCACGGCGAAACAACCAATTCCCAACGCTACCGTTTCAGTTTTACATGCAAAAGATTCCTCGCTGGCCACATTCACCTTAACGAATACACAGGGTGTTTTTGAAGTCAGGGGCCTGGCAGAGGGTGATTACCGCCTCATTATTTCCAGCAAAGGATTTTTGGAAACAAAGCAAAGTTTTTCGATCAGCACGGATTCAAAAGCAATTGACCTGGGGGATCTTTCCCTTGCTAAAGATTATAAAACACTGGAAGGGGTTACTGTAACCAGCGAATCCCCGATACAGGTTAAGAATGATACAGTCCAGTTTAATGCAAGCGGGTTTAAAACATTGCCCAACGCAACAGCCGAGGACCTGCTCAAAAAATTACCGGGGGTAGAAGTGGATAAGGAAGGAAATGTAAAAGCACAGGGCGAACAGGTGCAAAAAGTGCTGGTGGACGGAAAAGAGTTCTTTGGCAATGACCCTAAACTGGCAACCAAGAACCTGACAGCGGATATGATTGAAAGCGTGCAGGTATTTGATGACATGAGTGAGCAGGCCAAGTTTACCAAGATTGATGATGGCAGCCGGAGCAAAACCGTTAATATAAAACTGAAGAAAGACCGGAATAAAGGATATTTCGGGCGGGCGCTGGCAGGTATTGGCAGTGAGGGCAGGTATGAAGGCAACCTGAGTTTGAATAAGTTTAATGGCAATCAACGGATATCACTTCTTTTCAATTCCAACAACATCAATAAACAAGGCTTTTCTTTTTCTGATATCATCAGTTCTATGGGTGGTTTCAGTGGTATGGGCGGTGGTGGACAGGGAGCTGGTGGTTTTGGCGGTGGTGGGATGCAGATGATGTCCATGCGGGGAGGTAATAATTTCTTTGGTGGTTCCGGCAGCACCGGTATCATTCGCTCTACTTCTGCGGGTCTAAATTATACCGACCAGTGGGGCAATAAGATAAAAGTGAGCGGGAGTTATTTCTTTTCCGATTCAAGACCCAAACAGGAGCAGAGCAGTTTCAGAAGAACCAGCACGGCCGATTCCATCGGTATATTAAGCCGCGAGTCTGTTTCAAATAATCTTAACCAGAATCACCGCTTCAATATGCGGTTTGAATACCAGATTGATTCTGCTAATTCCATATTATACACACCATCGGTCACTTTGCAGCATTCAGAAAATTTCAGCAGGGACAGCTCATTCAACGAAATTCAAAAAGGGTTGATCACCTATCTATCCAATACCGGGAAATCGGAAAACACCAACAAAAGAAACGGGGTGAATATTGGCAACAACCTGTTATTCCGTCATAAGTTTGGAAAAACGGGAAGAACATTTACCCTGGGCTGGAACAATACGCTGAGCAACAGCCAGAGCGACGGGCTGACCATTTCTGACAATGATTTTTTCCTGGAAGATGGCACCCCTTACCGCTCCTTTATTCAGAACCAGAATTATAAGCAGAAGACAGAAACAAATAATAATGTAATCAGCACTTCTTATACTGAACCCTTTGGCCTGAATAAACTGCTGGAGATCAATTATGCCTATACAAACAATTTAAGTAAGTCCAGGAGAGAAACGTTTAACTACAACGGAACTACCGACAAATACGACAATCCCAACCTGCAGCAAACCAATAATTTCAGGAACAGCTTCCTTGCGCATCGTTTTGGTGCCAATTTCCGGGTGCAGGAGAAAAAATATAACTACCAGTTTGGACTGGGGGTTCAACGGGCTACCCTGGAAAGCCAGAGCTACCAGGCCTCCACCGGCAAGGATTCTATAACCAGCCAGACGTATACCAATCTTTTCCCGACAGCGAGCTTTAATTACACGCCTGTTAAGAGCAAGAACCTGCGGATTTCTTATAATGGAAGGACCAACCAGCCCTCCATTTCCCAGTTACAGAATGTGCCGGATGCAACGGATACATTGAATATTAAAATTGGTAACCCTAACCTGAACCAGGAGTTTAATCACAATTTCAATATCGGGGTTAATACTTTTAATATCCTGACATTTAAATATATCGCCGCTAATCTTAGCGTCAGCATGACACAAAACAAAATAGTAAACAGCATCACCACGCAGGGGCCGTTACAGATAACACGTTATGAAAACCTGGATGGTTATTTCAGGGCTTTCTCATTTGTAACGCTTGGTCTGCCCTTCAAAAACCCGAAGCTCAAAGGGTCAAGCCTGAATTTTACCAATACCATGGCCTATGTAAATGATGTAAGCATGATCAACGCGCAAAAGAACCTGACAAAGACCATTACACTGTCGCAGGGTGGCGGGGTTAATATCAACAAGGAAAAAATTGACTTTGGTGTCAAAGCGAACCTGGCCTACAACAATGTCAAATACAGCATTAATTCCCAGCTGAACGAAGACTATTTTACTCAAACCTATTCCGGGGATGTTTCTTACACCTTCCCGAAAAACTTTATCCTGTCCACCAATTTTGATTACCTGGTCAATACGGGCCGGGCCGAAGGATATAACCAGAGTATTCCTTTGTGGAATGCCAGTTTCAGCAAACAGTTATTTAAGAACAAGAACGGGGAACTGAAATTCTCGGTCAATGACATCCTGAACCAGAACCAGAGCATTACCCGTACAACCGGCGACAACTATGTGCAGGATACCAGGAGCATGGTGCTCAAAAGATATTTCATGGTAAGCTTCCTGTTCAGTCTGAATAAAATGGGCGGGAAGAACCAGCAGCAGGCTATGCCAGGTATGCCCCGTATGATGGAACGGAATATGCGGGATGTGAGAATGTATTAACCAGCTATACTTTGATGATAAATAAAAACGTCCTGCCAGCTGGCAGGACGTTTTATTATGTTGGGGGTTAGTAGAGAAAACGTTACTTCCTTCTGCGATAAGTTCCGGCGGCCGGTGAAGAGCCGGAAATAACTACCGACAACACTGATTTTAGTAAACGGAATAAATTAAAAGAAGGTTTGTAATAATGGCGATAGATTTTCGCCGACTCATGTAAGTGCACCAGGTTCCTGTTTTTCATATTTAGGATAATTTACTAAGGGTAAACGAGTGATTGCTCTTTAAAAGTATGTAATAATCCTAAAATTTTATAATATTACCGCGGTAATTAACCCTATAAATCCCGAACCAATGAAAAAATCAGTAAAAACCCTTGTTTTTCTTACTACCACTGTATTATTCTTTAATGGCATTCATGCCCAGTTAAAATTGCCCGCCGTTAACGGTATTGAAAATGATTTTAAAAAAATCGTAGCAGACTATCCCAATCATTTCAGTAACCTGCTTGGTGAACTGCTCGAGGAAAATGCACAGTCGGTGGATTATAGCTGTAACTGCCGCATCACCGGTGCGGAGGAGACGATCATTACCCGGCACAGTTCCAAAGGCAATAATGTTTATAGCTGGCAATCCGTGATGCTGACAACGGAGAGTTTTGAAAAGGCAAAACAAAAATTCAGGTCCCTGTATAACCAACTGAACCATCTCTCCGTTAACCCCGCGGGGAAGAGCTACCAGTTGAAAGCAAACTATGAAGTGCCGTTGGAAGAAAAGAAATTTACGAGCATACTTTTCTCTCTTGATCCCGATGAGGAGACTATCAGTAAACTAAAGGCTGAACTATCGCTCCAGTTCCATGAACCGATGGAATGGAAAGTAAAGATCCTGGTATATGACCGGGAGCGGGAGGATAACGAGCGGGGTAAGACCATCGAGTAAACCCGTTAGTTCATGGCCCTGGCCGGGAATTTGGACCCCGTGTATTGCTTGCTTACTCCACGCAAACATTAACCTTCGTTAACATTAAACAAAGCCCCGTTAACCAGCTTTACCGGAAAGGCAGAATATTTTCGTAGCTGAAATGAACCAGCCATGAGAAAATCTTTCCTGTTACTGTTTCTTGTTTTATTTACTACGGTAATCTTTGCCCAAAAAAATGGGATGGTTACAGGAGTAGCCTTTGACACGAACAGCAAACTGCCTGTTGCTGCAGCCACGATCAGTATTTTGGAAAGAAAAGATTCTTCCCTTGTGACTTTTACCATGACGGGTCCTGATGGCCGTTTTGAACTGAAAGGACTGGCCAATGGCGAATACCGGCTGATGATCTCGCATGTCAACTATCACAACAGCA
>JANWIJ010000115.1 GCA_025449935.1 Chitinophagaceae bacterium
TGATGATTGTTAAGGTATATTTGCACGAATGTAAAAATACAGATTTGGAAAAAAGCAATTTTGTTGACCAGATACGGATATTCTGCCGCAGCGGTCATGGTGGCGCGGGAAGCAAGCATTTCAGGCGGGATAAATTTACCGCTTTGGGTGGCCCCGACGGAGGTGATGGCGGCCGTGGAGCACATATCATATTAAAAGGTAACAGCAACCTGTGGACCCTTTTACACCTGCGTTATTATAAGAATGTGCTCGCTGAAAACGGCGAAGTCGGGAGCAGCAACAACAGCAGTGGCCGTGCCGGGAAAGATATTATTATTGAAGTTCCGCTGGGTACCATCGCCCGCGACGGCGAAACCGGTAACCAGGAAGTGGAGATCCTGGAAAATGGGCAGGAAGTGATCTGGATACCCGGTGGCCGGGGTGGGCTGGGTAATTCGCATTTTGCCACCCCTACTAACCAGGCACCCGAACATGCACAACCGGGTGAACCCGGTATTGAAGGCTGGAAAGTGCTGGAATTGAAAGTTCTGGCGGATGTGGGGCTCGTTGGTTTTCCAAACGCGGGTAAATCCACCCTGCTTTCAGTAATTACGTCTGCCAAACCCAAGATCGCCAATTATGCATTCACCACCATTACGCCCAACCTGGGTATGGTGGAATACCGGGATGGAAAAAGTTTTTGTATCGCGGATCTCCCCGGAATCATTGAAGGCGCCGCGGAAGGCAAGGGACTGGGGCACCGTTTCCTGCGGCATATTGAACGGAATTCGATTTTACTTTTTTTGATCCCGGCAGACAGTGACGGTCACCGGAAAGAATTTGACATACTGGTGAGCGAACTCGAACAGTACAATCCTGAATTACTCCATAAACAATTCATCATTGCCATCAGCAAAAGCGATATGCTGGATGAAGAGTTGAAAGCGGCGATTGAAAAAGAACTTCCCACGGATATACCGCATTTATTTATTTCGTCTGCCACCAACAAAGGATTGGTGGAGCTGAAAGACCTGTTGTGGAAAGTGCTGAACGAACCAGCGCAGGTATAAAGGGAAAAAAGTTTGATTACTTTTCTATAAAATAATTTTTAATAGGCCCGGCCCACCGTATCACAGGCCGCTTTCAGTAACGAGTTGTTATCGGCAGCATCCTGCCATTTTTCCCACATCATTACCCCGGCGGCAATATCCTTTGCCAGTTTTGCTTTTCTTTTCACGGTGTACTGACCATTATAATAGATGGTGTAGTTGGTAAACCCACCGGCGGTTACCACGGCCGAATCATACAGGGGGTTACCTCCCTGCGATAAAATTGTTTTATAAGTCAGCACGGTCCCGGTTTGAGTAATACCGGATGGCCGGCCATAGGCTGGTAATCCCAGTACACATTTTGCAGGCGGCATTCCACGGGTGGTCAGCCAGTAGTTGAGGCAGGTTTGCGCCAGTGTATAATCACTGTGATGGCGGTAAGGGACCGTGGTATTAAAATCATCATAAGCCATCACATTAAAAAAATCAACACAGGGAAAAATTTCGTTCCGGATCGCATCCCGGATACCGCCGGCATATTTGCCCGCGGTGATGGCAGCGGATAAATAATACCGGCCATCGCGATGCAGTGAATCAGAAAGTTCTTTCATCAGTAAGGTAAATGTTGCATCGGTGCCATCCGTAGTGGTCGGGAATTCCCAGTCCACATCCACCCCGTCCAGGTTTTGCTGTCGCACCAGGTTCATCACTTCCCGGGTAAAATTATTTCTCCCCGAAGCTGTGGCGGCCATGCTTTTGAAATTGGTTTTACCATCCCCGCTCCCGTCATTTATACCTACAAATATTTTTGCATTATTGGTTCTCGCTTTAGTTGCCACGGCTGCCAGGGTAGCCGCGGGCGATGCTGGTGCGGATAAACCACCGGAGGAATTGACTCCATAAAACGCATAGATCACTGCGTTGGTCATCCTGAACTTTACATCGGGCACATCTGCCAGATTCCGGTAGGAAGGAAAATAACCGACAACATAATAACCAAAAGGAAAAGGAGCCTGGATTACCGTCACGGTAAAGCCTGTCACCGTAGAGGCACACCCACTGGCGGATCCGTTATTGTTTTTTGGTTGCACATACCAGTATAAGAGCTGGCTGGAAGCAAACACGGGCAGGATATAATTATAAGAATTACCGGGAATATTGCTGGCGAGAATGCTGGTTGGTGAAGGGGTGGCGCCCAGGTAAATATCATACCCTGTGGCACCATTGACGGCTGTCCAGGTAAGCATTACGGAAGCAGCTGTTAGAAAAGCGCCGTTGGCCGGCGATGTATTGGATGCGCAACCAGGCGGGACGGGTGGTGTCGGTGGATTCGTTGTGTCTTTTTTACTGCAGGCATTAAAAAGCAATAAACAAATAAAAAATACCAGGACATTCCGGAAGATCATATACAGTCTTTAGCCTTGTAAATTACAGCAATCCTTCCAGCTACTGTAGTGTTACAGTCCGGGTGGTTATTGTCATTCCGACGAAGTAGGAATTTAAAATACGTGACAGCCGGGGCTCCGTAATTTTCTTAACCACAGCGCACACAGAGTACCACGGCGCATTTATCAATAGTACTCACTAAGTTTGCGCCAGATCATCCCAACCGACCAGGTGAGTCAGTTCCTTTTTGGCAACCCCTGATTTTTATAGTAGGTTTGTCCTCCAAAAATTCCACACATGAAAAAGCTTTTATTAACGATTGTACTCTCGGTAAGCCTGTTCTTTAAATCCTTTGCCGATGAAGGGATGTGGCTCCCGCTTTTACTGGGGCAGCAGGTATATAATGATATGGTGAAGAAAGGCCTGAAACTCACCAAGGACCAGCTCTATCATATCAACAAGGCCTCATTGAAAGATGCCATTATCATTTTTGGTGGCGGTTGCACCGGCGAGATCGTCAGCGCCGAGGGATTGATTTTTACCAACCACCATTGCGGTTATGATGCGATCGCTTCTGCCAGCACCGTTGAACATAATTACCTGCAAAATGGTTTTTATGCAAAGAATAAAGGAGAAGAAATTCCCACTACCCTGTCTGTTCAGTTCCTGGTAAGGATTGATGATATAACCAGCCAGGTACTGGATTCCTTAAAAGGATTAAGCGGTGCCGAAAGGGTGCAAAGACAATCCGCTGTCCTCGCTTCGATCAATAAAAGAATGAGTGATGCTACCCAAAATATTGAAACGAGGGTCAGCCCGCTTTTCAAAGGCAACCAGTTCCTGGCTTTTGTATACCAGCGTTACACCGATGTACGCCTGGTTGGCGCACCACCGGAAAGTGTTGGAAAATTTGGAGGTGATACCGACAACTGGGAATGGCCACGTCATACAGGTGATTTTTCCGTGTTCCGTGTTTATACAGGGGCTGATGGAAAACCCGCCAAATACGCGGAAGGGAATATGCCGATGAAACCAAAATGGTACCTGCCTGTTTCCCTGCGGCCGCTGAAAGACGGCGATTTTGCGATGATCTGGGGTTATCCCGGCAGCACCAACCGCTACGAAAGCTCTTATGGTATTCAACTGGCGACCGATATTAATAATCCCACGCTGGTTAAGCTCCGCGATGTACGGTTGAAATACATGTTCGAGGAAATGAAGAAAGATCCTGCCATCAAACTGCAGCTGGCTTCTTCCTATGCAGGTATTGCCAATTACTGGAAATTCTATGATGGGGAAACAAAACAGTTGCTGAAGTATGATATACTGGGGCAAAAGAAAAAAGCCGAAGAAAAATTCAACGCCTGGGCAAAGGGCAAACCTGAATACGCCGGCATTTTCTCCGATTGGGGAAAGGCTTATGAAGCCTGGAGACCTTATTCAAAACACCGCCAGTATATCAATGAAGGTATTTTTGGATCGCCCCTGATGGGTTTCGCTGCTTCGCTGACCCAGGTGGAAGCGGCCCTGGTAAAAACAGGTTCTACTGCCGGTGATGTACGGAAAGCAGTGGATGCCGCCAATAAGCAAAGGACCACCTTCCTCGCCGGGGAAAATAAATTATCCGATGAACATATCGTGGCGGCGGTTGCAAGGATGTTTTATGAAGACGTGGTAAAGGACCAGCACCCCGTTGGTTTTTACGGTACGCTGAAAAATAATTATGGCGCGCTGGATGATGATAACACGTACAAGAAATACGCCGCGGATATTTTCAAGAACACGATGATTTTTGATGATGCAAAATGGAACGCCTTCGTAGCAAACCCGGATGCCATCACGTTGCAGGGAGACCCGGCATATAATTTTGCCAATGCTTTTTATACCAACTATTCCAGCAAGTATGCGCCCCTGTATTCCCAGTTCACGGCAAAGAACGCGGAGTATGGCCGGCTTTACCTGAAAGGGATCATGGAAATGGACCCGGTAAAAGCAAAGATGATGTACCCCGATGCTACGTTCACCATGCGGGTAAGCTATGGGAATGTAAAATCTTACCGCCCCCGGGACGCTGTATTTTATGACTATGTAACCACTTCGAAAGGCATACTGGAGAAATACAAAGCGGGTGATTATGAATTTGACCTGCCGGCGAAACAAATTGAGCTGCTGAAGAAAAAAGATTTTGGCCAGTATATGGATCCAACCCGGAAAGACCTGGTGGTTGGCTTTATCACCACCAATGATATAACCGGGGGCAATTCCGGTTCACCGGTCATCAATAACAGGGGGGAACTCATCGGGCTGGCTTTTGACGGCAACTACGAAGCACTGAGTCATAAGCTGGCTTTTGACAAAGACCTGAACCGGACCATCAACGTGGATATCCGTTATGTACTCTGGTGCATTGATAAACTCGGTGGGGGAGCGAATATTATCAAAGAGCTGAAGCTGATGAAATAAATTGTTTTTTATACAGGAAGCCATCCCGGTATTATGGCCGGGGTGGCTTTCGTATTTTCTCCATTGATTAATTGCTTAACATTGCACAGACTTCTTTTTGAAAAAGCCCATTACCATATTAATCCTGCTTCTTTTTTCTTCGGCTGCTTTTTCACAGTTTCCCACTGTCAGCATCAGTTCGGATGTAGGTATCCAGCGCAGCTTTAAAAAAGAACAGCAATACTGGGCATTTGGACATACCACCCATGTACATTTTCACCTGGCACCCAGGGATGGTGTGTATGTTTCGTTTGGGTATTATTCCAACGGCAAGTTCAGTAACAGGATTACAGCTACGGCGAAATCGCCGCTTACCATTCCCCAGGCGATCAGCTATACAAACAATGGCAGCATGCGGCTGAAACAATTTTCCGTGGGGTGGAGAAAATATTTAAAGGGAACTTTTGAGGAAGAACAGGATTGGGGACTTTATGGATATGCCGGTTTTGGGTTGCTGCTGGGAAGGATCATCAACACGCATTCCACCCCTGTTGATACGGTTGATTACGAGGTACCGGTACTGAGTGGCAAAGCCAATTTTAAAAGACTCACACTTGATCTTGGATTGGGAGCAGAAGTGCCGCTGAGCGGGGACCTGTATTTTTATATGGAAGCAAGAGCCTGGGTGCCCACCACCGACTATCCCAGCAAATATATTTTTGTAAATGACAATGCGCCGGTAACCGCGATGCTCATCGGCGGTATCCGTCTTCTTTTTTAAATCTTACTGGATCTTTACATCAAACCGGCCTTCGGTAACAGCCAGGGGTTCGGGGGCGTTATTAATATTCATCATATTGAACTGGAATGTGCCAGAGACGATGAGATTGACCGTATCCATTCTTGTAATAGTTACCGAGCCGGTGCTGGTAGCCGAGGTCAGCCATTCATTCTGCGGTGTTAAATTTCTTTTTACATAATACGCATAGCTTACGCCGCCCGAGGGATGCGTAACATTCGTGTTCAGTAAATAAGTACCGGGCGCGGTCACGCCATGAATGCGTAATTCAAACTCGGTTTCGTTGGGCGAGGATGCAAAATTGCGGGCATTGATGATCACATCATTCCCGATCATCCGGGCCTCGAGAATATCATTCGCCGGCAGCGGGCCAAAACCCTGGGGCATCCAGAATTGCCCGTTCACCATGGCGCCGAAGGTATGCGCTCCCGTTTGCGTGGCAGGGGGCAGTTCGGTGATCTGTTTTTTACAGGAAGCGAACAGGAAAATGGATAAGACGGCGGTGAGTATATTTTTCATAATGCGGGATTAGCGTATAAACGTTTTTGCGGGGCTTTTGGTATTTAATGCAGGCAAAAACAAAGCCAGCAATCAACGGCAGGCATTTATCTTTACGCTCTTTAAGATATATATGAGCAATAAATTATCTATCCGGCAAATTGAACTCTTTAAGTTATCCATCCCGCTCAAAGAACCCTTTATTACTTCGCTGGGCCGGGATGACAGCGCCGATAATGTGCTGGTCAGGATCAGCACGAATGAAGGCATTACCGGTATTGGTGAATGCAGTCCCTATATGCCGATCAACGGGGAAAGCCAGGACACCTGTTTTATCGTGGGACAATATTTCGCCAGGCTGCTGAAGGGAAAGGACCCGTTGCAGATAGAAGAATCTGTCCGGCTGATGGACAGCCTCATTTATGGCAACAGCAGCATCAAGAGTGCGTTTGATATGGCGCTTTATGATATCGCGGCGCAGCAGGCGGGGCTGCCGCTTTATAAATTTATCGGTGGCGAAAACAACAAGACCATCATTACCGATTACACCGTGAGTATCGGCGACCCGGCAAAAATGGCGCGGGACGCGGTAAAAATAAAAGAGCAGGGTTATCCCGCTATCAAAGTAAAACTGGGAA
>JANWIJ010000116.1 GCA_025449935.1 Chitinophagaceae bacterium
CGGCAGATGGAAAAGTTGTGGCGATTGAGGAAGTGCAGGCCGATGAATATTTTACCGACCGCCGTATACAGGTGTCGATTTTTATGAGCCCCCTGAACGTGCATGTAAACCGGAACCCCGTGAGTGGGGAAGTAACGTACAGCCAGTATCACAAAGGAAAATACCTGGTGGCCTGGCATCCTAAGTCTTCTACCGAAAATGAAAGGCATTCGGTGGCTTACCGCAAAAACGGGAAAGAAATACTGGTAAAACAAATTGCCGGTGCGGTAGCAAAACGGATCATCAATTATTTGCAACCCGGACAGCAGGTAAAGCAAACTGATGAAATGGGCTTTATCCGTTTTGGATCAAGAGTAGATATTCTATTACCGCTTGACAGCAGGATCCTCGTGAAGATCGGGGATAAACCAAAGGGCGGGGTTACGGTGGTTGCCACCTGGTAACCATTGTTTAAAAAATATTCTCCAGCTCTTTTAATGAATATACTGTATACGTGGGCTTTATGGAAGGGGTCTCGTTAATATGATTTACAAAAACCTGGTCCATTCCCGCATTCATGGCACCCTGTATATCCACTTCCAGGCTGTCCCCGATCATAATACTTTCCCCGATAGCCGCGTTTGTTTTTGCCAATGCATAATCGAATATTTCTTTATGAGGCTTGAGGCTGTTGCTTCCTTCTGATGTAATGACTTCAATAAAATATTTATCAAGCCCTGAATGTTTCAGTTTGCTGTGCTGCGTCTTTTCAAATCCATTGGTGATCAGGTGGAGCCTGTAATTCTTTTCGGCGAGGTAAGAAAGTATTTCCAGGGCGTAAGGAAATAAGATTTTACGGGTTGGTAACAGGTCCAGGAAAATAATTCCCATCTCCCGCGCCAGTTGTTCATCGGCTATTTTAAAGTCCAGCAGCGACAGCCACATCCTTTTCCAGCGCAATTCATCCACTTTTATAAAACCCTTCCGGTAACGGTCCCAAAGTTTTTCATTATGCACCAGGTATTTTTTGTGAAAAAGTGCAAAATCATTAATTCCTTTTTTATTCAGCTCCATCCGTTCATACAGTTCCGTTAATGTTTGCCGGCTATTGGCCTCGAAGTCCCACAGGGTATGATCCAGGTCAAAGAAAAGATGCTTATACTTCATGGTTGCAAAATACGAACTACCAATTAACCGGGAAAAAGTTCGTACTTCGCGGTTCAAACCTGGCATACATGAATGTGGTCATCAGCGGCGCTTCAAAAGGGATCGGTAAAGCCATAGCAGAAATTTTTGCTGCCAACGGGCATAATTTGTTTTTATGCTCCCGGGGTGAAACGGCTTTATATAAAACCATGGAAGAATTATTGACCAGATACCCGGGAATTACAATAAAAGCAAAACCGTTTGACCTTAGCAGTAAAGAGGAAGCTGTCGGTTTTGGTAACTGGGTGCTCTTATCGGGCACCCCCGATATACTGGTCAATAATGCCGGTTTATTCGAACCGGGTAATGTACATGATGAACCCGATAACGTTTTGGAAAACCAGGTCGCTACCAACCTGTACAGTGCCTATCATTTAACGAGGACCTTACTCCCGGCTATGATAAAAAGGAAAAGCGGTCACATTTTTAATATCTGTTCAATTGCGTCTCTTCATGCATATGAAAATGGCGGCGCTTACAGTATCAGCAAATTTGCCCTGTATGGGTTCAGCAAAAACCTGCGGGAAGAAATGAAACCGCATGGAATAAAAGTAACGGCGATACACCCGGGTGCCGTGATGACGGATTCCTGGAAAAGCTTTGACAACTCCGCTGGTCGCATCATGGAGGCTGCCGATATAGCAAAAATGCTGTTTGCGGCATCGGTTCTTTCCCCGCAGGCTTGCGTCGAAGAGATCCTAATAAGACCGCAATTAGGTGACTTATAAGGGGGCGGGCGGATGGGCAGGCCTGTCTGTCCGGTCCGCCCGCCATTAACAAGCCTTTTCTTCCACTAATAATTTTTTAGATATCCTTTAGAGGCAGGATGTTATTTTTATTCCCTTTTGATGAAACAAGCCCTTGTCATAGCATGCTTTCTTGTATTTACCGGCCTGGCTAACGCACAGGTGATTTTTAAAACCATTGTGCCACAACAGCCGGTCACGGTCGGTGAATCATTCCAGGTTCAGTATATCATTGAAGACGGGGAGAAGATCACTCATTTTATTGCCCCCGTATTTAATAATTTCAGGATCGTGTCCGGACCGAACATCTACGAGGGTTCTGTAGCATCCTTTAGCGGAACAAAGCCCCTCCGGAACACGGTGTATACGCTGGAGGCGATAAAACCCGGCAGGTTTGTCATCCCGGGGTCTACGGCTTCCGTTAACGGTGAATTTATCAAGAGTGATAATGCAGTTATTGAAGTGATTACTCCCGGGGAAGCCATTAAACGATTTAACCGCGAAGCCGGTGTCAACTCTGAATATTTTTTGCGCCCGGGAGAAAATGCGTATGAAAAGATCAGGCAAAATCTTTTTTTAAAAGTACAGGTAGATAAAAAAAATTGTTATACCGGAGAACCGGTACTGGCTACTTTTAAATTGTATTCACGGCTCGAGTCAAAATCAGATAGAGTTAAAAACCCCGGTTTTTATGGGTTTACGGTATACGACATGGTTAATCTTACCGATAAATTCGTGACCACTGAAAATGTACAGGGAAAGGTTTTTGATGTGCATACTATCCGGAAAGTTCAGCTCTTTCCGCTGCAGGCGGGTACCTATACGATCGACCCCATGGAAATAAAGAATACTGTTGAGTTTTCCCGCAGTGCGGTTTACCGGAAAACAGAACAGGAGATCGTGGAAGGAGTCCTGGACAACAGTACTATACCTCATCATGAAAATGCAGCTATTTTCGAGACATCCGTAAGCACGGAACCGCTAACGATCCGGGTAAAACCCTTTCCGGCAAATGACAAACCCGTTTCATTTAACGGGGCAGTCGGGATGTTTTCAGTTTCCGCATCTCTTTCTTCCGATACGCTGGCCAGGAATGAAGAAGGGTTTCTCGAAATAACAATCAAAGGCAACGGGAATTTTATTCAGCTGAACGCACCATCGATACTATGGCCCGGAGCAGTAGAAGGATTTGAGCCACAGGTAAAGGAGCTGCTCGATAAGCACAGGTCCCCTGTAACAGGAAGCAAAGTGTTCCACTATCCTTTTGTATCTGCCAGGCCCGGGACCTATGATATACCTGCCGTAGAGTTCTCTTATTTTAACCCCGACAGCGGCAGGTACAAAACAATTAAAACCGCGGCGCTCCGGGTGAATGTGAGTAACCAGCAAAAAAAGGTCATGCCGGCAGCAGAAAATAAGGAGGCACGAAACCCCGGAGGGAATGGCCGGATGATCATGATACTCATCCTGGCAGGGGTAGTTGCAGGACTATTCGCAGGAATTTTGGGGTTAAGGAAAAGGCGAAAAGAAAAAATTACTTCCGGGGAAATTATAGAACCGGTTTTATCTGTTGAGCAAATGCTTGCCCCGCCACGATTGCTCGTACTGGCAGACGACAGGGATTTCTATTCATCCCTGCGGGAGGCTATCTGGTTATTTTTTACAACCCGGTATGGAATTGGAGGGAGCGAAATGAATAAAGAAGTCATCAGTAGCCTGCTGAAAAATGAAAAAATGAGTACCGCAGTGGTCGCAGATCTGCAGGATATCCTGCTGCAATGTGAAGCCGGGATATTTACCAATGCAAGTGTGCCGGCGGACAAGGCCCGCTTCCTGGAAAAAACAAAAACCCTGTTGCAGGAGATCCGGGATGCTTCACTCTGAGTATTTGTAACCCACACCTCTCACGGAATGAAAATACCGGGGATTGCGGCTGTCTTCTTCAAAGTATTTCCTGAAGTTCAGAATAAAATTATCAATCGTTCGGGTCGTAGGGTAAACATTATAACCCCACACCGATTGCAGGATTTTTTCCCGGGGCACTACTTCGTTTTTATTCTCAACCAGCAATTTTAGCAGCATCGTTTCCTTTTTGCTTAGTTGAATTTTTTCGCCGGTAGACTTAGTCGCCTCCTGCGCTTTGAAATCAATGGTATTGCCGCCAAAAGAATATGTAGTTCCAACCGTGGATTTATCCTGGAGCTTTTTGTTTTTATTGATCAGTTTGTTTACCCGCAGCAAAAGCTCTTCCAGGTTAAAAGGTTTGGTCAGGTAATCGTCAGCGCCTTTCTTTAAACCAAGCACCCGGTCCGCACTGCTGTTTTTGGCACTCAGGATTAAAATAGGCACTTCGTTATTACTGATGCGGACTGTTTCAGTAACACTGATACCGCTCATTTCAGGGAGCATCACATCCAGGATGATAAGATCAAAATATTCTGCCTGTACCTTATTCAGGGCTGCGGCACCATCAAATGCTGATGTTACGTCATAACCTTCCAGTTCAAGATTAAGCTTTAGTGCCTCGTGGAGGTTTTCCTCGTCTTCTACCAGTAAAATCGATGTTTTTCTTTCAGTTGTCATCTTACTATTTCGCAATTTTAATTCCCATCCCGGCTCAAATGACAGGCCTACGTATGAAAGGTAACAACGAAAGTACTACCCTGGGGCAAATGGTTTGTCACCGAAATGTCGGCATTATGATCCCGGGCTATTTTCCGGCAAAGGTAAAGACCAAGCCCGGTGCCCTGGGTTTTCCGGGTGGCTTCGTTGCCGATCCGGTAAAACTTGGAAAAAATCTTTCTTTTTTCTTCATCGGGGATACCGGGTCCCTCATCGGTCACCTGCAGTTCAATTCCCGACCGGTTTTTTTTCAGTACCGCAGTAACCACGCTTTCTTTTGGGGAGTATTTTATTGCATTTTCGAGCAGGTTATTCACCAGCATTTGTAAAAGCAGCGGGTCTCCCTTTACATCCGCATCTGCTTCTATATTTTCCCGGAAGGCCCTGTCCGGGAACCGGTTTTTGAAATCGCGGATACAATCTATTAGCAGGGTGGAGAGGTCCAGGTCATCTTTTGAGGAATGATAACGGCCCCCTTCCAGCTGGGAGGAAATAAGGATGTTGTTCGTTAGAAAATTCAAACGGGAGGTTTCATCGAGGGTTACCCGGATTAATTTTTTTTGCTTTTCAGGGTCAAGGTTATATTTCTGCAGGGTCTCCAGGTTCAGCTTGGTTACGGAGAGCGGGGTTTTTAATTCATGGGTGACAGCCATCATAAAATTCTGTTGTTGATGCTGCAGCCGGAATTGACGTCTTACGGAACGATACACAAAAGCAGCACCGGCCAGTATCAGTAAAAGAAAGGTTACCCCTTCAGCAATATATTTCCGGGTATTTCTTTTTTCTTCTTTTACAATCCCGGCAAGCTGCTCAGCATACTGGGTGGCAGATAAGGACTCTTTTTTCAATAAAAGATTGTTGTATTGCTGATCGGCAATCCGCTGGTTTTGATTTTCCAGGGAAATAAACCACCAGACCAAAGCGGCGATAATATAAATCAGGAGCATCCAGAAAGTGAAAGTAGTACGCTGTAAACGTCTCCGGCTGTCATCAGGCATATGCAAAGATGATATTATTCTTTCTTTTCTATACGCAGCCCGACATTCAGCACATTTTTCAGCGGCTCTTCCCGCATAATTTGCTCTACACTAAAAGTATAGCTGCCCGGGTTTTTAAAATAAAACTGCTGGCCGGGAGGTGTTAAGGCGATGCGATGTTCGTAAATGTCATCCATACCGCTGGCCAGCCAGCCATCTTCGTTGGTGGCCAGTTTCAGGTCATACCTTACTTTTTGTGCACTGTCCATGCCCGGTTGCTGTGCGTACAGGTTGATATAGATGTTATTGAAATTATACTGATCGTTATGCCGGAGCACCAGGAAAAGCTGGTAGGCAGATGCAGTATCATGAATGGTAAAAGTAAACGAGGGCTTATAATTGTTTTTCCAGGCATGACCGGGAATGGAAACAGATTTTTCATAAAGATCAATCGTGGTACAGGATAAAGCTGACAGTTGCAGGCTGTAGGCTACCAGCAGGAGCAAACAAATATTCTTAATGATTTTCAACAAAGTTTTTTGTAAATGTAATTAAGAAAGCTAAAAGTTACCAGCTTTAGCCACCAGTCCCTTACAGCACATTCAGTACCTGCTCCTTGGCTTTTTCCAGTTCATCTTTCATCATCACCACGCATTTTTGGATGGTGGAATCATACGCTTTGGATCCCGTGGTATTAATTTCCCTCCCGATCTCCTGGAGTATAAAGGAAAGCTTTTTCCCCTTTGATTCTTCTTTATCCGCCAGCAGGTTCTTGAAATAATCACAATGGTTTTTTAACCTGACCTGTTCTTCGCTGATGTCAATTTTTTCAATGTAATAAATAAGTTCCTGTTCCAGGCGGTTCCCGTCATAGTTCTCTTTCCCGACATTTTCTTCCAGCAACCTGACAATGCCTTCCCGGATCTTTTGCTGGCGGAGCGGTTCCAGTTTGGTCACTTCTTCCTGTTGTTTGAGTATATTATCTATCCGTAATAGCAAGTCCTGTTCCATGGACCGGCCCTCATCCAGCCGGTGGTTATTCAGGTTGTTGATAGCCAACTGCAACACCTCTTCGAATTCAGCCCATTCCGTTTCAGAAAGCGTGTCACTGCTGGGAGTAATCACCTCCGGCAGCTTTACCAGGGTGCTGAGGATATGGGAAGGATCGAGGTTCAGGGCAGCGGATAATTCGGCCAGGGGTTTATAATAGGCCCTGGCGAGGTCGGTATTGATAGTGACCGGTTTGGCATTACCCGTGTCTTTAAGGCTTATCATACAATCCACACTACCGCGGCCCAGCTTTTCAGAAAGCAAACGGCGTATATCAAACTCAGAAGGTTTTAGAAAGGCAGGTAACTTTAATTGCAGTTCAAATTGTTTTCCGTTCAGGGACTTGATGTCAATTAAAAAAGTCTTGTCGCCAACATTTTTTTCAGCTCTTCCAAATCCGGTCATTGATTTCAGCATGCAGTTTTTTTTAGGATGTTGTAAAGGTATCTTAATTATTCAATTCGGCTTTTTATCATAAAA
>JANWIJ010000117.1 GCA_025449935.1 Chitinophagaceae bacterium
AGGATGAAACCGTCAGTATCGCCGCATTCGAAGTAGCCGCCGGCGGGCAAGCACCTGTTACCACCACGCGGTAACGATTATTGTTCATCGCTGTGGTTGTGCTGGCAATATTATAGGTCGCAGCTGTTGCTCCCGCTATCGGGTTCCAGGTTCCACCACCATCGGTACTCAATTGCCACTGGTAGGTTAATCCCGATCCCGTTGCCGTTGCGCTGAACGATGCAGCACTGCCGGAACATAAATTCAAATTCTGGGGATGTGCTGTTATCGCAGGCGCTGTATTCACCGTCAGCACCGCGCACGGCGTTGAAGTAGTTGTACCACACTGACCCGCTACTATCACACGGTAACCAGTGCCGCTTGCTCCAGTGGTAACTAATGTGGAGGTTGTTGCTCCGGCAATATTGGTCCAGGTTACACAATCAGGGCTTGATTGCCATTGATAAGTAAGTGCACCGGTTGCCGTAACACTAAATGTGGCATTACTACCGGAACATATGGTCTGGTTGGCTGGCTGAGAAGTAATGACAGGACCTGAACCCGGGTTAACTGTAAATGTAATATTAGCAGCCTGGTTGGGTGCGCCAGTTGCAACACCTGTTATGGTGACCACATAAGAACCCGCGGCAAGTGTATTGGCATTATTCAGGGTAACCTCACTGCTGCCACCTGGATTTACAGGATTAGTACCAAATGATATGGATGTTCCTGCCGGAACACCGGCTGTAGCTGATAAGGTGATGGCGTTTGTAAAACCACCATTGGAAGTAGTGGGAAGTGTAACATTCATCGTAGCCGGAGCGGGACATGCTGCCGTAGCCGGGGTAGTCGCACCGAAACTAAATCCAAAGGGCGGAGGAATGATGGTGAAATTGGCATTGGATATATCAAAAAAGATATTTCCCACTGCTTCAACTTTTATACGGGCCGTTGTAGTGGGCGTAGCCGGGACAGTGATAGCTTGTGTTCCGTCATTGGGCGTATTGGCCAGCAACATGGAAAAAGTTGTGCCCCCGTCTGTTGAAATAAGAATGTTCACATTGGCACAGCTAACCGGTGCAGCTGTTGTTCCGTTTACCAGCCAGGTGATATTTTCCGTAGTACCGCCTGTCCAGGTTACAGCCGTATTTGGTGCTGATACCTGGAACGGTCCCGAAGTATTGGTAACTGTAACTATCATATCAGTAAAAGCCGTTTGACCAATCTTTACTGGGGGTGCAGAACTGTAAGGTGAATTATCTCTCACCGTTAACCGGAAGTTCAACGTCCGGGAAACAGAGCTCAAAGCTTCGATGTTAGCGATCGCATCTCCACCGGGTAAAGGTCCCGTGATATTCAAACCGGCAAGGATGGTTGACAACCTGGGGCAATACCGTGTGGAGGAAGTGGTAGCCGGAAACGATAACCAGTTCGGTCCAACGGTTTTGGTTGGACTTGCCACACTGTTATTTCCTGTTGTCGCCCCTGTTCCATTATCATTTTGCTCCCAGCAATAAGTCAGCACATCACCGGGGTTAGCATCGGTGGCAGAACCGGTCAGCGCAAATGGTGTGCTGATCGGGATAGTATAATTGCTAACGGGTGCCACCACCGGTGTAGCATTGGTGGCGTTAATATTTGTTGTTATCGGGCAGGTCTTTGTCGCCAGGTTAACCTGTATCTGGTCAATAGATGCTTCATGGAAAATATCAATCGAGTGTGGTGCGACATCCTGGTTGGTGATCCCTGCATAACCCATAATGGTAATGCCTGAACCCACTTCCTTATTTACACCGGTACCTTCAGTGGCAAATGAAAAAGTATGATTGCCACCCAGCTGGTGACCAACTTCATGCGCTACATAATCAATGTCAAAATTGTCTCCCATGGGGATCCCGTCTGCGGGTGATGTGATACCTCTTCCTTTGATGCCATCTACACAAACGCAACCAATACAACCTGCGTTACCACCACCACCGGAAGCGCCAAACATATGACCTATATCATAGTTGGCTTCACCGATAATGGCAGTTAAGGTTGCCTGCAATTGATTATTCCAATTCCCCATCGTTGTGTAAGGGTCCGTAGCCGGGTCATAAAAAATGACCAGGTCGGTATTCGGAATAAGATTAAGGTGTAATGCCAGGTCTTTTTCATAACAACCGTTACAACGTGTCAGTGTGCCATTGTAAGCAGCTAACACCAATGCAACCTGGGTGGAATTAAAAGCGCCAAAAAAGTTGGAATACTCCCCGTTGCAGGACTGGGCGAGCCGCATAGTTTTTAATTCGCCTGCAGAGCTTTCAATGATATTTGACCTGTTGACCCTTGCAGTTAAATCAGCGGCCAGTTGCTGATCAGGGGTTGAACATACCCAGGGCAAACCACCTTTTACGCGTTGAGATTTAAATACAGCGTAAACAGTATGATCCTGTGAATACGGTTCAATATATTCATTGGCACTTTCGGTCCTGAATACCATTGTTTGAATTCCCTGCGGGGAGATACTCAATTTCAATGTGGCCGCTTTATCAGTAATACCCTTACCGGAAAAAGCCCTGATCTGCGGGAACCTGGCCTGTAAGGCCGGATCAAAGTTGGAAGCTTCAACTACTTCGAACTGTTCAAACTGACCTTCCGCGTTGGGTAACGAAATAATCGTTGAGTGACTGGTGCGGTTGTCGACGACAGAAAATAAATCTTGTCTTAAAGGTTCAATATTCAGACTAAATAATTTGAACACTTTAGGAAAGGATTGTCTTGCGACGGCCTTGTCAGTGGTTGCGATTCCGGCAATATCTGCCGGTGACCAGAAATTACGTTGCTGGCCGAAGGCGGCCGAACACAATAAACCCGTAAATAAGAGGAGTGTAAATTTTCTCATACGCTGTTTTTAGTTTAAAATATTTCCCTGGTGAATGTGAATGATGGTTCCTTAAAAAACCAACTAAAATAATGATTTTTCCTGATCCTTCCAACCCTTGGGGTATATCGCATAAAAATCCCACCGTGTTGTACCGGCGGGATTTATTTAAGTCCTGGTCCCTGAAGGACTGACTTTAATCCATTAAATTAATAACCCATACCACCCATATCAGGTGCGCCATGAGAATGCGGAGCTTCCTCTTTCTTCGGTTTGTCAGCCACCACGCATTCCGTGGTCAGCAGCATACCGGCAATAGAAGCGGCATTTTCCAGGGCAATACGGGTAACTTTTGTGGGGTCAATTACACCGGCCTTGAAAAGGTTCTCATAGATTTCTGTCCGGGCATTAAAACCATAATCTCCTTTGCCTTCTTTCACTTTTTGTACCACGATAGAACCTTCAATACCTGCATTGGCTACAATCTGGCGAAGCGGCTCTTCCAGTGCTCTTCTGACGATAGCAGCACCGGTTGTTTCGTCTTCGTTACTTCCTTTGAACTTATCCAATGAATCTACTGAACGGATAAAAGCCACACCGCCACCGGGAACAATACCTTCCTCAACGGCAGCCCTTGTTGCATGTAATGCATCGTCAACACGATCCTTCTTTTCTTTCATCTCCATTTCTGTAGCAGCACCGATATTCAAAACAGCAACACCACCGCTTAATTTAGCCAGGCGCTCCTGTAGTTTTTCCTTGTCATAATCAGAAGTAGTTGTTTCGATCTGCGCTTTGATCTGGTTGATACGGGCTGTGATCTGGTCTTTTTTGCCTTTGCCGCCAACTATAGTTGTATTGTCTTTATCGATCGTCACCGTAGTAGCCCTGCCTAATGATTCAAGCGTGGCGCCTTCCAGTTTATAACCCTGCTCTTCGCTGATCACGGTACCATCCGTGAGTTTAGCAATATCTTCCAGCATCTCTTTCCTGCGGTCACCAAATCCCGGAGCTTTTACAGCGGCCACTTTCAGGGTACCCCGCAGTTTGTTCACTACCAGTGTTGCCAGTGCTTCTCCTTCCAGGTCTTCGGCAATAATCAGTAAGGGACGGCCACCCTGTGCTACTTTTTCAAGTATGTGAAGAATATCTTTCATGTTGCTGATCTTCTTGTCATAGATCAGGATATAAGGATTCTCCAGTTCTGCTTCCATTTTCTCGCTGTTGGTCACAAAGTAAGGAGAGATATAACCGCGGTCGAACTGCATACCCTCTACCACTTCAATACCTGTTTCAGTTCCTCTTGCTTCTTCTACTGTGATCACGCCTTCTTTGCCTACTTTTTTCATCGCTTCAGCGATCAGTTTCCCGATCTCTGCATCATTGTTGGCAGAGATAGCGGCTACCTGCTGAATTTTGCTGCTGTCATTTCCTACAGCCTGCGATTGGCCTTTCAGGTGTTCAACCACTTTGGCAACTGCTTTATCAATACCACGTTTCAGGTCCATCGGGTTTGCACCGGCCGCAACCATTTTCAATCCTTCGCTGATGATTGACTGTGCCAGTACGGTAGCTGTGGTAGTACCATCACCAGCAATATCTGCTGTTTTAGATGCTACTTCTTTTACCATCTGCGCTCCCATGTTCTCAATAGCATCTTCCAGTTCAATTTCTTTTGCTACGGTCACACCATCTTTAGTGACGGAAGGAGCTCCGAATTTTTTTTCAAGGACTACGTTGCGTCCTTTAGGACCAAGTGTCACTTTCACAGCGTTGGCGAGTACATCCACGCCTTTTTTCATTCTATTTCTTGCTTCAATGTCGAAGAAGAGTTGCTTTGCCATAATTTATTATTTGAAATTGTTTTAAATTTTTAGTTAGCTATAAGTTTTTAGCCCTGGCCTACCGGCTATTCGGCGACCGCCGCTTGCCCGAAACTTTTATACGATTGCGAGGATGTCTGACTCCCGCATGATCAGGAAATCTTCCCCTTCTATCTGGATCTCGGTACCGGCATACTTACCATATAACACCGTGTCTCCCTTTTTTACTGTAACAGGTTCATCTTTTTTACCCGGACCGGCCGCAATGACAATCCCCCGCTGCGGCTTTTCCTTTGCCGTATCGGGAATAATGATGCCTCCGGCAGTTTTTTCTTCTGCTGCAGCTGCTTTTACAATTACCCTGTCGTGAAGCGGGGTAACATTGACTTTTTTAGCCATAGTTGTATTGATTTTTTTGTTTTTTGAAATGATCGCCCTGAGAATTTGGGACGGCAAAGGTACAGGAAATACTGTGCCAGCAGGAAATAAGCGGACTTATTTTCAGGTTATAAGAGAATGAACATGGTTTAACCCCTGGAAATGGGAATAAATTTCAGCCGGCCTGCCAGATTTTCACCAGCCAACCGGTTTGGCTGCGGCTAAACTGACGGGAAAACATTCAATTCAGTGAGTCCTTTGACAGCCTGGAAGATTGTTTTGTTGTCAAATCTGCCTCTCAGTATGATCTCGCCCGGTTTTAAAGATCCGGGTGCCCGGGTTTTGTTTTCAGCCGGAACGAGCTGGAGCATCCACAACTGGTTTCCGTTGCGGGGGGTAAGCACGATTTTCTTGCCGGTATTTTTTTCAGTTCCTGCCTCTAATGACTTTTCGGCCACCAGCGTGGTTACCACAGTGTATGTCCTGTCATTTTTCCAGGCAGAATCCCAGTCAATTTTTTTCCCGGTGCTTTCAATATATATAGTGTATAAGGTATCCGGGCCTTTGTACATAGATTGCCCTTTTTCATCCACCGGAATATTGCCCGGTATTTGTTCCGCGCTGAAAGCACGAATCTTCTTAATGCCATATTTCCCCTGTGCACAGGATAAAAGGCTGCCGGTGATCAAAAGAGAAACGAATAAATATTTTATACTAATCATACAGGGAAAATAAAAAGCTGGTGTATTTAAAGATACAGGAAATTTACCCGGACCATGCACGGTGATCTTTTGCGTATTTATGCACCTGCCAGTTTTCATTCAGCTACCCGTTAAGTTATCCACGAAAAGTGGAAAGCTTTGCGGTCAAAGCCGTTATTATACGAAAGCCTGTTTGTATATTTAGGCAGTAGTATCAATTACAACATCAACCAAAAAATCCGCTGTATATGAATCCAGTCAGTCACTTCCTTCCGGGAAGAAGAAATCAGATCACCCCCACCAGGCGGAAAATAAATAAAGCAGCAGCTTTACTCACTTTATTACTCCTCGCTTCAGGTGTTTGGATAAACCTGTCCGCGCAGTTACTCGTTTCAAAGGAGACTGTAAAACCTGTTCGCAAAGCCGTAGTGAACATGCAGTACCTGTCGGAACTGGAAAGGCTCCTCCCCCCGGCGACCAGCGCAAGGATGAATTTTATTCCAAACAGAATTAAAGTTCCCTATAAAGAGCCCTATTCGGCACTTGCCCCCGATACCAGGCCACCCGCTGATATCAGCAACCGGATAAATGTTCCTTCGCCATCGCCGGTGCTGAATTATGAAGGGGCCACCGACGAGGCACAGGTAGGAAGCGGTTTTTTTAGTATCCCACCTGATACCTATGGCGCCATGGGGCTTGATAAGGTATTTACCCAGCTAAATAATAATTACCGGGTTTTAAATAAGACCACCGGGGCAGAGATCAGCAAGGTATCCATTGAAACTTTCTGGAACGCACTGGGCGCCGACGGGGATAATGTGTTTGATCCACGGGTTGTCTATGATCCCTACAACAACCGCTGGCTGGTTGCCGCGGTTTCTAATGGAGACGACGCAGCCTCCAGGATCCTGCTGGGCATTTCGCAAACGCATGACCCCTCCGGTAATTACGACCTTTATTCCTTTGACCCGGATCCGGGAGCGATCAACTGGGCGGATTACCCGATGCTGGGTTTTAATAAAAATTGGGTGGCCATCGGGGTTAATATGTTTGCGATTGCCGCTGGCACCCCGCCAAATCAATTTTATTTAATTGATTACCCTGCCCTGAGAAACGGGACAGTTACTGCCACGGTCTTTAGCGGTACGGGGTTTTGCACTCATCCTGCTGAAACCTATTCTGCAACCGAAGAAATTCTCTATGCTCCTAATCATCTCAGCAGTGCAGGGGCCAGTTATCGCCTGAACACTATTACCGGAACACCCGCTGCACCCGTTTTTACAGTGGGCGGACCACTAGTCCGACCCGGTGGCGGTTGGGTCCAACCCAGCGGAAACCTGGGACCCCAAACTTGTGTCAGCGGGACCTTTATGTGTCCGGGGACTTTGGTGGGTATTGATGTTGGCGATGCTTTTCTCCGGAGCAATGTGGTATTTAGAAACAGTGCCATCTGGTATGCGCAAACGGTTGGTTTGCCGGCTGGAGGACCGATTACACATACTGCAGCACAGTGGACGAAAATAAGTACCGCCGGGGCTTTTGTTGATGGTGGCCGTATAGAAGACCCTGCCGCCACCTCGGCCAGCGGCAGCTGGTATACTTATTCTTCTATTTCAGTAAACAGTAACAACGATGTGGTGGTTGGATTTTCAAAACTGGATGGAACCAGCTATGCCGGTGCGGGATACACATTCCGTTATGGAACAGATGCCGCCGGTACGATGCAGGACCCGGTAATATATAAACCGGGATTAGATTATTATGAAAAAGACTTTTCAAGTGGCCGCAACCGCTGGGGAGATTACAGCCATACTATGGTTGATCCGCTCGACGATGCTTCGTTCTGGACCATCCAGGAATATGCAAGGTTACGGGCCAACCCTGATGTAGACGGTTTTTCAAAATGGGGAACCTGGTGGGCCAAAGTAGCACCGCAACCCTGTCTTTCAAATGTTGCCAGCGGAAACTGGAATAATGCCGGCACCTGGGGATGCGCCGCTGTTCCGGATGCGACCAAACATGTATCGATCATGAGCGGGCAAAATGTGACGCTTGATATTGATCCATTGGCTGCAACCATTACCGTTAACGCAGGCGGAACATTAACCGTCAATGCCACCCGGACTCTTTCTTGCAAATTAATTGTATACGGTACACTCAATATTACCGGTGGCAAACTCAATCTCGGATCCAATAATGTTTTCCTGGCAGAGGGAGCCACTTTAACCGGCGCATCTGCTACTTCTTATTTTGTAACCAACGGTACCGGAACGGTTTCAAAGATAATTGCAGGGGGTGGTTCTTTTGAATTTCCTGTTTCCCCCAATACAAGTTCATATAATGCATTGACCATTGCCACCTCAGGTGGTAATCCGGCAGAGGTTTTTAGCGTACGTGTAGCTGCCGGCGTCACTCCCACTTCTCCAAACAATGCGCTTTGCGTACAAAGAACCTGGAACATAAATGAAATGACTACTGGTGGTAATAATGCTACCCTTACATTTAAATGGGCAGCTGCCGGTGAAATGGGCGGATCATTCAATCCAGCTTCGCCACCGTATGCTTACCGGCACAATGGTTCTACCTATGTGCTCGCGGGGAATATGACCCTTCCTGTTTTGGCAACGGGCATTTATACTTCCAGTACGGTGACACCCATGACTACTTTCTCGCCATGGATTGTTGCGGGTACTGCAACATTACCTGTTTTAATGGAATATTTCACGGGCACCAAACTGGCAAACGATGTGCACAAACTTGACTGGAAAGCAACCTGCAGTGGCGCGAATGCAACTTTTGAGTTACAGCGTAGCCATAATAACCAGGATTTCACGGTACTCACGACCATACATGCTGACTATAACCGTTGCCTCCAGCCTTTTGCCTACACCGATAACAGTCCCTTAACCGGGAAGAATTTTTACCGGCTGAAAGTAACAGACGAACCAGGCAAAATCTCCTAC
>JANWIJ010000118.1 GCA_025449935.1 Chitinophagaceae bacterium
GTTTTACTCAAAAAGTCTTGGGGTATCTTTCTCTGAAACGCTTACAATTGGCCGGCTGGCTCTAAAAATCAATCCGCTGCTTGTTGATGAAATGGTGCGTAAATATCATTTTCCCGCAGCGGGAAATCTGACTGCTTCCAACGGCGTTGCTTACGCTGAGCCGCTTCTTACGATGCTCGGTGCCGCTCTTACCGATAGCCTGGATTATTCAGGTTACGAAGGAGCAACTATCATACATGATATGAATTATCCTGTACCGGCCGTTCATAAAAACAAGTATTCAGTGATCATAGATGGGGGGTCACTGGAACATATTTTTAATTTCCCGGTGGCCATTCAAAATTGTATGACGATGATACAGGAAGGCGGGCATTTTATCAGTTTCGCCCCACTGAATAACCTGATGGGGCATGGATTTTATCAGTTCAGCCCGGAACTCTTTTACAGGGTTTTTTCGCCGGCAAATGGGTTCAGCGTAATAAAAATGTTTGTAGTCGCGGCTAATTTCTATGTTGATACCCCGGAATGGTATGCGGTAACAGATCCGCAGGATATCCATGAACGGGTTACGTTATCCAATACTGAACCTGCCTATATACTGCTACTGGCACAGAAAATAAAAGAAGTTCCGCTTTTTGCGGGTTTTCCTGCGCAAAGCGATTATGTTGCCGCCTGGAAAAATAGTGACCCGGAAATGAAAGTGGCCATTGCCCCCGGCCCCGGCAAACTAAAATCATTGTACAGGAAATTGTTGAGTGAAAAAACCAGGTACAGGATAAGAAAATTATATAACAACTATATTAGCCGTACCGGCAAAACAGAAAACCTGGAGAAAGTTAACCGTTCATTTTTTAAAAAATTCAGGCCTTAGGTCGCTATAAGTAAATGATTTTGCCAGTTACCTGATCCAGCTCTACCATGAGGACATTTTGTACCATAATCACCAGTAATTATTTCCCCTACGCGGCTACGCTTTACCAGTCATTGATAAAGTTTTACCCCAACGAAACTTTGCAGGTACTTGTTTGTGATGACGGCTCTCTTAACCCTGACCCGGTTAAATACCCGGGCATAACAATTACCCGGCTTAATGTCCTGTATGATTATGGTATAACAGACTCCATCTTTAATAAATACGCTGCCAATCCTGATGCCCTGCGCTGGTCCATGAAGCCGGTTTTTATGAGCTATTTACTGGAGCGGGGTTTTGAAAAAGTGATCTTCGCTGATTGTGATATTTTTTTCTTTGCTGATTGTGGATTTCTATTTAACGACCTTGGTCATTCTGCAATATTATTAACGCTTCACCGCACCAATATTGACCCCAATGTAAACGAGGAAGGCTTTGTTTCTTTTTTTATGTTTGGGATGTTCAATGCAGGATTTGCAGGAGCTTCCCGGAAAGGAATTCCAGCGCTGCAATGGTGGGCCAAAGCCTGTTTGTTTAAAAATGAAATCAACTTCCCTTCCGGCATTTATAAGGATCAGAAATACCTCGACGCACTACCGGTCTTATTTGATGATGTAAAGGTTATCGAACACCGCGGATGCAATATTGCGTTCTGGAACCAGCAGGAATGTGAACGAACCCTTGTCAATGGCCAACTGCTGATCAACAAAAAATACCCGGTTGTATTCATCCACTTTACCCGGAAATACATTCCCGAATTGCTGGAAGGCCATGATTCACTGATCCTGCCTTACTTCAGGGAATATGAGAAATGCTTTAATGAAACAGGCTACCAGTTGTCCGGTTTTATCAGCCAATTACCGGAATATAAAAAACCGGGGCCCTTATTGTCGCTTAAAAGAAAATTGCGGATCAGGACCCGGATAAAAAACTGGCTATTCCGCTTAAGCCAGAAATGACTTTCCCCGAGTGGCTTCTCATCAAGGCTCCTTATTTTTACAAAGCAACCTGCAAATAATCCTGGTTTTCCTGCTGGCTGAATACTAATCATGAATATCTGTCTTGCCATAATGAATTATCCGCCACAGGCAGGTGGTCTTTCCACTTATTACAGTAACCTGGCCCGGTTACTGTCGGAACAGGATCACAAAGTTTATATTCTAATGGCCGAACCCAACTCAACTGCAAATGATGATGACCGGGTGACAGAAGAAAAAAAAATCACCAGGGTTTTACTGAAAAAAAGCTTCCATGAAGCCAGGAATTATTATAAGCGCTATTTCCGGCCCGGCGGTTTTGAAGCACACAGCTGGATCGCCAATGGTTTGGCAGCCCGGGCCTGGTTACAAAATAATCATGTCGCCCATAAAATAGATATTGTTCAAACCCCTGATTATGGAGGGTTGGGTATTTTTCTTTCCGGCAATGACCTCCCCCCGGTAGTCGTCTTTGGTCACGGCTGCCTGACACAACTTAGCAGGTACAATTATGTAAAGAATGACAGCCATGCCAGCATCCTGAAAAAGCTGGAAAAGCTTTCTTTTGAACAGGCTGATGCCATAATGACCCATAGCCCGTTAAACCAGCTTGATCTAGCTAAACTGTGCGGTCAAAATGTTGAGATGACGATTGCGCCATGGAAAAATGATGCTGGCCTGGTTCCATCTTTACCCGGTAATGATTCCATAGCAGTAGCAGGCGGATTACAGGCAGTAAAAGGAGCTGTTGTTATGGCGCAAGCCATGCAGAGCTGTGCAATAAAAAATCCTTCGCTCCGCGTGAATTGGTTTGGAGGAGACACTTATTCCGCCCCCGGGAACCGATCCATGGCGGGATACCTGGGAAAAAATTTCCCGGGCATCTGGAATAAAAATTTTGTGTGGCGGAAAGAAAAATCAAGAGAGGAAACCAGGAAAGAAATAGCGGCTTCGTCGTTTGTAGTGATACCCTCGCTCTGGGAAACATTTGGCTGGACAGTACTTGAAGCAGCGGCGGCAGGCAAGGCAATGATCATTACTGATAAGACCGGGGCCGTATATTTATTTACACATGGTATTGATGCCTGGATTATCCCGGCCAATAATTCCACAAAACTGGCAGAAGCGATAGAAGTTTTGCATAAGGACCCGGAACTTTGCAAATACCTCGGCTCCAACGCAAAAAAGATGCTGGAGAATAGATTTAATGAGAAAGCAATTGTTACAGACAGAATAAAACTTTTCGGGGAAGTAATCCGCAAGAGGAAGACCCGGACAATTAACTTCGCGGAGCAAACTGCTTTTTTGAGTAAGTATACTACCCCCACCAGAAAACTATATTACGGGTTAAGAGCACTTGGAAAAAAAATCCTCGGCGTAAATAAACCGGCATAATCTGACCTGAAAACTTTACTTTGGGTCTTTTGTGAGCCAGGAAAGAAACCACCACCATTGCTAAATGATCGCCGGGAAAAAACATATTGCCCTTCTCTGTTCCCGCCTGGATCTGCCGGGGGGTATCGAACGGGCTATTGTTAATACGGCCGGGCTTTTTGCGGAGAAAGGACACCGGGTAACATTGGTCATCCTGGATGAAACCGCCGATTCCTTTTACCCTGTTCACCCCGCCATCTGGATCGTGCAACAACCCCTTTCATTTGGTATCACCAAAGAAGGCAATCTCATTACGCGGAAAATAAGAATGCTGAGCGATGTTTTGAAACTTCGTAAACTGCTGAAAGAAACACTGCCCGATTTTCTTATTGCCACGGAATATCCTTTTGCCGCTGCTGCAATTTTAGCGGGGGCCGGCAAACGATCAAATATTGCATCCTGGGAGCATCATCATTTATACGAATTAAAGCGTAATATTTTCTGGCATAAAATATTTAAATTCACTTACCCGAGGCTGGATACTATTGTATGCCTGAATGAAGATGAGAAAAAACTTTTTGAACCTGTCAACCACAACCCGGTTGTCATTCCCAACTTTATCAGCCCGGCACTCAGCCGCTCACCACTTAGCAGCAAAATGATCCTGACTGTTGCGAGACTGGCACATGTAAAAGGTATTGACCTGCTCATCAGCACTGCCAAGATCCTTTTCGCGAAACACCCGGACTGGAAATGGAAAGTGATCGGAAGCAACGGGAAGGATAATATTGTAGCCGATGTCATCCGGCAGGAAGGCTTATCAAATCATCTTATTATCCAGGCACCGGTTGATCACAACATCATGCCTGAATATCAAAATGCCTGCATGTATGTAATGACCTCCCGCCATGAATGTTTTCCTATGACTTTACTGGAAGCACAATCCGCCGGCCTTCCCTGTATTGCATTCGATTGTGAGACCGGCCCGCGGCATATAATCCGTCATGATGAAAACGGGCTGCTTGTGGAAAAAGAAAATACCTTGAGAATGGCCGACGCGATCTCCTCCTTAATAAAGGATGAAGAAAAAAGAAGAAAAATGGGTGAAAAAGCATGGGAAAACATCAGTCGTTTTTCCCCGGAGAATATATATGCATTGTGGAAACAGGTCTTTTAATCAAAAAAAGCACCTGCCGCCACCTCTGAACGCAAAGTTGCGATTTGCAAAACCCCCGGGCTTACTCAATCATCTAATTTCAATACCGCCAGGAATGCTTCCTGGGGAACTTCCACGTTCCCGATCTGCCTCATCCGCTTCTTTCCTTCTTTTTGTTTTTCCAGGAGTTTGCGTTTCCGGCTGATATCACCGCCATAACATTTGGCTGTTACATCCTTCCGCATGGCTGAAATATTTTCCCGGGCAATTACCTTGGCGCCGACTGCCGCCTGTATCGCGATCTGGAATTGCTGACGGGGAACCAGTTCTTTCAGCTTCTCACAAAGTTTTCTGCCAAACTCCTGTGAACGGCTACGGTGTATCAAGGCACTCAGCGCGTCTACCTTATCATTGTTCAGGAGGATATCCATCTTTACAATATCTGCTTCGCGGTAACCAATCGGGTGATAGTCGAAAGAAGCATATCCCCTGGTCTGGGACTTTAGCTTATCATAAAAATCAAATACGATCTCAGTCAACGGCATCTCAAACAACAACTCTACCCGGGTTGTGGTCAGGTAACTCTGGTTCATTAAGATGCCCCGCTTCCCCAAACAAAGCGTCATGATATTTCCGATATATTCAGGCTTGGTGATGATCTGTGCTTTAATAAACGGCTCATCAATATGATCCGTCTTTACCGGGTCCGGGAACTCGGTTGGATTATTAACGATCACCTTCTCTCCTTTCGTCGTATAGGCAATAAAACTAACGTTGGGAACCGTAGTGATGACGGTCTGGTTGAATTCTCTTTCGAGCCGTTCCTGTATGATCTCCATGTGCAGCAAACCAAGAAAACCGCAACGAAAACCAAAACCAAGTGCCTGTGAAGTTTCTAATTCATAGGTGAGAGAGGCATCATTCAGCTGCAGTTTGTCCATGCAATCCCGCAACTCTTCAAAATCATCTGTATTTACGGGGAAGATACCCGCAAACACCATGGGCTTTACTTCCTGGAAACCCTTGATGATCTCCTGCGTGGGATTAGCTGCCAGGGTGATCGTATCACCTACTTTTACTTCCTTCGCGTTTTTAATACCGGTGATCAGGTAACCCACGTCGCCACAAAGCACTTCCTTTTTCTCCGCCATCTTAAGTTTCAGAATGCCTACTTCGTCGGCATCATATTCCTGGTCGGTGGAAACGAATTTTACCTTGTCTCCCTTTTTGATTGACCCGTTCCGCACCCGGAAATAAACGATGATGCCACGGAATGAATTGAACATACTGTCAAATATCAATGCCTGCAGGGGTGCGTCGGGTTTACCGGTTGGTGCAGGTATCCTGTTTACAATCGCATTCAGGATCGCTTCCACGCCCACACCTGTACGGCCACTGGCATGAAGTATTTCTTCCTTTTTACACCCGATCAATTCGATGATCTGGTCTTCCACTTCTTCGATCATCGCCCCATCCATGTCAATTTTATTGATAATCGGGATGATCTCAAGATCATTATCAATTGCCAGGTATAAGTTGCTGATAGTCTGAGCCTGGATACCCTGTGTTGCGTCAACTAACAACAGGCAGCCTTCGCAGGCGGCCAACGCTCTGCTCACTTCATAACTGAAGTCCACATGACCGGGCGTATCGATCAGGTTCAGGATATACTCCTGTCCGTCTGTGTGTTTGTAATTAATCTGGATGGCATGGCTTTTAATAGTGATTCCCTTCTCCCTTTCCAGGTCCATATCATCCAGCACCTGGTCCATCATGTCGCGGTCGCTGACGGTGCCGGTCGACTGTAAAAGGCGATCAGCCAGGGTGGATTTGCCATGGTCAATATGTGCGATAATGCAAAAATTCCGGATGTTCTTCATGTACGTTTTCCCCGTTTTTCAAGAGCCGCAAAGGTAAGGGAAAGCGGCGAGCTGTGAGCTGTGGACTACGGGCTTTTGGCACTACCCACCAGGATGCTGTTTGGCTAATGACAAGTGGTTTTTGAGAGTTTACGGCCATAAGATGGACTTATAAGAACACCGGGACTACCTTAGTTTGGTTGCTGGTAAAACTCCGGAAACCGCGCAAGAGAGGTTGCATTATATTACTTCCACCACGCCATTTTTTCTATTTGCAGGGCTTTTCTTGAGTTAGGAGTATTGTACTCCAGACTGGCTACATAATTCTGCCACCCGTTATTTATGTACTGTTCATCCGGGTGAAAATAAGCAGCGCCATTATCCAGGTCCCCGCTAAAGGGTATGCGGCAATCCCCCCAGTTGCAGGGTTTGTTATACTTACCATCATAACTTTTCCAGGTCCCTACAAAACCATTATTGCTGAATTCTTCCGGGTTATATGCCCCGTAATAACGAATCTTATTTTTTTGATCGAGGTAGAAATTACATTGTGCGATACCTTCGAAAGCACCGACAAACTTTTGAGCAGGGTTTTCCTTCAACGAATAGGCGACCATCATGCAGTAATTTTTCATAGTGTCATCCACGATGCCTTCAAATTCAGAACTTTTCCGGATATTCAAAATTTTTATCGTACCCGTAAAATCGCAGACATTTGTTTTCACCTTGTCTTTGCCCGTCACCAGGTAAGTATCCGGGTTCTTCGGGTCTTTTGTAACCGTCAGGAATTTAATATAGAAGCGCTGGTAATTGGTGCCGATAAATCCAAATACCTGGTCATGCTCTGTGGTGGTCCATAGTTTTGAAAAGTCATTTTTTAAAAATTTTTCCCTTTCTTCTGTTGTGGAAACATACTCGCTTTGTAAATAATTCTTCTTGAATTTTTCGCTGGGGCTTTGCGCTGTCAGCGTCTGAATCCCAGGAAAAGACAGCAACACAAGCAGGA